>JBEEFW010000170.1:0-14711 GCA_041166385.1 Acidimicrobiaceae bacterium | reverse complement strand
GGACGCCAGCGGGCTCCAGGTCGTGAGGCCGAGGCCGATGTCGTCGTACAAGCGGGCGTACTCGCGCTCGACGCGGCGGCGCTCCAGCAAGTTGTACTGCGGCTGCTCCATCACGGGCTTGTGCAGGGTGGTGACGCTCGGCCACTTCCCAGGCGGCGCGTATCTCGTCAGCGCTCCACTCCGATGTGCCCCAGTAGTGAGCCTTGCCCGCGTTGATGATGTCGGACATCGCCCACACGGTCTCTTCGATCGGCGTGTTCGGATCGGAGCGATGGCAGAACAACAGATCGACGAAGTCGAGACCGAAGCGTTCGAGCGAGCCGTCGATGGCGTGGAGCAGGTACTTGCGATTCAGCGTGTTGCTGGTGTTGACGCCCGGAGTGAGACCCCAGAACACCTTGGTCGAGACGACGTATGTCTCGCGTTTCCAACCGAGCTCGGCAATGGCTTGGCCCATGATCCGCTCGGACTCGCCACCGCCATACGCCTCGGCGTTGTCGAAGAAGTTGACGCCGGCGTCCCACGCTGCGGCGAGACAGTCCCGCGCCAGCGAGGTGTCGAGCTGGGTTCCGAATGTGACCCACGACCCGAAGGACAGGACACTGACCTTGATGCCAGAACGGCCGAGCCGGCGGTATTCCATCTCCATCTGGCCACCCTACCCAGCTTGATACGCGGCGCTACCGTGCCGATGGAGAACCGGAATGGAAACCGTCATCTTCCTCCTGGTGTTCGCGGTCATCAGCGTCGCCGGGTCCATCGCGGCACTCTTGCGAGCCAAGCGAGCCGCGCAGATCGGGGAGATCGCGTCGCGGGCGGGGTTGCACTACGCGGCCGTCGATCCGTTCAACTGCGCGCGCGTGAGCTTCACGTTGTTCACCAAAGGAGACGGTCGCGGCGCGGAGAACATGATGTGGCGCGACGCCGACGACGGCCACGCGTTCCGAGTGTTCGACTTCTGGTACTACGACGAGTACAAGGGCGAAAGCGGCAAGGTCGAGAAGATCTTCCATCGATCGTCGTGTGCGATGGCGCTCGTCGGGTCGGCATGGCCCGACATCACGGTTGTGCGCGAAGGGCTGCTCGAGAAGGTGATCGCCAAGATCGCCGCCGACGACATCGACTTCGAGTCAGAGGAGTTCAACCGGCTGTTCGCAGTGCGGTGTCGCGACCGTCGATTCGCGAGCGCGTTGCTCGACGCGCAGATGCTCGACTTCCTGCTCGCGACCAAGGGCGAGCTCAATTTCGAGTTGAAAGGACGCTGGCTCCTCATATGGACCGATCCGATCAATCCGAAGCTCATGCCAGGTCTGTTGGGCGTGGCCGAGAAGTTCGTGGCGCACATCCCACCGGTCGTCTGGGAGCTCTACCCGTCGACGTTCGTCGATGCCGACGGCAAGCCGCTGCCACCAGGTGATGACCCCGTCGATCGAATGAGAGCCGAGCTCGAGCTGGCGGAGTCTCGCGGCGAGCACGGGCACGACCCGTTCGACGTGCTGGAGCGGAGTCCGTTCGAAGCCCTCGAGCGCCACGATGGCGTCGAGTACGACCTCGACGGTCATCCCTTGCCGAAGGCCGAGGAAGACCCATGGGGTGTGGGCCACGAGCCACACTCGTCGGCATGATCGAGCTGGATCTCGAGGATGTGCGGGTGCTGGGCTGCCTGCTGGAGAAGGAACGCACGGTTCCCGACAGCTACCCGATGACGCTCAACAGCCTCGTCACGGCGTGCAACCAGAGCTCCAATCGATGGCCGGTGGTGTCGTATGACGCCGGGACCGTGCAACGCACCGTCGACGGCCTCAAGGACGCCGGCCTGGTGCGCTTCGTCCATCCATCGCACGGCGAGCGCACGACGAAGTTTCGTCAGGTGATCGACGAGCGGTTGGCGCTGCTGCCCACCGAGGCGGCCGTGCTCTGCGTGCTGTTCGTGCGCGGTCCGCAGACGGTTGCCGAGATCCGCACGCGCACCGAGCGGCTGCACGCGTTCGACAGTGCCGAGGAGGTGGAAGCGGCGTTGGAGGGGCTCGCCGGCCGGGAGCAGCCGCTCGCCGAGCGACTCGATCGCCGATGGACGCACACGTTCGCGCAGGCGGAGGCGCCGACCGCTGCCGGTGCGGCTCCCGCATCGAAGAGCGCGCTCGAGGAGCGGATCGCGGCGCTCGAGGCGAAGGTCGAGCACCTGTACTCCGTCTTGGGCGAGCAACCACCCCCGCCTTAGCCTCTCGCCATGTTCGAGTGGTCAGAAGAGCAACAGATGATCCGCGACGCCGTTCGCCAGTTCATCCAGGCGGAGATCGTTCCGAAGCGCGACGAATTGGAACACGGCGATCTACCGCCGTACGACATCCTGCGCAAGCTGTTCGCGACGTTCGGCATGGACGCGATGGCGCGGGAGACCTTCAAGCGGCGCATCGAGGCCGAGAAGGCGGGGGAGAAGCGCGAGCGTGGTGCGGGCGGGGGCGACGCCACCGCGGCCGCGATGTCGATGATCCCGATCATCGAACTGTGCCGGCATTGCCCCGGCATGGTCACAGCCATGGGCGTGTCGATGGGACTCACGTCCGCCGCGATCATGAGCCGCGGCACGATCGCGCAGAAGGAGCGCTGGGCGCTCGATCTGCTCACGCTGGACAAGGTCGGCGCCTGGGCGATCACCGAGCCCAACTCCGGGTCCGACGCGTTCGGCTCGATGAAGTCGACGGCGCGGCGCGACGGCGACGAGTACGTGCTCAACGGATCGAAGACGTTCATCACCAACGGCCCGTACGCCGACACCACCGTGTTCATCTGCAAGCTCGACGAGGGCAACCCGCCCGCGGAGCGCAAGATCCTCAGCTTCGTGCTCGACAAGGGCATGCCGGGGTTCGAGCAGTCGAAGCCGTTGCGCAAGATGGGCATGCACTCATCGCCCACCGGAGAGCTCTTTCTGTCCGACGTGCGCGTCGGCAAAGACCGCCTCATCGGCGAGACCGAGGACGTCCCCTCCGGTGGGCGCGAAGGCGCGAAGGACACGTTCTCAATGGAGCGTTCGGGCGTCGCGGCGATGGCGCTCGGGATCATCGAGCAGTGCCTCGAGACGTGTGTCGAGTACGCGAAGAACCGCGTGCAGTTCGGGCAACCCATCGGCGAGTTCCAGCTGATCCAGGAGAAGCTCGCTCGCATGGAGGTGGCGCGCCTCAATGTGCAGAACCTCGTGTTCCGGGTCATCGAGATGTCGGCCGCGGGGAAGGGGCTCACACTGGCGGAGGCTTCAGCGATGAAGTTGTACTCCGCCCGTGCAGCCACCGAGGTCGCGATGGAGGCGGTGCAGCTCCACGGCGGTAACGGGTACATGGCCGAGTTCCACGTCGAGCAGCTCGCACGCGACGCGAAGGTGCTCCAGATCTACGCGGGCACCGACGAGATCCAGATCACCCACATCGCCAAGGACCTCCTCCGCCGGTAGCTAGCGAGGGAGAAAGTCGAGCAGCAGGCGATTCACGTCGTCGGGCGCTTCCAGCTGCATCCAGTGCCCCGGGCCGTCTAGCCGCTCGTAGCGCCACGAGCCGCTCACGAACGCGCCGGAATCCTTCATCTGTTGCTCGAGCAGCGCCATGTCGCCGCTGCTCCAGATACCCATCGTTGGCGCCTGTACGAGAGGCAGCTCCAGCGGCGGGCCCACCAGCGACGCGGGCGGGATGTTGGCGCGGTAGTAGTTCAGGCCGGATGTGAGCGATCCACTCGCCTCGATCTCTGCGGTGACCGCGTCGGCATCGGGATGGTTGCCCCAGTCACGGAAGTTCTTCCATCCGTCGTTCGACAGCCATTGCTCCGCGACGTCGACGAACTGGAAGAGGAGCATGTACCACGACTTCTCGCGTTGCGGGAGCCCGGCGGAGCCGAACGCCATGGGGTTGCCGACCGACATCGCGACGAGGTGGTCGACGCGATCAGGGACGAGCGACGCGGTGGCCCACGCCAACGCGGAGCCCCAGTCGTGACCCACGACGTGGGCCCGCTCGGCGCCGGCGGCGTCGAGCACCGCGAGCACATCGCCGGCGAGGAACGGGATGCTGTAGGCCTCGACGTCCGCGGGCTTGTCGGATCGCCCGAAGCCTCGAAGGTCGGGCACGATCACTTTGAAACCGGCGTCGGCCAGCACGCCGACCTGGTTGCGCCACAGCCGGCCGCTGTCCGGCCAGCCGTGGAGGAGCACCACGGGCCGGCCCTCGCCCGTGACCTCGTACTCGATGCCGACACCACCCGAGTCGCCGCGCATCTCAGCCGGCCGCCAGCGCGACGAGCTCGGACCGGGTCGGGCCGGCGATCTCCTCGTTGCGCCAATCGGCGCCGAGCGTGACGACCTTGTCGGCCACTGCGGGATCGGCCAACACCACCTCCGGAGGGTCGAGAACTCCCGCGACACGCACGAACGCGCGCAGGCAGTCGCCGTCCTTCGACACGGCGTACATCAACGCCCTCGTCATCTCGTAGCCCACGTCGTCGGGCTCGTACGGCTCGCCGTTCATGAGGGACTCGATCTCTGCAAGACGGTGCCGGTCGAACTCGAGCGTCGTCCGGTACCACGGCTCGGCGGAAACGGCGGTGGCGTCCTCCCAGCCCTTCACGAACGCCGCGGGGTCGTCACTCGGTGCCCCCCGCAAGTAGTCACGCAGCGCCAGCGCGTGGATCGCTCCGATGCTGATGCCGCGGCCGAGCGACGGGTTCGTGCACGCCCACGAGTCACCGACCATCAGCAGTCCGGTGACGACCGGTTGCCCGTCGGCGACGAGCGAGCGGTGGCGATCCTCGATCTTGGCCATGACGGCGATGTCGTCGTCGAGCGGATCGCCGTCGATCCAGTGGGCATGCAGGGGCAGGCTCTTCATCGTCGCTGTCCAGCGGTCGAGGTGCCGGAGCCCCCGCAACTCCGCATCCTTGGCGCTGACGATGAGACCGACACCCCACGTGCCGTTGTCCGCGGGCAGGGTGAGCACGGAGGCGCTGCCGAACGCGTACAGGGGTCCGGAGAAGGCGAACGGCAACGATCCGTCGCGGCTGGAGAAATGGCGGCCGTAGTAGACGAAACCACAGTCCTCCTTCTCCTCCACCAACGGCCGCGCGCCGGCCGCTTCGAGCCACGACGGCAACGCGGAGCGCCGGCCGCCGGCGTCGATCACGAGGTCGCCGCGGATCTCCTCACCGGTTTCGGTGCGCACGCCGACGACGTGGGGCACGACGCCGTCGTTGCTGACCAACAGGCCACTCACCACGACACCGCGCCGGATCGTGAGTCCCGGCGTGGCCGAAGCTGCAGCACTGATGACTGCCTCGGCGACGGGTCGGCGCGCCGTCGTTGTGTGGAAGAGGTCGTCGCCCTCGCGCGCTCCACCTTTGATGTCGTCCGGGATCTCCTCGACGATGTTGGCGTGCAGCGCGCCGTTGGCCGAAAGCGCGGCAGGGATCTCGGGGAGCTCGGCGTCCATGATGCGCGTGAAGCCGGGCGCGAGGTAGTGCAGCATGCGGAACTGGTTGACGCCCGTGCGACCCCATTCATGCCACGCGGCCTCGGGTGACGGGGGAGGCGCGCTGTCTCGCTCGAGAACGGTGACCTCGTGACCGTCCTTCGCCAACAGCATCCCGGTGCACAGCCCGACGATGCCCCCACCCACCTGAACGATTCGCGCCACGCCGACTCCTCCCTATGAACTCGCCGCTGCGCGGACGGTATCAGTACGATCTCTCGAGATCACCACACGGGGAGCTCGGGACAGCCGGGCTGAGAGGGTGGCCAGAAGGCGCCACCGACCCACCGAACCTGAACTGGGTAATGCCAGCGGAGGGAGCAGTACGTGGGCCACCGAAGTGTTGTCATCGTCGCAGGAGGCAGCCGCGCCTCCCGGGCGCCAACGGGGTTGGCACCCGACGCGTTGGTGATCGCGGCTGACTCGGGCGTCGACCACGCGTACGCCATCGGCCTGCACGTCGACGTGGCGATCGGCGACTTCGACTCGATCACCGCGGCCGGCCTGCGACGCGCCGAGTCCGAAGGGGCACGGATCGAGCGTCATCCCGCCGCCAAGGACAAAACAGATCTGGAGTTGGCGCTGGACGAGGCCATGCGGCTCGGCGCGGCGGACGTCGCCGTGCTCGGAGTCGGTGGTGGCCGCCTCGATCATCTGCTGGCGAACGTGCTGCTGCTCGCCGCTTCGGCGTTTGCCGAATGTCGGATCACCGCGTTCGACGGGCCGGCGCGTGTGCACGTCGTGCATGGCGGCCAAGCGCCGACGTTGTTCTCTGCCGAGGCGGGCGAGCTGCTCACACTGCTTCCCGTCGGCGGACCCGCGTCAGGCATCACCACGAGCGGCCTGCGCTTTCCGTTACGGGACGAGTCGCTGGCTTCGGGATCGAGCCGTGGCGTCAGCAACGTCGTCGACACGGCGCCCGCGACAGTGCAACTCGCGACGGGCACGTTGCTCGCCATCTTCCCTGGACAAGGAGACATAGATGCGTAGGTATGCGACCGCGCTGATCGCGGTCGGTCTGATCGCGAGTGCGTGCAGTGGTGGTAGCGGGGAGGGCACGAAGGGCCGGACGATCACGCTCGTGGCCCACGACTCGTTCGCGGTGAGCGACTCGGTACTCAAGGAGTTCTCGGACCGCACGGGGATCACCGTCAACGTGGTGAAGGGCGGCGACGCGGGCGCAGTCGTCAATCAAGCGATCCTCACGAAGGATCACCCGCAAGGCGATGTGCTCTACGGCATCGACAACTCGTTGCTCACGAAGGGCCTCGACGCCGGATTGTTCGAGTCGTACACGTCGCCTGAGCTTGCCAATGTCGACACGGCCTTCACGCTCTACGACGACCAGGAGCGTCGGGTGACGCCCGTCGACGAGAGCGATGTGTGTCTGAACTACGACAAGCGCGCGGTGGCGCCGACGTCGCTCGACGACCTCACGACAACCGCGTTCAAAGACAAGGTCGTGGTCGAGAACCCCGCGACGTCGAGCACAGGGCTCGCCTTCCTGCTCTCGACGATCGTCAAGTACGGCGAGGACAAGTATCTCGATTACTGGCGCGCCCTCAAGGCCAATGGGGTGAAGGTCGACGACGGGTGGGACCAGGCGTACAACAACGACTTCACGCTCGGTTCGGGAGGCACCGGCACGAGGCCAGTGGTCGTGTCGTACGCGACGAGCCCGCCCGCCGACGTCGTGTTCGCGTCGCCGCCCAAGACGACGACCGACGTCGGGGTCGTTGACGACGTGTGCTACCGCCAAGTCGAATTCGCCGGCGTGCTGAAGGGGACTGCCCACGCCGACGCGGCGCACGCGTTCATCGACTTCTTGCTCTCGAAGGCCTTCCAAGAGGACATGCCGCTCAACATGTTCGTGTATCCCGTGCGCACGGGCGCGGCTTTGCCTCCGGAGTTCACGGCGTACTCGACCAAACCAGCGAGCGTGCACGAGCTCGCGGTCGACACCGTCGGGCAGAAGCGCGAGCAATGGATCAAGGACTGGACATCGACCGTTCTCGGCTGACCTCGCGACGTTCGACGGCGACACTCGTCGGCGCCCCCGTCGCCTTCCTCGCGGTGTTCTTCGCGTGGCCGGTCGGTCACATCCTGGTGCGGGGCCTGCGGCCCAGCGGGCACTGGGATCTCGGGGTGGTCGGCGAGGTGCTGACCGAGGACAGCACGCGCCACATCGTGTGGTTCACCCTGTGGCAGGCGGCGGCGTCGACGGCGCTCACACTCACACTCGCCTTACCCGGCGCCTACGTCGTCGCCCGCCTCCGCTTCCCCGGCAAGTCGCTCCTGCGCGCGGCGATCACCGTGCCGTTCGTCCTGCCGACGATCGTGGTTGCGTCTGCATTCCTGGGACTGATCGGTCCGAGAGGCGTTCTCGCCGGCGTCGTCGATCTCGACGGATCGATCTGGGCGATCCTGCTCGCGCACGCCTTCTTCAACTACGCCGTCGTCGTGCGCACCGTCGGCGGGTTGTGGGGCCACATCGATCCGGCGCTCGACGAAGCGGCTCGCACACTCGGCGCGTCACGATGGCAAGCGCTGCGCGAGGTGACGTGGCCGTTGTTGCGTCCGGCGATCGCGTCAGCCGCGGCCATCGTCTTCCTGTTCACGTTCACGTCGTTCGGCGTGGTGTTGGTGCTCGGCGGTCAGCACTACGCCACGCTCGAGGTCGCCATCAAGCGGGCCACTCTCGACCAGCTCGATCTGCCCACGGCCAGCGTGCTCGCCCTTGTACAGCTCCTCGCGGTGGTGGCCTTGCTATTGGTGTTCACGGCGACCGGCGCGCGACGGACGACGCGACAACGCCTGCTGGCCGTGAGCGACGTCGCACGCGCACCGGCCACCCGAGGGGAGCGCCTCTTCCTTGCCGCGAATCTCGTGGTCATGGCCGTGTTGCTCGGCGGGCCGATCGGCGTGCTGGTCGAGCGATCGCTCCATCCGGCCTCCGGCTACGGGTTCGCGTTCTACCGCGCGCTGTTCGAGACCCCGCAACGGGCCGCGCGGTTCGTTCCACCGCTCGACGCCATTCGCAACTCGCTGGCGTTCGGCGTCGTGGCGACGGGGATCGCACTCGTGGTCGGTGGGATGGCGGCATTCGCGATCGCGCGCCGCGGACGTCAGCGACGAACCCTCGACCTCCTACTCATGCTGCCGCTCGGCACGTCTGCTGTCACCGTCGGCTTCGGCTTCCTGATCACGCTGGATCAGCCACCGTTGGATCTGCGGGCGTCATGGATCATCGTCCCGATCGCCCACTCCCTCGTGGCCATTCCCTTCGTGGTGCGCATCCTCGTTCCGGTCCTACGTTCGATCGACGAACGCCTGCACGAGGCCGCGGCCGTGCTCGGCGCGTCGCCCGCCAGGGTGTGGCGCGAGGTGGACCTGCCGATCGTGCGGCGATCGTTCCTCGTCGCGGCCGGCTTCGCGTTCGCCATCTCGCTCGGCGAGTTCGGGGCCACGATCTTCATCGCCCGGCCGGACCGCCCGACGATGCCCGTGGCGATCTTCCGGTTCCTGTCGCAGGCCGGTTCTGCGAACTTTGGCGCGGCGATGGCAATGAGCACGATCCTGATGGTCATCACCGCGAGCGCGATCGTCGTGATCGAACACTTCCGCACGCCGGGCCTCGGTGAGTTCTGAATGCTCAACGTCACGGGTCTGCGGGTGCGGTACGGCGACACCGTCGCGGTGGACGGGCTCGACCTGCACGTCGGCGAAGGCGAGGTCGTCACGCTGCTCGGACCGAGTGGGTGCGGCAAGAGCACGATCCTGCGTGCCATCGCAGGATTGGTGTCGGTTGCGTCCGGACGGATCGAACTCGACGGCGAGAGTGTCGAGTCCACCGCGCCCCACCGCCGGCCGTTCGGGTTGATGTTCCAGGACTACGCGCTGTTTCCGCATCGCGACGTTGCGGGCAACGTCGGCTTCGGTCCGCGAATGCAGGGGCTCGATCGGGCCGCCGTGCGTGAGCGCGTCGACGGAGTGCTGGCTCTCATGGGCCTGTCGGGCTACGAGCATCGCTCGATCGCGTCCCTTTCCGGCGGCGAGCAGCAGCGCGTGGCGCTCGCACGGGCGCTCGCGTCCGAGCCTCGACTCCTCATGCTCGACGAGCCGCTCGGCTCGCTCGACCGAACCCTCCGAGAACGGCTCACGGTCGAGCTGCGCGACCTCTTCGTGCGGCTGGGCATCACCGCGATCACGGTGACGCACGATCAGGCCGAGGCATTCACCCTGGCGGATCGAGTGGTGGTGCTGCGAGACGGGCAGGTCCGTCAGGTCGGGCGCCCAGTCGACGTGTGGCGCACGCCCGCCGATGCGTTCGTCGCGCGGTTCCTCGGATTCGGGAACGTGTTCGACGTCGACGTCCGCGATGGTGCGATCGAGACGCCGTGGGGGCCGCAGGTCGTGGGTCGGTCTGACGGGCCGGCCACGCTCGTGATCCGGCCCGACGGCCTCCGGCTGACAACCGGACAGGTGGGGGGCGTCGCGCGAGCGGCGGCCTTCCGGGGTGATCACTTCCTGGTGCCGGTCGAGCTCGAAAGCGGATGGACGGTCGAGGTGACCGACCGGTCCGGCGTCGTGCCACAACCGGGGACTTCTGTGTCGGTCAGCCTCGATCCGACTGCCGTGGTCGTGGTTTCTCGTTCCGCGTGACCGGACAGGCCCGCGATCCGATGGAGAATGGTGGCTGTGAGTCGGGTCCGCCGCGTCGTTCTGCTCGTGGTCGCCGTGACGGTGATGACCGGTGGCCCGGCGATGGCGCAGACCGACCCGTCGAGCACGACGACGACGACGACGACCACGACGACGACGACCACCACGACGGATCCCGCCGCCGGCGGGGACGCGCCGCCGGAGAGCGTTCCTGATGTGGCGGTGACGGTGCCGCCACGGGAGCCGACCGACGGCGTGGTGGCGGTCCCACCAGGGCGCGTGGTGAAGGTCGACCCGCGTGGGGCCCGCGCGTCCGCGCTGGCGCGCCAAGCGGTCTACGCGGACGCCGTCGCTCGTCGTACCCAACTCGAAACAGATCTCGGCCTGCTGCACCAGCGGGTCGGCTCGCTGGCGTCCGCCGCCCGCCAAGCCGTGCTCGATCTCGCGGCGGCCAAGCGAGACCTGACGGCGCGCGCCATCGATGCGTACGTGCGGGGCACCGGATTCGACACCGCACCCCTCGCCTCAGATGTCACCACCTCTGAAGCGGACTCGCAGCGCGCCGCGCTCCTCAGCGTGATCGTCGACGCCGATCGCGCCGCGGTCGCGCGTGTGCGCGAGTTGCAGACGCGGGTGTCGGCCGATCAGCTCCAGACAGCGAAGCAACTTACGGAGACAGAGTCGCAGCTGGAACAAGCCAAGGTCGACGAAGCCCAGGCTCAGATCGACTTGTTCGACGCCCAGCTCGACCTCGCGGTGTCGAGTGTCGGCGGCACGCTGGTCATCCACGGCTTCGTATTTCCTGTCGCCGATCCGCACACGTTCACCGAGGACTTCGGCGACCCCCGTTTGCCCGGCACCGAGTTCGCACACTTTCACGAGGGCTGCGACGTCGTCGCCGCGGAAGGCACAGAGCTGTACGCCGCCGAGCGTGGGGTCATCACCCAGGTCAGCAGCTCGCTGCTCGGAGGAACCCAGCTCTGGTTGAAGGGCGAGAGCAACACCTCGTACTACTACGCGCACCTGTCTGCGTACGCGCCCGGGTTACGAGCTGGTCAACTCGTCGAGGCGGGCAGCCTCGTCGGTTTCGTCGGTCACACCGGTGACGCCTATGGACCGCACCTGCACTTCGAGGTGCATCCAAACGGGGGAGCGGCGATCGACCCGTACCCCTTGCTGCTGGTTGCCGACCAACAGAAGCACGCGAGCAAACCCTGATGGACGTCACTGCGATCCTGGACGCGCCGTGCTCACGCGAGGCGCTGTTCGAGTGGGTGGCCGACCTCACCCGTTATCCGCAATGGCTCGACATCGTGCCCCGCGCGGTGCCAGCCGACGATGGCGACGTGCCGGCCTGGACGATCGACCTGCGCGGTCGCCTGGGTCCGTTCGCGCGGTCCAAGCGGCTGCGGATGGTGCGCACGCGTCACGACGAGCCGAAGGCCGTCGTGTTCGAGCGGCAGGAGCGCGATGGGCGTTCACATTCGCCATGGCTCCTCGAGGCGACCGTCAGCGACGGCGAGGCCGGTAGCAGCCGCCTGACGATGCACCTGCACTACGGCGGCGGCCTCTGGGGTCCGCTCGTCGAGCGGTTGCTCACCGACGAGATCGAACGCTCCCGCCCCCGGCTGCTGGCGCTGCTCGATCAGCGCGCGTAAGCGGAGAAGCGGCCGTCGCGCCGTTCGAGGGTGACGTCGATGCCGAAGCACTCCGAGAGCGCGGTCGAGGTGAGGACATCGTCGATCGGCCCGGCGGCCGTCACGCGTCCACCGCGGAGGAGCAGCACGTGGTCGTAGCCCGGCGGGATCTCGTCGACGTGGTGGGTCACGAGCACCGTGGCGGGGGTCGACGGATCGGCGGCGAGCGCGCTCAGCCGCTGCACGAGGTCCTCGCGTCCGCCGAGATCAAGACCCGCGGTCGGCTCGTCGAGGAGCAACAGCCGCGGGTCGGTCATGAGCGTGCGGGCCAACTGCACGCGCTGGCGCTCGCCCGACGAGAGCGTGGCGAAGGGGTGGTCGGCGAGCGACGCGCAGCCGAAGCGGTCGAGGAGTTCGATGGCGCGAGCGCGGTCGGCGTCGTCGTACTGATGCCACCACGATTCGAGGGCGGCATTCTTGGCAGTCATCACGATCTCGGTCGCCGTGAGGCCCGGCCGCAGCAGGTCGGCGAACGATGCGGAGACGACGCCAATTCGCCGCCGATGGCGCCGCACGTCGACACGGCCGAGACGTTCGCCGAGCACGTCGACATCGCCCGTCGACGGATGCAGGTAGAGCGATGCGATACGAATGATCGACGTCTTGCCGGAGCCGTTGGCTCCGAGGACGATCCAACGATCGCCCTCGGCCACGGCCCAATTGATGCCGTCGAGGATCACGGTGTCGCCGCGCACCAACCCGACGTCGGAGAACTCCAGGGCCGTCACAGGCAATAGCCTGCACCAATCGCCACCGCGCTCGGCCTACTCGCCGTCCTGCTCCTGATCCTCGCGACGGGACTTTTCGTGGCGGCCGAGTTCGCGTTCGTGGCCGTCGATCGTCACCGCATCTCGCGGCTGGCCGAGGAAGGTCGCGGCCCCGCGAAGATCGTCGAGCGGATCGGGCACCGGCTCGCCTTCTATCTGTCGGGCACCCAGCTGGGCATCACCGTCACGTCGTTGCTGCTCGGTTTCATCGCACAGCCGACCGTTGCGGCGCTGATCGAGCCGGCCGTCGGGAAGGGTCCGTCGATCGGGATCGCGCTCGCGCTCGTGACCGTGGTGTCGATGGTCGTGAGCGAGCTCATTCCGAAGAACATTGCCATCGCCCGCGCGGAGCGGATCGCGATGCTCGTCGCTCGTCCCATGGTGGTCTACGCCACGATCTTCGGGCCCGTGATCCGCCTCCTTAATCGGGCCGCGAGCGGGACCGTGCGCCGGCTCGGGATCGAGCCACAGGAGGAGCTCGCCTCGGTTCGCACACTCGAAGAGCTCGAGCTCCTCATCCGGTCGTCCGGAGAAACGGGCACGCTCGATCCTGAGGCCTTCACGTTGCTCACCCGCACGTTGCGTTTCAACGACAAGACCGCAGCGGATGCCCTCGTGCCGCGCCTGTCCGTGGTCTACGTGCGGCCAGACGACAGCATCCCAACCCTCATCGCTCGCTCACTCGACACGGGCTTCAGCCGGTTTCCGGTGTGCGGAAGCGATCTCGACGATGTGGTTGGCGTGGTGCATGTGAAAGACGTGTACCGCCTCCCGATCGAACGCCGTGAGGACGCGACGGTCGCCGACATCATGACCGAGCCGTTCGTCGTGCCCGAGTCGCGCGACCTCGCATCGCTGCTGGTGGAGTTGCGGACCGGGAGCCATCTCGCGATCGTCGTCGACGAATACGGCGGGACCGCCGGCATCATCACGCTCGAGGATGTACTCGAGGAGCTGGTAGGCGAGATCGACGACGAGTACGACCGGACGCGTTCGCCGCTCACGACGGTGCTTCCTGAAGGCACGTACGAGCTGCCCGGCACGCTGCATCCGGACGAGGTGCGTGACGCATGCGGCCTCGGGATCCCCGACGGCGAGTACGAGACGCTGGCCGGCTTCGTGCTCGACCGCCTCGGCCGAATCCCGGCCGAAGGTGACGGGTTCTTCTACGAGGGCTGGTGGATCGAGGTGGCCGAGATGGATCGCCGCCGGGTCGCTCGCGTCCGGCTGCGTGCGCCGGTGCGCGCTCGTTCGGAGAGCACCGCGACATGAATGTCTGGCTGCTCCTCGTCGCGGTGCTGCTCTTGGCGGCCAACGGTGTGTTCGTCGCGCTGGAGTTCGCGGTCATCGCCAGTCGACGGACGAAACTCGAACAGCTCGCTGAGGAAGGCAGTGTCGGCGCCCGCTTCGCGCTCGATGCCGCCGGCGAACTGCCCCTGCAACTCGCGTCCGTGCAACTGGGCGTGACGATGGCGTCGTTGGGACTCGGCGCCGTGGCCGAACCAACGGTGGCGCACGGCATCCGTCAACTGCTCGAGGCGTTCGGGTCGATCCCACACGGCCTCGCCGAGACGATCGCTGTGGTGTTCGGACTCGGCATCATCCTGTTCCTGCACACCGTTTTCGGTGAGATGGTGCCGCGCTACGTCGCACTTGCGTCGCCCGAACGAGTACTGCTGGCACTGGCCATCCCCAGCCGCGCCTACGTGTTCTTGCTCCGCCCTCTCATCCGCGTGATCCGCTGGTTGGGCAACACCGGCACGCGCCTCCTCGGCGTCGAGCCCCGCTCGGACTTGAACACGGTGCACACCGCCGAGGAGATTGCCTCGATGCTGGCCGCGTCGCGCGAAGAGGGGCTCATCGAGGAGATGGCGCACGACCTGCTGTCCGGCGCACTCGACTTCGGCGAACGCCCGCTGAGCGATGTGATGGTGCCGCGAGAGCAGATCACGTGGGTGTCGCGCGATGCGACGGTGGCGGAGGCGGAACAGGCCATCGTCACCAGCGGCCACTCACGCTTGCTCGTGGCGGGCACCGATCTCGACGACATCGTCGGCTTCGTCCATGCGAAGGATCTG
>JBEEFW010000169.1:0-30408 GCA_041166385.1 Acidimicrobiaceae bacterium | reverse complement strand
TGGACCTCGTTCGACTTGCATGTGTTAGGCACGCCGCCAGCGTTCGTCCTGAGCCAGGATCAAACTCTCCATCGAGAGCAAGACGTTACTTTCCCCAAGGGGATCACAACATCAAACCCGGTTACAGAACGGTCAACTATGTACTTCTTTGTTGTCCGTCAATGCAATTGACTTGGTGGAACGATCACCGAAGTGATCGCCCGCACTGGCGTAATAGAGGTCGGCCAGAAGCCGACATCCATTCGTCCGCTATTCCGTTGTCAAGGTGCGCCGCTCCCCTGTGGGGGTGCAGCAGGCACACGCTCCCTAGGGAGGTTGGTGCCGCTGGTGCCGTCTCACACCGCTCAGCGCAAGGCCGAGGGCTTCAGAGGCGGAGCGCCACGCTACAGACCTTCCCCTACAACGTCAACCCGACAGGCCCCGCAGGACCAAGTGTTGCTGGCGTTTTCCGGCCCGCAGGAGCAGCCAGCGGCCGTCGATGAAGTCGTCGACGTCGACCACGTGCTCCTCGTCCTCGATCTTGCGGTCGTTCGCATAGGCGCCACCCTGTCGGATCAGGCGGGTGGCCGCGCTCTTCGACGCCGCCAGCGTTGTCCTGACCAGCAGGTCCACGAGCCGCACCGGCAGATCGGCACCGTCCAGCTCCGTCGTCGGCAACGACGTCTCGAGCGTGCGCAGCAGATCGGGGCCCAGATCCCCGGACCAGGCGTTGGTGCCCTGCTCCGCCTCGGCGGCCGCGGGGCCGCCGTGCACCAGGGTCACGACCTCACGGGCCAGCAGGCGTTGGGCATCCCGGCGTTCGGGCGATTCCGCGTGACGCTGCACCACCTCGTCGATCTCCTCGACGGGCAGCAGCGTGAGCCACAGCAGCATCCGGCGGACTTCACGGTCGTCGGTCTGCATGAAGTGCTGGAAGAGCTCGTAGGGCGAGGTCTTCTCCGGATCGAGCCAGGTACGGGCGCCGGTGGTCTTGCCGAGCTTCGTGCCGTCCGACGCCGTGAGCAGCGGCCAGCACAGAGCATGGACGCTCGCGCTCGAGCGCCGCCGGATGAGGTCGACCCCCGAGAGGATGTTGCCCCACTGGTCGGAACCGCCGATCTGGAGCTCGCAGCCCTCGTGTTCGTGGAGCCACCAGTAGTCGTTGGCCTGGAGCAGCATGTACGAGAACTCGGTGTAGGAGATGCCGTGCTCGCTCTCGAGCCGGGTGCGGACCGACTCTCGCGCCATCATCTGGTTCACGGTGACGTGCTTGCCGACGTCGCGCAGGAACGACAGCAGCGGGATGTCTCGTGTCCATTCGTAGTTGTCGACGAGCAGCCAGTCGCCTTCATCGCCGAGCACCCGCGACATCTGGGCCTTGATGCCGGCGACATTGGCGCGCAGCGTGTCGGCATCGAGCAGGTTGCGCTCCTCGGACCGGCCGCCCGGGTCGCCGATCATGCCCGTGGCCCCGCCGGCGAGTGCGATCGGACGGTGCCCGGCGAGTTGGAAGCGCCGCAGCATCATGAGCCCGATCAGGTTGCCGGTGTGCAGGCTGTCGGAGGAGGGATCGATGCCGTGGTACAGCGTGACGGGCCCCGTCGCCAGGCGTGCCGCCAGCGCCGCGCGGTCGGTGCTGTCGTGGATCAGCCCGCGGGCGTCGAGATCGGCCAACAGATCCATCGGTGGGCAACCCTAGTGAGGGGCGTGCACCGAGAATCGACCACAAAACCGCGACAATGGCGGGGTGCGTGCATTCGTCGTCGCGGTCGCCTGCACGGTACTCGCGGCCGGTTGCGCCTACACGCAGACCGAGATCACGCCAAAGATCCCCGAGAACGCGCAGTCCTCGAAGATCTATGCAGCCGACGGCACGCTCATCACCACGCTCCACGGTCCACAGAACCGACTCGAGGTCACGCTCGATCGCATCCCGCTCCGGCTGCAGAACGCGGTGATCGCCATCGAGGACGAGCGTTTCTACTACCACCGCGGCGTCGACTTCCGGGCCATCTTCCGCGCCGCGCAACACAACGCCACCGAAGGCGAGGTGACGCAGGGCGGGTCGACGATCACCCAACAGCTCGTGAAGAACACGCTGCTGAACTCCGGTCAGACGCTCGACCGCAAGATCCAGGAAGCGTCGCTCGCCTGGCAGCTCGAGGAGCACTACTCGAAGAAGCGGATCCTCGAGATCTACCTCAACACCGTGTACTTCGGGAACGGCGCGTACGGCGTCGAGGCGGCCAGCGAGCAGTACTTCGGCCACCCTGTGGAGCAGACCACTGCGGTCCAGGCGGCGACCCTCGCCGGGCTCATACAGGCACCGAGCGCCGACGATCCGGTCCTGCATCCCGACGCCGCGGTGGCTCGGCGCAACGTGGTGCTGGCCAAGATGCAAGAGCAGGGCTATCTCTCCGAAGCCGAACGCGACAGCGGCATCGCGGAGCCGCTCGGGCTGGCGCCCACGCCGACGCAAGATCGCTATCCGGCGGGGCACTTCGTCGAAGAGGTGAAGAAGTCCGTCTCCTTGGACGAGCGCTTCGGAGCCACGCAGGACCAGCGCGACTACGCCCTGTTCTCCGGCGGCCTTCGCATCTACACGACGATCGACCTTCGATTGCAGGCCGCCGCCGAGCAAGCCGTCGCCGACGTGATGCCCGACCCAGAGGGTCCTGAGGCCGCGGTCGTCGCCGTCGATCCGCGGAACGGATACGTGCGCGCGATGGTCGGCGGGCGCGACTTCTTCGGCACGCAACGGACGGCCAAGTGCAACCTCGCGATCGGCTGCAACCCGGATCCCGATCTCAATGGCCGCGGCACAGGTTCGGCGTTCAAGCCGTTCGTCCTCGCCACGGCGCTCGACGAAGGCATACCGCTCTCCGAGAACATCCCGGCGCCTGGCTTCATCCATCTCGACCCTCCGACCGGTCCGTGGGATGTGCACAACGCCGACCCGGGTGAGGGGGCCCCCGGCGGGACGAACCTCGTCGAGGGAACCGTCCACTCGTTCAACACCCTGTATGCGCAACTGATCCTGCAAGTCGGCCCGCAGAACGCGATCGACATGGCCAAGAAGCTCGGCTTGACCGGCAAGCTTCAGGCGCTGCCCTCCGCGGTCCTCGGCGCGAACAACGTCACCGTGCTCGACATGGCGAGTGCGTACGGCACGTTTGCGAACCGGGGCGTGCACGTGAACCCGGTGATGATTACGAAGATCACCAATGCGGCGGGCAGCATCCTCTTCGAGAACCCGCATGAGCAGACGAAGGCCATCGACGCTCCGATTGCCGACACGGTCACTTCGGTGTTGCAACAGGTGATCGCGCGTGGCACCGGCACAGCCGCGCAGGAGCCGTTCCCCGTTGCCGGCAAGACCGGCACGGGCGAGTTCTACAAGAACGCCTGGTTCTGCGGCTACACCGCGACGTTGTCGACGGCGGTGTGGGCCGGCTTTCCCGGCGCCGAGGTGGAGATGTCGCCGCCTACGACCGCGATCACCGTCTACGGCGGCACGTGGCCGGCGCAGATCTGGAAACGCTTCATGGCGGCCGCGCAGGGCGACGCCGCGCCGGTGGACTTCGCGCCGCCGCCGCCGCCCACCACGACAACCACCGTGCCGGGACCGCCGACCACGATCCCGAGTGAAGGGCTCCTCCCGGTACCCGACGTCCGAGGGCTGAGCTACGGCGACGCCGCGCGAGCGATCGCAGGAGCGGGGTTCACGCCGTCACGCTTCGACATCGTCACCGACGCATGGCCGGCGGGGACGGTCAGCGGCCAGTCCCCACCGGGCGGCTCGACCTCCCCCAGGGGCGCGCTCGTGACGCTCGAGGTTGCGATGCCGCATGGTGACTCCGTTACGGTGCCGAACGTCTTCGGTATGAAGCGGAACGCCGCCGTGAGCGCCTTGCACGACTCCGGCCTTGCCGTCGACGTGATCGAAGAAGAGTCGCCCGACAACAACCAACCCCAAGGACGAGTGTGGAAACAGTCTCCACAGGCAGGCGCAACCGTGAGCGCGGGCTCGACGGTGACGATCTACGTGAACCCGAGCGGGTGACCGAACCCGGCCGCGGCCGTCTCGCCGAGACCGTCGTCGTCGTCGTCGTGGTGGCGTTCGTCTTGGCGTTCGCGTTGTTCTGGATCTACGTCCTCTTCATCGCGCCATCAGCGCGACAGGACAGGTTGCAGGACGCGGCCTTCGCGCGCGCCGCCCAACCAGTCTGCACGAAGGCGATCGCGGATCTGCAGGCGTCGAACGTCGTGAATCAAACCGCAGCATCGCCGCCGGAGCGTGCCGATCTCGTCGAGCGGTCCGACGCGCGCCTCACGATCATGGTCGGGGACTTGCGAGCCCTCACGCCGACGACCGGCGACGATCGCGCCGCCGTGACAGCGTGGCTTGACGACTGGGATCAGTGGCTCCGAGATCGCGTCACGTGGGTGGGCAAGCTGCGGGCTGGTCAAGACGCGCCGTTCGACGAGAAGGCCCGTGACAACGGGGAGCCCTACAGCAAGGCGCTCAACGCGTTCGCGATCACGAACGAGATGCCCGCGTGCGCGACCCCCTTCGGGGTGTGAGCACCGACACATTCGGGTCACCTTCCACGTACCACCGCCACGGATGGTCCGCGCCCGCGCTGAGCCCGATGCGGACGCTGTTGCCTGGGCGCCGTGGCGGCGCGACTCCGTCGTCGACGATGACCACGCCGTGATCACCGGTCACGAGATCGGCGCCGTCGTGCACCCGATCGAGTCCGAAGGCCTGGCACAACTTGGCTGGGCCGCTGCACAGGTCGCGGTCGCGCTTCGCGGCGGCGCCCCGCGCACGTCGCATCTCGTCGAGTCCGGTGAGCGGGGTGGCCGCGCGGAGTAGCACGGCGACACCTTCGTCGATGTCGCCGCACACGGCGTTCGCACACCAGTGCATGCCGTAGGTGAAGTACACGTACAGGTGGCCGGCAGGGCCGAACATCGTGGCGTTGCGCTTGGTGATCCCGCGGAACGCGTGGCTGCCGGGATCGATCTCACCGCAGTAGGCCTCGACCTCGACGATGCGGGCGGATCTGTCGTCGCGCACGAGCACCTTGTTCAGCAGCTCGCAAGCCACGACCTTCGGATCGCGCGCGTAGAACTCGCGCGGGAGCACAACCCCGCTAGTGGGAGAGGGCACTGCGGATGTGGTCGGGCGGCGGCATCGGTTGCTTCGTGCCCATCCGCACCCCGACGTAGAGCACGGTGGCTTGGAAGACCGGGCGTTCCCCCACCGAGCCGTCGACCGTGACGTCGAAGGACGTGTTGCCCCAGCGCGTCACTCGCGGCACCAGGGTGAGCGTCTCGCCGATGCCGGCGGAGTCGTGCCATTCGACCGACGCCTTCTTCACCATGATGTCCCAGTCGCCGCCGGCGGTCAGGACGTCGAGCGACCGCAGCCAGCGGTCGATGCAGTGGTCGACGTACGCGAGATAGTGCGCGTTGAAGACCACACCCTGCAGATCGACTTCTCCGTAGCGGATCTCGAAGTCGCACGAGTACGTCATGGCAGGCGTCGTTCCAACTTGTCGAGCTGCTCGCGGAAGTTGTCGATCTGCTGAGCCACCGGACCGGGTCCAGCGCCTCCCGGTGTCCGGCGCCGGGTGACGGCCATGCCCGCTTCCAGGAGGGCCAACCCGTCCTCACCCAGTTCCGGATGCGCGGCAACGAGCTCGGCCAACGGCACATGCCGCTCGATGGAGTCGCGCACGATCGCGCCCACCGTCGCGTGTGCTTCACGGAACGGCACACCTCGCTCGACGAGCAGCTCCGCCAGATCGGTCGCGGCGGCGCTCGGTGAGTCGGCGGCCGCCTGCATGCGCTCCACATTGAACTGCGTGGTGCGCAACAGACCGGCCAGAGCCGGCAGCCCGAGCCGCAGCGTGTCGAGCGCGTCGAACAACGGCTCTTTGTCTTCCTGTAGGTCACGGTTGTACGAGAGCGGTAGACCCTTCAACGTCGCCAGCAGGCCGGTGAGATGACCGATCATGCGGCCGGTCTTCCCGCGCAGCAGCTCGGCGATGTCGGGGTTCTTCTTCTGCGGCATCATCGAGCTGCCGGTGGCGTACGAATCGTGCAACGTGACGAAGCCGAACTCCTCGGTCGCCCACATGACGATCTCCTCGCCGATCCGCGAGAGGTGCACGCTCAACAACGCGCAGTCGAACAATGCCTCGGCCACGAAGTCACGATCGCTCACGACGTCGAGCGAGTTCTCGAATCGGTGCGCGAATCCCAGGTCGTCCGCGACGCCGTCGGGATCCAGTGGCAACGACGACCCCGCCAGCGCACCCGCGCCGAGGGGTGACACGTCAAGCCGCGTGCGGGTGGCCAGGAGGCGATCGACGTCGCGCGCCAACGCCCAGCCGTGGGCCAGGAGATGATGCGACAACAACACCGGCTGCGCTCGCTGCATGTGTGTGTAACCGGGGAGGTACGACGGCCCCGCCTCGATGGCGCGGTCGAACAACACGTGCTGCAACGCCACCACGGCGCGGGCCACCTCACCCAGCTCGCGCTTAGCGTAGAGTCGCAGCGCCGTGGCCACTTCGTCGTTGCGGCTGCGCCCGGTGTGGAGCTTGGCGCCCGTGGATCCGGCCAGCTCCGTGACCCGGCGTTCGATGGCGGTGTGGATGTCTTCGTCGGTCCGTTCGAACGCGAACTTGCCTTCGCGCAGCTCGGTCTCGACCTGCTCGAGCGCCTCGAGGACGGCCGTGGCCTCCTCGCCCGTCAGGATGCCGGCGCGCACGAGGCCGCGCACGTGGGCCATCGAGCCGACGATGTCGTCGCCCGCCAGCCGCTGATCGAACGACAGGCTCTGCGAGAACGCCAGGAGCTCGGCCGACGGCCCCTCCTCGAAGCGGCCGTGCCACAACGTCCCCCCGCCAGAGGTCATGAGTCCTTGTTGCCCTGCTTGGCCGCCCATGTCTGCAGACCGAGACCCCACAGACGAACGAAGCCCGCCGAGTCTTCGTGCCGGAAGACGTCCTCGGCGTCGTACGTCGCCAAGCCATAGTCGTAGAGGCTGTGCTCGCTGCGCCTGCCGGTGACCTGGCACGACCCCGGCTCGAGGTGCAGCCGCACGTCGCCGGTCACGAACCGCTGTGATTCGTCGATGAACGCGTCGAGCGCCTGCCTGAGCGGCGAGAACCACAGACCGTCGTAGATCAGCTCGGCGTAGCGGATCTCGAGCCGTTGCTTCTCGCGGGCCAGATCGCGCTCGTGCGTGATCGACTCGAGGTCGGCGTGCGCCGCGATCAGCGCGAGCGCAGACGGGCACTCGTACGTCTCGCGACTCTTGATGCCGACCCGCCGGTTCTCGACCATGTCGAGCCGGCCCCAGCCGTACGACCCCACGGCCGCGCCTACCGCGGAGATCAGCTCGACCAACCCGGTGGTCTGACCGTCGAGCGTGACCGGCACACCCTCGTCGAACCCGATGACGAGATCACGCGGCTCGGTTGCTGTCTGCTTCGTGAGCGACCACACGCCGGGCGGCGGCACGCGCCATGGATCTTCCATCTCACCGCACTCGATTGCACGGCCCCAGAGGTTGTCGTCGATGGAGTACAGCTTCTCCTTCGTGGCGGTGATCGGGATGCCGTGGTCATACGCGTACAGGATGCATTCCTCGCGCGTCATGCCCCACGACCGCACGGGCGCGAGCACGTCGAGGTCGGGTGCGAGCGCACGCGTGGACACCTCGAAGCGCACCTGGTCGTTGCCCTTGCCGGTGCAGCCGTGCGCGACCGCGTCGGCGCCGTGTTCGCGGGCGGCGGCCACGAGATGTTTGGCGATGACGGGTCGGGACAGCGCCGACACCAGCGGGTACCGGCCCTCGTACAGCGCGTTGGCCTTGAGGGCCGGCATCAGGTAATCCCGTGCGAACTCGTCTCGAACGTCGGCGACGACGCACTCGACCGCGCCCGCGGCCAGCGCCCGTTCGCGGATCATCGGCTCGTCGATCGAGCCCCCGTCCTGCCCGACGTTCACGGCCAACGCGATGACCTCGACGCCGAGGTTGTCGATCATCCAGCGAACTGCCACCGAGGTGTCGAGTCCGCCGCTGTACGCGAGGACCACACGCTTTGCCATCAGGAAACCCTTCTCTCTAGAGGCCGGCGAGCTTGCTGAGCTCGCGCGCGACTTTGGTGCCACTCGATCGCTCGGAGACGACGACGACGATCGTGTCATCGCCGGCGACCGTTCCGAGAATCGACGGCAGGCCGGCACGATCGATCGCAGACGCGACCACATGCGCGGACCCCGGCGGAGTGCGTAGCACCACGAGGTTGTGCGAGTGGTCGACATCGACGACCCAGTCGCCCAGGACGCGGCGAAGGTGGTCCTCCGGCGTGCGGTGCTCCTTTGGCAGGTCGGGAATGGCGTACACGCTGTCGCCGCCGCCGGCGCGCACCTTGATGGCGCCCAACTCGTCGAGATCGCGGGAGACGGTCGCCTGCGTGGCCACGACGCCATCCTTCGTGAGCAGCTGGACGAGCTGCCCTTGGCTCGTGACGGCGTTTCGCTCGAGCAGGCCCACGATGCGATGCTGGCGCTGCTGCTTCGCGAGCCGGTGCGAGCCGTTGTCGGTCGCCTTGGCCATCAGAGCGAGTTCACCTCGACGAGCCACGACAGCAGCCCTCGGAACGAGTGCATGCGGTTCTCCGCTTGGCGGAACACACGGCTCTGGACACCGTCGACCACCGACGCGGCGACCTCTTCGCCCCGGTGCGCGGGCAGGCAGTGCATGAACACGGCGTGGGCTGCCGCGGCCGACATCACGCTGTCGTCGACCTGAAAGCCTTCGAATGCCCGATGCCGGTCGTCGGCCTCGACCTCGAAGCCCATCGATGTCCAGACATCGGTGTGCACGGCGTCGGCGCCCTTCGCCGCTTCCTCGGGATGGGTCGTGACGAACGGCGTGCAGTCGTACTGCGCCAGCCGGTCGAGGTCCGCGTCGGCCGGGCCGTACCCGGGCGGGCACGCGAGGCGCAGCTGCATCCCCGCCATCGCACTCGCGATCGCGAGGGAGCGGGCCACGTTGTTGAAGTCGCCGATCCAGCACACCGTGCGGCCCGCGAGCTCGTTCCACTCCTGTCGCATCGTGAGCAGGTCGGCCAGCGCCTGACACGGATGAGCCTCGTCGGAGAGCAGGTTCACGATCGGCAGCGCGTCGGCTGCTGCCAGCGCGCGAACGTTGTCATGCAGGAACACCCGAGCGCCCATCAACGAGTGGTAGCCCGCGAGCACGCGGGCGATGTCGGATAGCGGTTCGCGGGCGCCAGCGCCGATCTCCTCGCGCCGGATCGTCACGGGATGGCCGCCGAGTTGCACGACTGCCATCTCCGCGGAATGCCGCGTTCGGAGTGACGGCTTCTCGAAGTACAACGCCGCACCCTTGCCGGCGAGCGGCGTTCCGAGCGACGCGGACTCGGAGCGCTCGAGCACATCGAGCAGCTCCTCCCGCGAGAGATCGTCGACCTCGAGGAAGTGTCTCACTGCGCCAAGACCTTCGCCAGGATGGCGACCGCGTCGTCGATCTCGGCGTCGCTGACGGTCAACGGCGGTGCGAGCCGCAACGCGGTGGGCGTCACCGCGTTCACGACGAGCCCGGCGGCGAGACAGGCAGCGGTGATGCCTTTCGCGTCGCGTCCCTCGTCCAGTTGGGCGGCGATGAGCAAGCCGAGACCGCGCACCTCGGCCACTCCATTCGTGTCCTTCAATCCCGCGGTCAACCGCGCCCCGGCGCGCGCGACCTTGGTCGGGATGTCGAGGCGCTGCATCTCTCCCAACACCGCGCGGGCCGCGGCCGTCGCCAGCGGCTGTCCGCCAAAGGTCGTCGCGTGGTCACCCGGCTCGAACGCGGTCGCGACATCCTTGCGAGCCCAGCACGCGCCGATGGGCACGCCGTTCCCGAGCGCCTTGGCCATCGTCACGACGTCGGGGCGCACACCGAAATGCTCGAACCCGAACCATCGACCAGTGCGGCCGAGACCCGTCTGCACCTCGTCGACCATGAACAGGATCCCGCGCTCGTCGCACAGCCGCCGGACGCCCTGGAAGTACTCGATTGTGGCGGGGTTCACTCCCCCTTCGCCCTGTACAGGCTCCAACAGCACAGCGGCGACGGACACGTCGAGCGCGATCTCGAGCGCATCAAGGTCGTCCCACGCCACATGGCGAAAGCCTTCCGGCAACGGCTGGAAGATCTCGTGCTTCTGCGGCTGTCCAGTGGCGTGGAGCGTGGCCAGCGTGCGTCCATGGAACGAGCCGTAGGCGCTGACGACCACGTGCTTGCCCCGACCGCCGAACTTGCGAGCGAGCTTGATCGCGCACTCGTTGGCTTCAGCTCCGCTGTTGCAGAAGAAGACGAGACCATCGCCGCCAAGCAAGTCGTTGAGCGTCGCGGCGACGTCTTCGCCGGGTTGTGTACCGAAGAGATTCGAGACGTGTAGCAGCGTCCTGGCCTGCTCGTTGAGCGCGTCGGCCACCACGGGGTTGGCGTGACCGAGACCGGTGACGGCCAAGCCGGAGAGGAAGTCGAGGTACTCGTTGCCCTTGTCGTCCCACAAGCGCGTTCCCTCGCCGCGCACGAACGTGACTGGTTGCGCCGGATAGGTCGGCATGAGGTGTGAGGGCATCAACTGGCTTCCTTCGTGATCATGGTGCCGATGCCGGAGTCGGTGAAGACCTCGAGCAGCAGGACGTGAGGTATGCGACCGTCGAGGATGTGCGCCGAACCCACACCGTGCTCGACGGCGTGGACGCACGCGGCGATCTTCGGAATCATCCCGCCGGTCAGCACACCGCTGTCAACGAGCTTCTGGAGTTGGATCGCATCGATGTGGCTGATCAGTGACGACGGGTCGTCGATGTCCGACAGCAGACCCTCGACATCTGTGAGGTAGACGACCTTCTCGGCCCCCAGGGCTTCCGCGACTGCGCCGGCGACGGTGTCAGCGTTGATGTTGTACGCCTGACCGGCCAGGTCGGCGCCGATGGTCGAGACCACGGGGATGAGCTCCTCGGCGAGCAGCCGCTGCAGGATCCCTGGGTTCACCGCGGCGACGTCGCCCACGAACCCGAGCTCGGGGTTGCGGGCGCTCGCAAGGATCAACCCTGCATCCTCGCCGGACACGCCGACGGCCAGCGGACCGTGCATGTTCACCGACGAGACGATCTCGCGGTTGATCTTGCCCACGAGCACCATCCGGGCGACATCGAGGCTCTCTGCATCGGTGACGCGGAGCCCGTCGCGGAACTCGGGCACCATCCCGAGCCGCTCCATGAGGGCGCTGATCTGTGGTCCGCCACCGTGCACCACGACCGGACGCATGCCCACTGAACGCATCAACACGACGTCGTCGGCGAACTGGCGGGCGAGGGCGCCGTCGGTCATCGCGTTGCCGCCGTATTTGACGACCACCGTCGAGCCGAAGAACTTCCGAATGTACGGCAGCGCCTCGACCAGGACGTCGGCCTTCTCCGCCGGCGTCGTCGCGATGGTCACGACGTACCCCTGCTTCTCGGGGGCTGCGCCCCCGCGCCCCATCGGCAGCCGGCTCGCTGGCGCTCGCTCGCCTGCGGGTCCCTCGCTCGCTCGCTGCGCCCGCTCACGACGTACCCATGTTCTCGTCGACATACGCGTGGGTGAGATCGTTGGTGTGGACGAAGTAGCTGTGAGGTCCGGCGCCGAGCCGGCACGTCAGTGTGAACTCCGACTGCTGGGTGATGGCCGAAGCATCCGCTCCGGTGGGCGCTCGCCCCTTCGAGACGACGACATCGTCGTACGCGATCGTGACGGCATCGACATCCAGGCTCACGCCCGCGACGCCGAGCTCCGAGAGCACGCGGCCCCAGTAGGGATCGGCGCCGTAGAAGCTCGTCTTCACGAGCAGGCTGCCGGCGAGTTTGCGCGCCGCCCGCTCGGCCTCCACAACACTCGCGGCTTCTTCGACCGAGATCGTGACGACTTTCGTGTGGCCCTCGGCATCGCGCACCATCTGCATTGCGAGCGAGCCGCAGACCTCCGCGAGACCCATAGCGAACTGCCAAAGGTCCGGCGGACCAGCGATGCCGTTGGCCAGCACGAGAACGCTGTCGTTCGTGCTGGTGCACCCGTCGACGACGATGCGGTTGAACGTCATGCTCACGGCGCGACCCAGCAGGCGTTGCAGATCGCCCGGCGCGACCGCGGCGTCGGTCGTCAGCACAGCCAGCATCGTGGCCATGTTCGGCGCGAGCATCGCCGCGCCTTTCGCCATGCCGCCGAGCCTCCATCCGTCACCATCGGCCGCCGCCTGTTTCGGCACCGTGTCGGTCGTCATGATCGCCCGCGCGGCGCGACCGCCGGCTGCAGCATCGAGTGCCGTGGCGGCGGCGGGAATCCCCGCCTGCAATGGCCCGATGCCGAGTGGTATGCCGATCAGCCCTGTCGAGCAGACCAACACTTCTTCTGCGCGGCAGCGCAACTCGAGCGCCGTGAGGGTGCACATCTGCTCGGCGATCTCGACGTCGGTGCCGGTCGCACAGTTGGCGTTGCCGCTGTTGAGCACCACTGCGGCGGCCTGCCCTCTGGTCGCCAGCAGGTGACGTTTGGACACCTGCACAGGCCCGGCGCACGCGAGGTTCTGTGTGAACACGCCCGCGGCCGCGACCGGCTTGTGATCGGCCGTGGCCACGAGTGCGAGATCGGGATCGCCGGACGCCTTGATGCCGCAATGCAACCCCGCGGCCGCGTAGCCCTGGGCGGCCGTGACACTCATGGATAGACACCTGCGATGGGGAGGCCGGCGGTCTCGTCGAGGCCGAGGGCGAGATTCGCGCACTGGATCGCCTGACCGCTCGCCCCCTTCACGAGGTTGTCGATCGCGCACAACGTGATGACCCAGCCGGTGCGCGGATCAGCGCGACCAGTGACGTGCGCCGTGTTGGAGCCGAGCGTCGCCTTCGTCGACGGCGACGCCTCGCTCACGACGACGAAGGGCTCGTCGTCGTAGGCGCGGTGCAACACGTCGAGCACGTCGGCAGTCGAGATGGCCGCAGACGGCCGCGAGTAGCAGGTGGCGAGGATGCCACGATTCATCGGCGCGAGGTGCGGGGTGAACAAGACCTGCGCGTCGAGGCTCTGCTCGATCTCGGCCGTGTGACGGTGATCGAGCAAGCCGTATGCCACGAAGTCCTCGTCGGTTCCGCAGAACGGGAACTTCCCTCGACCGGCGCCCGACACCCCGCTGGCGGCGTCGATGATGATGCCGGTGCGTTCGATCAAACCCGCTTGCATCAGTGGTGACAGCGCCAGTGTTGCTGCTGTTGGGTAACAGCCTGGCGCAGCGATGAGCGCTGCCGACCGCAGGGCATCTCGGTGCAGTTCGGGCAGGCCGTACACGAACTCGTCGAGCAGCTCAGGCGCCTCGTGGGCTTCGCCGTACCACTGCGCATAGGTCGCTGGGTCGCGCAGACGGAAGTCAGCCGCGAGGTCGACGACGTGCTTCACCTGCGTCCGCAGTTCCGGCACGATCGACTGCGACGCCCCATGGGGCAGCCCGCAGAACACCAAGTCGAGACCGACCAGCCGGTCCGGCGCATACTGCGTGAAGGCAAGGTCGGGATAGGCCGCGGCCAGGCTCGGATAGAGCGCAGCCACGGCCGTGCCCGCCTGCGTGTCCCCGGTGGCCAGCTCGACCGTCAGGTCGGGGTGACCGGCGCACAGACGCAGGAGTTCCGCGCCCGTGAAACCCGAGCCTCCGACGATGCCGATGCTGACCATCGAGCGAGGTTAGTACGCAGATGCATGATCATGCAACCAAATGCATGACCATCCAGTGGTCAGCCGGCGCCGTCCGACACCACGAGCTCGACCTCGAAGCCATCGCGGTCTTCGAGATAGGTGACCTGCGCTCCCCCGGCGATCGGATGGCGGTCGGCGGGGAATGTCGACCACCCGTACTCAGGCGCATGTGCGGTGATCCCAGAGAGCACGCTCGTCGACTCGACCCGGAACGCGAGGTGGTTCATGCCTGGACGCATCCGGCTGTAGAGCATCCCCGGCACCATGTCGGGTGATTGCTCGAGCACGACAGCGACGCCACTCGCATGCCGCAGCAGGACGACCCGCTCGACCGATGGGTCTCGGCTGTAGCCGATCTCGCCGAGCAGCCAGCTCCACGACTGTTCCGCCCGCTCCAGATCCGGCACCCACAGCGTGAGGTGATGCAGCACCCGCCGGACGCTATCCAGCGTTTGCGATTACGGCTCGACCGAGAGATCGTGAATCGCCTCGATGAGATCGCCAGTGTTCAGCATTGCACCACTCCGAACGAGCTGCGCGACCAACGCCGCCATGCCGAGGCAGGCGATGGCCGAGCCGGCGAGCAGCCCGACTTCCACCCGGAGGTACAGGTCGTGGCCCGCGGCGGTGAACACGACGAACGTCAAAACACTGACGGCCCAGCACAACGCCATGCGCGTGTGTCCCCCAAGGGCGATGACGGCTTGCGCCATTGCTTGGGCGAGCATGAACAGCACACTGCCCGCAGCCAACAGCCCAACGGTGCGGTGGCCGAGCGTGTAGTCGGAGCCGTACAGGATCTCGATCGCATTGGGGCCGATCAACGTGGCCGCGACCACGGCGATGAAGCCGGCGCCGCCGATGACGGCAACGAGCCGTCGGAACCCTTTCTTGAATTCCTCGAAGCGCCCTGCGCTCGCGAGCGCGGAAAGCTTCGGCAGCAGCGCGGCCTGCACGGCTTGGAAGAGGAACAACGGGATGCGGGCGATGATCACCGCAGTGAAGAAGGCCGCGACCTTCTCGTCCTCACCCTTCCCCGCGAGGAGCTTCATCGCGATCGGGCCGCCATTGACGAGCGCCATCGCGAGCACGGAGCCGGCGAGGAGCGCGCCCAGCGCGCTCGACAGCTCCGACCAGGGTGCGTCCGGGCCCTCGGTGATCAAGTCGTGCTGACCGCGCACGGACAGCGCTACCGCGACCAAAGGCGCAATGCCGAGCGCCAGGCCGTACCACCCCGCATACGTCACCCCCGCGACCGCGAGCCCGGCGCAGATGAGGAACCGGACGAGACCCTCGGCGCCGATGACGATGGAGTACGGCCGGAACCGACCGAGCCCCGAATAGGTACCGCGCGCCAACAACTCGATGCAGTAGCCGACCATGCCGAGCAAGAGCCCGAGCATGAGCAACCAGTCGTGGTCGAACAGCTGACTCACGAGCACGGGGCTTGCCGCGATGGTGGCAGTCACGAGCAGCGCGCAGATGACGCCGCCGAACATCGCGGCACGCCGCACCACCGGGCCCGTGCCGGTGCCGAGCGCGCGACGGGCGGCCAACGCGCGGCTGACCTCTTGCTCGAGCGGCAAGAAGAACCCGGGGCCGGCCAGGAACACCATCGCCCACAGCACGGACAGCGGCGCGTAGTCGGTCTTGCCGAGCGCGCGCGCGGCCACGACGGTGAAGCCGTACGCGGACAGACCGGCCAAGACGAGCCCGACACCGACCTCGAGGGTGCCTTCGGGCAGTGGATTTGCGGTCTTCTCGCGCTGGGCCAAGAAAATCAGCTTCGCAGGGTTGCGCCAGTGGCGACGGCGACAGCCTGGACGGCGCGCTCGCGGATGTCGGCGATCTCGGCGTCGGTGAGTGTGTGGTCCGGCGCTTGCAGCCGAAGGCGGTACGCCAAGCTGCGGGCGTCGGCGGCGACGCCACTCCCCCGGTACACGTCGAAGAGATCGAGGCGGGCGAGGAGCAAACCGACCGATGTGCGCAACGCCTGTTCCAGCGCGGTGGCCGGCACCGAGTTCGGTGTCTCGAACGCGAGGTCGAGGTCGCTGGACGGATACCGGCTGATCAGGCGGTAGGGCCGGGCGCCGTGCGGCAGGTCCAGCAGTCGTCCGAGGTCGATCTCGAGCCAGGCGACGCGCTCCGTGATGTCAAACGCTTCGAGCACGCGCGGATGCACCTCGCCGACCGAGCCGATGGGTTCCCCGGCCACGACGATCGACGCCGTGCGCGTCGGGTGCAGACCTGGTGCCTCGGCGGTGACGAGCTCGCGGTCAGGGACGGCCAGCGCGTCGCCCAGGGCTTGCCAGATCTCGACCGCGGAAGGGGCCTCGGCGCCGGCGATGGCCACGCCGAGGTGCTCACGTTCGTCGGGCAATGGCTGCGGCTGGGCCGGAACCCGGAAGACGTGTCCCAGCTCGAACAATGCGATGCCCGAGGAACGGTGCGACTCGTTGTACGCGATGGTCTTGAGCAGACCTGGCAGCAACGACGTCCGCAAAACGGACTCGTCGGCGATCAACGGGTTCGTGATGGTGATCGCTTCGTACGGCAACTCCGCTCGCTCGAGGTCGTTCGGCGCGAGGAACGGCATCGGAAGCGCCTCGGACAGGCCCAACCCGACGAGCACGTCGCGCACGGCGCGCCGGTCGGCCTGGTGCGCGCTGAGGCCACCGAAGTGCACCGCCGGCGGCACGACGCCTCCGATGCGTTCGTAACCGAAGTGGCGCCCGACCTCCTCGATGACATCGATCTCCGTCGCCGAGTCGGGGCGCCATGACGGGATCGTGACGTCGTTGTCGTCGCCCGCCGGCGTCGTGCGGAAGCCGATCGGTTCGAGGAGCTCACGAATGTCAGGCGCGGCGAGGTCCGTGCCGAGGATGCCGTTGACCCGTGCGGTGCGGACGCGCACGGTCGGTGGAACCGGCAGCTCGCCCGGCACGTCGACGGTGCCCGTCGCCACCCGCTCGACCGCGGGACCGAGGAGCTCGACGAACCGTGCGTGGGCGAGGTCGATGATCTCGGGATCGCAGCCCTTCTCGAACCGGGCCGACGCCTCGCTGCGCACGCCGAGTCGCCGCGATGTGGTGGCGATCGCCATCGGCTGGAACCACGCCATCTCGACGAGCACATCGGTGGTCGCCTCGGAGATCTCGGAGGACGCGCCGCCCATGATCCCGCCGATGCCGTTCGGGGTGTCTTTCGCGTCGCAGATGAGGAGGTCGTCGCTCGTGAGCCGGCGCTCCACGCCGTCCAGTGTGACCAGTGCTTCGCCGTCTCGGGCACGCCGTACACGCAACCCGCCGCCGTCGACGAGCGCGAGGTCGTATGGGTGCGACGGCTGCCCGAGCTCGAGCATCACGTAGTTCGAGACGTCGACGACGTTGTTGATCGGCCGCATGCCGAGCAGCGTGAGCCGACTGGCGATCCGCGGTGATGAGGGACCGACGGTGACACCCTGGAGCACACGCGCGGTGAAACGACCGCAGAGGTCCGGTGCGAGGTTCTCCACCGTGATCAGACTCTCGACCGGGTCACCGGCGACCACGCCCGACACGTCGGGGACGGGCAACGCAAACGGCACCTTGTAGTGCGCGGCCAGGTCGCGAGCCACGCCGGCAACCGACATGGCATCGGGACGGTTGGGGTTGATCTCGAGGTCGTACAGCACGTCGGATTCGATGCCGAGGGCTTCGCGCAACGGCGTGCCCAAGGCGAGCCCGTCACCGAGGATGAGGATGCCGCCGGCGTCGCCAGGGAGCCCGATCTCGGGCGGCGAACACAGCATCCCGTTCGACCACTCGCCGCGCAGTTTGCGGCGGCCGATCTCCATGCCGTTCGGCATCACCGTTCCGAGGGTGGCCAGGGGCACGAGGTCGCCAACGGACATGTTGAACGCGCCGCAGCAGATCTGGAGCGACTCCCCGTCACCGACGTCGACGTTGACGAGTTGGATGCGATCGGCATCCGGGTGCGCGCGCAGTTCGAGCACACGCGCGACGACGATGCCGTCGAGCCCCTGCCCGATCAGCTGCATCTCCTCGACGGGCGTACCGAGAGCGCCGAGCGCGTCTCCGACCTCGACGGGGTCGTCCGGAAGGTCGGGCGCGAACTCGCGCAACCATGAGAGGAGGACCTTCATCTAGAACTGTTCCAGGAACCGGATGTCGTTGGAGAAGAGGTCACGGAGGTCGTCGACTCCGTGGCGCTCCTTGGCGAAGCGGTCGATGCCGAACCCGAACGCGAAGCCCTGCCACTCCTCCGGGTCGAGCCCGCAGTTGATCAGGACGTTCGGATGCACCATGCCGCAGCCTCCGAGCTCCATGTAGCCGCCGTCTGGCCGCAGGATGTCGAACTCTGCCGAGGGCTCGGTGAACGGGAAGTAGGCCGGCCGAAGTCGCGACGCGAAGTCGCCCCCGAAGAACGCCTTGCTGAACGCGTCGATCGTGCCGGCGAGGTGCGCGAACGTGATGCCCTTGTCGATCACCAGCCCCTCGATCTGGTGGAACACCGGCATGTGCGTGGCGTCGGGCGTGTCCTGCCGGTACACGCGCCCCGGCATGATCATGTAGATCGGCGGAGGCAGGGACTGCATGACGCGGACCTGCACCGGCGACGTGTGCGTGCGCAGCAGCGTCGAGCCCGGCTCCCCGTAGTCGACATGAATGGTGTCGTGCATGTCGCGGGCTGGATGGCCCGGAGGAAAGTTGAGGGCGGTGAAGTTGTGGAAGTCGTCCTCGACCTCAGGCCCTTCGGCGATCGTGAAGCCGAGGCCGATGAACACATCCTCGAGGCGCTCCTGCGCCTGCGTGACGAGATGCTTGTGGCCGTGGCGACGCCCTCCCCCCGCGTACTCCGTGAGATCGAGGCGCTCCTCGTCGAGCCGCTGATCGAGATCGACCGCGTGCAACGACTCGCGGCGGGCATCGATCGCCGCCTCGAGCCGCGCTCGTGCGTCGTTGACGGCGCGACCGACCAACTTGCGCTGGTCGGGATCGAGGTCGCCGAGGCGCTGTTTGACCGCGCTGAGCTCCGATCGCTTCCCGAGCAACTCGGCTTCGAGGGCGCGCACGTCATCCACGGTGAAGGCTTCTGCCACGCGGGCCGCACCTTGGGTCGCGATGCGTTCGATGTCGTCGATCATGTTTCGGCGAACAGCTCGTCGAGATCGACGAGCGGCAATGTGAAGCGGAAGACGCTTCCCTGGCCCATGACCGATGTGGCGGTGAGGCGCCCGCCGTGCGCTTCGACGAGACCGCGGCTGATCCACAGACCGAGGCCGGTGCCCGTCGGTTTGCCCATGTCGCGCCGGAAGAACTTCTTGAACACCATGGGCAGGTCGGTTGCAGGTATGCCCTCACCGGTGTCGCTCACGGCGACGGCGACTGCTTCCTCGAGGGTTTCGCCGACCACGGTCATGCCCGCCGTGCTGGCGTACTTGGCCGCATTCTCGACGAGGTTGGTCAAGACCTGCTCGACCTTGTCGGGGTCGGCATAGACCTGCGGGAAATCGTCGCTGAACCGCACGCTGCAGTCGAGATCGCTGTACGTCATCGTCAGCTTGTCGACCACGTGCTGCGTGAGCTCGGCGATGTTGGTGAGCTGACGGCGCAGCACGAGACGGCCCGTCTCGAGCCGGCTGATGTCGAGCAGCTCCGTGATGAGGCGCGTGACGCGGTCGGCGTCGTGATGGACCTGCTCGAGCATCATGCGCTTCTGCTCGTCCTTGAGGCGGTCCCAACGATTCAGCAGGAGCGACGTGTAACCCTTCACGGACGTCAAGGGGCTGCGCAGCTCATGGCTCACCGTCGACACGACCTCGCTGCCCGTCGGCTCGTCGCTGCCACTGCGGCGGGGTGGGCGGATGCACAGCACCGCGCCCGTGATCGAGCCGTCGCCGTTGCGCTCGTAGCGCCCGGTGACGCGGACCTTGAGATCGCCGCCGGCCGCGGCGATCGTCACTTCGTGCTCAGGAATGCCGACCACCGATCGGAGGCGGCTCGACGGATGCCATCCTTCGGAGAAGATCGGGCTGCCATCGCGGGAGCGCGGGGCGAACACATCGACGAGCGCCTGCCCGGTGATCTCGTTCGCGGCTCGCCCGGCCAGCCGAAGGGCCGCGGCGTTCGCCTCGACGATGTGACGCTCGGCGTCGAGTCGAACGATCGCGTCGGGGAGATCGTCGAGCGTGGTCATGGTGCAGCCCGCCGCTGGCGTGTCGCTTCGAAGCAGATGACCGACCCGGCCATCGCCACGTTGAGCGACTCCACGTCGCCCGCCATCGGCACGTGCACCCATCCGTCGAGCTGATCGCTCAGCTCCGCGGGCAGCCCGTGGGCCTCGTTCCCGAGGACGAGCGCGAACGGCGCGGTGAGATCGGTCTCGTCGTACGGCTTGCCGCGATGGGCATCGGTTCCCAGCCGTTGCACGCCGCGACCGCCGATCGCTTCGAGCACCTGCACGGGTTTGCCTCCGCTCACCACCGGGACATGGAAGATGGAACCGGCGGACGCCCGTACGCATTTCGGCGCGAATGGGTCGACCGAACCGTCGCAGAAGAGTACCGCTCCGACTCCGGACGCCTCGGCCATTCGCAGCAGCGTGCCGGCGTTGCCGGGGTCGGCGACGGAGCACAGCACGAGCACCGGGCGTCCCGCGGCCTGATCAAGCGCCGCGTCGAGCGTGATCGATGGCATCGCCGCGAGCGCGACGACACCCTGGGGTGTCATCACATCGGTGAACTGGTGGACCGCTCCCGGTTGCACCACGTGCACGCGGATGCCCGCGGTCGTCGCGTCGTCGACGATGCCCTCGTTGGTTCCGGCCTCGACGTAGATCGCGTCGATCGGGACCTGCATGCGAATCGCCTCCGCGACGAGCACCGGACCATCGATGATGTAGCGCCGTTCCTTCTCGCGCACACTTCGGCGACGGGCCAAGGCTCGGAGATATTGGGCCGCTGCGCGACCGCTCTTCTTCACGCGACGGCGGCTCTGGCCTTTTCGACGAGGGCGGTGAACGCGGCCGGGTCGGTGACGGCCAGATCGGCGAGGACCTTGCGGTCGACTTCGATGCCCGCGGTGTGGAGCCCCGCGATGAAGCGGCTGTAACTCATGTCGTTCTGCCGGCACGCGGCGTTGATCCGCTGGATCCAGAGCTTGCGGAACTCGCCTTTGCGAGCGCGGCGATCACGGTACGCATACTGCAGCGAGTGCATGACCTGCTCGTTGGCCGCGCGGTACGAGCGGCTCTTGTTGCCGAAGTACCCCTTGGCGCGGTCGAGCGTTGCTCGGCGGTGCTTCTTGCTGTGAACGGCGCGCTTGACCCTCGCCATGGTTTCTTCTCTCCTCCTACTTCAGGCCCAGCAGGCGTTCGATGCGCGACTTGTCGCCACCGGTGACCTCGGCCTCGCGCTTGAGTCGACGCGTGCGCTTCGACGGCTTCGGCTCGAGCATGTGGTTCATGTAGGCCTTGCGGCGGACGATCTTGCCGGAGCCGGTCAGCTTGAATCGCTTGGCGGCGCCCCGGTGGGTTTTCATCTTCGGCATGTCGTGCTCCTCAGGCCGCGTCTTCGGGCTTGGTGGTGTCTGTGGCCGCCTCGATCGGTGCGGCGGGCGGTGTCGCGGTCGGTGCTTCGGGTGTCGGTGCTTCGGGTGTCGCTACTTCGGATGTCGCTACGTCGGATGTCGCTACTTCGGGTGCGGCCGGCTCGCTCTCCGCCTTGCGCTGGGCGTCGCGAGCGGCCTTTGCCTTCTTGTCGGGAGCGAGGACCATCGTCATGTTGCGGCCGTCGAGCTTCGGCATGACCTCGACACGTGCAACCCCTGCGACGCCTTCGGCCACTCGATCGAGGATGCGACGACCGAGCTCAGGATGCTGGGTCTCGCGCCCTCTAAACATGATCGTGACCTTCACCTTGTGGCCTTCGTCGAGGAACTTCTCGACCTTGCGGGTCTTGGTGTCGAAATCACCCGTGCCGATCTTCGGGCGGTACTTCATCTCCTTGATCGAGATGTTGGTGCTCTTGCGCCGGGAGTCGCGTTGTCGCTGCGACTCTTCGTACTTCCACTTGCCGTAGTCCATGATGCGGCAGACCGGTGGATTCGCTTGTGCCGCGACCTCGACGAGGTCGAGATCTTGCTCTCGCGCGATGGCAAGGGCTTCCGGCAGCGGCTTTATCCCAATCTGGTCGCCGTCGGCTCCGACAAGTCGTACCTCGCGAGCTCGAATGCGATCGTTGATCCTGGGCTCGTTTGTACCCGCCAGCGCGGCTATCTGGGATCAGTCCTCATGTATGGCGTTGGTCCTCCCTGACGCTTGGTTCTACGGTCTGAGAACAACAAAAGGCGGGCGCCGAGGATCGACACCCGCCCCGCAACGGTCCCGTTGGGGTTGGTCATCGACCCGGACGCACTGCCAAATGTGGCTCCGTGGCCGGGTGGGGGCCGAGAAACTGCCCCACTTCCGGTCTTCAGTTGTGGGCGTAGGGTACCAGTCGCTCTGGCCCCGACAACAGTTTGGAGCACGTATGTCGCTGTGGACGCCCGATGGAGAGCATCGCGTCGAACGGGAGGAGTCCACCGAGGAGCCCCAGGTCGACCCGCTCGCCGGGCTCTCACCAGAGGAGCGCGAGCAGGCCATGGCCATGGCCGCCGAGATGGACGACGTGCGCCGGCAGCTGGCGTCGGTGCCCGCCGCCGTGGTCATCGCCAACCATGCGATGGGCTTGTACGAGCTGGCGGCGATCCATCTGTCGAGCCAGCCGCCGAACTTCTCCGAGGCCCAGGTGGCCATCGACGCCATGGCCGCCATCGTCGACAGCCTTCGAGGGCGTCTGGGCGAGAACGAGCCGACGCTGATCGACGCCCTCGCGCAGTTGCGAATGGCGTACGTCCAGCTGCACGGAGCCGCTAACGAGGCGCCGCCGGAGTGATCGCGGCCGCCTCGTAGGTGCCGTGACGGGCCGGCCGGGGCTCGAAGTCGACCGGCGTGTTCACCGCGATCGTGCGCGATCCGTCGGCGATGGCCGTGCAGTGGAACTCGAACGTCGTGCCGTCGTCCGCGGTGATCGTGCCCAGGCCGGCAGCGTCGTCGAAGCTCGAGACAACCCCCGTCAATGGACGATCTTGGCGAGCGGGAGCTCGATGATGTCGGTGGCGCCAGCGTCCTTGAGGGCCGGAATCAGCGTATTGATCGTGGCCTTCGGCACGACGGTCTCGATCGCGTAGCCGCCCCCACCGAACAGCTCGGACACCGTCGGTGCCTTCATCGACGGTACGAGTGCGATCACCGCGTCGAGGTCTGCGGCCGACACGTTCAGCTTCACGAGCACCTTGCTGCGTGCTTCGAGCGTGCCTTGAAGCAGCGTGAGCAGCTGCCCCATCGCGTGGGCCTTGCGCGGATCGTCGTAGCTCTCCGGATTGGCGATGACCTCGGTGTACGACTCGACGATGGTCTCGATGATCTTGAGGCCCGCAGCGCGCAATGCTCGTCCGGTCTCCGTGCCGTCGACGATGCAGTCGACGATGTCGGGAACCTTCGCCTCTGTTGCGCCGTATGAGAGCCGGATGTCGGCAGCAACGCCCTTCTTCTCGAAGAATCGGCGGGTGATCTCGGGATACTCGGTGGACACTCGGACGCCCTGCGGCAAGTCCTCGGCGCGCTCGACGGCCATGTCGCGCGGCACAGCCAGCACGATGCGGAACGGCCGGGCTGACGCCTTCGAGTAGGTCAGCTGCCCGAGCGACACGACCTCGCTGGCGGTCTCCTCGATCCAGTCGCGCCCGGTGATGCCGAGATCGAACAGTCCTTCGGCCACGTAGCGCGGGATCTCCTGCGGGCGCAGGATGCGCACCTCGTCGATGCGAGGGTCGTCGACCGACGCCTTGTAGTCGACGTCGGATGACCGGGTGACGCCGAGATCGGCCGCCTCGAACAGATCGAGCGTCGCCTTCTCCAGCGACCCCTTGGGCAGCACCAACTTCAGCATCGACTCAGTCTCCTCCCGAAATCCCACTCAGACGTACACACTTTTGTGTACCTATGAGTGGGATTTCGTGATCTGGGCGATCAGCCTCGCCATTTCGACGGCGGTGCGGGCGCCTTCTTCGCCGGCGTTCTCGCCGGCCCCCTCGTCCGAGGAGCGGGCCAGCGCCTGATCGAGGTTCTCGGTCGTGAGCACGCCGAACACGATCGGCAGCCCGGTGTCGAGGGCCACCCGCTGGATACCGGCGGCCGCTTGACCGGCGACGTGCTCGAAATGAGCGGTCTCGCCGCGGATCACGCAGCCGAGGCAGATCACCGCGTCGACGTCGCCCGACTCCGCGAACGTCTTGGCGATCAACGGCAACTCGAACGCGCCAGGTATCCACACCTCGGTGATGTCGGCGTCGTCCACCTTGCATTCCGCCAAACCCCGTCGGGCGCCTTCGAGGAGCCGCACCGTCACGTGGTCATTGAAACGAGCGCACACGATCGCGATACGAAGGCCGAGGCCGTCGCGCCCCGGTTCCTCGCGACTCGCGGCCACGACGTCACGTGACATCGACTTCGTCCTTGGGCTTCTCCTCTTCCGTGAACTCCGCGAGCAGGTGGCCCATGCGCTCGCGCTTCGTGCGGAGGTAGTGCTCGTTGTACGGGTTCGATTCGATCTCGAGCGGTACGCGCTCGACGATCTCCAAGCCGAAGCCCTCCAGACCGCCCAGCTTCGCCGGGTTGTTCGTCATCAGGCGCATCGTCGTGATGCCGAGATCGGCGAGGATCTGCGCGCCGATGCCGTACTCCCGGCTGTCGGCCGGCAAGCCCAGCTGCAGGTTCGCATCGACCGTGTCGGCTCCCTTGTCCTGCAAGCCGTAGGCGCGGATCTTGTGACCGATGCCGATGCCGCGACCTTCGTGGCCCCGCAAGTACACGACCGCGCCCAGCTCCTCCTCTGCAACCTTCTCGAGGGAGGCTGCCAGCTGCACACCGCACTCGCACCGCAACGACCCGAACACGTCGCCGGTGAGGCACTCGCTGTGCACTCGCACGAGCACATTCTCGGCGCCCTGCACATCGCCGCGCACGAACGCGAGGTGCTGCTCACCGTCGAGCACCGACTCGAACACGATGCAGCGGAACTCGCCGAACTCCGTGGGGATCGGCGCCTCCGCCAGGCGGCGCACCAGCTTTTCGTGCTTGCGGCGGTAGCGGATGAGATCGGCGATGGTGATGAAGAGCAGTCCGTGCTTCTCGGCGAACCTCTCGAGCTCGGGTGCCCGGGCCATGTCCATCTTCTTCTCGTCGACGATCTCGCACAGCACGCCCGCCGGATACAGGCCGGCGAGACGGGCCAGATCGACCGTGGCCTCGGTGTGGCCAGCGCGCTTCAGCACACCGCCCTCGCGAGCTTCGAGGGGCAGGATGTGACCTGGTCGCGCGAGATCGTCCGGGCGGGTCGCCGGGTCGACGAGCGCGCCGATCGTGGCGGCGCGATCCCAGGCCGAGATGCCAGTCGACGTGCCGTGGACGTAGTCGACCGACACGAGGAACGCGGTGCGCTGGCTCTCGGTGTTCTGCGCCACCATCGCGTTCAGCTCGAGCTCACGTGCGCGCTCACTCGTGATCGGGGCACAGATGTAGCCAGACGTGTGATGCAGGAAGAACGCGATCTTGTCGGCCGTGACGAACTCCGCCGCCATGACGAGGTCGCCCTCGTTCTCGCGATCCTCGTCGTCGACGACGACAACGATCTCACCGCGGCCGATGGCGGCAACCGCGTCTTCGATCTTGGCGAACGGCATCAGGGGTCAGCCTTCCATGCGAGCAACCGCTCCACGTACTTGGCCGTCATGTCGACCTCGAGGTTCACCAAGGCGCCCTGCCCTTTCGTGCTGAGCGTGGTGACCTGCATCGTGTGTGGGATGACCGCGACGGTGAAGCCATCATCGAGCACCTTCACGATCGTCAGGCTGATGCCGTCGACGGTGATCGAGCCTTTCTCGATGACGTAGCGCAGCAGGTCGCGGTCCTGGACTCGCACTTGGAGATTCGGAGCCGGCTCGATGATCTCGCCGACGCCATCGACGTGGCCTTGGACGAGGTGGCCACCCAGCCGATCGCTCAACCGGACCGGGCGCTCGAGGTTGACCGGATCGCCGACCTGCAACGAGCCGGTGGCCGTCCGCGCGAACGATTCGTCGGATACGTCCGCCACCCACCACGACGGCTTGTCGCAGCCTGCGTCGCCGTCGCTCCCCCAATCGACGACCGTGAGGCAGCAGCCGTTCACGGCCATCGACGCGCCGAGCGAGACGTCTTCGAGCACGAGCGACGCGTTGATGCGGAGCTTCGCGCCGACGCGGGCCGCCACCGACCCCAGCTCTTCGACGATCCCAGTGAACATGGCTACACAGCCTCCAGCTCGACCTTGAGGTCGTCGCCCAGTTGCTCGACGTTGGTGATCCGCCCGCGCCAGACGTCGTCGATGGTTGCGGCACCCGGGCCGGCCATCAACGGACGCGCGTCGTCGCCACCGAACAGCGCCGGCGCGAGGTAGAGCACATACCGGTCCACCAGACCTTCGCGATGGAACGCGCCCGCAACCGTGGCTCCACCTTCGACCATTGCCTGCACGACACCGCGCCGGCCGAGCTCGTCGAGCACTTCGGGCAGCGAGCCGTCGAGCTCGACGCAGGGATGCACTCGCGCGTCCGAAGGCGCGTGTCCGAGCACGACGCGCAGCGGATCGTCACCGTCGGCGTCGCGTACCGTAAGTGCCGGGTCGTCGCTGCGCACCGTTCCCGCGCCGACGATCACCGCGTCGCTCTCCGCGCGGAGCCGGTGTGCGTCGGCGCGTGCCGCCGGTCCGGTGATCCACGCGCTCGAGCCGTCGGGCGCCGCCGTGCGGCCGTCGAGCGACGCCGCCAGCTTCAGCAACACCCATGGCCGACCGGTCGTCCGGTGTTTCACGTACGGAGCGAGCTGCGCCTGCACGAGGTCAGCGCACAGGCCGACATCGACGTGGATGCCTGCGGCCCGTAGTTGCTCGATGCCTCGGCCGGCAACGCGGGTGTCAGGATCGCCGATGCCGACAACGACTCGAGCGACCCCGGCGGCGATGAGCGCCTCGCTGCATGGGCCGGTCCGAGCGTGATGCGAGCACGGTTCGAGCGTGGTGTACATCGTCGCCCCGGTGACGTCTGCGCCAGCGGCGCGAGCGGCGTCGAGGGCGACGACCTCCGCGTGACGCTGACCGGGTGGCTCGGTCGCCCCGTCGAAGATCGATCCGTCGACCGTCACGAGGACGGCACCAACCCAGGGATTGGGCGACGTCGACGTGCGCACGCCTGAGGCCAGGTCGATGGCCCTGCGCATGAGGGTTTGGTCGTGATCCGACACGGTCGTGTCAGTCTACGACCAGTCGCCAGGTGCGGGACAGGCGACTTTCGCCACAGCATCGATGTCGACGACCAGCGCGGCGACCATGACGGCGCGCATCGATCCGGCTGGGAGCGACCGTAACGGTCGTGGTGAACGGATCGTTGGGGAGCGCAGGGTGCCGGACACCACCGAGGGTGTTCCAAGCCATCCAGAAAGATTTCTGCGCTAGTGCGGATGTCCCCCAGCGAGAAGATCGAGCGCATGGGGCACAACGTCGAGCACCGCGGTCAGCGTCTCGACCGCTCCCGCACTGGAACCGGGCGTGTTGAGCACGAGCGCTTGCCCGCGGGTGCCCGCAACGGCGCGTGACAAACGACCGAGCGGGCTGACGAGGCGCATCGCCTCGGCAAGACCCGGCGCCTCGCGCTCGATCACCGCCCGGGTGCCTTCAGGGGTGAGGTCGCGTGGACCGAAGCCGGTGCCGCCTGTGGTGACGACGAGACCGGCGAAGCCGTCACACAGCTCGGTCAGCGCGGACGAGACCGCTTCGACGCCATCGCTCGTGACCCGGCGCTCGACGACGGCGAACTGCGCGGCAGTGAGCGCGGCTGCGAGCGCTTCGCCCGACTTGTCCTCGCGCGTGCCCGCCACGACGCCGTCCGACACGGTGAGCACTTTGGCGACGAGATCAGGCATCCGACGGCGAACGTAGCCGCAGGATCGTCATCCCGTCGGTGCCTTCGGTCTGCGGCAACAACAGCGCGCCCCTACCCCACGGCTGCCACGGCGCCGCGGGCGGATCGAGCGGTTGCAGCGCGGGATGCTCTGCGGCGAGGTACTCGTCGATGCCAATCGACTCTGCTTTCGTCAGCGTGCAGACGCTGTAGACGAGCACACCACCCGGGCGCAGGAGCGTGGTCGCAGCATCAACGAGCTCGCGTTGCAGCGCGGCGAGGTTGTCGACGTCAGCAGCCCCGAGGCGCCATCTCGCGTCGGGGCGGCGTCGCAACGCGCCGAGGCCCGTACACGGCGCGTCGACCAGCACGCGATCGAACGTTCCCGGCGCAAACGGCGGACGTCGCGCATCGGCGACCACGACCTGGTCCAGTCCGTTCTTCACGACGAGCGCGGCCCTCACCTGATGGAGGTCGGCCGCGACCACGAGGGCTCCGCTCGCGCGCAGTGCCGTGGCCTTGCCTCCTGGCGCGGCGCACAGATCCGCGATCCGCTCGCCCGGGCGGGCGTCGACGAGCTCCGCGACCCACTGCGACGCTCGGTCCTGCACGTAGCCGTCCTCGCGCACGGTCTTCTCCGCCGGCGCGTTCATCTGCTCGAGCGCGGCGAACGCATCGGTGTCGCCGAGATCCGATCGCAAGCGATCGACGATCCAGTCGGGATAGCTGAGGCGCGTCGCCTCGTCGGGCCATTCGACGGGCGTGTCGGCCACCCGACGCAGCACGGCGTTCACCAGACCCCGCACCCTCTGGGGAGCGAGCGCCACGGTCTCGCTGACCGCGGCGTGCGGAGCGATGTCGGCGAAGTGGAGTTGGTACGCGCCCAACCGCAGGATGCGACGCACGTCGGGGGTCACCGGCTTGAGCAGGAAGCGGTCCACGAGGAAGTCGCACGCCCGCTGTCGGCGCGCGGTGCCGTACACCAGCTCCGTGACGAACCGTCGGTCGCGGTCGTCGAGATCGGAGTTCGCGAGCTCGCCGGGCACGGCGAGATTCGCGTAGGCCCCTTCAGCTTCGATGCGGCCGAGCGCCTTCAGCGCAACCGCTCGTGCGCTCACGTCCCCAATCGATCGCCGTCGCGCCAGTGAGCGCCGTTGGCCCACGCCCGCGCGGGCATCCTCGGCTTGCCCTGTGGTTGTACCTCGAGGAGCTCGAGGGGCTCCGTACCAGTCGGGACGACCACACCGGTGCCGGCAGGCAGCGCCGTGCGCCACACCTTCAACCGCTTCCCGTCTTGCGTCGTCCACGCGCCGCCGACGCGAACCCGCCGGTGCAGCTCGACCGCGGGCTGCGTCCAGTCGAGCTCGTGTTCGGCAGGATCGATCTTGTGGGCGTACACCGGCTCACCTGACTGCGGCGTCGGCGCACCGAGCCCGTGCTCCAACACGTCGAGGATCAGCCGCGTGCCTTCGGCCACGAGCTCGGTCCGCAACTCGTCGATCGACGCGTCGGGATCGATCGGGACCTCTGTGCAGCGGTACATCCCACCCGTGTCGAGCCCTTCCTCGATTTCCATCACACACACGCCGGTGCGTTCGTCGCCGGCGAGGATGGCTCGCTCGAGCGGCGCGGCGCCGCGCCAGCGCGGCAAGAGCGAGAAGTGCACGTTGATCATCGGCACGGCCTCGAAGACGTGTGGCTTGATCAATCGCCCGTAGGCCACGACGACGCCGAGGTCCGGGAGCGGATCGAGCTCGAGCACATCGTCGATGCGATCGGTCACCCGCAACCCGAGCTCGAGGGCGGCCGCCTTGACCGGGCTCGGCAGGAGGGCGCTACCTCTCCCCCGCCGCTTGTCCGCCGCCGTGACCACCAGTGCGACGTCGTGGCCCGCATCGACGAGGGCGCGCATTGTTGGCACCGCCATCTCGGGCGTCCCGAGATACGCGACTCTCACGGACTACAGATCGTGGGACCCGTGGCGGGCGGAGAGCCCGCCGTTCATGTCGATCTCGCGCAGCGTGCGCAACGCCTGCTTGCGGGTGTCCTTGTCGAGCCGCTCGAGCAGCAACACGCCGTCGAGATGGTCGAGCTCGTGTTGGAACAGTCGGGCGGTGAGCTCGTCGGCTTCGATCGACACTTCGTTGCCGTCGAGGTCGTAGCCGGCAAGATGGACCTCCTTCGGGCGCACGATCTCCCACGCGAGCCCTGGCACGGACAGACAGCCCTCCTCGTACTCCCACTCGCCGCGGCTCTCGCTGATGACGGGGTTGATGATGACGTGGGGACCAGTTTCGTCTTGCAACTCGTAGACGAAGAGGCGGCGCTGCACCCCGACCTGGGGCGCGGCCAGCCCGATGCCGGGCGCTTCGCGCATCGTGAGGATCATGTCCTCGGCGAGGCGCACGAGGCTGCCGTCGACGTTCGTGATTTCCGCAGCTTTCTGCTTGAGAACCGGGTCGCCGAAGAGCCGGATGCTGTAGGGCGGCATGGGGAACGAGGCTACCGTCGGCCACCGGTGGCCGGAACATCGCAGTACTTCGAACCAGAGCCCTCGGTCGCGTC
>JBEEFW010000168.1:0-13143 GCA_041166385.1 Acidimicrobiaceae bacterium | reverse complement strand
GTTCGTCTGGTCCGGCCCACGCGACGAGGTTGCCGTATTGATCCTCGATCGCGATCGCATGATCGGTCAGCTCGTGGACGGCCTGAGCGAGGCCCTGCGCACCCTCGCCGGCAAGGGCCACTTGCGTGAGGCGGTTGTGAATGACGGTGCTTCGTTCGAGGGCGGACACCGTTTGCTCGAGCGCGGTGTTCGCGGCGCGCAGCTCTTCCGCGCTCGAGCGTTCGCGCCCGTGGAGCCGCGCATTTGCCAGCGCAATGCCGGTTTGTTGTGCGAGCACGCGGAGCAAGAACTGCACGTGCGCATCGGGCTCCACGTCCGCGCAGACGACTAGTGAACCGAACTGACCCTGCGGACTACGAAGCGGATAGGCCCAGCCCCAGCCCTCGCCCTGAATCGCCAGTGCGCCTCCGGTACTGCTGAGCACGACGAACTGCGCTTCGATGTCGGCGCGGATCTCGGTGCGTTCGCACAAGCCCGCTGCGTCCCGCCAGCCGCCGTCCAGCAGGTGGATGCCACACATTCGAGCGTCACCGAGCGATTCCACCGTGGTCGCCGCCAGATGGACGATGTGGTGCTCGTCGGTGCTGTCGGTCATCACCATCGACAGCACGAGCAGGCCCTGCAAACTCGACAACTGATCGCGAAGCGCGATGTCCGCATCCCGACGTTCCGGCGACGGGGTGATGCTCACGATTTGGCGGAGCGATACTCGTCGGGTGAGAGGTAGTGCGGATTCTCGAAGACGAGACCTCCGAGCAACACCTTCGGGTGCGTTTTGAGCAGGTCCATGAGCAGTCCGCCGCCGAACTCGCGGAGGTCGTAGAGGCACACGACCACCTGCGGGTACCTCGGCATGAAGCGATTGAGTTCGGATTCGTACTCAGCGAGGTATTCGACGCCCGGCATGTCGCGCAACGACCACGTCATCTCACCGAAGACGCGCACGAAGTCGAAGCCGTCGGTGCGGACGGCTGGGCCGACCGTCTCCTCCCAGAACTCCACCATCCGATCGATCGTGAACTTGCCGTCACGGAGGTACGAGTCGGTCGACTTCCACACCTCCAGTTGGTGGGACTCGACACACGCGTGCACGTCGATGCCCTCACCGATGTTGTTCATCAGCGAGGCCGGGTCGTTCGAGTCGAGGATGCCGAGGCATTTGTCGCCGGCGTGCAGTCCGGCTCGCAAGTAGGGCAGCAGTACGTCGTCGCGTTCCTGCTGCCCCATGTACAAGCCGCAGAGGTGATCGCCTGGCTCGACGTGTACCCCTGGCATCCCCAGGCTGCGGGAGGTGGTTCCGGCCATGGCGCGCTCTCCAGTCCTCCGCTACAACGTTCGCCCACCGTGACAGTAGTGAGACGGATTGTCCCGAGATAGTCCCGAAGGCCGAATTTCGGCCCCAGAATCTGTCCCGCGCGTGGAGCAACCTTCGATCGCGGTAGGCCACGACAGGCAATGCGTCCGGTCTCGATGCCGGTGATTCGACCTCGGGGACGTGGAAACCGGGGCCCTGGTCCGTCAGGGTGATGGTGTGCAGGCGAACCCGGAGAGGGGCACACGATGAGTCTTGAAACGCTTCAAGCGGTCACGCCAAACGCTCAGGGCACCACGATCCGTGCGGTCGCACGTCATCCGCGCAGGAACCGGCCGGTTGAAGGCTGGCAGAGCTTGACGGGCACCGAGCGGCAGGTGGCGTTGCTGGTCGCCGAGGGGTTGACGAACGCGCAGGTCGGTCAGCGCATCTTCCTCTCACGTCACACGATCGACTTTCACCTCCGCCAGATCTTCCGCAAGTTCAACGTGCATTCACGTGTCGCGATGACACGACGCGTGCTCGAGGTTGAGTCGTCCTAAGCCGTCAGCTCCGGCTCGGGAGCAGAGCGACACGCCCGTGGCGGGCGAATTCCTGCTCGAGCGCGGCGATGTCGTCAGCGGTGAACCGGCGGAACGGTCCGCGCTGATCCGGGCGCCACCAGATCGCGTCGTCGCCGTACCACTGCTGAGTGCGCAGTGGTTGCTTGTCGATCTTCTGCGTTCCAGTGACCGGCAGCGAGGCGACAACGCGCACGAAGCGAGGCGCCCATTTGGTACCGAGGTCGGGTTGCGCGTCCAGGAACATCGGAAAGGCCTCGGCGTCGAAGGCGCAGCCGTCACGTAGCTCGATCGCGGCCATCACCTGGTCGCCAGTGCGGGCATCCGGGACCCCGTACACGGCGACACCTGCGATGTCTGGGTGTCGGCCGACGATCCGCTCGACGGGCGCGGCCGCGAAGTTCTCCGCATCCACCCGCAGCCAATCGCCGCTTCGCCCCGCGAAGTAGAACACGCCGTCGTCGTCGCGATACGCGAGGTCACCGGACCAGAACCAGCCGTTGCGCATGCGCTCCGCGTCGGCATCGGGGTTGTTGTAGTAGCCCTCGAAACGAGTGGTGGGGTCGCGTCGCACGATCTCGCCGATCGCGTCGGCTCCGTTGAGCAACCGACCGTTCGCGTCAAACTGCGCGCGCGGACGCTCCTCACTGGTGTCGGGGTCGACGACCGCCACGTCGATGTCGGCCGGAGGCCGGCCGAGCGCGCCGGGCTTGCCGCGCCGCACGGGCATCATCTTGATGGCGCCCTCGCTCGAGCCGTAGCCGGTGACGATGATGCAACCGAACCGTTCCTGGAACGCGGCAACGTCCGCTTCTGAAGACTCGGGCGCAAGCACGTACTTCAACTGGTGGTCCCGATCGGTCTCACTCGGTGGCGTCGCCAGGACGTAGGCCAGCGCCCGGCCGACCGTGTTGAAGAACGTGGCGCCGAACCGCCGGACGTCGGGCAAACACGCCGACGCGGAGAAGCGCCGGCGCAGGGCGATCGTCGCACCCGCGCCGAGCGCGGGAAAGACGTTTCCTGAGAGCGCGTTGCCGTGGAACAGCGGCGAGGCGCAATAGAGCACGTCGTCGGGCGTGAATCCCATGGCCGCGGCGGCTTCGGCCATCCGGCCCTGCGTCACGCGGACGGCTTTCGGCGCGCCGGTGGAACCCGAAGTGAAGATGAGCGCGAACAGCGTGTCGGCCCGGGGCAGCTCGCGCGGCAGCGCGGCGCCGGTATGCGCCTCCACGAGCGACGACCAGGCGTCGTCCTCGATCGTGAGCACGCGGTCCGGTGGCACGCCGAGGTCGAGCCCGTCGAGCAGGCCAGCGAGGCGGTGCTCGGTCACGATGAGCTGGCAGTGAGTGTGGCGGATGTCGCGCGCCAGCTCGTCGCCGCGACGAGTCGGATTGATCCCGACGATGGCGGCACCGCTGAGAGCACCGGCGCCAAGCAGGAACACGAATTCGGGGACGTTCTCGAGGAGCACCCCAACGTGAAAGGGACCGTCGACCCGCAGCGATTGCAAGACCTGGGCGCGCACGACTGCGGCCTGGACGACGTCGCGCCACGTCCACGAGTCGTCCTCGAAGCGCAACCCGATGTTCTCGTCGTCGCCGCGGGCGACGAAGAGCTCCGCCACGGTGTTCATCGACGCACGAACGTAACATCGGCTGCACATCCAGTACGGAGGACGCGGTGACCGCCATCGACATCGAACCTCACAGCAGCGCGCCGTCGCGCTCGACGATGGTCACGCGCCTGCGGCGACTGATCGACGCCGGCACGACCGAGATGGCTGCCGCGGTCCTCGAGGTTCCGCTGTCGTACTACCGCGACCCGGCCGTTCTGAGGCGTGAGCGCTCGCTCGTGATGCGTACCCCACTCGCGCTGGTCCCGACCGCTCGCGTGCAAGCGCCGAACGCATACATCGTGCGCGACGTGCTGGGAACGTCGGTCCTCGTGACTCGCGGTCCTGACGGCGTGGCTCGCGCGTTCCTGAACTACTGCCGGCACCGCGGCGCCCGCGTCGTCGCCGTCGACGGCTGCGGCTCGGCGCGTCGCTTCACGTGTCCGTACCACGCCTGGAACTACGACGGAACCGGCCAGCTCGTGGGCCTGCCGGGCGAGGAGGGCTTCCGCGACATCGACCGCGCCGACTACGGCCTCGTCGAGCTGCCGTCAGAGGAGCGCCATGGCTTCGTCTGGGTGGTGCCGACCGCCGGCGCACCCATGGATCTCGACGCACACCTCGGGCCGCTCGACGCGGAGCTCGGCAGTTGGGACTTCACCGGTTGCGAATTCCTCACCGAGCGCGAGATCCGGGCCCGGGTCAACTGGAAGGCTGCGCTCGAAGCGTTCGCCGAGACGTACCACTTTCCCTACGTACACGGAAACAGCATCGTCGGCATGAACACGGTGGCCAACACGTCGGCGTACGACGCCTTCGGCCAGCATCACCGGCTCGGGTTTGCGTGCCCATGGATCAACACCGCACCCCACACCGACGAGCATCCGAACCCGCTCGACTACGTCGTGTTCATCTACTGGATCTTTCCGAACCTCGTGCTCGCGTGCAGCCCGATCGGGTTCGAACTCATCGACATCCTCCCAGGCGACGATCCGGTGGAGTGCACGGTGCACCACGGATGGATGGCCTCGGTCCCCGCCGCGGACGACGCGACCCGCGCCGGTTACGCCAGCTTGTTCGAGCAGGTCCATGCCGCTGTGCGCGACGAGGATTTCAAGCTGCTGCCCACCTGCGGCGACGGGATACTCCACGGCCAGCACGACCACATGCTCATCGGCCGCAACGAGATCGGCGTCCAGCACGTGGCGCGGACGTTCGCCGATGCGATGGGCGTCGCGCTCCGATGACCCGACCCGTCTCGCCGCGCAGCTCGCGATGATGCCGTAGCGGCGTCAGCCCACGCGGCGGATGAGGCGCAGTTCCGGCCGCGGCGGCGACGGCACCGCTTCGTGGATGTGCACTCGGTCGCGGCCGTTGCGCTTGGCTTCGTAGAGCGCGCTGTCCGCTTCGCCAAAGGTCTGCGCCAGCGATTGGCCAGCGGCGTGAACAGCGATGCCGATGCTGAGCGTGGTCGTGGGGTTCAACAACCGCCAGCCGTGGAGCACCTGCTCGGCGACGTCGATCGGCGATTGCGAGTCGGCGCGCTGGATGATGACCAACTCGTCGCCGCCGTAGCGAAAGACTTCGGTGTTGTCGTGCAACGCTCCACGCAGGTACTGGCCGACGTGGCTCAGCAACCGATCGCCTTCCGCGTGACCGAACGTGTCGTTGACGACCTTGAACCGATCGAGGTCGAGCAGCAACAACGCGTCGCCGTCCCGCAAGGACTCGAGCAGCTGATCTCCCTTTCGGCGGTTGCCGAGTCCGGTGAGCTCATCCGTCACCATCGCGGCCGCGAGGGCCGCTGTCGCCAACTCCTGTGCGTCGTGCGCCTGCCGCATCTTCTCCACGGTGGCCGCCATGACCTCGCCGAGGATCACGCAGACCGGGATCACGACGCCGACGGATCGCACGAAATCATCATTGGCAAGGCTCGCCATCGTGATCGGCAGCAGATAGCCGACACATGCGGGCAGCGCGAGCCGCACCGACGTACCCGGCGGGTGCCACATCCCGACCCACGCGAACACCACCACGAAATAGACGCCATAGACCGCGGCCGGCGTGCCGCCGTACGCATCCGAGAGGCAAACGAGCCCGAGCGCCACCGGAACGAGGACGAGCGAGGCGCGAGGCGACCATCGCGACCAGGGCGCGAACCAGGCGAGGAGCCCGGCGACGACCGCGACGACGTTGATCGCCGACACCACCGGGCGGTTGTAACTCGTCGGCCCGGGAAGGGTGACGTTGACCAGCCCGACCGTGCCGGCCAGGACGAACAGCGCCGCCGCCTGCCCACCAGCCGACCGAAAACGCACAAGAAAGGCCCCAACCATTCCTGGATATGTCGGCGCGATTCGCCAGGAGGTGAAGGGGCTATTGGGCCATTTTTGTGTGGTTCAGGCGGCCTAGTGCGTACCGCGCTATCCGCGTCGGCGCACCACGTGGGCCGCGACCTCGTCGAGTGCGGCCCGCGCGTCTGGACCTTTGATCAGGTACATGTCGGCGCCGGCGTTGAGGACACTCTCCTCGAGGCCGGTGGTGCCCGTGTACACGGCGATCACCGCCCCGGGCGCGACGGCTCGGAGGAACTCGACGGCCTCGAGACCGGACAAACCCCGCATGGCCCGGCGGACCGCGGTGGGACCCTCGGGCTCCGGCTCGGCCGTGAGGAAGTGGTGGTCGAGCAGGATCGCATCTGGGGAGCTCTGGCGAGACACCGACACGGCCGCTTCCGGCGAGCTCACCCCGGCGACGAAGTCGATCATCGGATGATGCTCCGACACCACCCTCAACAGCTCGCAGATGTCCGGGTCATCGTCGATGACCAGCAGCCGTACGTGCCCTTCGACTCCCACTCCGCCCCCCAGCAGGTTCCCCAAACCCGAAGGGAGTGATTGAAATACCGATCGCACTGACGACGCAAATACCTGCTCATGGCCCAGACGCGCCGTCCCAGCGGGCACGGGTCGTCCCGGCCTACGCTCTCTCCGACCCGCGGGGAGGGTGAACATGATGAAGCGCAAGAGCTGGGCCGCTGTCGCGGCTGTGGTACTGGCGGTGCCAACGGTGCTCATGGTGACAGCGACACCGGCGAGCGCAACGGACGTGAGCGACGAGGCCAGCCTGCGGGCGGCGTTCCCGGGCGCGTCGGGCACCATCGACCTGACCGCCGACATCACGCTGTCGAATTGCGGCGCCGGCGACGTCGCCCGCGACAGCGCGACACCGCTCACGGTCGACGGCCATGGTCACACGATCACGCAGACGTGTCCCGGTCTGCGAGTGCTACTCGCGACGGGCGACGGTGGGCTGACCGTCCAGAACGCCACGCTGACCGGAGGCGACACGACATCCTTCGGTGGGGCGGTGCACTACAAGGGCTCGGCCGCGTTGAACATCGTCAACTCGACCATCACCGGCAATCACGCCGACAGTGCGGGCGGTGGGGTCGAAGGCGATCAACTGCACATCACGAACTCTGTCTTCAGCGACAACAGCTCCGACGATTTCTGCGCGGCCGCGTGCAGTGCGACGACAATCGACATCGTCGGTTCGAGCTTCACGAACCACAGCGTCGGCGAACTCGTGATCGCGACCGGTGACGACAAGCTCACGATCACGAACTCGAGCATCACCGGCAACTCCGCAGGCGGCGTCTTCGGTGGCACAAGCGTCACAGTCTCGGGCTCGACCATCGCGAACAACGTCGCCACCGGCGACCGGGAGGCAGTCGCCTCCACCGGTGAGCTCAAGCTGACAAATTCCACCGTTTCGAACAACACCGCGGTCAGCGCGGCGGTCAACGCTCCAACGGTGACGCTCGTCTACGCGACCGTCGTCGACAACACTGTGCTCGATGACAATTCGGCCAACGTCAGTGCCGAGACGCTGAACTCGTTCGGCTCCGTTGTCGCGCTCCCGCACTCGGCACCGAACTGCGACATCGACACCACCACATCACATGGGTTCAACTTCTCGGACGACGACACGTGTGGCTTCACCAACGCCGCTGAGCACGATCGCGAAACCGCCGGCGATCCGGGCCTCGGCGCGCTGGCCAACAACGGCGGTTCGACCCAGACCCGCAAGCCGGGCGCGACGAGCCCGCTGCTGAACTTCATCCCGCTGGCGTCGTGCAAGAACGATGGCGCCTCGGGCATCTCAACCGACCAAGTGGGCACCACTCGGCCGCAGGAAACGGGATGTGAGATCGGTGCATTCGAAGTGCCCGTGCCGGGAGCGCCTCCCGCGACTCCGGTCGACGTCGCACCGTCGCTCACTGGCTGACAGCAAACCCATCGCCGACGCTGACCGTGCCGGGCGTCAGCACTGACGCGTACGCGCCCACGCACGCCCAGTGCCCGAGGCCGCTGATCTCGATGCGGTTGTGATCGGTCGCGGCGCGCAGCACGCCGCGGTCATCCGGCAGATCCCCTTGCGCCAGCGTGGTCATCACGCAGCGCATCGTCGGCATCATCATGCTCACGCTCGCGGTGGGGCCGAGCTGCAGCGTCGCCCCCACCCAGTCGTTCTCGATGAAGCCATCGGCGGGCGCCGAGATCACGAAGTTCGGCCGGAAGCGCTGAACGACGAAGCGACTGCTTGGCTGCCGCCGTGCCAGTTCGTCCAGGCTCGACGACGTCACGAGGTGCACCGGCGCGAGATCGAAGAACGAACCCGGCGCGGCCGCCAGTCCGAGCGCGAGGTCGCTGACCGATTCACCCTCATCGGTGCGCACCCTGGTGCTGTCGATGAACTCGGATGGCGCCATGCCCTCGATGTCGGGCCAGGTCTCCTCGAACGTCGACCCCTGGGGGGCGGTGCTGGCGAGCGTCACGGGCCGGCCCACGGCATCGGAGAGTGCGGCGTCGATGTCGGGATCGTCGCTGGTGACCACTCGGCCGTCGGGCAGCGTGATGCGTACCTGCGGCGGACCTTCACCGGGAACCGGCTCGGCGACGAACTCGGCCGCGCAGCTCAACAGCACCCGCCACTTGCGGGGATTCTTCGCGCTGGCCACCTTGCCGTCCGCCCGGTCGATCACGGCGTAGGCGCGGTCGCCCTCGACCCCGGTGGTCGCCACATCCACCTGCTCGCGACGTTCGCCCAACATCGACTTCACCGGGTAGCGCCAGATCTCGCTGATCTCCATCCCGAGAGCTTGTCAGCGCGCGTCCCATCGAGCACCATGGCGGACGCCTCAACATGTCACCCTGAGTGACCGATATCAGGACAAGAGGCGCGCGGTGCGGTAGAAGGGACGCTGTGGTCGTCGTTGGGATCGTGTTGATCGGCGTGGCCTTCGCCGTGTTGGCGCGCGCCTACATCAATGGCCCGCGCCACGCCCGGCCGGTGTTGGTCGAGCGGTCGCCAGATCCCTTGGAGACCGTCCCGGAGGCCGAGGAGCCCGTCGTCCATTCGCTACGGCCGTGGGTGCTGCGGGGCATCGACATCGAAGAGGCCAAGCAGTGGATCGACCGCGGTTTCGATGCGGACCACGCCTATCTCCTGCGGTCGATGGACATCGACTCCCACACCGCCTCCCGGTTGCGAAAGGCGGGGCTCGAAGACTCCGAGTTGGTGTCGCTCGTCGAAGAGGCGTCATTCCGGCATCAGACCGGCCGCGACGACCTGGTCGCCCTCGCCGAGCGCGCTCCCCATCTGGCCCCCCAAGCGGTGGCGTGGATGTCGCTCGGAAGCGACGCCGACCACGCGCTGGCGTACGTCGCCGAAGGCTTCACGCCGGCCGCCTCGGATCCGTGGCGCGGCGCCGGATGGGACATGGACGACGCGCTGCCGTGGTTCGTCGCCCGGTTCGAGCCCGCGAGCGCCAAGGTCTGGCGAGCCAACGGGTTCGACGCGTCGGAAGCACAGGCATGGCGGCGGGAGCACTTCGGCGTGAAGCAGGCCATCGAGTGGCGACAGCTCGGTGACACGCCGTCGCAGGCCCGCGAAGTCGAACAGCGGTTCAAAGAGGCGAATGTCACCGTCGCTGACGGTCTCCGGTGGCTCGACAGGGGCTTCTCGGTGGAGGAGATCTGCGCCGGTTGGCCTTCGATGGAAACCGGCAGTGACTCCGGGTCGTGGCGCGCCGATTGGAAGGGCCTGTCCCTGACACCGTCGGAGGTAAAGGCCTGGCACGCGAAGTTCGATCACGACGAGGCCGCACTGTGGTTGGACGCTGGCGTGCGGGATCCATGCGCCGCCACCCGGCTGCGCGCCCGCGGCCTCGGTCCCAAAGAAGTACGCAGCGTTGCGAGCGCTCGCTTGGCCGACGCGTTCAAGGACGTGCCGGTCACGCGCGACGACCTGTTGTCGGCTGCCGGTCAACTGGCGCGCGCCAGCGGGTCGCCGGAGGTTCGCCACCGTCTGCAGATCGCGGCCGCCACGAACGCGGCCGGCGATCCGAAGGAGGTCAGCGCCGAGCTGATCGACGAGGTGCTCGGCGAGCTGCGCCGGCTCGAGCAGACCGGCGCACTGGGCGCCCCGCATGCTGCTCGAGCCTTGGCTCGGCGGCTCGAGCGCGGACTCATCGTGTGCGCCTTGATCGCCGACCTTCCCCAGCGGGATCACTCCGCCCACGCCTGAGGCTCGGCTCGATCGCACCGCCTAGCTTCGGCGGCGCATGAGCGCGTTGTCCGGAGTGAAGGTGCTCGACGTCGCGACGCTGTTCCCCGCGCCTCTCCTCGCCGCGATGCTCGGCGACTTCGGCGCTGACGTCGTCAAGGTGGAGCCGATGGACGGGGATCCGTTGCGAACGTTCGGCGCCGCGCCATGGGCCGTCGCCGGACGCAACAAGCGCTCGGTCCGCCTCGACTTCGCCACGGACGACGGCCTCGACCTGCTCCATCGATTGATCGCGATCGCCGACGTGATCGTACTCAACCAACCGCGCGCGCTCCTCGAACGTTGGGGCTGCACTGACGAGCAGATCGACGCCTGCAATCCGCGCGCGGTCGTCGCCCACGTCACGGCGTTCGGCACAACCGGCCCCTATGCCGATCGCATCGGCAACGGCACACTCGCAGAGGCGTTCGTCGGATTGCCGCTCAGCGCCGTGCCGCTCGGCGACTCCCTTGGCGCGATCACCGGCGTCGTAGGCGTCTTGACCGCGCTGTACTGGCGAGACGCGCGCGGCGGGACCGGCCAGGTGATCGACGTGAGCTTGTACGAGGCGTTGCTGCAACTGCTCGGTCCGGCGGTCGCCGGCGTGTCGGGCGTGCGGTCGTTGCGCGACGTGTTCGTCGCGGCCGATGGTGGAGCAGTCGCGGTGTCGGCCACGACGGACGCACAACTCGCGCGGCTCCGTGAGGTCGCGGGTGACGACGTCGTGGGCTGGGTGGCAGGGCGTCCGGCGTCGTCGGCAGTCGAGGCGCTGCTCACGGCCCGCGTTCCCGGTGTCGAGGCAAACGATCTCGCGCACCTCGCGGGCGACGAGCACCTCGTGGCCCGCGCCAGCCTGACGACCATCGACGGCACCACCGTGCCCTCTCCGGCGCCGCGGCTCAGCGCGACTCCTGGTGCGGTCGCGCACCTGGGTCCCGGCCTTGGTGATCACACCGAGGAGGTCGTGGCAGAGTGGCTCCATGGGGGAGACACCTGATCTCGAGTTCGTCAGCGGCGACTTCTGGGGCGCCGACCCGCACACCGGTCTCAGCTGGTTGCGCGAGCACTCGCCGGTGCATTGGAACGAAGTCGCCGAGGTCTGGGGCGTACTGAAGTACGACGATGTGAAGGACGTCTCGAAGCACCCAGACGTGTGGTCGAGCGCCGGCGGCATCCGTCCCGACAGCGGACCGACCGGGATGATGATCGAGCAGGACGACCCCGTGCACTGGCGCCGCCGCAAGCTCGTGAACAAGGGGTTCACGCCGCAGCAAGTACGAGCGCAGGAAGCAAAGGTCCGCGAGATCGTCGACCGGCTGATCGACCGCGTGCTCGACCAGGGGCAATGCGACTTCGTGACCGATGTTGCCGCCTGGCTGCCGCTCGTGATGATCGGCGACGCGCTGGGTTTCGAGGAGGCCGACCACCCGATGCTGTTGAAGTGGTCGGACGACTTGATGCGCGGGTTGGGCCAAGACGATCCCGAGATGCTCACCTCGATGATGGAAGCGTTCGACGGCTACACGCGGTACATGGCCGACGTGATCGCCGACCGGCGCACGACGCCCCGCGATGATCTCACGAGCGTTCTCGTGCACGCCGAGGTCGACGGCGACCGCTTCGACGACGACACGCTCGTGCACGAAACGTTGCTCATCCTCATCGGTGGCGACGAGACCACGCGCCACGTCATCACCGGCGGGCTGTATCAACTGATGGCGCATCGGGAGCAGTGGGACGCGTTGCTCGCCGACCGCGCGTTGCTGCCGTCCGCCGTCGAGGAGATGCTCCGGTGGGTGTCGCCAATCAAGAACATGGCGCGCACCGCGACCCGCGACGTCGAACTGCGCGGGCAGCACATCCGCGAAGGCCAGAAGGTGTTGCTGCTGTACCCCTCCGCCAACCGCGATGCCGAGCACTTCGCCGATCCGTTCCGATTCGACATCACGCGCACGCCGAACGAGCACGTCGCGTTCGGGTTCGGCACGCACTTCTGCCTCGGCAACTCGCTCGCCCGCCTCGAGCTGCAGGTCATGTTCGAGCAACTGCTCGACCGCTTGCCGGGCATCCATCTCGTGGACACGACCGAGCCACATCATCGGCCGGCCAACTTCGTCAGCGGCTACGAGACGATGAAGGTGGCCTGGTGACGATCCGGGGATTGACCGCACTCGTCACCGGCGGTGGGAGCGGCATCGGTTTGGCGTCGGCGGCGCGACTTGCGGCCGATGGCGCCCACGTCTCGATCTGCGGGCGCACACAGGAGAAGCTGGCGAAGGCGGTGGCCGAGATCTCGTCCGTCGTCGGTGACGGCGGAACCATCCGTTCGATCGTGGCCGACGTGACGGTCGAGGACCAGGTGGCCGCGGCGGTGGCGTTCGCGGCAGAGCCGACGGGACGGCTCGACATCCTGTTCGCCAACGCCGGCGGCTCGTCCCACATCGGCGCGTTCGATTCGGCCGACCTCGACGCGGTGCGGGCGACGATCGATCTCAACCTGATGGGCACGATCGTGTGCGTCAAGCACGCGGCCGCGGCGATGAAGCAGTCCGGCGGCGGCTCGATCGTCGGGATGTCGTCGGGCGCGGGCCACTTCCCGCATCGCTTCTTGTGGGCGTACGGGTCGGCGAAAGCCGGCATCGAGGAGGCGTGTCGCTATGCCGCGGAGGAGCTCGGCGAGTTCGGTATTCGCGTCAATGTCGTACAACCCGGGATCATCGACGACGAGCTGATGGCGTTCATCACCGCGGGCGGGAAGTTGCTCGACGACTACGTCGCCAACATGCCGCTCGGCCGGTTGGGCACGGTGGAGGACGTGGCGGAGGCAGTGCGGTTCCTCGCAGGGCCGGAGTCGTCGTGGATCACCGGCGCGTGCCTGCCGATCGACGGCGGCCATCACCTCCGCCGCGGCGCCAACTACTCCCTCCTCTTCGAGTAGCCCCACTCCAAATCCCACTCAGACATACACAAATCTGTGTATGTCTGAGTGGGATTTGCTATGGGGTGAGTGGTTTTTCGAAGCAGATGCTGTTGTTGCCGTGGGCGTACTC
>JBEEFW010000167.1:0-3650 GCA_041166385.1 Acidimicrobiaceae bacterium | reverse complement strand
GAGCGACACTCGTGCCGCCGCCAGTGCATCAGCGTCCCGATCGAGTCCGAGCAGCGAGACGTGTGAGACCGCGTCGAGGATTGCCCCCGCGTGACCCCCGCCCCCGACCGTGGCGTCGACCACCGTGCCAGAGGGCATCGATCGGAACAGCTCGACGATTTCGTCGACCATCACCGGGCGGTGCTCAAAGCGAGTCATAACGTCCGTCCTGCTACTCGCTCGGAGATCGCTGATCGGCAGCCCCCCGGCATGCGGGCGCTCGCCGGGATTTCTCCCCGACTGAACTGGATGGGAAGCGGGCGGAGTAGGGGCCTTCCATCTGCTTGCCGGGGGGCTGCGGATCAGCGATCCGTGTCTGCGTCAGTCCGTGAGTTGCGCACTCCTTTCTGCTTGAGTTGTCTGCGTGTGTTCAGAAGATGCGGAGCCGGCGGATCTCGGCCGACACGTCGTCGGCGCTCTTGCCGTCTTCCATGGTTCCGAAGCGACTTGCGTCCCAGATCTCGACCCGGTTCGGGAGCCCGAGGACCTTCACCTCGCGCTCGATGCCGGCGTGGGCCCGATGCTCTTCGGGGACGACGAAGCGACCCTGGGCGTCGAGCTGCACATCGGCGGCGCCGCCGGAGAACAGCCGGGCGACATCGTCGTCCGCCTCCCCGTCGCTCACCTTGTCGAGCAGTCTGCGCATCACGGCCTCGAAGTCGTCTCTCGGAAAGAGGGCGAGGCAGCGGTCCCATGGGGCGAGCACGCCGCCACCGGCGTCCTCGAATGCCCGCCGGTACCCACTCGGAAGCACGAGTCGCCACTTGTCGTCGAGCGACCGATCGTGCTTGCCAATGAACACCGGTTGGCCACTTCTCCCCGGAGCGCTCCCCTGCTCTCCACTGCGACCCACCGTATGCCACTAGGCCCCACTGGTCAAGGCGTCATCCAGCGTTCTTCCGCAATTCAGGCGCGCGAAAACCGCCCATAACCGGCGCATTGCCACAGTTCGCTAGCGAATTGCAGCGAGGAGCGCGCCTTCGACCGCCGGGAGGGGCCCCACTCCGGCCCCCACGGAGTCGAGCGCGGCGTCGACACGCAGGAGCGTGGCCAGGGGCTCGGGCTCCCACCGTTCGTAGGTCACGCACTGGAAACGGGCGGCGTCCCGGGTCCGTCGTTGGCTGATGCCGACGACCTTGCGATCGTCCACCGTCACCTCGCCCGGCCCTAGCCCGGCGAAACACACCAGATCGGACCACTCCGTGCGCACCATGGCGCCCCGGTGCACGACGGCCCGCTCGCCGATGGCCGCGGCCCACGCCGCGCCGAGCCAGTACGTCGCCCGGCCCACGTCGTCGTCCCAGAGGTCGTCGCCGCGCGGCACGACGACATCGACCCACAACGTCCCACCGGGCTCGACGTAGACCGCGCCGCCACCACTGCGACGGCGCACCACCTCGATACCGCTCACGTCCACCATCGCCTGGCTGCTCCCGAGCACCAACGCGGGCTGCTCGAACTCGACGATCCAGATCGCCCGCTCGGCGGGAAGGTCTCGCTGGTGGAACTCGGTCGCGCTACTGCGAACGCGACGCACGTCCCATGTCACACCGCAGGTTCGACGACGTCGGGCTCGTAGAGGAACGGTGCCCACTCCCCTGGTACCGACCCCCGGGCGACGATCGACCACGACGCGCCGCGCGGCGCCGACGGATGGCGGTGCAGCCGCATCGAAGTCTCGTGCAGCATGCGGTCGCGTTTGCGGACGTTGCACGGACGGCACGCCGCCACCACGTTCTCCCACGTGTGCGTGCCGCCTTTCGACCGCGGCACGACGTGGTCGATGGAGTCGGCCCGACTCCCGCAGTACTGACAGATCCCTCCATCGCGCGCCATCACCGCGCGCCTGCTGACCGACACGCGACGACGGAAGGGAACGGAGACGAATGAGCGCAAACGCACCACCGAAGGCACCGACAGGGAAAGGTGTTCGGAATGCAGCACGACACCTGTCTCGGCGATCGTCTCGGCCTTCTCGCCGAGGACGAGCACGACCGCGCGTCGAGCCGCTACGACACACAGCGGCTCGTAGGACGCATTGAGCACAAGTGCCCTGCTCATTGCCGTCGAACGTTAGTGGTACGGCACCAGTGCAAGTACGCCACTATGTCTTCAGGCTCGATCGGATGGCTCGGATCGCCGTACTGGGTCTCGAGCCTGAACCGCAGGTAGTCGCGATCGGGCACGGGGATGAACGGCGGGCGACGCCACCATCCTCGGCGGGCGAGGCGCACGACCTGTACGACCGCCGTCCCCCACAACGAGGGCCGTGCGGCGACGGCCAGCACGGCCCGGAAGGTCAATGCTTCTGCGACTCTCTCCACGAGCCGGCGTCTGCCTTGGGTTCCTTCGGGAGCCCGAGGATCATCTCGCCGATGATGTTGCGCTGCACCTGACTCGAGCCGGCGTAGATCGTTCCCGCGCGAGCGTTGAAGAACGTGCCGGCGAACGACGCCGAGTCATTCGGTGCGCCGGGGTCGTCGGTCTGGAACGAGCTGTTCGGCCACTTGCCGGCCGGGGCCATCGACTGCGCGCCGAAGATGTCGACACCGAGCTCGGTCACGACGCGGTGGTACTCGCTCCAATACAGCTTGAAGATCGCGGCGTCGGGTCCGGGATGCTTGCCCGCGAGGTACTGCGTCAGCGTGCGCATGCCGAGGTAGCGCATGATCTCGACCTTCGTGTGACACCACGCCAGCTTCTGACGGACGATCGGGTCGTCGGCGCGGCCCAGCTCCTTCGCCACCGCCACCAGACGATCGAGCTCGGTGCGGAACTTCAACGGGAACGTGGCCGCCGCCTCGCCGCGCTCGTAGCCGAGCAGCGTCATCGCGACGCCCCATCCGCCGTTCACCTGACCGACGACGTTTTCCTTCGGGCAACGCGCGTCGGTGAAGAACACCTCGTTGAACTCGGAGTCGCCCGTGATCATCTTGATCGGCCGCACCTCGACGCCCGGCTGATCCATGGGGCACAACAGGAACGAGATGCCCTTGTGCTTCGGCGCGTCGGGATCGGTGCGACAGAGCACGAAGATCCAGTTGGCGAGATGTCCGGCCGACGTCCAGATCTTCTGACCGTTGATCACCCATTCATCACCATCGAGCACCGCGCGTGTCCCGATGTTGCCGAGATCGCTGCCGGCGTTCGGCTCGGAGTACCCCTGGCACCAGCGGTCTTCCCCCGAGAGGATCCGCGGGATGTAGTGCGCCTTCTGCTCGTCGGTTCCCCAGTCGAGCAGCGTGTTGCCGATCATCTGGATGGAGAACACATCGTTCGGGATTCCACTCGGGACGCCCGCCCGCTCGAACTCCTCGGCGAGGATCACCTGCTCGAGCGCCGTGAGCCCGCCGCCGCCGTATTGCTTCGGCCAGTTCGGCGCGAGATAGCCGTGCTCGTGCATCGTCCTGCGCCAGTCCTCGGCGAACTTCGAAGCCTCCTCGAGACCGAGCGCACCGATCCCGCGCCAGTCGCTCGGAAGGGTCTCGGCCAGAAACGCCTGGATCTTCTCGCGGTAGGCCTCGGCCTCCGGTGCGTACGTCGGCTGCATCGCTAGGAACGGTAACGGAAGGCGACGGCTGCGGCGCCTATCAGCGGTCCGTCGCCACCGA
>JBEEFW010000166.1:0-86940 GCA_041166385.1 Acidimicrobiaceae bacterium | reverse complement strand
CCGGCTTCGATTTGTCCTGCAGCTTCGGCTCCGGAGTTTCTGTGCGCTTGTCTTCCTTCGACTTACCGGTGAGGTTCTGTATCTGGGCCTTGGCCTTTTTGAAGAAGTTGCCCTGGATACGCCGTTGCGCCAGTCGCGTCGGGGTCTTCGAGCCGTCGAACTTGCGAGCGATCTTGCGTTGCGCGGAGCCGGTCTGTTGAACCACGTGCGTCAGTTCGTGCGCCAGCAGATGCTCACCGGACGGCGAGCCAGGGTTGTACGCGCCTTGGCCGAAGTAGACGTCGTTGCCGTGCGTGAACGCGCGTGCGCCGATCGACTCAGCCATTGCCGCGGACTGATGGTCGTCGTGCACGCGCACATCGCCGAACTCGAGACCGAAGCTCGGCTCGAGCTTGCGGCGCACGGACGGCGCAAGGGCGGTGCCTCCACCACGACCGACGTACTGTGCGAGTTCGCCTGACGCAGAGAAGCCTTCGCCACCGACCACGCTGTGGCCGCTGTGCGCTGTGGCGTCGTGATGGCCGACGACCTCCGACGCCATCGCGTCGGCTTCGCGTTCGAAGCGATCGTCCGCCGGACCGACGACGAGCTTCGTCTGGACAAACGCGTTGACGGCGCTGTTGCCGCCTCGTCGCTGCATGTCGAACAGCTGAGCATCCATGGCCGGCGAACCGGGCTGCCGCGCCCGCTCGTCGTCGATGACCTCGCTGTCCTGTTGCTCTTCCGGTCGCTTCCCCGCCATCGATGTCCGCGACATGTGCCCACCTCCACGTCGAACGGTCGAAGTGTGACACTCAGGGCGCTACGGGGTCGGGCTCGACCGACGATTTTCTGTGTCACGGGCGCGCAGAATCGGCCGAACCGCTCTATATCGGTCGTATCACCTCGGAGTAGCGAGGTACCGGTCGATCACGCGATGCATGTGCAGCACGTTCGACTCTTGACGAGGGTTCAAACGTGAACCCTTGAATCCGAGAGATTTCATGCCCGTCTGCACCTCGAGCATGTTCGAGTAGTCCTGGTTCGTGATCTCGCCCCAGTCCTTGTCGCGCCACTCGGGATAGAAGCGCCGCTCCCACTTGCGCTCGGGTTGGTCGGCGCGCGGCCACTCGAGTGTCCACGTGTCCTTGATGCACGAATCGGGATCGAGACCGTTCGGCCGGATGCGGAACACGATCGCCGAGCCCGGATAGATCGGGCCGACGAGGTTGGGGAACACGAACACGTCGTCCGCACTCGTCATCTGATCGAGCGACAGCCCTGACACGTCGAGCCCGCGCGACGACAACAGCGTGCGCCGGCGCTCCTGGTACTCGGTCAGCAAGTTGCGGTCGGGCGCCGCCGGCCGGGCGCGCAACTCGTCGACGATCGCCATCTCGTCCTCGAGAAACAACCGGCCGAGGCCCGCGACGAGCCCGGCGAGGATCTCGCCCTCGTCGTACTCGTCGGGTTTCAGATCGAGACGGGGACTCGGTCGCAGTTGGCGGCGCGCCTCCGGCAGGCGTCCGTAGTGCGAGTGGATGCCGAGCTGCTCGTATGCGATCGACACGTCGTCGGTCCACGGGAGGATCTGCGGGTGCGTGCCCTGAACGTGGTACGCCTCGTTGAACGCATCGACCGCGACCTTCCAGTTCGCGGGCAACACAGTGGACTGGTACGCCCGGAAGCGCATCTGCTCGAGGCGGTACGCCCCGAGCAGCGCGGGTAGCGGTTGCAGGTAGTCCGGCAGCGGCTCGGCGCCCGGATCGAGGTTGACGAAGACGAAGCCGGCCCAGCAATCGGCGCGCACCGACGCGAGGCAAGGATCCGGCGGGAGGTCGTCGAACTCGTGCTCGTCGACGATCTGCAACAGGCGGCCGTCGAGGCCGTACCGCCACGCGTGGTACCGGCAACGGATGCCTTCGTCGGGGAACGTGCCGCTGTCGGTCGCGAGTCGCGTACCGCGATGGAGACACGCGTTGTGATGCGCCACCACCCTTCCATCGCTGGTGCGCACGACCAGCACGGACTGCTCGCCGATCGTGTACTCCACGAAATCGCCAGGGTGCTGCACCTCTTCCTCGCGACACGCGACCTGCCAGACATGGGGCCACAGCCGTTCCATCTCGAGGTCGAGAAAGGCTCGGGAGACGTAGCGCTCCTTGGGGACGAACCCGTCGGCACCGACTGACATCGACGCGGCGGCATTCCCCATTGCAGAATCTTCGACGCCGTGGCGCCAACGTTCAACCTCGCTGACCTGTTCGAGCTCGTTGCTCGGGCGATTCCCGACCGCGAGGCCTTGGTGTCCGGGGCGAAACGCTTGTCGTACGGCGAGCTGGACGAGCGCGCCACTCGCCTGGCGGATGCCCTCGATCGCCAGCTCGGCGTGCGGCCGGGTGATCACGTCGGCCTGGATCTCTACAACTGCTGTGAGTACGTCGAGGCGACGTTTGCGTGCTTCAAGCTCCGCGCTGTGCCGATCAACATCAACTACCGGTACGTCGCGGCCGAACTGGTTCCGCTGTTCGCGAACGCCGGGTTGGTCGGTGTGTTCTGCGACGAGCGCACAGAGGAGGCCGTGCGCGCCGCCGCCGGGGACGCCTGGGTGATCGAGCTCGGCAGCGAGTACGACGACCTCATCGCCGCTGGTGACCCGGCGCGCACCTTCGACCAACGATCACCTGACGATCACTACGTGCTCTACACGGGCGGCACGACGGGGATGCCCCGCGGCGTCGTGTGGCGTCACGAAGACATCTTCTTCTCGGCGCTCGGGTCGGGAAATCCCGGCGGACCGCCGATCACCGCGCCCGAAGAGATCGCGGAACACGCCCGTACGAATCGTGTGCAGCGACTTGCGCCGTATCTCACTCCTGGCGACCCAGGCTGCGACGAGTTCGTCGCGCTGTCACTCGGCCCGCTGATGCACGCAAGCGGACAATGGATGGGCTACGGCACGCTGCTCGGCGGCGGGCGAGTGGTGCTCTACGAGGAACCGCACCTCGATCTCGTGAAGGTGCTCGATCTCGTGGAACGCGAGCGCGTCGTGATGCTCAGCCTCGTTGGTGACTCGGCCGCGCGCCCACTCGTCGAGGCCTTGGAGGGCAACCCCGGCCGGTGGGACACCTCGTCGGTGCGTCTGCTCGGCTCCGGTGGCTCGATCCTCACGGCCGACATGCGCGAGCGCCTCCTCGCGGCGCTGCCCTCAGTGCTCGCCATCAACGAAGCGGTCGGATCATCGGAAGCGCCGGTGCAGGCGCTTGCCACCGCGGTGCGCGGTGCGCCGACGATCGAGTCACTCAAGTTCACCGCTCGCGAAGGCATCACGCTCGTGATCGACGACGACCTTCGCCCGATCACCCCGGGATCGGGTGTGGAGGGTTGGCTGGCCGCCGGTGGACGCGTGCCCATCGGGTATCACAACGATCCCGAGAAGAGCGCCCGCACGTTCGTCACGATCGACGGCAAGCGCTACTCGATCCCGGGAGACCGCGCCCTCATCGAGGCCGACGGCACGATTCGATTGCTGGGCCGCGGCGCACTGTGCATCAACACCGGCGGCGAGAAGGTGTACCCAGAGGAGGTCGAGGCGGTGTTGAAGGCGCATCCCGCGATCGCGGATGCCGTGGTCGTCGGCGTGCCGGACGAGCGGTGGGGATCGCGTGTGGCCGCGGTCGTCGCTGCCGGCGCGGATCTCGACATCGAGCATGTCCAAGCGCACTGTCGCGTGTCGCTCGCCGGATACAAGGTGCCGCGCTCGGTCACCGTCGTTGCGACCATCGAACGCTCCCCCGCCGGCAAGGCCGACTACCGCTGGGCCGCCGAGGTCGCGTCGCAGTAAGCGGGGGCCGTTGACTCGGGCGGAAAGGTTTCCTTTCCGCCCGAAAACTCAGATCTGACAGTTGGGGCAGTAGAAGGTGGAGCGCTGTCCGACCTTCTCGCGAGCGATTGGTGTGCGGCACCGGCGGCAGGCCAGGCCCTCGCGGTCGTAGGCCTGGTGCAACAGCTGGAATTCGCCCGGACGGCCGTGGAGATCGACGTAGCCCTCGTCGGCCAGCGTCGAGCCACGATGCTTCACGGCTTCGTGCAGCACTTCGACGATGGCGCGATACAGCCGGCGGATCTCCATCGTGGACAGCGTCTGCGGGACGCGATCGTGACGTAGTCCGGCTTCCCACAGGATCTCGTCGCTGTAGATGTTGCCGAGGCCGGCGAGGAACGATTGATCCATCAGCAACGGCTTCAACTTCGTCGTGCGGCTGAGCAAGTGCTCGCGGAACTTCACCCACGAGATCGGCTCGTCGACCGGATCCATCCCGAGGTCTGCGAGCTCGGTGACCTCCTTGGTGAGCTCGTCTGGCGCGGTCACGAACAACTCGCCGAACGTGCGCGGGTCGACGAACCGCAACTGTCCGCCCTGCGTGAACGTGAACACGACATGCGTGTGCTTGACGACGGCATCCTTGGCCTGCGCCCGCAACAACTGGCCGCTCATCCGCAGGTGGATCACGAGTAGCTCGCCAGTGTCGAGCTTCAGCACGAGGTACTTCCCGCGCCGCTCGACGCCGTTGACCTTTGCACCCTCGAGCTTGGTGATGAACTGCTTCTTCGTCTGACGGCGGATGGTGCGCGTACCGGTGACCTGCACCGTCTTGATGCGCTTGCCGACGACCTCGCGCTCGAGGCCGCGGCGGATGGTCTCGACCTCGGGGAGCTCAGGCACGGTCAGCCACCGTCTGAGGTATTTCGACGCCGTCGAGCTCGGCGCGCAGGGCTTCCCACGCGGACCTCGCGGCCGCGGCCTCCGCCTGTTTCTTCGACCGGCCTTCACCGGCACCCCGCACGGCGCCGTCGACTCGCACCTCGGCGAAGAACTGCTTCGCGTGGTCGGGTCCTTCGTCGCGAATCGTGTAGCGCGGCAGCTCCATGTAGTGCCGCGCCACCAGCTCCTGCAACCGCGTCTTGTAGTCCTGACCGCCGGGACCTTCGCTCGCGCTCATGATGCGATCGCCGAGCAGGTCCATGACGACTCGCTGTGCTTCGGCCCATCCGCCGGTGAGGTAGACCGCACCGAGAACGGCCTCGAGCGCGTCGGCGAGGATCGATGGCTTCTCCCGGCCGCCGGACGCGGCCTCGCCCTTCCCGAGGAGCAGCGCGTCGCCGAGCTCGAGACCGGCGGCCACCTCCGCAAGCGCGGCGGCGCTCACCACCGCGGCCCGCACCTTGGCCAGCTCACCCTCGGGTAGCTCGGGAAACTCCGAATAGATGAAATCGGTGACGATGAGGCCCAACACCGCGTCGCCGAGGAACTCGAGCCGCTCGTTGGAGAGGTGACCGGGATGCTCCGCGCACCACGACCGGTGGGCGAGCGCTCCGGCGAGGTCGGATTCGTCGGTGAACGGCAATCCCAGGCGTTCGTTGAGCGCCGCGAGCCCGGTGACGGGAGGCGTGTCCGCGATAACTAGCTCGGGTTCAATCGGCCGGCGACGTAGTCGACGGCGTCCCGCACAGTTTTGAGGTCAGCCAGATCCTCGTCATCGATGTGAAAGCCGACGGTCCGTTCGCCCAGCTCCTCCTCGAGCGCCTCGACGAGCTCGATCAGCGCGAGCGAGTCGGCATCGAGGTCGTCCACGAACGAATCGCCTTCCTTGATGCCCGAGGGATCGATCTCGAGGATGTCGGCCAGACGGTCGCGGATCAGCTCGAACACCCCATTGCGGTCGAGTGGTCCCTGCTCCACGTGCGTCTCGGCGGGCACTTCGGTCTCCTGGTCGTCGGAACACCATGATTCGAGTCGGCCGCTAAGCGGACGATCCCCAACGAGCAATCATGCTGGCAAGGGCGCGGAGTGTATCTAGGCCCCTCGCTTGTGCGCTTGTGAACCCCCTCCACCCGTTCTGCCGGTGCTCATCCAGCAAAACGCTGGAAGAGAACCGCACAAACGCTGGATCAGCTGGCGGTGGCGGAGCGGAGGAGGCCGACGACGTCGTGATCGACCATCTCGGCCGCCACCCGCACCGCGTTCACGATGGCGGTGGCCGACGACGAGCCGTGGCTGATGATGCACACCCCGTCGACGCCGAGCAGCATGGCCCCGCCATAGGAGTCGGGATCGAGCTGCGCGTACAGCGGCAGCAGCCCGGGCATCAGCACGTCGGCGGCGGCCTTGGTCTCGTCGCTCGACGCGAACACGCCGAACAGCGCGTCGACGAGGGCGCGCATGCCGCCCTCGAGCGTCTTCAGGGCTACGTTGCCGGTGAAGCCATCGGTCACGATCACGTCGACCTGGTCCGTCATGATGTCGCGGCCTACGACGTTGCCGACGAACTGCGCAGACCCGAGCGACGCATCCTGCAAGAGCTTGTGCGTCTCTTTCACGAGCGGGTTGCCCTTGCCGGCCTCCTCGCCGATCGAGAGCAGGCCGACCTTCGGCGCCGAGATCCCGTAACGCTCACGGGCGAGCACCGCGCCCATCTGGGCGAACTGCACCAGCCACTCGGCCTGGCACTCGGCGTTGGCTCCGGCGTCGAGCAGGATCGTCGGCGTTCCCCCGGGAACCGGGATCGGGGTGGCGATCGCCGGACGCTTCACACCCTTGATGCGGCCCATGCGCAGCAGCGCCGACGCCATCGTGGCCCCGGTGTTGCCGGCCGAGATCATGGCGGACGCCTTGCCGTCGCGCACGGCCTCCGCCGCTCGCACGAGCGACGAGTCCTTCATCGTGCGCACGCTCGACGCCGGGTCGGCAGCCATCGGGATGACCTCTGACGCCGGCAGGATCTCGAGGCCGTGATCGCCGCCGAGCTCCTCCGGCCGGCCAACGAGCACGACGGGCACGCCGACTTCTTCCGCGGCACGCCGAGCGCCTTCGACGATCTCGCCCGGTGCTTTGTCGCCACCCATGCCATCCACGGCTATCGGGAGCATTGAGTTCCCTCGGGGGGGAGCTCGAGGGGGGCGGCTCCGCTCAACTCGACCGCAAAGCTTTGCTTTGCGGTCGAAGTCATTCGACGTCGATGGCCTGGCGGCCGTGATACCAGCCGCAGTTGCCGCACACGATGTGGGGCACCTTGGCGGCGCCGCAGCGAGGGCACACGCTGCGCGAAGGCGCGTTCAGCGTCCACGCAGAGGCCCGGCGGCTCCGGCTCTTCATCTTCGAGGTCTTCTTCTTGGGAACGGCCATAGCGAAGCGACGAGGTTACCGGCTCCTCCCGCCGCTATTCGAATTTCAGGTCACCCAAGCCGGCCCACCGAGGGTCGATCGCGTCGGATGATTCCGTGCCGATCGGGTGGGCTTCGGGCTCCGGGCCGGGGCAGGCGACCTCGCACAGCGGGGCCAGTGGCAGCGCCAGCAGCACCGCGTCGCGCACGAGGGGCTCGACGTTCAGGCGATCGCCGTCGAGCTGATAGGTCTCGCCTTCGACGGGCCGTGCTTCGAAGACCTCCTCGACGTCGAGCGACACGGTGCCGTCGATCGTCCGCAGGCAGCGCCGGCACTCCCCCGTCCACGGCGCCGTGATCGTGCCCTTGACGGTGATGGCGTGGTCGCTCATCGCCTCGAGGGTGAGTCGACCTTCGATGTCGGCACCTTCGATCACCGACGCGGAGCTGATGGCGATGTCGTCGAGGACGGCCGCCACCGTGACCTCGCGCTGCGTACCCAGACGGCGGAGAAGCTCGGCCACCCCGATGACGAGCGGACCAGGCGCGCTCGTCATCGCTTAATCGTGGTCTTGGTCGAAGAACGCTTGCGCGTTCTCTTCGTCTTCATCCAGCGTCACCACCGGGACCTCACCGCTGAGCGGGTTGCCTTGGAGCTTCGTCCGCCCGGCACCAACCGTCTTCAACGTGCGCTCGAGCACGATTTCGAAGCTCGCGAGCTTCTGATCGCAATAGTCCTCGCACTCGAGGCGGAGGCGGCGCGCCTCTTCGTCGGCGGCGTCGATGGTGCGGCGGGCACGTAACTCTGCAGCCTTCACGACTTCAGTGCGCTGCACCATCCGCTCGGCGCGGGCGCGAGCGGCATCGAGAATGTCGTCGGCGTCACGTCGCGTCTTGGCGAGGTACTCGTCGCGCTCCTTCAGCAGCCAGCGCGCGGCCCGCAACTCGTCGGGAAGCCGTTCGAGCGCTTCGTCGAGCATCTCGAGTACTTCGTCCTTGTTGATCATCACCGACGATGACAACGGCATCGGACGCGCGCCCGCGATCATCTCGCCGACACGACGCAGCAGCGCTTCGCTCTCGGGATGCTGGTAGCTGTTGCCCGACGACGCGCTCGACGCCACCGTGCTACCCGCCGGCGTGGCCTCAGCCATCCGTTCGCTCTCGTTGTCGTACATCGTCATGGCTTGCTGAACTTCTCTCTGATGCGGCGGGCCACCGGCTGCGGGACCATCGAGGAGACATCGCCGCCGAAACGTGCGATCTCGCGGATGTATTTCGACGACACCGCCGAGTTCGCTGACGCCGAGGGCAGAAACACCGTGTGCACGCCGGAGACGTTGAGGTTCACCTGCGCCTGCGCCATCTCGTTGTCGAAGTCGACGACCGCTCGAAGTCCCTTCACGATGAAGTCGGCCCCGATGTCCTTGGCCAGATCGACGACCAGCTTGGCGAAATGCACGACGCGGATGTTGTCGAGATGCGCGAGCGACTCCTTGATCATCGCCTCGCGCTCATCGAGCGTGAAGAGCGGCTCGCCCTTCTGCGGATTGCGCATCGCCGCGATGACCACCTCATCGAAGAGATACGCGGCGGTTTCGACGAGCTCACGGTGCCCGTTGTGGAAGGGGTCGAACGAGCCCGGATAGAGCACCGTCGTCACGTGGGGTTCTCCTACGTCTCTGAGCTGCGGCGGCAGATGGTCACAACGGTAGTGCCATATCGGCGGGACCTCACCACTGCCCAGCCCTCTCCCGGCTCGATCGGGCGGTCGCTCTCGAGCACCGCCACCTGTGCGGGCAAGCGCGCCATGAGATCGCTCCAGCGGTCATACGCGTACGGCGGATCGAGTACCGCGAGGTCGAACTCGCGGTCAACCGTCGAGAGGAAGGTCGCCGCGTCGGCGGCCACCACCGTGCCCCGACCGGTCAGCTTCGTCGTCTCGAGGTTGGCTCGGATGGCCCGCCGGGCCCGTTCGTCGTTGTCGACGAAGGTCGCGTGCGCGGCGTCTCGCGAGAGCGCCTCGATGCCCATCGCTCCCGATCCGGCAAACAGGTCGAGCACCGTCGCGTGCTCCACGACGCCGAGCGAGCCGAGGGAGTTGAAGGTGGCTTCACGGGCGCGATCGCTCGTCGGGCGAGTGGTCTGGCCATCGGGAGCGACGAGCCGCAGTCCCCCGGCCGTTCCGGCCACGACACGCATGGCGGCACCGTAACGTCCGCCGTATGACCGACCCGAACCCCGCCGTGCGGATCGTACGAATCGACCAGCCGCGCGCCCGCAACGCGGTGAACTCGGAGACAGCCGCGCGTCTGCACGACGAGTTCGTCGCGTTCGACGCCGATGACACTGCCAAGGTCGCGGTGCTCACCGGTGACGACACGGCGTTCTGCGCCGGCGCGAACCTGCGCGACCTTCCCGCGCTGCGGCCATCAGGACCGTTGGGCCCGACACGGCTGCAGCTGTCGAAGCCGGTGATCGCCGCGGTCGAAGGATGGTGCGTCGCCGGTGGGATCGAGCTGGCGGCGTGGTGCGACCTTCGGGTCGCGGGTGCATCGGCGCGCTTCGGCTGTCTCGAACGTCGATGGGGCGTTCCCCTCATCGACGGGGGCACGTACCGGCTGCCCCAAATCGTGGGTCTCGGCCGCGCGCTCGATCTCATCCTCACCGGTCGCGAGTTCGGCAGCGACGAAGCCGAGCGCATCGGCTTCGTGAACCGCGTCGTCGCCGACGGCGACGCGCTCGCCGCCGCCGTCGAGCTCGCGGAACAGCTCGCGTCATTTCCGTGGACCGGACTCGTCAACGACCGCCGGTGCGTGTACTACGGCCTCGGGCGCGACCTCGAGACCGCGCTCGCGCACGAGGACGTCGTGGGACGGGAGACGATCTTCACCGAGGGCTTCGCCGACGGCGTCGCACAGTTCGAGCGTCGCGAGCGCCCAGTGCCGGGCACCTGAGATGCCGATTGCCGAGACGATCGTGTGCGTCGACTGCGGCGGTCCCTGCGGACGGCTCACCGCGGATCCCGAGCTCGGATGGGAGGTCGGCGACGTCGTTGCCTACCGCTGTCGCGACTGCCTCGACGTCTGGTACCTCGAGCTCACCGAGGACGACGTCGACGCCGACTGAATCGAAATCCCACTCAGGCGTACACACTTCTGTGTACGTCTGAGTGGGAATTGCCGACTGGGGTCAGCCTTTGAAGAGGAACTCGCGCTCGTCGTCGTCGAGGAACGCTTCGATCTCGCTGAGCAGATCCGGATGGCTGGCGAGCGTGGGGTCCGCGTCGACGAGCTCGAACGCCACGTCGCGCGCCTTGCCGACCCACTCGCGGTCGCGGCGCAGCGACGCCAGTTTCAGATCGTTGCGGCCCTTCTGCCGCTCGCCCATGATCGTGCCTTCGCCGCGGATGTCGAGATCGATCTCCGCCAGCTCGAACCCGTTCTGCGTGCGCACCATCGCCGACAGCCGTTCCTCACCACCTTCGGACGCACCAGCACCGACGAGGTAGCACCACGACTTGAGCCCCGGACCGCGCCCGACGCGGCCGCGCAACTGGTGCAGCTGCGCCATCCCGAACCGATCGGCATCGAGGATCACCATGATCGTGGCGTTCGGGACGTCGACGCCGACTTCGATCACCGTTGTCGACACCAGCACATCGATCGCGCCCGAGCGGAACTCGGTCATCACCCGCTCCTTCTCCGCCGACGAGAGCCGGCCGTGCAACAGAGCGAGCCGTAACCCGGCGAGCTCCCCCGCCGTCAGCTCCTCGTAGGTCGCCTCAGCCGAGCGGACGTCGAGCTTCTCCGACTCCTCGATCAGCGGGCACACGACGTAGGTCTGGCGGCCGGCCGCGACCTCCTCGCGCACGTGCGCCCACACCGACAGCTCCCCGAGCGTCAGCTCACCCGGCTGCACCTGCTCCCAGATCGTCTTGATCGGCTCGCGCCCGGGCGGCATCTCGTCGAGCGTCGACACGTCGAGATCTCCGTACACCGTCATCGCCGCCGTGCGTGGGATCGGCGTCGCCGTCATGACCAGCACGTCCGGCACGAGTTCCCCGGCACCCTTCTCCCGCAACGCGGCCCGCTGCTCGACACCAAAGCGGTGCTGCTCGTCCACCACGACGACCCCGAGCGACTGGAACGCGATGCCCTCTTCGATCAACGCGTGGGTACCGATCAGGATGTCGGTCTCCCCGGCCTCGAGACGCGCGTGCATCCTTCGGCGCTCGGCCGCGGGCGTGCGCCCCGTCAGCAGATCGACCTGAAGCGGACGCTCGCTGAACAAGTTGTTCTCGGCTGACATCGTGAAGCCTTCGAGCAATGCACGAATGCTGATCGCGTGTTGCTCGGCAAGTACTTCCGTGGGCGCCATCAAGGCGCCTTGCATCCCGCCTTCGACGGCAACGAGCAGCGCGCTCACCGCGACGACAGTCTTTCCGCTTCCGACGTCGCCTTGCAGCAATCGATGCATCGGATGGATCGATGCGAGATCGCGCTCGATCTCGTCGATCACTCGGACCTGCGCGTTCGTCAACGTGTACGGAAGCTGTTCGTGGAAGCGCCGCACCAAGTCGCCGCCCACTTGATGAGCGATGCCCGCCGACCGCCGTTCGAGTGTGCGCTTGCGCAGGACCAACGCGAGTTGGATGCGCAGTAGCTCGTCGAACACGAGCCGTCGTCGGGCCTGTTCGACCTCCGGCCAACTGCCGGGACGGTGGTAGCCGTTGAAGGCGGCCGTCCGGGTGACGAAGTCGAAGCGATCGAGCACAGCCACCGGGAGCGGATCGATGAAGTCCTCGGCGCGATTGAGCGCGCTCTTGATCCACTCGCGCAGGTCCTTCGAGTAGATCCGGTTCTTGTCGGACTGCGGATAGATCGGCCGAATACCGAGCTCGGGCTCGCCGAGAAGGTCGACCTCGATCGGGCTCATCGACTTGGAGCCGCGATACGTCTTCACCTTCCCGAAGAACAGCGCCTCGCTGCCCACGGGAAACTGCTTGGCGCGCCATGCCTGGTTGAAGAAGGTCACCTTCATCTCACCCGAGTCGTCCGCGATGCGGGCTTCGAAGCGGGGCTTCACCTTCCCGTAGCCGCGCACGACGTTCGTGCTCACGATTCGTCCGAACACCCACACCTGATCCTCGGGTTGCACGTCGCGAATCGTCTTCATCTTCGTGAGGTCGAGATGGCGCCGCGGATAGTGGGTGATGAGGTCGAGCACGGTGTGGATGTTGAAGGCGCGCTCGAGCGCCTCCTCTCGATCAGGACCGACGCCCTTCAACTCGGTGACCGGCAGCGCCGCCAGTCGGTCGAGCGTGACCGCCATCGCCTACTCGACGCCGAAGAGGTACGGGTACAGCGGCTGGCCCCCGTGATGCACCTCGGGTGTCACGTCAGGATGGTGCTCGCCGAGCCACTCCGTGACTGCCCGCGTGCTCGCCGGCGTGGCGCCATCGCCTTCGATGATCGTGACGATCTCGTGGTCGTCGTTGACGAGCTTTGCCAGCAACTCGGTGGCGGCACCATCGAGCGCAGCGTTGACGGCGACGATGCCGTCGCGACTGACGCCGAGGTAGTCGCCCTCGTGAATCACTCCCGCGTCGCTGGACGAGTCGCGCACCGCGCGCGTCACTTCGCCGGCAACGACGTTGCCCGCGGCCTCGGTCATCTCGTCGGCGTTGTCGCTCGACGACGCCTCGGGGTCGTAGGAGACCAGTGCGGCGAAGCCTTCGGTGATGCCACGCGTCGGGACCACACGAACGGTCTTCGACGTCTGCGACTGCACCTGCTCGGCCACGGCGATGATGTTCTTGTTGTTCGGCAGGATCACGACCTCGTCGGCCGGCGCAGACTCGACGGCCTCGAGCAGCTGCCCGGTGGAGGGGTTCATCGACTGCCCGCCGGTCACGATGCGCTGCACGCCGAGACTGTGAAAGATCCGGCGGATGCCGTCGCCCGTCGCCACCGCGACCACTGCCGTGGTCACCGGCTCGTTCACGTGCGGAGGCTCGTCGACGCCCCCGCCGGCGGCGACGCCCTCACGCACCCACCGCTCCTCCTCGACCTGTTCGATGAGGTCCGTGATGCGGATCTGGCGGGGACGTCCGCAATCGAGCGCGGCCTCGATCGCCGCGCCGATGTCGTCGGTGTGGATGTGGCAGTTCCAGATGCCATCGCCGCCCACGACGACGATCGAATCGCCGATGCCGGCCCACACGTCTTTGAACGCGGGAATCGTCTCGTCCGGCGCTTCGAGGAAGTACATGACCTCGTAGCGCAGGTCGCCGATGTGACCCTCACCGTGCCCCTCAGCAAATTGCGTTGATTGACCACCGTATGCGGGGTCAACCGACGCAATTTCGGGTTCGGGCACGGCGCGGCCGTCGAGTTCGTGCAAAAGCACGTCGAGTAACAACACGAATCCTGCGCCACCCGCGTCGACGACTCCCGCGGCCTTCAGAACCGGCAACAGATCGGGCGTGCGGGCAAGGGCGTCGGTCGCCTGCTCGCGGGCGGCTTCGACGACCGCGCACAACCCGCTGCCGTTGTCCTTCGCCGCGGCGGTCGCCGCTTCCGCCGACTCGCGCACAACCGTGAGGATCGTGCCCTCGACGGGCTTCATCACTGCTCCATACGCCGCCGTGGATGCCGCGGTCAGCGCCGCGGCGAACATCGGCCCGTCCGCGCCGTCGCCGTCGCGCAGCACCTCGACCAGGCCGCGGAGCACTTGCGACAGGATCACGCCCGAGTTGCCGCGGGCCCCCATGAGCGACCCGTGGCTGATCGCCTTACAAGTACTCACCATGCCGTCGTCGGCCGCTTCGAGCTCCTGGCAGACCGACTCCAGCGTCAGGGCCATGTTCGTGCCCGTGTCACCGTCGGGCACGGGGTACACGTTCAGCCGGTTGATCGCCTCCTGGTGTGCCCGCAACGCGTCGCGGTACCCGCGCACAACCGAGCGCAGTTCGCCAGCGCCCAGGCGCTCGAGCACAGCCATGACCTGGGGATCGTACGCGTCCGGTGGCGGCCGGCCGTGGCTCGCGGGTAGCGTTGTCCCTCGCCCCCGGATCTGGAGTTGGAGAAACGCGTCATGGCTGCGGTGTGTGAGGTATGCGGCAAGAAGCCGTCGTTCGGGGTGAGCATCAGCCACTCACACGTGCGTTCAAAGCGACGCTGGAACCCCAACATCCAACGGATCCGGGCGATCGTGAACGGATCGCCGAAGCGTGTGCACGTGTGCACGTCCTGCATCAAGGCCGGCAAAGTCCAAAAGGCCGTTCGCTAGCGCCATCGTCAGCTCTCTGACCTGCTACAACGTCGAACCTTTGGGCTCGAATCGCCTTGTTTCCGCCGTCCCTTGATGCAAGCCTCGGCCGACATGCACGGCAGATGTAGTCGGATCCCTCAACGCCTGGTCAGATCCTCCGCGCGTCATCTCGTGACGACGACATGACAGCCGCCCCGCAGGTCTTCAGACTCGACGAGTACGGAACCGCCGGCAAGGAGTTCTTCGGGGACGCGGTGCACGCTCTAGCTCGGGCTAGTTCTCCCCTCCTCGACATGATCCGCGTCGAACACGTCGACGCGCTCCCGCCGACTCGAAACACGCTCTCGACGGGCGAGGAAGTGCCGGGCGGATCTATGGAGACCAAGTCCATGGTCACGCTGTCGATCAGCGAAGGCATCGACGGAACCTTCGACGACGTGCACGAGGCAATCAACAAGATGTCGGAGGACTACGCCAGCTCTGTCGTCCCACAGATGCTCGAGCACATCTCGCGGCTCACCGAAGCGACGGGGAACGTGGTTGATGCCCAGGGTCGAACCGTGTGGGAGGCACAGCTCGAGATGCTGGAGACGATCTCCCTTTCGTTCGACGAAGATGGCAATCCCTCACTCCCGTCGATCGTCATGAATCCGAACGACGAACTCGGCGATCCCCCCGCAGGGTTTGAGGAGAAGTTCAACGACGTCATTGCGAGGAGGCGAGATGAGTGGCTGGCTGGCCGACGTTCTCGGCGGCTACCTCGACAACGTGACGGAGCGTGAGTTCGACGCGACGTTTCTCACCCTTCTGCGCGCGACTCAGTTTCACGACATCCATCAGTTGCACGGCGCGTACGAGTTCGGCAAGGACTTCATCGCGAAACGAGATGGCCAGCAATGGGCCTTCCAAACGAAGGCTGGCGACATCAACATGGCCTCGTGGCGGCAGGTGCGGCCACAGGTCGAAGAAATGCTATGGAACGACACCGCGCATCCAGCGTTCGACGTAGTGGCGAAGCGGAAACCTGTTCTGGTCACTACGGGCAGGCTGGTCGGCGGCGCCGCTGCTGAAGCCCAGCAGTACGCGACCACGCTCGCAAAGCGTTCGGCGCCTCGCGGCCTTCTGGCAACACTCTTCCGCCGCGGCGTCGAGCCCGCCTTCGAGGTTTGGGATCGTGAGACGCTCCTCGCGGCACTTGCCCTTCAGCCCGACATCAGCTTCAACGGTTGGGACGAGGCACATCTCCTAAATCTGCTCGGCCTCCTCGCCGACATCGGGCGACGAAACGTTTCTGCGAGGACCTATGAACGCACGTCGAGGCAATGGCCACGAAGCGATCTACCTCGCACCGCTCTCGCGACTGCCCTCGCGGCACATCGTCTTCAAGAAGCCAACCGACTCGACCTCGCGTGCGTGGCGGTGTTGACCCTCACACGCGCCGCCGCTGTTGAACTTCATGACGGGCCGGGGGATAACGCCGAGGAGACCATGGATGTCGCCCGCACGCTCTTCGACACGTACTCGACCTCCCTAATGGGTCAAGCCGAGCCTCTGATGGCAGACCCGAAGCAGCTCTTCGGTGCGAGCAACGAGTTACTTGGCTCTGTCACTTACCCGATTCGATGCTCCGTCCTTTGCGAGAGCATGGGGATGCTTGGATTGCTACGCCAGGAACAGCAGCGCCAGGAAGACGCCGCTGTCATCGCAGAATCGCTGGCGGCGTTTGTATCCGCTCAACCGGGTGCGAGCCATCCGATTTCCGACAGGTGGGCCGCGTCACTCGTACCGTCTGCGATCTTGCTCCATCGGTACCAGCCGGATGCCCTGGTGCCTTGGCTCGAGCTCGTGGTGGCGTGGATCTGCGACCACCATTTTCGTGCCCCTGGGCTTGCGTCCGTCTCTTCTGATCCGGCCGACGAGATCCGCCAGCTACTTGGAGACCCTTACGACCACGTCGAGGTGGACAAGCGAACTCAGTCGCTTCTTGCAACCACTGTGCTCGACCTCGCCAGTTGCCTTGAGCTACCGGACTTCTTCCGCGACGCATTCAATGACTTCGCGGCAGTCGACATTGCGTTCCCGGTACTCGAGCCACTCGATGAGGAAGGTCAATACTGGATCGGCGACACGGGCGTCATAGGAGAGCCCAACGTCGCCTTCGACGAGCACCACGATTTTGCTTTCGGCTGGACGACGGGCGTGCATCATCGCCGCGCCCCGAAGGACTATGCCCTCCAGCGCGCTGGGCGGACATGGGAGCTACTTGCCATCGGCACCCTCTTGCGTGACCGCCATTTCTTGCCCGCGACACGCGAGCTGGCCGGTTTCGCGGTCCCAGCGTAGAAACCAAGCTGCCAGCGAAGCCCGCGACTGTTGAGATGTGGGATGGCAAAGCAGCGCGAGGCTGTAACCGAGGTCGAGCGGGTTCGCATGGCGGGCCACATCGGGTACGAGCTGTCCGCAATGGCAGACGCTTTCCTCATGCGCGAAGACACAGCGTGTGGTGTCTTCACGATGGAGGCGTGTTGGCTCCACGCTCGCAACCTCATCGAGTTCCTCGTCGGTCGTCCAAGCGGACGCAACCCCAACGACATTTGGGCGATCGACTACGTCGCGGACTGGGACGTGTCGCACACGGTTCGGAACGCGATGCACCGCCACCTCGAGGTACTAGATCAGCACCTGTCGCATCTCGCTCGCACGAGAGCTGCGGAGCACACATCGGGGAGTGACGAGCTGCCGGAGGCGACGGCCCGTCTCGTCGTTGATCTTGTGACGCTGCTCCGCGACTTCTCATCTCGCGTTCAGTCCGACGCTCACTCGACTCCCCTTCGCATCGCGGTACAGGTTGCTGAGCGGCGCCTCGGGCGGGGCTGATGCCCTTCAGCGATCTTTCGGATCAAGAGCTCGCAGACCCGTCCTAGTCACGCGGCGGCTTGGTCTGGGTAGCCGCATCTAGCGCCTCGATCACGAACTGCTTCAGCGAGATCCCCTGCATCGCAGCGGCTGCCTTGGCACGTCGATGCAAGTCCTCCGGGATCTCGTAGTGGATTCTGGCCACCACAGGAAGGTACGCAGCGTTGCTTACCCCGCGGTGGTTGCTAAGTAGACTAAGTGAATATAGTCTGCGTCCTTGTGCGGCAGGTGTACGGGATGACCCTCACGTCCGTGGACCTCGTGACGGCGGTCGCGAGGAGAGCTGGACGTTCCGCGGACATTGAGGTGATCGTTGCCGCTGTCCTCGACGAGGTCATCGAGGCGACCACTGACGGGCGCCGGCTACTACTCCGCGACGACACCACCGCTGGGGACGTCGTGGTCTCGCGTGTCCCAACGGCCGGCCAGCCGAGAGCCGAGGTCATGACGGTCGAGGGAGCGGCGGAGTACCTGGCAACGACGGTGGATCACATCCGCGCGCTCGTGTATACGAAGAAGATTCCCTACCAAAAGGTTGGCAAGTATCTCCGCTTCCGATCGAGCGATCTCGAGACGTGGCTCACGGCGACTGTCACTCTTCCTCGCGATCCCCGATCGCGCCGCCGATGACGCAACTTTTTGCACGCGGTTTGCACGCGGAACACCGCGGAACACCGCGGTACAAGACCAGTCACCGCGGTACACGACGACGGTCTTTTCGCAGGTCAGATACCATTTCTGCCTCTGACCAGCACGTATGCAAACAACTCTTGTTCAAGGCCGGCAAGATCCAAAAGGCCGTCCGCTAGCCGCACTGCTTCGTCCACGGTGCCAAATGGCCCGTGGCGATGACCGCTGGGTAACCTTTGAGACCCCGGTTGCCCCCAAGCGAGGAGCGCATGTGCAAGGCGTGATCAAGTCGTACGACCCGGGTTCGGGCGACGGCGCGGTGTTGTGCGACACCGATCTCGCGGAGTACGACCTCGATCCTGACGCGCTCGTGAACTCCGTGTTCCGCATGTTGCGACAGGGGCAGCGGGTGATCTTCGACGTGACCGCAGATGGCTTGGCGACTCGGCTGCGCCTCGGATCTGAGGTCGACATGGGTACGCCGGGCTTTCCGCCGGCGAGCGCAGCCACAGCCGAACCAGCCTGATCCAGAACTGACCCACTGACAACGACGTCGGAGGAGAAGTGCCCAAGCAGAACAAGCCCCCCACGACCAATCGTCGACTGATCCAGTTCGTCGACGAGGCGGTCGCGCTGTGCGAGCCGGCCGAGGTGCACTGGTGCGACGGCTCCGCCGAGGAGTACGACGCGCTGTGCCAGCTCCTGGTCGACGCCGGCACCTTCGAGCGGCTCTCGGATGCGAAGCGGCCGAACAGTTACCTCGGCCTGTCCGATCCGGGCGATGTGGCGCGCGTGGAAGACCGCACGTTCATCTGCTCGGTGCTCGAGATCGACGCCGGTCCCACGAACAACTGGCGCGACCCGGCGGAGATGCGGGAAACGCTGAGCGGCCTGTTCGCGGGATCGATGCGCGGCCGCACGTTGTACGTCGTGCCGTTCTCGATGGGTCCGCTCGGCTCACCGATCGCCCACATCGGCGTGCAGCTCACCGACTCGCCGTACGTCGCCGTCTCGATGCGCATCATGACGCGCATGGGGCAGAAGGTCCTCGAGGTGCTCGGCGACGACGAGTTCGTCCCGTGCATGCATTCGGTCGGCTACGCGCTGGTCGACGACTCGGGCAATGCCCGTCCCGATACGCCGTGGCCGTGCGATGCCGAGAACAAGTACATCGTGCACTTCCCCGAGGACCGCGAGATCTGGAGCTACGGCTCCGGCTACGGCGGCAACGCGTTGCTCGGCAAGAAGTGCTTCGCCTTGCGCATCGCGTCGACGATGGCCCGCGACGACGGTTGGATGGCCGAGCACATGCTCGTGCTGGGCGTCACGCCCCCGGACAGACCAAAGCACTACGTCGCCGCCGCGTTCCCGTCTGCCTGCGGCAAGACGAACATGGCGATGATGATCCCGACGCTTCCCGGCTGGAAGGTCGAGACCGTCGGCGACGACATCGCATGGATGAAGTTCGGTGACGACGGCCGCCTCTACGCCATCAACCCCGAGGCCGGCTTCTTCGGCGTCGCCCCCGGCACGGGCGAAGACACGAACCCGAACGCGCTGCGCACGCTCTGGGGCAACTGCATCTTCACCAACGTCGCCAAGACCGACGACGGCGACATCTGGTGGGAGGGGCTCACGCCGCAGGCGCCCGAGCACCTCATCGATTGGAAAGGCAATGACTGGACGCCGGCGTCCGAGTCGCCCGCCGCACACCCGAACGCGCGCTTCACCGCTCCGGCCGCCCAGTGTCCTTCGATCGCGCCCGAGTGGGAAGACCCGAAGGGCGTGCCGATCTCGGCAATCCTCTTCGGCGGTCGCCGTGCCACCAACGTGCCGCTGGTGACCGAGGCGACGTCGTGGCGTCACGGCGTGTTCCTCGGCTCGATCATGTCGTCGGAGACGACAGCCGCGCAGGCCGGCGCCGTCGGCAAGCTGCGGTTCGACCCCTTCGCGATGTTGCCCTTCTGTGGCTACAACATGGGCGACTACTTCTCGCACTGGCTCGAGATCGGCGCAGGGGCCGACGCCCGCAAGCTTCCGAAGCTGTTCTGGGTCAACTGGTTCCGCAAGGGTGACGACGGCAAGTTCCTGTGGCCGGGGTTCGGCGACAACAGCCGCGTGCTCAAGTGGATCGTCGAGGAAGTCGAGGGCACGGGCGACGGCGTGGACACACCGATCGGTCGAGTCCCCTCGCCGACGGCGATCGACGTCAGCGGACTCGATGTCGACGCCGCGACGTTGGCCAAGCTCGTGTCGGTCGATGCCGAAAGCTGGCGCCAGGAGATTGCGCAGATCGAGGCGCACTACGCCAGCCTCGGTGAGCGCCTCCCCGAGGAGCTACGCGACGAGCTCAGAGAGCTCGAGAAGCGCCTCGCGAATTAGGTCGCGTGCGCGACTGACACCTGTCGCGGCAACAACAATCCAATCGCCGCGATCGCAAGCCCAACCGCGCCGAGCCAGGCGCCGAGCTGCGTGTCGATAGTGGATCCGCCGAGTTCGTAGACCGTGAACGCGTGCCAGACCACGAAGAGCACCACGATGGCCAAGGCGGGCCAACGCAGTTTCGGCTGGAACAGGGCGAACAACGCAATCGCAATCGCAAGCAGGGAGACCAGGTAGCCCCACGTGATGTACTGGTCGGCGATCGTGTTGAGATCCTCCGTGCCGACCTTGTCGGCGAGGTCTCGCACTTCGCTCAGTTTCATTCCGTCGACCAGCGAGTCAGCCGAGACGCCGAGTTCACGCTGTACGTCCGCCGAGCTGTCGCGCAGCGATTCCTTCGTGTCCGCGTTGAACTCGAACCAGTTGAGGACGAAGAGGCTGAGCAACAGCAAGAGCGCGCCGACGCCCACCACGACAAGTGAGGGCACAGGCAACGCCGAACGACTCGGCGCGGCCGTCGGGGCGGCAACACTCGGCCCGGCCGATGGCACAGGCGGGTCGGTGGTCTGCGTGCCGGAAGCGTCGATGACGTTCTCGGTCCAGTTCGCGCCGTCCCAATAGCGCTGCGCGAAGCGTCCGAATGGATCTGGCTGCCAACTTCCAGGTGCGGTGTCGGACATGGCCCTAGTTCAGCCGAAACCCACCCGCCGGCGTGGGATGACGAAGGTCAGGGTGTGCGGCTCGGCAGCGGGAGCAGGCCGACGTTGCGGCACTGGTCGGCGAGGGCCGACAGGTCTTCCACGTAGCGATCGCGATCGAGATCGCCGGCGAGGTAGGCCCGGCGCAGGTCGAGGAACATGCCTTCGACGAGGAGATCGACGAGCTGGTCGAACAATCGGCCCTGCAGCGCGTCGTCGCCCTCGACGAGTTGGATGGTGCACAGGACGTCGTCCTGCTCGGCACCCACCCGCTCGATCAATCGGTTCTGTGCGTCCACGACTTTCGATTTCGCCAATGACCGTGGCCTTCCCTTCTCGCCTTCCGAATTTGCCGGGTCAAACCTTCTGAAATGGGCCGTCCGACCTAGGACCGCACTACCGTCCGGCCGCATGGACCCAGTGCTGGCACGGAAGATGTCCCGATCGCTCGAGCCCTATCACGGGATCATCTACTTCTTGCCCGAGGCGACCGAGGCCTATGCCCAGCTCGGTGTCACGGGGCGCGACGGGTACTTCGCGTCACGGTCCGCTCCGCTCGGCGCCGTCAGTGCCGGCGTCGTCATCGCCACGTTCTTCAACTTCAACCCGACGCTCGTCCAGCACGCCATCCCCAGTGCGTGGGACAAGACGACACCCACCGCGATCCTCGATGCTCGGCTCGCAGCGATCGACCTCGGACTGCGCAGGCTGCTCGGCGATGATGTCGTCGAGAGCAAGGACGTCGCCCGCGCCGCTGACCTCGCTCGCGTCGCGGCAGAGGGGTGCACCATTCCGGGACGGCCGCTGTATGCGGGCCACGCGTCGCTGGCCTGGCCCACCGAGCCCCACCTCGTGTTGTGGCACGCGATCAGCCTCATCCGCGAGTTCCGCGGCGACGGTCACATCGCTTGTCTTGTCGCGGAGGAACTCGACGCCGTCGAGGCGCTCATCACGCATGCGGCGTCGGGCGCAGTACCTCGTGTCGCGCTGCAGACGAGCCGGGCGTGGTCAGACGACGCGTGGAACGCGGGTATCGAGCGCCTTGCGGCCCGCGGCATCGTGACCGGTGACGGCGAGTTCACCGACGCAGGGCGCGCCCTCCGGGAACGCATCGAGGCTCAGACCGACGTGCTCGCGCTCCCGGCCTGGGAAGCGCTCGGCGACGACGGTTGCAACGAGCTACGCGAGCTCGGACGGCCGTGGAGCCGCGCGATCGCCGACAGCGGCGCCTTCGCGGTGCTGCCGGGGAGTCGCTAGAGGTGAACGATCGGGCAGGTGAGCGTGCGGGTGATGCCGTCGATCATCTGCACGCGACTCACCACCATCTTCCCGAGCTCGTCGACTGACGACGCTTCCGCTCGGGCGATCACGTCGTAGGGCCCGGTGACGTCCTCGGCCGAGACCACACCGTCGATGGCGGAGACCTCGGTCGCCACTTGCGCAGCCTTGCCCACTTCGGTCTGGATCAGGATGTACGCGCTGACAGCCACATCGCGAACAGTACTCATCTCCCGGCGACCAGCATCGCCCGGATACCGAGCCCCATGAGGAAGAGGCTGCCGAACCCGTAGACGAGGTAGAGCCGCTCGCGCACCCATGGCGACGTCGACTTGTACGAGTACAGGATCCCGACGGCGATGATGGCCACGAACCCGTAGAAGAGGTGGAACTGCGGCGGGTCGATCTTCTCGACGTTCACCAATGCCACGCCGAGGCCCGCCTGCACGAAGATCGACACCTCGACGAGCACGGTGAACCACCACAAGGCCCGGGTGCGGAGCGGCGGCCACCAATGAGCCCCGAGCGCCCAGACACCGGCGAGGCCGTTACCGATGACGACGACCCAGGCCCACGCCTTGTGGACCTGGAAGAGAACGAGCGCGCCGAAGAAGGCTGACGAAATGATGTGTGGGATTTAAGCGCTCGCGGCTGCTGCGGCCTGCATCGCCTGGGCTTCGGCGTACGCCTCGGCCGCAGTGTCGACGAGCTCGGAGATCTCCTCGTCGGAGAATCCAGCAAGGCCACGGAACTTGCGGGCGAGGTGAACGGGGTTCTCCTCTTCCTCGCCACGGAAGCCGCCGAAGCTGAACAGCTTGTCGACGGCCCGTTGGAAGTCGAGCGCCTGCTGACGACGCTCGGGATCCGTGTCGGTCAGGCGGCGCAGCCAGTCGGAGCCCATCTTCACGTGGGTGACTTCATCGGCGAGCATCCAGTCCTCGCAGAAGTACAGGACCGGATCGCTCGTGGCGTCGCCGAAGTCGCGCATCGTGTTGAACACGTCGATCGCAAGGCCCTCGAGCGCCCGGTTCACGCCGGTGAGGCGCAGCACGGGATCGGGGTTGCATGCGGCCTCGTACAGGAGGACCTGCTCGCCGAACTCACCGATCTCGGAACCCATGTGCTCACTGAGCTTGCAGCTGATCTCCACATGGCGAGCTTCGTCCCAGCACTGACGCGCCATGTCGAGCTTCAACGCGAACGGCGCTTCCTCGCGACCGTCGCCGGTGTCGAAGTCCCAGCAGGTACGACCGGCGCCCTCGAGCGCCTGGATCTCGCCGACGAAGATGCCGTGCATCAGTCCACGAGCGCCGTCGGGAGCCTCTTCGTTCTCGATGCGAAAGCCGGTCTGACGCTTGTCGCTGTTGCTGGCGTTGCGCGGATCGAAGATGACGTCTTCGATCTTGATGCGCGAGAAGCGCTCGTCGCGCGCCAACTCGTCAACCGGCAGGATCCGCTTCATCCGAGATCTTCCCCCTGGTCATTGACTGACTGGTCAAGAGTACCCAACGGCCACGCGCGAAGGCCACAGGTCAGTCGTCACGCTGGAGTGTGTTCGATGTCACACCGAAGGCGGCTACCGGATCGCCCGACCTGAGGCGTATGTTCACGGGGCAACGGCAGGAGGTGCGGCATGTGCTGGTCGAACCGCTGGGACACACGGGACTCCTGGGACATCGAGCGCGGTTCCCGCGCTGACGTCCGAGTCTCCGACGAAGACCGGCAGGCCACGATCGACCAGTTGTCGCGTCACACCGGCGACGGCCGATTGACGCTCGAGGAGTTCGAAGCACGGGTCGACGAGACGTGGCAGGCCACGACGCACGGCGACCTGCAGCACGTGCTTCGGGAACTGCCGCTCGAGCGCCCGCCGCTCCGTCACCGCTACCGCGAAGCGCAACTCCGTGCCGCCGCCTTCTGGATCGCGATCATCGTGCTCGCTGCGGTCGCGATCGGGCCGGGATCGTTGTGGTGGCTCATCCCGCTGGCGTGGTTCAAGCTCGGCGCCTTCGGCCACCATCGCTCGCACCGCCACGAACCGCCCCGCGAACTCCCGCCGCAGCGCGACGAGCTCACCCTCGCATAACGAAGAACTCGTTCCCTTCCGGGTCGAGCATCGTCACCCACCTCTCGTGCGGCTCGTGCACGGTGGCACCCAACTCGACGAGCCGCGCAGTCGCCACCATGGCTATTGCTCCGACATGATCGCTTCGAACTCCGCCTGAAGGTCGCGATACGGCGCGCCGCTCACATCGACGACGACGCGGCGCAGGGTCCCTGTAAACGGGAAGGGCGCGTCGTAACCCGGACCGACTGACGGACCCTGCTCCCACCCGCAGGTGATGCCGCCTCCGGTGATCGAGTGCCGCACAGGCGTGAGTCGCTCGATCGCTCCCTCGCCCACGATTCTCCCGTCGACGAGCAGGGTCGCAGCGGCGGTGAAGTCACCGGCACTCGAGAACGACATCGCGAGCTGGTGCCGTCCCGGCGCGATCACTTCGTCGCTGTCGACGACCGCGCAGACCTTCCCGACGTAGTTGTGCGCGTACCGCAGCCGGCCGTCGAGTACATGGAACGACCAGCCACCGAGTGTCGTACCCATCGCCAGCAACACTCCCTCGAGCCGGCCGTCGTGCGGAACGTCGACATCGGCCACCATCACGTGCGATCGGTTCCGCGCGTTGACAGTCACCGTCTCCGGCACGATGGACTCACCGGGCCAGAACACGTACTGAGGATGGTCGGAGAACGGGCGCCGCGGCGCCATCAGGGCCGCAACCGGTCGGTTGTCGAGCGGCAACACGTTGAAGCGCTCGGCCTCCTCCCACCACAGGGCGACGAGCTTCTCCAGCATCTCAGGGTGCTGTGCCGCGACGTTCTGTGACTCCGAGAGATCGTCGGCTACTCGGTACAACTCCCAGACATCGTCCTCGAACGGAGCATCCGGATCGAGGCCGTCGTTGTACATCGGACCAAGCGGCTTGAACGTCACTGCCTTCCAACCGTCGTGGTACAGGCCGCGACTGCCGAGCATCTCGAAGTACTGCGTCGTGTGTCGCCCGGGAGCATCGCCGTCGTCGAGCAGGTACGAGAAGCTCGTGCCGTCGATCGGCGCCTGCGGAACGCTGGCGATCTCTTCTGGAGCCTCGACGCCGAGTAAGTCGAGCACGGTCGGTAGGACGTCGATGGCGTGAGCAAACTGATGCCGGATGGCGTCGCGGCTCGCAATTCGTGCTGGCCAGCTGATGATGCACGGATCGGCGATCCCGCCCTCGTGCACCTCACGCTTCCAACGTCGGAACGGCGTGTTGCCGGCCATCGTCCAACCCCACGGGTAGTTGTTGTGCGCCGTGGGCGTGCCGAGCTCGTCGATACGACTCCGCAGTTCGCGGGCAGACGCCGGCGCACCGTTCCACAGCCGAGCGTCGTTGATCGACCCCTGCGCGCCGCCTTCTGCGCTGGCTCCGTTGTCGGAGATGAGCACGACGAGCGTGTTGTCGCGCTCGCCGAGTTGTTCGACGAACTCGAGCACGCGTCCGATCTGCTCGTCGGCGTGCGATAGAAAGCCGGCAAAGCACTCCATGAAGCGCGCGGCAACTCGCTGATCCTCGGGGTCGAGGTCATTCCACGCCGGCACCCACGATGGACGCGGTGAGAGCTGTGTATTCGCGGGCAGGAGACCGAGCTCGCACTGGCGTGTGAAGGTCGCCTCGCGCCACGCGTCCCACCCTCGATCGAACTGGCCTCGGTAGCGCTCGATCCATTCGGCCGGCGCGTGATGCGGCGAGTGGCACGCGCCGGTCGCGAAGTAGAGAAAGAACGGCTGGTCGCGCTCCACCGAGCGCAGCTCACCGAGGTAGCGGATCGCGCGGTCGGCAAGATCGACGCTGAGGTGGTAGCCGTCCTCGGGGCGCGCGGGGGGCCGCACGGCGTGGTTGTCCTGGAACAGCGACGGCACGAACTGGTGGGTCTCGCCGCCATGGAACCCATACCAACGCTGAAAGCCTCGACCAATCGGCCAGGTGTCGCGCCGCGCCGCGGCATGCGTCTCGTCCTCAGGCGTCAGATGCCACTTTCCGACCGCCATCGGGACGTAGCCGTTGGCCGCGAGGATCTCGGACATGAAGCCGTTCTCGCGGGGCACTCGGCCCCAGTAGCCGGGGAACCCGATCGCGAGGTCGGCAACCCGACCCATGCCGTTGGAGTGGTGGTTGCGACCGGTCAGCAAGCAGGAGCGCGTCGGCGAACACAGCGATGTGGTGTGGAAGTTCGACAGGCGAACCCCGCTGGCCGCAAGGGCATCGATGTTGGGTGTGGCGATGTCAGAGCCGTAACACCCCAGCTGGGCGTAGCCGACGTCGTCGAGGACGATGACCAGCACATTCGGCGCACCGTCGGGCGCCGTGGGCTCCGGGGGCCACCAGGCCGTCGACTCGCGCCAACTCGGACCGATGACCCCGCCGAACTCAATCATCCCCGCAGTCTGTCTACGCTGGCCCGCGTGTGCATGCAGTGCGTCGTGAACTCCGCTCCGTATGTCGCCGGCGCCGTTGGCGGCCTGCGCGTGATGGGGGCTCGGGCTCGGCGACGTCCGCTTCGGACCCGGGGTAGGTCCGCAGCGCAGCGGGGTACGCACACGACCACAGACCGCGGGCCGAGACCAAGGAGACCAGGGGCATGGAAGTCCGCCTGAGGCCCAGAAGAAAAGCCACCTCGTCGTTCACTGAGCAGACCGCGGTCCTTCCGAACGTGTGCCCACAGTGCGGCGGCCCGGGCTATCTCGAGCACATCAACCTCGTGCGCGAGACGAAGACGCAGACCTGTCAGCCCTGCAACGTGATGTGGGAGTCGGCGATCGCCGAGGTGTGACGACCGTCAGCGTCGTTCGAGGACGATGACCGGGATGTCGCGGTCGGTCTTCGTCTGATACTCGTCGTACGCCGGCCAGATCTTCGCCATTGCGGGCCACAACCGAGCCTTCTCGTCGGCGGTAGCCGTGTGGGCCGTTGCATCGAAGCGCTCGGCACCGACTTGCACCGAGACGTTCGGATCTTCGACAAGGTTGAGGTACCAGAGCGGGTTGTTCTTGTGTCCCCCGCGTGACGCGACGATGACGTAGTCGTCGCCATCCGTTCCGTAGATCAACGCGTTGCGGCGCAGCTGACCGGAACGGCGGCCGCGGGTGGTCAGTATCAGCGTGGGGACACCCATCCACTCGTGCCCGTCCTCGCCATCGCTCTCGACGTAGCGACGGGTGTGATCAGCGACCCACTCGAGCGCGCTGTCGAGCGGCTCCTCGATGTCTGTCATCGCAAGGAGGCTAGGGACCCCGCTGCCAAAAGCCGACTACACGGGGTCGGGAATGTCGGTGGCGTCCTGCACGAGACGCGTGGTCGGCTTCGACGCGAGCGCGCCCGTCGCGTACAGCTCTGCGACCGACGCGACCGGATCAGGATCGGAGAACAGCTCACCGTCGCCGTAGTCCGCCTCGCGTCCCGTCGGATCGATCACCCACCACGATGCTTCGAGCGCGATGCCGTTCGGGTCGCTGAAGTAGATCGACCGAACGAACCCGTGGTCGATGATGTCGGTGACCTCGCAGCCGTTCTCTTTCAGCCGAGCCTGCAGCTCCTCGAGCGCGCGCTCGTCGGAGAGGTTGAGCGACAGGTGGTCGAACTGGATCGCCCTCGGATCGGGCACGCCCGCGGGCTTGGCGAAGGCCGCCACCGGCGATTGCTTGTACTCGAAGAACGCGACGGTCTGCTCAGGACCGACCTCGAAGAAGTAGTGACGGAACGACCGGTTTCCCAGATGCGCCACGAGTCGAGCGCCGAGTACCCCGTGATAGAAGCGGACCGTTGCGTCCATGTCGTTGGTGATGAGTGCGAGGTGATTGACGCCCCGCCAACGAGGTTCCTCAGCAGGCATGCAGCGACGTTACTGCTGACACGCAGCTAGTAGGCCGCCGACAGGATCCCGCGGGCTTCATCTTCGCTCACCGGCCGGATGTTGTTGCGCACGTTGTGATTGGACTGCGAGAGGCGGGCAACGGCGTCGAGATCCTCGAGTGTCACTCCGCACTCCCCCAAGCCGGACGGCAACCCGAGCCGCGCGACCAAGTCTGCGACCGCTCCCGCGACGTCGTCGGGCGCACCAATCGCCTCCCCCAACCGCTTGAGTTCGTCGTATGCCGCGACCGCGTTGTAGCGCATGGCGTGCGGAAGGATCATCGCGTTTGCGAGCCCGTGCGGGATGCCCGTGCGGCCGCCGACGAGTTGTGACAACCCGTGGTGCACGCCCATCGATCCGTTGTGCAGTGCCCGACCCGCGAGCGCCGCACCTTCCAACATCGACGCGCGGACGTCGACGTCGCCGGGATCATCCACGACGAGCGGCAACGCGTTGACAATGCGCTTCGCCCCCGCCAGACCGATCGCCTCGGCCTCCGGAGTGCGGTTCGGTGCATAGATCGCTTCGACGCAGTGTGCGAGCGCGTTCATCCCCGTTTCCGCGCTCACACGAGGCGGCATCGACAGCGTCAGCTCCGGGTCATAGATCGCGCCCATCGGCGTGATCGTCGGTCCGCCCGCTCCGGTCTTCTGCCGCGCCGCTGGGTCGGTCATGCCGAAGACACCCGTGAGCTCCGCCCCCGAGTACGTCGTCGGGATGGCGACGTGCGGCAACGCCGGGCGATCGGCGTACGACGCGCCAGGTGTGCCCGCCTCTTGCTCCGTGAAGAAGCACACCGCCTTGCCCATGTCGGCACACGAACCGCCGCCGAACGACACCACGGCATCGACGGCATCTCGGCGCGCCTGTTGCACCGCCCGCTGCACGAGCGGTACGGGAACATGCGACTCGACCTCGGCGAACGTCGACACGAGTGCAGACCCAAGCGCGGCTCGTACACGCGCCCCGTCGTCGGAATCGTGACGGCCTTGCGTCGTCACGAGCAGCACGCGCCGGGAGCCGAGCGCCTTGAGCAACTCGCCGACACGCTTCACGCCGCCTGCGCCGAACACGAGCTGCTGCGCAAAGCTCGTGTGCGTCCAGGGCTTCACGTCACAACACCTCCGTCGTCTCGGCTTCAGCCGGCGCCGCGACCAACATCAGTGAGTTCCCGTCGCTTTCAAGCATCGTCGTCGAGCAGTTGCCGACACGGCGGCACACGACCCGATCGTCGACGGTCGCTGCGCCGATCGCGACGTTGATCGCGACGAAGTGCGTGACGACGACGCAGTCCTCCGTGAGCGAGAGCAGACAGGTGAGTACGGCTTGGCGCCATGTCCGCTGCGCGTCGGGCATCTCCGGCCAGACACTCCCGAGCACGCTCGTCAGCCACGGACCCCGAGTCGCCAGATCGTGGTCGGGCGCTTTGATCTCGCCGACATCGGGCTCCACGGTTGGAACCACGTTCCACCGGTCGGCGATCGGTAGCGCGGTCTCCCGGCACCGGCGCATCGGGCTCGTGATGATCCGGAGCGGGCCGAGGGGATCGAGCGATTCGGCCACATGACGGGCCTGCGCCTGTCCGAGAGGCGACAGACCCGGATCGAGATCGTCGGCCCAGCCCGCCGCCGCGTCGCCGTGGCGGACGAGCACGATGCGATTCACAGGACGTCGGTCTCGGTGATGCCAGGACCCTCGCCGTCACGAATGAACCACTCGGTGCCGAACCCGTAGGTGAAAGCTTCCAGCGGCATCTGCAAGAAGAAGGACTGTTCGCCGATCTGGCTGGCGTGCGCCTGCATGGCGCGTCGCTTGAGGTCGATGAACTCCGACACATCCACCGCGCCCGTGATCACCGTCTCCGATGAGCCGAAATCGTCGGCGCCTTCGAAGTCGGGCATCTCCGAGCCTTCGGGCATCTCCGACGCTCGCTCGCGCATGCCGCGGATGATGTGGTCCCGGTTGATGGTCGCTTGGTACACCTTCGGCGTCGCCGCGAGCTCCGCGGCCCGCTTGCCGACTCGGTGCACCTGGATGTGATCAGGATGGCCGTAGCCGCCGTGATCGTCGTAGGTCGTGATGATGTCGGCGTTCTCGTCGCGCAGGATCTGCGCAAGTCGCTCGGCAGCCTCTTCGACGTCGGCCGTCCAGAAGGAACCAGGCTTCTCGTTCTCGGGTGTACCGATCATCCCGGAGTCGACGTAGCCGAGGAACTCGACGCGCTGCACGCCGAGGATGTCCGCCGACGCCTGCGTCTCCTTCTCGCGCCGTTGCCAGAGCTCTTCACCAGGGTCGAGGAAGCCGTCCGGCACCTCGCCGTTCTCGCCCTTCGTGGCCACCACGAGTACGACGCGGTGACCTTCCTTCGCGGCCTTCGCCATGACACCGCCCGTCGCGATGCACTCGTCGTCAGGGTGAGCGTGGAAACAGACCAGGGTTGCCATCGCCCTGCACCCTAGAAGGCCGCGAACAAGAACAGCACCCCGAGCGGGATCACCAGCCATCCCACCACAGTGAGGATGATCGCGTACAGCGCGAACATCTGCGCGTCGTCTTCCGGCGGGTTGCCGCAGCGACCGATCGTCTCCCACAACGCCTTCAAGGGGTCCTGCACGGTGATGCGGATGCGATGGTGGGCCACTGCCGCGCCGCGCAGGATCATCCACGAAAGGCCGCCGAGCACGATGAACGCGGCCGCAACGGCGAGACCAGCCGCGAGTTGAGATCCGACGACTGCCTCCGACAGGACACGAAGACCCGAAGCTGCGCCAGAGATGACCGCGCCGCCGAGCAGGAAGGTGGGCACACCGATCGGATTGCCCTTGTAGGTCGACGCGACGCGCTCAGCATCGAGGCGAGCGCGGATCATGGGCATGCGTGACGGGTCATCGGGCGTGAACCATGCGAGGCGGCGCGTGTACAGGTTGCGGATGGCGTCGCTGACATCGGCTTGGTGGTTGCGCACGATGAATCGCGTCACGAGCTGCACACCGAACTCGGCGATCGGCTTGAGTGGTCCGAGTCGCGGGACGGGTGGCACCCGGGCGCCGTTGCGATCGAGCACTTCGAGCGACCGCATCGCGAGCACGTGCGCCTCGGTGAATCGTTCCGGGTGCCCGAGGGGCCGTTGGGCGGAGAGTTCGAGGACGATCTGCGCTTCGACGGGGTCGTGGGCGCCGAGCTTGTCGAGCAATTGCCCGGTGGCGTCGGTGTCCGCGCCCTTCCGCAGGATTCGAAACTGCTCGAGTTGCTGCGACAGCTCGTCGAGCACCAGCGGCCGGTCGCCCTTCGCCCCTTGCTCGGCCATGACGGCCGACCGTACCGCTGTCGGACTAGTGAGTCGTGTAATCGATCGGACCGGCGCCCTTCACACCGACGGCGAAGCAGAAGCAATGGATCGGCTCGCCTCCTGTGGGACGAAGGCTGTGCACGGCGTCGGGTGGGATGTAGACGAGATCGCCGGGGACGACATCGCGGTGCTCGTCGCCGATCGTCATGACGCCTTCACCCGTCATCACGAAATAGAACTCGTGCGTCGGATGCGTGTGCGGGAACACCTCGCCGCCGACCGCGACCTCGAACTCGTTGGCCAGCTCCAAGTAGCCGCCGTCGGTGAGCTCGAGCATCTCCCGTGGCTTGATGAGCCACCACACCGGTACCGTGCCGTTGTGCTCGACCTCGGGGGTGACTTCCTGCACGTTGCGAACGTCCATCTGGTCAGCCTCTCAGATGGCCGTGGGATGGCGCGGCTCGTACAGCATCACCTCGACGTTGCCGGGAAGCACCATCGTGACCCCGATACCGAAGCGCATGTCCTCGGGCTCGCCGTTGAACGGGATGCCCTTCTCCTTCAAATCCGTCATCGTGGCCACGATGTCGTCGCACATCAACGAAATCTGGTGCGATGGCGAATCTGCGGGATGGATGCCGAGTTCGGCGGGCGGAAGGGCGAAGATCAGCCAGCCGCCTCCGGCGTCGACGTTCTTCCAGCCGAATACGTCGCGCAACACCTCCCGCAGCGCGTCGGGCTCGGAGGTGTACAGCAGCATGTGCGCACCGGTGACTGGCATCAGATCCTCCCGAAGAAGTCGATCAACGTCTCTGCAACCAGTCCACCATGCGTGAACACGCCGAGATGGCTGGCGTCCGGGATCTCGACGAACCGCGCACCGGGGATCTGCTCCGCCGCATCACGGGCACACGCCGGCGGCGAGTCGACGTCGTGCTCGAAGGCGAGGACGAGACACGGCACCGTGATACTCGGCCAGGCCGTGGTGCGCTCGGTCGCGTTCGACCAGGCGAGGCACGCCTCGTACTGCCCGAGCCGGCCCGGGTTCGGCCAAGGCGGCAGATCACCGATCATCGAGAGCCACCCGTCGACGAGCTCGCTGTTCTGCAGATCCTTGTTGGGGAGATAGCGGAGCGTCTCCGTCGCGTAGAACAACGGCGGCAGGTCTGGGTCCAGCTTGGCGATGTCGCGCTCGACGGTGGTGATCGCCTTCTCCCAGGCCGTCGCGACGTTGCAGCTGCCGATGAACGCGGCCGCGCGCACACGGTTCGCATGCTCGATGGCCATCGTCTCCGCCACCCATCCGCCCATCGAGTACCCGGCGATGCAAACCGCGTCGAGCCCGAGATGGTCGAGCAGAGCCAGCGTGTCATCGACCATCGCGGCGATCGAATACGGCGCCGGTGGAGACGACGACGGCTCGACGCCGCGGTTGTCGAATGTCACGACTTGATAGCCCGCGGCAACCAGTGTCGGCACGATCTCGAGGTGCCAGCCAACAGCCGGTTGACCGCAGCCGCACACGAGCACGACCGGATCACCGTCCCCGAAAACGTCGTACGCGAGAGTGACGTCTCCTGTGCTCAACGTCGGCATTGCCGATGCAAACCTCTCAGTGCTTCAGCGCTGGGTGCTGCCGAGCGAGCATCGGGAGCAGCACGCGTCGCGGCGTGAGATGCGCCACCGCGGCACCGACGCGGTTGGAGAAGCCGGGGATCACGACGGCGCGGTCCTTGTCGAGTCCCTTGATCGCCGCCTTCGCGACATCGACGGCGGAGACCCACATGAACTTGGGCAACGCGTTGGACGACTCTTCTTCGGTGAACCCGGCAGCTTCCGCGAACTCCGTCTCGACCGGCCCGGGACACAGCACCGTCATCGTGACGCCCGTGCCCTTGAGCTCGGCGCGGGTCGCTCGGCTGTACGACAGCACGAAAGCCTTGGCGCCGCCATAGCCCGCTTGGCCGGGCAACGGTTGGAACGCGGCGGTCGACGCGACGTTCAGCACGGCGCCCTGACCGCGCTCGACCATTCCCGGCACGAACATGCTGCACAGGTGAACGATCGCCTCGACGTCCGTCCGGATCATCGCGATGTCGCGGTCTGCCGCGCTGCGGTGCACCGCCCCGGTCGTGCTCAAGCCCGCGTTGTTGACGAGCACGTCGACCGTGAGCCCGCGGCTTGCGAGCTCCGAGCCAATGCGGCTGCGAGAGTCCTGATCGGTCAGATCGGCGGCGATGACCTCGGCGCGAACTCCGTGTGTTTTGGCCAACTCATCCGCAAGCGCGCGAAGCCGGTCTTCGCGACGCGCCACAAGGGTGACCCCGAGGCCTCGCTTGGCGAGTCCTCGCGCCAACTCGCTTCCGATTCCCGAAGAAGCGCCCGTGACGATGGAAGTCCGGTCAGCGGCCGGTGCAGGCAGTGCCATGGACGCCGATCGTATGGCCCCGCCACGAGACCCGCCCTCGACAAGGCGCACCGGGCGGCGCACACTGAGCCGGTGGCGGAGAACCACTGGGCCCCCGGACGGCGCGTGATCGTCGAGGACGTGCGTCGAGACGACACGTTCATGCGCGTCACGTGGCACGCCGAAGAACGAGTCTTCGTCTTCAGTCACTGGCGGAGCGACGTATGCGTGGCCGCTACGAGGGTTCCGGTCGACGCCTCGCCCGAACTCGTGAACCTGCTCGTCAAAGGCTTGGCCCAAGTGGCCGACGGTGACGCGACCGAGCGCCGCCCGGCGTAACTCGCCGTGGCGCAACACAACGACCATCACACCGACTTCGACTACCTGAAGCGCAATCAGGACGCGTGGGATGTCAATGCCGCGGACTACGTCGACGCAGGACGCCGCAACTGGTCCGCCGAGCCGACGTGGGGAATGTTCGGCGTCCCCGAGACCGATCTCGGCCTCTTGGCCGATGTCGTTGACGCGGACGTCGTCGAGCTCGGCTGCGGGACGGGCTACGTGTCCTCCTGGATCGCTCGCCTCGGCGGTCGCCCGATCGGCGTGGACCCGACGCCCAACCAACTGGCGAGCGCGCGACAGTTCCAACAGGAGTTCGGCCTGACGTTCCCGTTGATCCGCGGCGCCGGCGAGCAAGTGCCCTTGCGCGACGCCTGCTGCGACCTCGTCATCAGCGAGTACGGCGCGGCGATCTGGAGCGATCCGTATCGGTGGATACCTGAAGCCGCGCGGTTGTTGCGACCAGGCGGCGAGCTCATCTTCCTCGGCAACGGGACAATCCTGATGTTGTGCGTCCCGGATGCGGACGACGTCCCAGCGGAGAACTGGATGCGGCGCACCTACTTCGGGATGCACCGCTTCGAGTGGCCGGATGACCCGGCGGTGGAGTTCCACCTCGGCTACGGCGACTGGATCAGATTGCTCCGCGCCAACGGACTCATCGTTGACGACCTCATCGAGTTGCGCCCCGCGGATGACGCGACAACTCGGTACGGCTTCGTCACCACCGAATGGGCTCGACAGTGGCCCGCCGAAGAGGTGTGGCGAGCCCGAAAGGCCTGAACTAGCGCGCGTGCGCGATGAGAAGGAGGTGCGCGCTCAAGCCGAGCAGCGACGGTTCGGACTCGACGGCACGGGCCGCTTCGAGGATGGCGCGCCGACCGGCTTCCGACTCCCAGCGTGTCGCCAACTGAGGCAGCCAGCCGGGTAGCCCCTCCACGCCGAACACGCCGTCGACATCGAGGGTCGCCTGCTCTGCCTCAGCGCGGAGGTCGGACGCCAGATGGAAGTACGCCGTGGTGAACCAGTGGCGCCGATTGTGCGGATTTTCGTGGCGCCCGTCGGTCAGGTCGCGCACGACCATCTCCTGGAACTCCGGGTCGAACAGGAACTCACGGGCCAAGCCGTCGAACAACGACGCGAACCGACTGATCGCCGCGACCGCGACGAGGCCGCCGGGCCGAACGACGCGACGGACTTCGTTCAGCGCGGCAAGCCTGTCCTCCCGCGAGGGCAGGTGGTACATCGGCCCGAAGAGGAGGGCAACGTCGAAGCTCGCAGTGTCGGCCGACAGGCCGCGGGCGTCGCCCAATGTCGCGGAGACACCGATCGGGCCGAGGTCCGCGTTTGCTTTGGCCACGTGCCGGGGGGTGATGTCGACGATGTGGACGCGGTAGCCGGCTTCGGCCAGCCAGCGCGCGTGCACCCCGGTTGCGCCGCCGATGTCGATGATCGACGCTGGTGGAGCGGGCAGGTACCGCATCAGGATCTCCTGCGTGCGCAGCAACTCCAGTTGGCCGAGTTCCGCGGTGATGCGATCTTCCTCGGTGCTGGCCTCGTAGTGCTGAACGACGTCGTCGAGCTAGTCCATCCCCAGAGTCCACCATCGTTCTGCCGGTGATCATCCAGCTTTTCGCTGAATCAGAACCGCACAAACGCAGGAGTCAGGCGATCGCGCCGGTCTCTCTGAGCTTCGCGATGCGGTCGGTGTCGGCTCCGAGCCACTCGGTCAGGACCTCGTCCGTGTGCTGCCCGGCATGCGCCGGCGGGCGCGAGACGTCGCCGGGTGTGCGGCTGAACCGCGGTGCGGGCGCCGGCTGCACGATGCCCTCGAGCTCGAGGAACGTCTTGCGGTGGATGTTGTGCGGATGCTGGGGAGCCTCGGCCAACGAGAGCACCGGGGCGAAGCAGACGTCGGTGCCCTCCATGATCTCGCACCACTCATCGCGCGTCTTGCCCTTGAAGATCTCGCGCATGCGCTCCTTCATCCGCGGCCACTGCGTCTTGTCGTTCTGCCACGGCAGGTCGGGGTCGCCCTCGAGCCCGGTCAGGCGGAGCAGCTCTGAATAGAACTGCTGCTCGAGCGAACCGATCGAGATGTACTTGCCATCGGCCGTCTCGTACACGTCATAGAAGTACGCGCCGGTGTCGAGCAGGTTCGTGCCGCGCTCGTCCTCCCAGATGCCCATGGCGCGGAACGCGTGGAACATCATCATGAGGCACGCCGCGCCATCGACCATCGCCGCGTCGATCACTTGACCTTTGCCCGAGCGACTCGACTCGAGCAATCCACACACCATCCCGTACGCGAGCAACATGCCGCCACCGCCGAAATCGCCGACGAGGTTGAGCGGCGGCACCGGCGCCTCACCGCGGCGCCCGATCGGCTCGAGCGCGCCCGCCAACGAGATGTAGTTGATGTCGTGGCCCGACGTGTGCGAGTACGGGCCGTCCTGCCCCCAGCCCGTCATCCGTCCGTAGACCAGCTTCGGATTGCGCGCGAGACACTCGTCCGGTCCGAGGCCGAGCCGCTCGGTGACGCCGGGACGGAACGGCTCGAACAGCCCGTCGGCCTGCTCGACCAAGTCGAGCACGAGAGCCACCCCATCGGGGCTCTTCAAGTCGACGCCGATCGAGCGGCGCCCGCGCTGCAGCACGTCGGCCGGCGGGGTCGAGGGATCACCGCCGCGCACACGATCAGCGCGGTCGATCTTGATGATGTCGGCGCCCATGTCGGCGAGCATGAACGCGCAGAACGGCCCCGGCCCGATACCGGCGAGCTCGATCAGCTTGATCCCTGACAGTGGTCCGTTGCTCATGACGCGGGGCTCCCGACTTTCGATGTGTGGCGAACGATGGCGTCGACGATCTGTGAGAACAGCGCCGGGGGTACGTCGTGACCCATGTCGTCGAACTCGACGAGCTCGGCGCCCGGAACGAGCTCCGCCGTGCGGCGGCCCCCGGAGATGCCGACCAACGGATCGATGACGCCGTGGATCACGAGCGTCGGCGTGCGCAACTCGCGCAAGCGGTCGGCGCGCGAACCAGAGGCCATGATGCCGAGCAGCTGCCGACCAGTACCGACCGGGAAATAGCAACGGTCGTAAACCTCTGCCGCCCGCGTGCGGAATCGCTCATCGGTGAAGTGAACCGGCCCGGCGAGGATGCGCCACGTGTTCACGTAGCTCTCGATGTACTCGTCGCGCGATGCGGCCGGCGGCTTGAGCAGTACGGCGGCGGCCTCAGGGGTCGGCAAGCCGACGTCGCGCTCGCCCGTCGTGGACATGATCGACGTCATCGTGCGAACCCGAGCGGGATGCTCGATGGCCATCGTCTGCACGATCATCCCGCCCATCGACGCGCCGACGACGTGCGCCGAGTCGATGCCAAGGTGATCGAGCAACCCGGCCGCGTCCGCCGCCATGTCACTGAGGGTGTATGGCGCGTCGACTGGCTCATCAGAGAAGCCCTTCGCCAGCTCCACTCCGAAGTCGAGGTGCGGCGAGTCGATCTTCGTCGACAGGCCGACGTCGCGGTTGTCGAAACGAATGACGTAGAAACCTTCGCGCACGAACGCCTTGCAGAACTCGTCGTCCCACGTGATGCCCTGCGACCCGAGGCCGCTGACCAGGAGAAGCGGCGCGTCGTCGGGATCCCCGATCGTCTCGTACCAGAGCTCGATTCCATTGGCGGGCGCAGTCGGCATGGCGCATGTTCGCGGCGTCTTGACCGCTCGGTCAAGACGTACGAGGCGGGATGCGCAGGGCTAACGTCCGGCGCCGTATGACACTCACGTTTGGGGTGCACACCGGGCTGCAGAACACGACCGTCGACGAGCTGCGGACGCTGTGGCATCGCATCGAGGAGCTCGGCTTCGGGTGGATCTCGATCTGGGACCACTTCTACTCAGCTGACTTCGCGGGCTACAACTGCCTGGAGGCAGTCACCAGTCACGCGGCGCTCGCGTGCGAGACGTCGACGGTGCGGTGCGGATCGCTCGTGTATTGCGCGGGCTACCGGCACCCCGCTGTGCTGGCCAACGCGATCACGACGATCGACCACCTCAGCGGAGGCCGGGCCGACATGGGCCTCGGGGCCGGCTGGGCTTTCAACGAGTACGAGGCGTACGGCATCCCGTTCCCGTCGACGAAGGAGCGCCTCGACATCCTCGAGGAGTCGGTGCAGTGCGTCCGCCTCCTGCTCCGCGAGGAGGTGTCGAACTTCGATGGCAAGTACTTCCAGTTGAAGGAAGCGCACTGCGAGCCGCGCCCGGTGCAGGCCGAGTTGCCGATCTGGGTCGGTGGAGGCGGCGAGAAGCGCACCCTTGGCATCGTGGCGCGCTGGGCGGACGGCTGGAACGTGCCGTTCATCAGCCCGGAGGAGTTCGCCCGCAAGCGCGGTGTGTTGGCCGAGCATTGCGCGAAGGCCGGCCGCGACATCGACGAAATCAAGTGTGCGGTCAACGCCGGACTCGCGTTCACCGACGAGAGTTTGAAGATGCAGTTCGGCGCGCTGGCGGACGCGATCCGTCCAGGCGTGTTGACGGGCTCGGACGACGAGGTCGTCGACATGGTGGGGCGGTACGCGGAGGCCGGGGCTACGCAGATCAACGTTGCCTTGCGCGCCCCGTTCCTCACCGCGGAGCTCGAGCGGCTCGCTCCCGCGATCCAGCAGATCGGCTGACGCGTTTGCTCGACATCCGGCGCGACCCATTGACGGGCGCGGTCGTGGCCGTCAATGCCGAGCGCCAAGCGCGGCCGAACCAGCCGAGCGAGGCGTGCCCGTTCTGTGTCGGCGGCCTCGAAGCGCCGGATCCCTACAGCGTGCGGTCATTCGTCAATCGCTGGCCGTCGTTCGCCGACGATCGCTGTGAGGTCGTGCTGTACACGCCTGAGCACGACGCCACGTTCTGGTCGCTCGGAATCGGTGGCGCGCTCGCGGTCGTCGATCTGTGGACCGCGCGATCCGCGGCACTCGGCGCGCGCGACGACGTGGCCTACGTCCTGGTGTTCGAAAACCGCGGTGCCGAAGTGGGGGCCACGATCGCTCACCCGCACGGACAGATCTACTCGTACTCCGAGGTGCCGCCGAACCCGTTGCGGGAGCTGTCGGCCGGTACGTGCGCTCTCTGTGCCGAGCAGCCCGGCGATCGCCTCGTATCCGAGGCGGACGGCTGGCGGGCGTGGGTACCGCGTGCGTCCGTGTACCCCTACGGGCTCGTGGTGACGCCCATCGCGCACGAACCTGATCTGCCGGCGCTCGAACCGTCGTCGCGACGCGCGCTGGCCACCGTGCTCGTCGACGCGTTGCACCGGCTCGACGCGTTGTGGGATCGCCCGATGCCCTACATGCTCTGGATCCACCAACGGCCGTTCGACGGCGCCTCGTGGCCGAACGCGCACGTCCACATCGAGATCGCCGTGCCCCAGCGCGCTCCTGGGGTGATGCGCTTCATCGCCGGCGGCGAGTTGGGCAGCGGCTTGTACGTGAATCCCGTGGAGCCCGAGACGGCGGCGGCCGAACTGCGAGCCGTGCACTGGTGAACGAGCAGCTACGCGTGTGGGCGCCTGGCCGTGTGAACCTCATCGGAGGTCACAGCGACTACTCGGGTGGGCTCGTCCTGCCGATGGCCGTCGACCTCGGCACCCAGATCATCGGACACCGCGGTCACGAGCGGGTGGTGCTCGTGTCGCGCGACGAAGCGGAACCCGCGGAGATCGCGCTCGATGTGTCGGATCCTGCGTCGGTGACTCCCAGCTGGGCGCGCTACGTCGCGGGGGTCGTCGCCGAGGTCGCGCCCACCACCGGGTTCATCGGCCAGGTGTCCACGACGATCCCGATCGGCACCGGACTCTCGTCGAGCGCGGCGCTCGAAGTCGCGGTCGCGCTGGCGCTCGTCGGTGACGACAGGATCGATCGCCGCGCACTTGCGCTGGCCTGCCAGCGCGCCGAGCACCGGGCGTCGGGTGTCCCGTGCGGGATCATGGACCAGTTCGCCTCTCTGCTCGGCGTCGACGGCCACGCGATCCTCATCGACTGCACGACGCTCGAGGTCACACCGGTCGCGTTGCCGGATGACGTGGCCGTGGTCGTGGTCGACAGCGGGCAGCGACGATCGCTGGCGACCGTCGGCTACGCCGACCGACGGGCCGAGGTGGCGCGGGCCGCAGACATCCTCGGTCATCTGCCGACGGCTGCGCTCACCGACGTCGAGGCGCTCGACGATCCTGTCGCCCGGAAGCGCGCTCGGCACGTCGTGACCGAGAACCAGCGCGTGCGCGACTTCGTGAGCGCGCTCGCCAAAGGAGACATCGCCACGGTGGGCATGCTCATGACCGAGTCACACATCAGCCTGCGCGACAACCAGGAAGTCACGACGCCCGCACTCGACTCGCTGGTCGACCGACTCAACGCGATCCCCGGCGTGCACGGCGCGCGCCTCACGGGGGGCGGGTGGGGCGGCTGCGTCGTCGCGCTCACCGATCCAGGTGTGCTCGACGAAGGCTGGACGGTCCGGGCCTCCGCCGGCGCCACCGTCGAGGTCGTCTGACGACACCGACGTGATGCCCGTGCTCCAAATCCCACTCAGGCGTCTACAAATCTGTAGACGCCTGAGTGGGATTTCGAATGAAGTCGCGGGCTCGCCTGGTCAGCGGTTGAAGAGGGTGCCGAGCGCGAGCCCGTCGTAGGCCTCCTCGGGAGCGGCGCGCACCTTCTCATCGAGTAGCTGCGCGTCGTCGCCCACCAGGATGCGCCACTTTCCGGCGCGCACGCCGTCGAGGATGATCGTCGCCGCTTGCGCGGCGGAGAGCGGCGCGCTGTCACGGAACATGTCGCCGAACATCCCGATGAGCTTGCGCAGATCGTCGTCCGACATCCCATCGGCCGGCATCCCCCGTCGCGCGAACGACGCACGGAACTCGTCGACTTCTTCCTGCGCCATGTCCTCGGGCGCAGGGGCACCGAGGATGCGGCGGCTGTTGTTGACGATCTCGGTGCCGATGTGACCTGGCATCACGACCGCGACCTTCACGTGCGGCGCGTTGACGCGGAAGTCCTCGAGCAACGCTTCGGAGAAACCTTTCACCGCGAACTTCGCGGCGCTGTAGGCCGTGTGCGGCACACCGGGCCCGAGTGACGCCCAGAAACCGTTGACGCTGCTCGTATTGATCAGATAGCCGTCGTCGCTGGCCACGAGCAGCGGCACGAACGCCCGGCTGCAGTTGTAGACCCCTCCCCAACACACCGCGAACGTCTGGTCCCACTCGTCGCGCTTGCCGGCGACGAAGCTGCCGCCACCGCCGATGCCGGCGTTGTTGAACACGAGGTTCACGTGATCGGTCTCGTGCTGCGCGAGCACCTCGTCGCGGAAGCGGAGGACCTGCTCCTCGTTGGTGACATCACAGAGGTGAGTCGTGATGCGCGTGCCGGCAGGGACTTCCTTCTCGGCGCGCAACGCCGTCTCCGACACGTTGTCGAGCGTCAGGTCGCAGGTCGCGACCGAACAGCCCTCGGCGGCCAGCTGGATCACGAGCTCGCGGCCCATCCCCGTTCCACCACCGGTCACAACTGCAAGGCGACCTTCGAACGATTCCACGCGCTTCCCCCTTTCGGACGCGCACCTTACGCCCCGAGGCTGGTGATCTACGAAGTGGCGAGCGCCTCCGCCCGGGCCTTGAGCGCGCGGGCCACGTCGTCGAAACCGCGCTGCACGTGCCGGCCGACGATGAGGAACATCAATCCCACACCGACGCCGCGAAAGACATCCGTCGTGGAGTAGCGCGTGCGACCCTCGCCGAGATCGGTGAGCACCTGACACCGGTCCGCGCTGATGAACCAGCGAGGCCCGACGTGGCCACCCCAGCACACGCGCTCGCCGTCGACCAACGCGGAGACGAACTCGACCTGGTGCATGGTCTTCGGTGGCCGCAGCTTCACCTGCATGTCGACGGGCGAGCCCAGCTCGAGTGTGGACTTCACCGACACCGTGAACGGGTTCCAGGCCGGATAGGAGTCGAAGTCGCGCAAGATCGACCACACCAGCTCGCTCGGCGCGTCGATCTCGATCTCCGAGCTGATCGCGCGGGGTTCGCGTGTCACCCGCCTGAACGTAGTGAACTGGTGACCATGAAGGTTGCTCTCGTCGGGCTCGCCGGGGCCGCCGGCGCGCTTGCTCGGTACGGCCTCGGAGTCGCCGTCGGCGTCCGGTCGTTCCCGTGGGCGACGCTGGGGATCAACCTCACCGGGTCGTTCGTGCTGGGCCTGATCCTCACTGCGGGGACGGAGCGCGGATGGCCCGAAACCACGACCGTGCCGCTCGCCGTCGGCTTTCTCGGCGCCTACACGACCTTCTCGACGTTCTCCTTCGAGTCGTACACGTTGCTGCGTACGGATCGCGCCGCGGAGGCCGTCATCTACGTGTCCGTCTCAGTGGTCGGGGGCATTCTGGCCGCCGCGCTCGGGTATCTCACGGCGCGAGCGCTGGCCTGACTACATGCGGTTGAGCAGCTCGGCCTTCTTCGCCGCGAACTCCTGCTCGGAGATGACGCCACGCTTGCGGAGCTCGTCGAGCTTCTCGATCTGCTCAGGAATGGAGAGCCCCGACTCTTGCGTCGGTGCCTGCTGGCGACCGCCGTACATGCGGCTCGAGTTGGCTTCCATCTGCCGGTAGATCTCGTTCTGCACGAAGGCCGGCTTGCGGACGTCTTCAAACGTCTCGGCGCCGCGCTCCCCCGCTGACTCGATACCGAGATCGCCGGCGCCGAGCAGGCGCTCGAAGATCGACTGGTTGAAGAAGACGGTGTTGATCCGCTCGAGCGGGATCTCGATCCCGTGCTTCGATATCACGCCATAGCGATTGATCACGCGGTCGCTGGTGACGACGAAGTTGGTGGTCGTCCATTTGGCGTAGCGAATGCCGAACCAGCCGAGGCAGAACAGCAGCAGCAGCGCGCACACGATCTTGAAGAACGAGATGTCGGACTGCAGTGCGAGCACGCCGAGGAGAATCGAGCCGACCAGCGCGGCCGTGGGCCCGGCCATGTACCACCAGTGGGGTCGGAGGTCGAGCGCGACCTGTTCCCCGTCGTTCAACAGCTTCTGCGGGAATGCCACGCCGGAAAGCTACCCGTAGCCGAGTTCGCGAAGGCGAGCATCGGACAGCCCGAAGTGGTGCCCGACCTCGTGCACGACGGTGATCCGTACGGCATCGATCACCTCGGCGTCACTGTTGCAGTGCGCCAGGATCGGCTGCCGGTAGATCGTGATGCGATCGGGCATCCCGCCCCCGATGCCGTAGTTCTCCCGCCGGGTCAGCGGAACGCCTTGGTACAACCCGAGGATCGTGCCGTCCGGCCGCCCGTCCTCGACGAAGACGGCGACGTTGTCCATGAAGTGCCCGATGGCGGACGGAATCCCGTCGAGCGCCGTGGCCACGAGCTCCTCGAACTCCTCCAGACCGACGTCCATCACGGCCCCCACTGTCACACGTGATCAGTACTGTCGGAACGACATGGACGCCGCGGCGCTGCTCGAGGGTCTCAACGAGTCACAGCGAGAAGCCGTGACGTCTGAGGCGGCCCCGCTCGTGATCCTCGCGGGCGCAGGGTCGGGCAAGACACGGGTGCTGACCAGGCGCATCGCCTACCGGTGCGTCACCGAAGTCGCTGATCCACGCCACGTCGTGGCGCTCACCTTCACCCGCAAAGCCGCAGGTGAGCTCGGTCATCGGTTGCGTGTGCTCGGGCTGCGCGATCGCATCGTGGCCGGCACGTTCCATGCCGTCGCGTATGCGCAGCTCCGGCGCTCGTGGGCGGATCGCCACATGCAGGCGCCGACGCTCCTGGAGCGAAAGGGGCAGCTGCTGGGCCGGTTGCTCGGGCGCGGATCGGGCGTGAAGGCGGTCGACGTTGCCATGGAGATCGAGTGGGCCAAGGCGCGCATGGTCTCGCCCGCCGACTACCCGCGCGAAGCGGCGGCCGCTCGCCGCCGGCCACCGATGGCGGCCGAGGCGCTGGCCGACCTGTACGGCCGCTACGAGCAAGAGAAGCGCAATCGACGCCTCGTCGACTTCGACGATCTCCTCCGGCTGTGCGCCCACGGGATCGAGACCGACGCGGAGTTCGCCAGCTCGCAGCGTTGGCAGTTCCGCCACCTCTTCGTCGACGAGTTCCAAGACGTGAACCCGCTGCAGTTCCGGTTGCTCGAGGCGTGGCGAGGCGAGCGGCCCGACCTGTGCATCGTCGGCGACCCGAACCAAGCGATCTACGCCTGGAACGGCGCCGACCCCACGCTCATCACGAGACTCCCCAGCCGCATCGCGGGCACCGAGACGATCACGCTCGAGCGCAACTACCGGTCGTCACCGCAAGTCGTGGCCACCGCGAACCGCGTGCTCGAGTGCGGCGCCGTGTCGACGTTGCGGCTTCGGGCAACCCGGCCCGAAGGGCCCGTGCCAGAAGTGCAGTCGCACCCCTCCGACACACACGAGGCGCAGGCCATCGCCAAGGCCGTCGTGCGGCGGCACAGCCGAGACACGCCGTGGTCGCATCACGCGGTGCTGACGCGCACCAACGCGCAGGCGGTGCTGCTGGCCGAATCACTGCGTGCCGCTGGTGCACCTGTGCGCGTGCGAGGGCAGACACCGTTCCTCCAACTGCCGGAGGTGCGCGAGGCGTTGGGCGCGATGCGGCGATCGCCCGCGGGTCTGCGCGACGCGCTGATCGATCTCGAGCTTCGTGTGCCGCAGCACTCTGACCTCGGCGAAGGCGTGGAATGGGCGGAAGACGAAAGCGAGCTCGAGTTCGACGACGTGCCATCAGAGGCACCCGCGCTGCTCTCCGATGCCGAGCTGGCGCGCATCCGCAATCTGGAGGAGCTCTTGCGCCTGGCGAACGAGTACCTGGTCGAAGACCGTTCGCCGTCGGCTGTCGGACTCGAGACGTGGTTGAACGCAACGGTCGCTACCGACGACGGGGGCGGCGGTGCCGACGCGGTCGACATCGCCACCTTCCACGCGGCCAAGGGGCTCGAGTGGCCGATCGTGCATCTCGCGGGGCTCGAGTCGGGCCTCGTGCCCATCGGCCACGCGCAGACCAATGAAGCCGCCGCCGAGGAGCGCCGGCTGTTCTACGTCGCGGTCACGCGCGCCGAACGCGAACTGTGGCTGCACTACGCGGAGACACGGACCTTCGGCACCCGCGTGGCCCAGCGGCGACCCTCGCCGTATCTCGACGAGATCGAGCCCGTGCTCGACGCGATGCGCCGGGGCGCGGCACCGGCCGACGCCGCCGAGCATCTGCCGATCGTGCGCGAGACCGTGCGAGCCGCGGGCACTCCCCGCGTACGGGGGCGGGCGGCAACGACACTCGACCAGGGCGGTCAAGTGCTGTTCGAGGAACTGCGACGGTGGCGGTCACAGCAGGCGAAAGCGGCGGCCGTTCCGGCGTTCGTGATCTTCGACGACAAGACCCTCACCGAGGTTGCCGCGCGGCGGCCGACCGACAAGGCCGGGCTGTTGGCAGTACCCGGCATCGGCCGGGTGAAGCTCGAGCGGTACGGCGACGACCTGCTCGCCGTGGTCGCGGGGCACTGATGCGGTTTCAACTGGAGCAGCGGATCGCCGGTCCGGTCGATGCCGTTGCCAACGCCTTCGTCGACCCGGGCTTCTACGAATCCCTGGAAGCTCTTCCCAACCTGGCCCGCCCAGAGCTCCTGTCGCGCGAGGTCCGAGGAGCAATCGTGCGCCTCCGCGTGCGCTATCGGTTCACGGGCCACCTGTCCGCCGCAGTACGCGCTGCGGTCGACCCCGCCAAGCTGACCTGGGTGGAGGAGGCCGATCACGATCTTCCTGCGCACAACGTGAGTTACCAGATGATCGCCGACCACTACGCCGACCGCTTCACCTGCTCCGGTACGTACCGATTCCAGCCCGCAGGCGAGGCCACCACCACTCGGAAGTGCACGGGCGACCTCAAGATCCGCATGCCGCTCGTCGGCGGACGGGTCGAGAACGCGATCGTCTCGGGACTCCGCGAGCACCTTGACGCAGAGGTCGAGCTGGTCGAGCGCTGGCTGGCTCACCAGGGCGGTTGACGGTTCGGTAGTCCGGCGCGACAACTGGATTCATGACTGGCTCGCTCTCTTGGATCACGGATGATTCCTGGCCGAGCGACGAGGGTTGGCCGTACCCCGATCACGATGCCGACATCGGCACTGATCAACTCGAGGAGCTCCTCGATGTCACGAGCGACACCGATGACGACCTCGTCAGCCTGCACGCCGCCTCTCCCCGTCTGCTCGACGATCTCGCACCCGTAGAGCGCGCGGTGATCACCGCTCGCTACGGCCTGGACGGACGAGAACCGCGCACGATTCGGCAGATCCAGCACGACCTCGGCGTGCCCCGCGCCGACCTACGCGTCGCCCTCGGCGACGGCCTCGCCAAGCTTCGCCACCGCGTCGGTTAGCCAACTAGCGTCACCTCCGAGTGGAATTCGGGGGTCGCAGTTCGCACGTGTCGCGTCGCGCGCTCCTCGCGCGCATGGCGGCCATCGGCGCCGTTGGGTGGACCGGCGACCTCTGGACGCCGGCACGGGCCGCGGCACTGCGCGGCACGATGGCAATCGCCGTCGACCCGAGCGGTACGACGCTCGAGGCGACGGTGGTGCGCCTGGGTGCCGCTGGCTATCGACTTCTGGGCGACGGCCCAGGATGGCCGATCGTGGTGCGCAGCGACCTCGCCGAGCCGAAGGACGGGCGCGAAGACCGACGCATCCCGATGCTGGCGCTCGTGCACCTCACCGATGTGCACCTGATCGACGCCCAGAGCCCGTCACGGGTCGAGTTCCTCGATCGGTACGGTTCGCCGTTCGAGAGCGCGTTTCGCGCGCAAGAGACGCTGACGAATCAAGTGGCCACCTCGATGATCGCGCGCATCAACTCGATCGCCGCCGGTCCGGTCACCGGCCGGCCGTTCGACGTGTGCGTGTCGACGGGCGACAACATCGACAACCAGCAGCACAACGAGCTCGCGTGGTTCATCACCACGCTCGACGGCGGGCACCTGGTGCCGAACAGCGGTGCCGCCGGCATGTACGAGGGCGTGCAGGACGACGTCGACCCTCCCGATCCGCACTACTGGCATCCGGACGCCGGGATCGTCGACGACTACAAGGCGGTGAACGACTTCCCGGAGTATCCCGGACTGCTCGCGGCCGCGATCACGGCGTTCGACGCGCCCGGGCTGCACATGCCGTGGTACTCGTGCTACGGAAACCACGACGGACTCATCCAGGGCAACATGCCGGGCGTCCAACCGGGCGACGTGCGTCCCTTCGATACCGTCGCCACCGGAAACGCCAAGCCGATCAACCTCGCGGCGGGTGTCTCACCGACTGACATCCAGAACGCGTTCGCCAACCCGAACGTCGCGAACCTGCTGTCGCAAGGTGCGCCAGTACGACCGGTCACCCCTGATCTGGCGCGGCGCGCGGTGTCCATCGACGAATGGATCAACGCGCATCTCGCGTCGCCGAGCACGCCCGGACCGCACGGCCACGGCTACACGCAGGACATGCTCGGGACGACGCAGCTGTACTACACGTTTCCGGTTGCGCCGGGTGTCCTCGGGATCAGCCTCGACACCGTGAACCACGGCGGGTACGCCGACGGGTCGATCGGCGAGGCGCAGATGGCGTGGCTCGAAGCGCGGCTCATCGAGGCGAGCGGCCGCTATCGCGACACCGGCGGCACGGAGGTGCGGACCGGTCACGCCGACCAGCTCGTGGTCCTGTTCAGCCATCACAACAAGGCCACGCTGGGCAACCCGGTCCCCGATCCGGCGAGCCCCGCCGAGCAGCGGCTGACGTTCACCGAGCTCCACGCCCTCCTGAAACGCTTTCCCAACGTGATCGCGTGGGTCAACGGCCACACGCACGTGAACCGCGTGAACCCCGTACCCGACCCCACGGGCTACACCGGCGGCTTCTGGGAGATCACGACCGCCGCGCATGTCGACTACCCGGAGCATGCCCGGCTCGTCGAGCTGGTCGACAACCACGACGGCACGCTGTCGATCTTCGCGACGATCATCGAACACGCCGCTCCGGCCGCCGCCGATCCGAGTGACCTGTCCCTGCTCGGGCTCGCATCGATCAGCCGGGAGTTGTCCGCGAACGATCCTCAGGTGGACCCCGTCAGCAAGCTCGGCGTACCGACGGATCTCAACGTCGAGCTCGTCATGAAGGCTCCGTTCGATCCCCATCCGCCGTCGTCGTCATCGTCTGATCGCTCGGGTATCGCTCGCACCGGCATCGACCTGCCACTGGTGGTCGGCGGCGCCGCGATGGCGGGTGCGCTGGCCGTTCGTCGCCGGATGCAGACGATCTCGCGAACTGACTAGCGGGCGTCGAGTTCCGCGATCAGCTTCTTGGGAGCCACCATGCGGTACGAGTCGGCCGCGATGCCGGCGACCTCATCCCAGTCGACCTCGACGTCGAGACGAACACCGATCCAGCCTCGGTGGCCCACGTAGGGCGGCACGAAGAAGCGGTCGGGTTCCTCGTCGACCAGCGCGCCCTGCACTCCAGGCGGCGCGGGACACCAGATCGCGATGTGATCGGCACCGTGGTGGTGGTCGTCGAACATCACGAAGACCTTCTTGTCACGTACGAACCATGTGGGTTCACCGTGACTGACCTTCTCGGTCGCCTCCGGAAAGCCCAGGCAGATCTTGCGCAAACGCTTGAGGACCTCAGCTCGGCCCGGCACCTACCGGCGCTCCATCGACATGGTGGTCGGCCCCACGTGCTTGTCGAGCCACGCATTGATCGGTTTGGCTGCGTGCAGCACATCGGCGACGCGCTGCTTCGCCTTCGGGGTGCCGAGCCACGCCGCGATCGGCCACTGCTTCCACGTGATGATTCCCTTCATTCGCAGAAGCTCGATCCGCGGGTGATCCTTCGGATAGCCCTTCGGCGCGGTCTTCAGCGTTTCGTGCGCGCTGACCTCGATGCCCTCGCTCTTCACCGTGTTCACGAGCTTCTCGATCTGGCCGCCCGTGCGGTTGTCTGCCACCGCGCGCCGCAACCGATCGAGTTGATCAGGCATCGGCATGTACATGCCCGACCCCACGCCGAAGGCGTCAGCTGACAGCGAGATGTACCCGCCCTTGCTGAGCGTGCCCGCGATGTTGGTCTTGTACGGCGACTTGTCGAGGCTGAAACGGATGTCGCGGTTCGGCCGGAAGATCTTGCCTTCGCCGAACTCCTTGGCGAGCTCGTCGAGGAGCTCCTCCATCGGTCGCTTCACCTCTTGCTCGTACGCGGCCTTGTGCGCGTGCCAGAACGCCCTCGAGTTGTCGGCTTCGAGCGCTTCGAAGAACTCGATGGCCTCTGCCCGCCAGCCCTTGAACGCCATCACGCACTCCCTCCGCGGGCGGCCTCCCGCGCTTCCAGCATCTGTTGGAGCTTCGAGAAGTCCACGCTGATGAACAGGCCCTCGGCCTCGGCACACAAGACGTCGCCATTGTGCAACGTGCCGCGGCAGATGATCTTGCGACCATCCGCCCGATCGAGCCAGCCCTCCATCCGCAACTCGGTGTTCAGCGGCGTCGGCGATCGGTAGTGGATCGTGAGGCGACCGGTCATGCCGTGATTGCCCGACAAGGACTGAGCGAGTCCGAGGAGCTCGTCGAACATCGCCGCGATGTAGCCACCGTGCACGTGCCCTGGCGGACCTTCGTAGGCGGAGCCGCAGACGACCGTGCCGATGACGCGATCGGACTGGATCTCCATGCGCATCGGCGGCGCGAGTGGGTTCGACAGCCCCATGAGCGGGCTGTTGTCGAAGGGACCCGCCGAGTCGCCCGCGGGCCCGGCCTCGGCGATCCCGGTGAACAGATGGTCCTGCGGGTAGGCGCCGAGGCGCGCCGCGATCTCCTCGAGGTCGTCGGCGACACCATGGAAGACCTCGAGCGGGGCGGTCGTTGCGACGAATCGCTCGATCACGCTGCGCAAGGCATCAGCGAGCCGTCGAACTTCAGCGCGACGTTCTGGCGTCTCGTCGGACGGAAGCTCTGGCCACGTAAATGTCACAGGTCCTCCGTGTCGAAGTCGACGATCAAGGGTGCGTGGTCAGAAGGGAGCTGGCCTTTGCGGGCGTTGCGGTCGATGAGTGCCCATCGCGATCGCTCTGCGAGCGGCTTGCTCGCAAGCATGAGATCGATGCGCATCCCGAGGTGCTTGTGAAAGTTGCCGGCCCGGTAGTCCCACCACGAATACAGACCGGTGTCGTCAAAGTGACGGCGAAAGACATCGACGAGACCCCACGCCTTCAGCTCGTCGAGGGCGGCGCGCTCGGGCTCACTCACGTGCGTCGCGCCGTGGACTGCGCTCGCATCCCACACGTCACGATCCTCGGGGGCGATGTTGAAGTCGCCGCAGACGACGACGGGGGCATTGGGGTCGCAGGCGCTGTCGAGGTGAGCGCGAAGACGCGCCAACCAATCGAGCTTGAACCGGTATTGCTCGTGATCGAGCGAACGTCCGTTGGGCACGTACACCGTGGCCACGCGCACGCCCCCGCAGGTCGCCGACAAGATGCGGGCTTCGTTGCCCATGATCTCGTCGCCAGGCGCGAACCCCGACGACGGAGCCTCGAGGCCGACGCGACTGAGAATCGCGACACCGTTCCAACGACCCTCTCCGTGGTGTGCCGATTCGTACCCGAGAGCAGAGAAGGTCAGCGCCGGAAACGCCGTGTCGGCGAGCTTGGTCTCTTGCATGCACAGCACGTCGGGCTGCGCCTCCTCGAGCCACCCCTCCACGCGCGGTAACCGTGCCTTGAGCGAGTTGACGTTCCACGTAGCGATCCGCATCTTCGGTGGACTCTAGATAGGTTCCGCGGCGTGCACGCACTCGTGTGGAGCGACTACATCTGCCCCTGGGCCTACCTCGGGAGGGATCGCACGGCGCTGCTGCAGTCGTTGGGAGTGACGGTGACGGCGATGCCCTACGAGTTGCACCCGGATCTTCCGCAGAGCGGTCGAGCGGTACGACCGGACGGTGGACTCGGCCGGCTGCACGCGGCGATCGCGCTCGAGTGTGAGACGGTCGGGCTCGCCTTCCGGGCGCCGACGCACGTGCCCAACAGCCGGCGAGCATTGGAGACCACCGAGGTGGTGCGATCGATCGACGCGACCGCCGTCGCGGCGCTCGACGCGGCGCTCTTCTCGGCGCACTTCGTGGACGGACTCGACATCGGCGACGCCGACGTCATCGACCAGCTCGTCACCAGCGTCGGGGAGCGCGCGAACGACGTACGGACGCTGGTGGACGGCGGGGCGGGTCGGGATGCGGTGGCGGCGTCAGTCAAGACGGCACACGAGCACGGCATTGCCGCGACACCCGCATGGCTGTTTCCGGGAGACTTCGTACTCCCTGGCGTTCAGCCTCGAGAACTCTTCGAACGAGTGGTTGCCCGTCTCCGGGCCCAGACGGAGTAACCCCCGTCTGGACCCGGAACGGTATGAAGCATCCAGGCCGTCGCTTAACGCTTCTTGGCCGGAGCCCTCTTCTTGGCTGCCTTGCGCTTGGCCGGAGCCTTGCGCTTGGCCGGAGCCTTCTTCTTGGCAGCCTTGCGCTTGGCCGGAGCCTTGCGCTTCGCTGCCTTGCGCTTGGCCGGAGCCTTGCGCTTGGCAGCTGCCTTGCGCTTGGCCGGAGCCTTCTTCTTGGCTGCCTTGCGCTTGGCCGGAGCCTTGCGCTTGGCCGGAGCCTTCTTCTTGGCTGCTGCCTTGCGCTTGGCCGGAGCCTTCTTGGCCGCTGCCTTGCGCTTGGCCGGAGCCTTACGCTTGGCAGCTTTCTTGGCGGCAGGGGACACGGGCGCCTCCTCGGCGTCTGTTGCATGGTTGTTACTACCGACCGCTTTCGCGGCCGCCTCGACGACATTTCTGTCGCTTTCGGACTTGGCGAGCCGTCCGCCCACGGGCACAACATCGATCCCGCGGCGAACGGGATCGAAACGCTGGACCGTGAACGGGCGCGTCTCTCCGAGATTGAGTACCTCGCGGGCGCTGCGCGGTGGTGGATCCCCGAGCTCGCGCAACGGCACGTAGCACTGCGCCTCGCCCACATGGACGTAGGCGCCGTGTGAGGAAAAGCGATCGACGACGCCATCGACAACGGCCCCGACGGGGTGATCGACGACGAACGCGGCGTACACCATCTGGTCGTTGATCGGCTCGCCGTTCGTTGCCGGACGCCGGCGCCGCGTGCGCGATTCCGTCGTCTTGGCGACCGGCGCAGACGCGAGCGACGCTTTGGCTGCCGGTTTCGGCGCAGGCTTCGCCGTCTTGGCCGGCGCCGCCTTCGCCTTCACAGGCTCCTTCTTCGCGGGTGCGGTGTTCGAAGGCGACGTGGTCTTACGGGCGTCGCGGACCGCTCGGCGACTCGTGGGACCGCGAACCGGCGCCCGCAGCACGAACACCCAACCGACATTTTGTACGGGCTTGCCTCCGATGAGTCGTCCTTCGTCGAACAGCCACGGGTACTGGCCGTGGAATTCCTGGAACGAGTCATTGGAGAAAACATCGGCGGTCGCGCGATCCGCAATCTGCAGAACGAACGCGTCGCCGCGACCGATTGCACCCGCCGGGGGCGTCACGAGCTCACCGTTGAGCGCGGCCTCTTCATAGGCCTTGTGCTCCTTGGCATCGATGCGATGACCGAACGTTGCATCGACGACCACAGTCGCATGTTCGTACGGATATTCGGCGAGCAGAGCGCGCACCGCGTCGTCGAGCTGCGCAAGACTTGGCGCGGCGCGCCCTTCCGTCGCGATGTTCGAGCCATCCACCACGACATGTTTTCTCTTCATCTCGGGCACAAGTCAAGCAAACATTCACGCCTTTGTCGGGGATCGTTCACGAATTGTACGCGCGATCTACCATCGCGACGTGCATGACGAACCAACTGCAGAGGTTGTCGACCTCCTGCAACACCTCATTCGCAACGCTTGTGTCAACGATGGAACGGCAGAATCAGGACATGAAACGCGCAGCGTTGATGTCCTTTCGAACTACCTCGGCGATACCGGACTGGACATAGAGACCTACGAAGCGATCTCCGGACGCGGCAATCTCGTCGCGCGAATCGAAGGCAGTGATCCCGACGCGCCAACGTTGCTCTTGATGGGTCACACCGATGTCGTTCCCGCGAATGAAGAGAATTGGCAGCGCGATCCATTCGGTGGTGAGCTCGTCGACGACGAGCACGGGCGCGCACACGTGTGGGGTCGCGGTGCGGTCGACATGTTGAATCTGACCGCGTCGATGGCGGTTGCCACGAAGCGATTGGCGCAATCTGGGTTCACACCGCGGGGAACATTGATCTATCTCGCAGTCGCCGATGAGGAAGCGCTCGGCTCCTACGGTGCCGAGCATCTGGTCGACCACGAGCACGATGCGGTGGCCGCGGACTACGTCATCACCGAGTCCGGCGGCATCCCGATCCCGAGTCCGGAAGGCATCAAGCTCCCCGTGATCGTCGGCGAGAAGGGCACCTGGTGGTGCACGCTCCGGATCAAGGGCACGGCCGGGCACGCGTCGCAGCCGTTCCGCACCGACAACGCACTCGTCACTGCTGCCGAGGTCGTGCGCCGGCTCGCCGAGTTCCGGCCGCCGACGGTGCTCCACGACGTGTGGCGCCGGTTCGTCGAATCGGTCGGCTACCCCGCCGAATTCACCGAGCCATTGCTGAAGGAGGAGGGCTTCCTCGAGCTGTGCGATGCGCTCCCCCTCGGCATGGGCCGGCAGTTCCACGCATGCACGCACACGACGTTTGCGCCGACGGTGATCCACGGTGGCTCGAAGACCAACGTGATCCCCGACACCGTCGACCTCGAGGTCGACGTGCGGACGCTGCCCGGCCAGACAGCAGAAGAGGTGCACGCGCTGCTCGACGAGGCGCTCGGCGATCTGGCGGGCGTGGTCGAAGTCGTGCGTGCGCACGACGATCCGTCGACGGCTTCACCGATGGACACGCCGCTGTGGGATTCGCTGAGCCGCGTCACCAAGTTGTTCTACGAAGACTCAGCGACCGTACCGTTCCTGACGGTCGGCGCGACCGACGCGCGGTTCTTCCGTCGCGCCGGCTCCACGTCGTACGGCTTCGGACTCTTCAGCACCGCGTTGAGCATCGAGGACTACGGCGTGATGTTCCATGGCGACGACGAACGGGTCGACGTCGAGTCACTCCGCTTGTCGACGGCGATGTGGGAAGCGGTCGCCCGCGACCTGTTGGTCGGTTAGCGACCGTTACTCGTTCACGTCGAACGACGACACGATCTTGTCGAAGATCGTCCCGTCATCAGTACCGGTCGAGACCGTGATCACCCAGAGCTTGCCCGCCGCCAGGACGTAAGCCTGACGACCGAAGAACGATACGGGCGTCCCGTCAGGGCCATTCAGCGTTCCCTCGTAGCTGTCCGTCAGGATCGTTCGGCCGTGCACCACCCGCGTGTCGAACGCGACGTTCGACGCAAAGGTCTCCAGCTGCTGTTGGAGCTGGTCCTGGGCCGCCTTGCTCGTCAGATCCGTGCCGGCACCAGGCGCCTCGAGAAGGTTCACGTTGTCACTGAACCCGTTGGACGCAACGGGATCGATCGCGACGAGCTTGCCTCCGCTCCTGAAGACGCTCTTGATCTGGTCCGCCATGCTGGCCAGCTGAGGGTTGTTCGCCGCGAGCTCGTCGATGACGTCATCGATGTTGCCCGATGACGCATCGACCACGTTGTACGACTCGGGGAGGGCGAGCGCGAAGCGGTCGGCGTCGTTCGAGAAGACCTTGAAGCCCGTAGGCGCCACCACATTCGGCGCGCCACTGAAGGCCGAACCCGAGGAACCGAACGAGGTCGACGAGTTCGACTTCGACGACGAGGAGGAGGACTTGCTGGATGAGCTCGATGTCGCCGCCACGTTCTTCTTGTCGCCACCCCCGCTCGTGGCGAAGAACACGATCGCCCCGATGATCACGACGGCCGCCACCACGATGGCGACGATCGGTCCCGTGCCGAGACCCGACTTCGCCGGCGTCGGAGCGGGTCCCATCGGTGCCGGTCCGCCGGCTGGTGGTCCCATCGGCGGTGGTCCCATCGGCGGAGGCCCCATCGGCGCTGGTCCCGTGGGCACGGGGGCCGTCGGCAGCGGCGCCGTGTAGTCCGGTGTCGACGGCGCGGCGAAGCCCGGCGGCGCGGACTCCGGCGGATACCACTTGCCGTCCGACGCCTGCCACCATCCCTCGCCCTGTGAAAAGTCGCTCATTGCGCACCCCGCCTGTCCTGTGATCGAGCGATCACCCTACGATGCGCCGCCGTGTCAGGCATCCGAGCGGCCCTGTTCGACTTCGGCGGGGTCATCTCGACGAGCCCGTTCGAGGCATTCACCCGCTATGAGCGGGAGCACGGCCTGCCGGACGATTTCCTGCGCGGGCTGAACGCCACGAATCCCGATGAGAACGCGTGGGCCCGGCACGAGCGCAACGAGCTGACTTTCGACGAGTTCTGCGAGGCCTACGAGGGCGAGGCACTCGGGGCTGGACACACGATCGATGCGCGTGAGGTCATCGGCTGCCTGGCCGGCGATCTTCGTCCAGAGATGCTCGAGGCCATCGGCCGCTGTCACGAGCGGCTGCGCACCGGGCTCATCACCAACAACATGGCAGCGATGAACGACGCCGGCGCGCCGTCATGGCTGTCAGCGGTGCACGACTTGTTCGACGTGGTGATCGAATCGAGCAAGGAGGGCATCCGCAAGCCCGACCCGCGCATCTACGAGATGGCGTGCGAGCAGCTCGGTGTCGAACCGTCGGAGATCGTGTTCCTCGACGATCTCGGCATCAACCTCAAGCCCGCGGCAGCGATGGGTATGACGACGATCAAGGTCGTCGACGCCGACAAAGCAATCGCCGAGCTCGAAGCCGCGGTCGGCTTCTCACTGCGCTAGCGACCCTGCCGCACCCGCCCCGCACCCGGCATTCGAGCGCGCCACTTTGGACCGTTGGCGACGCGAGATGTCGCTGTTCGCGCCATGAGTTGACCCCGGTCGACTATTGGCGCGGATGGCGACAGGTTCGGTCGTGAACTGCGCCAAGAGTCCGCCGGTGACACGCGCTCACCCGACGAACCTTTCCCCTGTTCTTCGGGGTCCTGCGCCTCCTGCTGGAGGCCGGAGTCACCGTCGTCGCCGAGGCTGCATTCCGAGACAAAGTCTGGACGCCGCACCTGCAGCCGCTCACGGAGGTGGCTGATCTGCGCATCGCGCACTGCCACGTCGACCCTCGGATGGCTCGGCAGAGGATGCGCGGACGCGCCAAACCGTCAACAGCCCGACTACGCCTGGCGACGAGGTTCGTCGTCGATGATCCAGTCGGGCTCAGGATCCACGGTGAAACGCACCGCGTCGACCTCGGCCGCTCCCTGAAGCCATGCCTTTGCGATCCGGTGGCCGCCATCCATGAGATGACCGTCGGAGGCGAGGATGACCGGATGCGAGAGGTCCGCGTTCTGGATTCGTCGGGCGTGATCGGCGACCAAGCGACAGGTGGCTGGTGCTCCGTCGAACCAGCAGTCCATGTCGAGCTCTTTGATGTCGTCGATCGCCACGCGCACGACAGGTAGCCCGCGTGCGAGCTCCCACAGCCGCTCACTCCACCAGAACGCTCGGCCTTCCGGCACCGGGTGGGAATGCTCCTCGGGCACGACGCGCATCATCGCTCAGACCGTGCCTGGCGCGCGGAGAAGTGCTGTCAGCGCGGCTGGGTAGGCCCCTGGGAGTCGTGAGTCGTCACGTCATCGACGATTGCTCTCGCCTCCTGCGCAGCTCCTTGTCGAATCATGATCCGCATCCGAGTTCTCACGCCTGTGGCGAGGTCGTATGACTCGACGCCGGACGCGGCGATGCCGTTCGTCTCGAGCGCTTGCACCAGCAGGGGTCCCTGAGAGAGCGGGACGTCGGCAATCTCGATCGTCGCTTCCGGGTCTGCGTCCTGCGGTGTTCCGCGGTTGAGCAGATTGAACAGGACTTGGCGCAAACCCATCCCCGCACTCTCGCGCGTGAGCCACCGTCGAGCACGACGCGCCAGGACCGGCAGGTCAGACCTTGAGGGCGGTGTCGACGATCTCTTCTTGTTCCTGGACGTGGACCGCGTGGGAGCCGACCGCCGGGCTGCCGGATTCGAAGCGGCTCACGCGCTTGATCGTGTACTCGTCGGCCAGCGCCTCGTAGAGACGGCCCTTCACGAAGTTCCAGGCGCCCATGTTCTCGGGCTCCTCCTGCAACCAGACCAACTCACGCGCGTTGGTGTACTTCGACAGCGCCTCCGCCAGATAGTCGGAGGGCCATGGATACAGCTGCTCCACGCGCAACACCACGACCGGCGCACCGATCTCGTCGCGCTTGGCGATCGCGTCGTACGCCACCTTTCCCGACGCGAGCACGACTCGCTGCACGGACTCGGGATCGCCGCTGAACGTCGGGTCGTCGAGAACTTCCAGAAACGAACCGTGCGTGAGGTCGTCGACCTTCGACCGAGCTTGCTTGGCCCGCAGCAACGACTTCGGCGTGAAGATCACGAGCGGCTTGCGGACGTCGCGATGCATCTGCCGGCGCAGGAGGTGGAAGTACTGGGCGGCTGTCGTCGCGTTGGCGACTTGGATGTTGTCCTCCGCCGCCATCGTGAGGAAGCGCTCGATCCGCGCTGAGCTGTGTTCGGGCCCTTGGCCCTCGTACCCGTGCGGCAACAGGAGCGTGAGCCCGCTGGTCTGCCCCCACTTGTCTTCCGCGGCCACGAGGTACTGGTCGAGAATGATCTGCGCGCCGTTCACGAAGTCGCCGAACTGCGCCTCCCATGCCACGAACGCCGCCGGATTGGCGACCGAATAGCCGTATTCGAACCCGACCGCGGCGTACTCCGACAGCAGTGAGTCGTAGATCCAGAACTTGGCCTGATCGGGGTCGAGGTGCGCAAGCGGCGCCCACTCCGCGCCGGTCTCGTAGTCGACCAGCACCGAGTGCCGCTGGCTGAACGTGCCGCGGCGGGTGTCCTGTCCGGCGACGCGCAGGTCGTGACCTTCGAGCAGCAGCGAGCCGAAGGCCATCGCCTCGCCGAGCGCCCAGTCGACCTCGCCGTCTTCGCGGAACATCTTCGTGCGCGCCTCGAACTGCTTGGCCAGCTTCGGGTGCATCGTGAAGCCCTCGGGCACCGACGACAACACGTCGTAGATCCGGTCGATCGTCTCGCGCGGAACGCTGGTGTCGACTCGCGGCAGGCACCCGATGGGCGCGGGCGGAGGCTTGGCCTTGATGCCGGCCTCGGGAGCGTGCGAGCGCGTCTGATCGAGGGCCCCTTGCAACTTTGACTGGAAGTCGTCGAGGGCATGCTCGGCCTCTTCGATGCTGATGTCGCCGCGCTTGACCAGCGACTCGGTGTAGAGCTTGCGTACCGATCGCTTCGCCTCGATGCGCTTGTACATGATCGGCTGGGTGTAGCTCGGGTCGTCGCCCTCGTTGTGGCCGAGCCGGCGGTAGCAGATCATGTCGATCACGACGTCTTTGCCGAACCGCTGGCGATAGTCGAACGCGAGGCGAGCGACCCGCACGCACGCCTCGGGATCGTCACCGTTCACGTGCAGGATCGGCGCTTGCACCATCTTCGCGACGTCGGTCGGATACTCAGACGAGCGAGCCGACTCCGGCGGGGTGGTGAAGCCCAACTGGTTGTTGATGACGAGGTGGATCGTGCCGCCGACGCGGTAGCCCTTGATCATCCCGAGCTGCAGCGTCTCGGCTACCACACCCTGGCCTGCAAACGCGGCGTCGCCGTGCACGAGCAACGGCAGCACCGAGAACGATCCGGGGTCGTTGATGAGGTCCTGCTTGGCGCGCGCCATGCCCACGACGACCGGGTCGACGGTCTCGAGGTGGCTCGGGTTGGCGGACAGCTCCACTTCGATCTCTTTGCCTGACCGCGAGACGAACTTGCCGGACTGGCCGAGGTGGTACTTCACGTCGCCGGAGCCCTGTGTCGACTCGGGGTCGACCGCGCCCTCGAACTCCTTGAAGATCTGGTCGTAGCTCTTGCCGACGATGTTGGCGAGCACGTTGAGCCGGCCGCGGTGGGTCATGCCCATGACGACGCCGTCGAGATCTGCGTCGGCGGCCTGCTCGATGATGGCGTCGAGCGTCGGGATCGCCGACTCTGCGCCCTGCAGCCCGAAGCGCTTCTGGCCGACGTACTTCGTGGCGAGGAATGTCTCGAACGCTTCCGACGCGTTCAGCCGGTCGAGGATGTGCCGTTGGTCTTCCGGCGACAGCTCGCTCTGTACGCCCTCGACGTGCTCTTGGATCCAGTGCTGCTCCTGGAGCTCCTGGATGTGCATGTACTCGATGCCGATCGTTCGGCAGTACGCGTCGCGCAACAAGCGCAGGATGTCGCCGAGCTTCATGCGCTCGGTGCCAGCGAGACCGTTGGTGAGGAACTCGCGCTCGAGGTCCCAGATCGTGAGCCCGTACGTGGCGGGGTCGAGCTCGTTGAACATGTGCGGCTCTTTGGACGCCAGCGGATCGAGGTCGGCGATCAAGTGCCCGCGCACGCGATAGACGCGAATGAGCGTGTCGACCGCCATCTGCTTCTCGAGCATGGCTTGGTCGCGATCGACCGGGTTGACGTCTCGCCGCCACTGCACCGCCTCGTAGGGCACGCCCAGCGAGCGGAACACGTTGTCGTAGAACCCGTCGGCGCCGAGCAGTAGTTCATGCACGCGCTTGAGGAAGAGCCCGGACTCCGCTCCTTGGATGATGCGGTGGTCGTATGTCGACGTGAGCACGAGGACCTTCGACACGCCGAGCTCGGCGAGCGCGGCCGGATCAGCTCCCTGATACGCCGCCGGGTAGTCGAGCGCTCCGACGCCGACGATCGCGCCTTGCCCCGGCATGAGCCGCGGAACGGACTGGACGGTGCCGATCGTGCCCGGGTTCGTCAGGCTGATCGTTGCGCCCGCGAAGTCGTCTGGAGAGATCTTGTTCGACCGCACCTTGCGAATGAGGTCTTCGTACGCGCCCCAGAACGAACGGAAGTCGAGCGTGTCCGCGTCGCGGATCACCGGGACGAGCAACGTGCGGGATCCGTCGCTCTTCTCCATGTCGACGGCGATGCCAAGCCCGATGTGTTCGTGATGCACGACCCGCGGCGCGTCGTCGGCCCCCTTGACGAACGTCGAGTTCATCGCCGGCACCGCCTCGGCGATCGCTCGCACGACGGCGAAGCCGATGAGGTGCGTGAAGCTGACCTTGCCGCCCCGCGTCCGCGCGAGATAGCCGTTGATGACCGAGCGGTTCACCTCGAGCAACCGCGCCGGCACCTCGCGGAAGCTGGTGGCCGTCGGGACCTTGAGGCTCTCCTCCATGTTGCTGACGATGCGAGCGGCTGCGCCCCGCAGCGGCTGGCCCTCTTCCTCGGCCTTCGCGGGCTTCGCCGGCTTCTCGGCCTGCGGCGCCTCCGTCTTTTGCTCGGGTGCCGCCCGCTCGACCGGGACCGCGGTAGGTGCGGCCGCGGCGGCGACGGGCTCGTGCTGGTCGCGCCGGTAGTCCTCGAAGAACTCCTGCCAGCTGCTGCTCACGGACTTCGGGTCAGCGAGGTACTGCTCGTACATCTCGTCGACGAGCCATTCGTTCGGCCCGAGCGCGTTGGAAGTGTCGCGGTCTTCACCCATTGCGCAGGCGATCCTACCGGCGCGTTGTCAGGCAGTTCGCGGCCAGCACACGGGCCAGCCCGTGGTGGATGCTGTCCCGATGCCTTCGCCCTTTCACGACCCGTCCCTCGCCGTCGAGGACCGGGTGGCCGACCTGCTCGAGCAGATGACGCTGGAGGAGAAAGTCGCACAGCTCGGCGGCGTGTGGATCACGGACCTGGTGTCGCCTGACGGCTTCGACCTAGGCCGTGCCGCGGAGCACCTCGTCCACGGCATCGGGCACGTGACGCGGATCGGTGCATCGACCGGCCTACGGCCGTCCGAGAGCGCGGCGCTCATGAACGACGTGCAGCGGTACGCGATCGAGCGCACCCGGTTGGGCATCCCGGTCGTCGTGCACGAGGAGTCGACCGGCGGGTACTGCGCTCGGGACGCGACCGTCTTTCCGCAGGCGATGGGTCTGGCGGCGACGTGGGATCCGGACCTGCTCGAAGAGGTGGCCGCCGTGATCCGCGAGCAGTTGCTCGCTGTCGGTGCGCGCCACACGCTGGCTCCTGTGCTCGACATCGCGCGCGATCCGCGGTGGGGGCGCGTCGAGGAGACCTACGGCGAGAACCCTGTGCTCGCCGGCGCGTTGGGTACGGCGTACGTCCGTGGTCTGCAGACTGACGATCTGCGGGGCGGGGTCATCTGCACCGGCAAGCACTTCCTCGGGTACGGGCTCCCGGAGGGCGGGCTGAACCACGCGCCCGTGCAGCTCGGCCCTCGTGAGCTGCGCGAGGTGTTCGCCGAGCCGTTCGCCGCCGTGATCCGCGACGCCGGACTGGCGTCGATGATGAACTCGTACAGCTCGGTCGACGGCCTGCCGTGCGCGGGGGCCGCCGCGATCCTGACGGACTTGCTGCGCGACGAACTTGGCTTCGACGGCGTCGTCGTCGCGGACTACAACGCGGTCGAACTGCTGATGACCCACCATCACACCGCGGCCGACAAGGCCGACGCCGCGGCGCAGGCGCTGACCGCCGGCCTCGACATCGAGCTGCCGGCATTCGACTGCTACCGACACCTGACGCGCCTGGTGGACGAAGGCACGATCGACGCCGCGCTCGTCGATCGTGCCGCTGGCCGGGTGTTGACGTCGAAGTTCCGCCTCGGACTGTTCGAGCATCCCTATGTCGAGGCCGACCGCGCCGGCGCCGTGTTCGACACGTTCGCGCAGCGGGATCTCGCTCGCCGCGCCGCGTCGCGGTCGATCGTGCTGTTGCGCAACGAGGACCACCTGTTGCCACTCGACCTCGAACACACGGGCCGCGTCGCCGTGATCGGCCCGTTGGCCGACTCCATCCGTGGCTTGCAGGGTGACTACCACTACCCCGCCCACACCGAGATCGTCTTCGAGATGGACTCGCCGTCACCCGCGCTGCTGCCGCAGGCCGGCGGTGCGTTCCAACCGGGTCCGCACTACACCCCGCACGTCACACCGCTGGCCGCGCTGACAACGGCGATCGGCGACTGGGCCGAGCTCGAGTACGAGATGGGCTGCGCGGTGACGGGTGACGACGACACGGGCATCGACGCCGCAGTCGCGGCCGCGGAGCGATCCGATGTCGCGCTGGTCTTCGTCGGCGGCGAATCCGGCCTGATGCCGCACTCCACCGTCGGCGAGGCGCGCGACGCCAGCGACCTCGGGTTGACAGGCCGCCAGCAGCAGTTGGTCGAAGCGATCGTCGCGACGGGGCGACCCACGGTTGTCACGCTCATCGGTGGGCGCGTGTTCGCGCTCCCGTGGATCGCGGCCAACGTGGCCGCCATCGTGCAGGCATGGCTTCCAGGCGAGGAAGGTGGCAACGCGATCGCCGACGTGCTGCTCGGCCACATCAACCCCGGGGGCCGACTCCCCGTCACGATGCCACGCTCCGTCGGCCAAGTGCCGGTGCACGGCACCCATCGAGCGGGCGGCGGGCGCTCACAGTTCTGGCACGACTACACCGACGGCCCGACCAGCCCCCTGTTTCCGTTTGGCCACGGCTTGTCCTACACGTCGTTCACGTACGACGCGCTCGAGGTGTCGCCCGGTTCGACGACGGCCCCCACGACGCTCGCGATCACCGTCACGAACACCGGCAGCCGGGCCGGCGACGAGGTCGTACAGCTCTATGTGACCGATGACGTCGCGTCGGTCGCGCGGCCCTCGCGTGCCCTCGTCGGTTTCGCGCGGATCGCACTCGCTTCCCGCGAGGCGGCCACGGTGACATTCACCGTCCACCCGAGCCGCCTGGCGTTCTACGACCAGGCGATGCGCTTTGTGTGCGAGCCGGGCGCGTTCCTGTTCGCGGTCGGCGCGTCACGTACCGACATCAGGGCGCGGGGCACCGTCGAGCTGGGTGGCGACGTGGCCGACTACCGCCAGCGCGACATCGTGTCCACTGCGGTGGTCGTGTCGTAGGTCTGCTAGCTGAGCAAGCCCTGGATGGTGCGCTGGAGGCGGATGGGCACCTCGTGATGCGACGCCACCTCGACCAACGCGGCCCGCGCCCGTGGGGAACCGATCTCCGCGAGGTAGTGCGCCGCTTCGAGGCGGCGAGGAAGGGTCGGTGGCCGCTGGTCGTCGCGGCCGCTCTGACCCCTGATCACGCGATCGAGGACTCGTACCGCGCCACGCCATCGTGAGATGCGCCACAGCGCGATGGCCGCGTCCTCGGCCACGGGTCCCCGAACGAGGTCGCGCAGCATCGGGACCGCCTCGTCCGAACGCAGGGTGCCGAGCGCGTCGAGCACCCACCCGTCGGTCGTCGGATCGCGCGCCAGGCGATGGAGCAGTTCGTGCTCGGCTCGCCGGAGCTGTGCGGCGGTCATCGCTTCGAAGAGCTCGACGCGAGGGCCCCCGTCGCGCCACGTCCTCGACCGATCGTCGAAATGATCCCAGAACTGGAAGTACGCCGACGGACCCCTGGCCATCACCCCAAGTGTGCACCACTAGCGTTGCGCGCAGTGAGCAACGCGCAGTTCATCTTCACCATGTACAAAGTCGGCCGTTTCCACCCGCCCGACAAGGAGGTGCTGAAGGACATCACCCTGTCCTTCTATCCGGGCGCCAAGATCGGCGTGATCGGAGCCAACGGCTCCGGCAAGTCGTCACTGCTGCGCATCATGGCGGGCATCGACGACGGGTTCACCGGTGAAGCTCGCCTCACGCCGGGCTTCACCGTGGGGCTGCTCGAGCAGGAGCCGCATCTCGACCCGGCCAAGGACGTCTCCGGCAACGTCATGGACGGCGTGGGGCAGGTGGCGGCGCTGCTCACCGAGTACGACGAGCTGATGGCGAAATGGGCCGACCCCGACGCCGACTACGACAAGCTCGGGGCCCGGCAGGCCGAGCTCGAAGCCAAGATCGAAGCGGCCGGCGCCTGGGATCTCCAGCGGACGATCGACATCGCCATGGACGCGCTGCGCCTTCCGCCCGGCGACGCCGACGTCACAACGCTTTCTGGAGGCGAGCGGCGCAGGGTCGCGCTGTGCCGGCTGCTGCTATCGAAGCCGGACCTGTTGCTGCTCGACGAGCCCACGAATCACCTCGACGCCGAGTCGGTGGCGTGGCTCGAGCGCACGCTGTCGGACTATCCCGGCACCGTCGTCGCCATCACCCACGACCGTTACTTCCTCGACAACGTCGCCCGCTGGATCCTCGAGCTCGACCATGGCAAAGGCATCCCGTTCGAAGGCAACTACACGTCCTGGCTCGAGCAGAAGCAGGAGCGCCTCCGACGCGACGAGAAGTCCGACTCGGCTCGGCAACGCACGCTCGAGCGGGAGCTGGAGTGGGTGCGCATGGCGCCGAAGGCCCGGCAAGCGAAGGGCAAGGCGCGTCTTGCGGCCTACGAGAAGTTGCTGGCCGACGCGAAGTCCGCCGACCGGCGTTCGGACCGGCTCGAGATCACCATCCCCGCGGGCGAGCGGCTCGGCGACGTCGTCATCGAGAGCGAGCAGCTCGCGAAGGCGTACGGCGACAAGCTGCTGATCGATGGTCTGTCGTTCTCGCTGCCGCCGGCCGGCATCGTCGGCATCATCGGTCCAAACGGCGCGGGCAAGACCACGCTGTTTCGGATGTTCACCGGCGACGAGAAGCCGGACAGCGGCGAGCTGCGCGTCGGCGACACGGTCGAGCTCGCGTATGTCGACCAGGCTCGAGATGCCCTCGACCCCGACAAGACCGTGTACGAGGAGATCACCGACGGCCAAGACCTGTTGATGATCGGAGGGCGCGAGGTGAATGGACGCGCGTACGTCGCGTCGTTCATGTTCAAGGGCAGCGATCAGCAGAAGAAGGTCGGCACGCTGTCAGGCGGTGAGCGCAACCGCGTGCACCTGGCCAAGATGCTGCGGCGGGGCGGCAACGTGTTGTTGCTCGACGAGCCGACAAACGACCTCGACGTCGACACGCTGCGGGCGCTGGAGGACGCGCTCGAGGCGTTCGCCGGGTGCGCGGTCGTGATCAGTCACGATCGCTGGTTCCTCGACCGCATCGCCACGCACGTGCTGGCGTTCGAGGGCGACTCGCAGGTGCGCTGGTTCGAAGGCAACTTCTCCGAGTACGAGGCGTGGCGACGCAAGGAACTCGGCGCCGCAGCCGAACAACCGCACCGCATCAAGTACAAGCCCCTCGTCCGCGGCTGACCCTCTGTTACGCGGAGACTGGAGGGCGGCGGTCCGACCAAGGTTGAGCTTCTTCGAGTTGGGCCGCGACCTGGAACAGCAGGTCCTCGCGTCCGTAGGCGGCCACGAGCTGGATGCCAATCGGCAATCCCGCGTCGTTCCAGTGCATCGGCAAGGAGATGGCGGGCTGGCCTGTGACGTTGAAGTGCGTCGTGTACGGCACGAGCTCGCCGATCCTTGCGCCGCCGTTCACCGGGTCCATCAGCTCTCCGAGCCGCGGCGGCGGACCGCCCAGGGTCGGAGTGAGCAACAGGTCGAAACCGTTCGCCCACCACCCGGCCATCTCACGCGTGAATGCGGCGGACGCGGCCAACGCCTTGGCGAGGTCGACGGCCATGACGCCGTTCGCCATCTCTGCCATCGCCCATGTGTACGGCTCGACATCATCCGCGGTGAGCTCGCGACCGATGAGTTGCCCCGTCACGAGGAGACTCAGCTTGGCGCCAGTGGCCCAGCGGGCCATGAACGCTCGGCCGTTCTCCTTGGCGCGGTCGAGTGGCGCCGGGTGCGACTCCTGGACGTGATGCCCGAGTGACTCCAGCAGCGCGGCAGTGGACCGCACCGCGGTCACGCAGTCGGCGTGCAACTCTCCGTTCGGACTGTGTGCGAGCAGGCCGATGCGCAGTGCACCTGGATCTGCACCGATCTCGTCGACGTACGGACGCAGCGGCGGTGGCGCGACCACCATGTCGCCCGGGGCCGGACCCTGGGTGACGTCGAGCGCGCCGGCGGCGTCGCGCACTGACCGCGCCACGACATGGGCGACGCCCAACTGCGACTCGTCGCGGTCCGGACCCATCGTGATGCGCCCGCGCGACACCTTCAGGCCGACGAGCCCGCACATGCTCGCGGGGATGCGGATCGATCCACCCCCGTCGCTCGCGTGCGCGATGGAGACCATGCCGGATGCAACCGCGGCCGCACTCCCGCCGCTCGACCCGCCAGCCGTGTGCTCCAGGTTCCAAGGATTGTGCGTGGCACCGTGTGACTCAGGCTCCGTCGTCGGCACGAGGCCCAACTCGGGTGTGTTCGTGCGGCCGACGATGACGAACCCGGCCTTTCGATACCGCGCGACGAGATTGTTGTCCGCGGGCGCGATGTAGTTCATGTCGCGCAGCACGCGCATGCCGTTGTGCTGCGGGTCGCCCTCGCTCGGCGCCGACAGGTCCTTGATCATGATCGGCACACCGCGGAACGGGCCGTCGGGCAACGGCGCGGCCGCCTCGGCCCGGGCCTTGTCGAACCGCGCGTGGATCACCGCGTTGAGCTCGGGATTGAGCTTCTCCGTCCGCGTGATCGCAGCATCGACCAACTCCGCCGGAGCAACCTGCCCGCTCCGCACCAACTGGGCCTGCGCGGTGGCGTCGAGCCAACCAATGTCGTCAGTCATGCCCGCACAGTAGAACTCACTTGAATCCGGCGAGTACCCCATCGGCGTCGGGTTCTTGGAGATGCAGCGTCGCCCGGTCGCCGTTCACGGCCACGGGTAACGGCACGGCCTCAGGGTTGAGGCCCTTGAGATCCCATGCCAACCGCATCGCCCCCCAAAGTCCGAGCTTGTCGTCGACGCGTATGCCATCTGCGACCTCGCCGCCGACCTTCAGCAGCGTGAACGGGTTGTGCGATCCCGCGACCTTGCTCATGACTGTGCGGAGGAACGTCTGCTGGCGCTGGATGCGGCCGAGGTCCGCGGTCGGGTCCTCGTGTGGCTTCCCGTCTTCCTTGATCTCGGTGTAGTGGCGAGACCGCACGTACGCGAGCGACTGCTCGCCGTTGAGCTCGTTCGGGCCGGCCTTCGTGATGTCGAGGCCCGTGTTCGTGTCGAACGCGGGATACGGGAAGTCGATCGTGATACCGCCGACGGCATCGACGAGTCCGGCGAAGGTCACGAAGTCGACCTCCATGTAGCGATGAATCGGGATCCCGAGGCTCGACTGCACCGTCTTGAGCAGCCGGGCGGCCCCGCCGCCGAGGTCGGCGTTGTATGCCGAGTTGATGCGGTCCTTGCGACCGGTGTCGGCGATCTGCACGATGAGGTCGCGCGGAATCGACAACATCTTCGACGAGCCGCCCTGCAGACGGAGCACCATGATCGTGTCGGAGCGCTCCCCTGCCGGCGGTCGATCGGTGGCGTCGCCGAGAATCCCACCCGCGTTCGGCGCGCTCGGATCAGCGTTCGCGCGCGTGTCGGATCCGACGAGGAGGATGTTCTCGCCGCTCCCGCCGCTGTCGAGCAGATCGCCGACCGGCACTCGATGGACCTGACGGAACTTGTAGTCGGCGTAGATCAAACCGCCGATCAGCAACACGATCGGGAGGAGCCCCGACAGCAGGAAGATCCACTTGAGCTTGGGTCGCCGCAGCTTCGGGAACCGACGTCCGCGCTTCGGCTTCGGGGCCGTCGCCGGCGCCGGCCTCGGGGCCGCGGGCGGCGGTCGAACCGGTGGCGCCAGCGCACCGGGACGCGGTGACGCGGGCGCGCCCGGGGGGGCGGGCGGGATGGACGACGACGGCGCCCGCGGAGGCGGGGCCAGCGGCGCTTGCCCACCGGGCGCGCCGACGTAGAACCGCCGCGGATCGCGGCCAGGCGGCGCGCTTGGCGCGGCCGGCGCCTTCGGCTCGGCCGGCGCGCCCGAGTCCTCGTGTTCCTCACGCGGGACGAACTTGCGCTGCGCAGGGTCCCACACGACGGGATTGCTGTCCTGGTCGGGCAGGTCCGGAAAGCGATTCGAGGGAGGGTCGTCGGGCATGGTCGGCGCCCGACAGTACCGGCGCGAGCGTGAGCGCCGACCTCACTCCATGCGACTACGCCCGGAACGGCGCATTCCGCTGCCTCGTCGCTGACGGTGCGAGGATTTCTTCATGGCCGCCAGAATCACGACGACAGTCTTCGATGCGGCTCATCCAGCGCAGCTAGGGGAGTTCTGGGCTGAGGTTCTCGGCTGGGATACAACGACGGTCGACGGTCACGACGACTGGGTCGTCATCGCGGACCCAAACCACGAGGCGACGTTCATCCTTCTGTTCCTGCCCGGGTCTGAAACCAAGACAGCCAAGAACCGAGTACATCTGGACATCAATCCAGTCGGTTGCAGCCAACAAGAGGAACTCGAGCGTCTGCTGTCACTCGGCGCTCGGCGCGTCGACATCGGTCAGGGCGAACAGACGTGGTTCGTGTTGGCGGACCCCGAAGGCAACGAGTTCTGTCTGCTCCGCAATCGCGTCGAGTAGCGGTCCGCTCGAGGTCGACACGTTCTCGCGAGTCATCTCGGAGCTGACGCGAACGCCTCGGCCCGCGCTCACGCCATGCCTTCACCCGCCCAAGCACGCCCTCGATGTCAGCGTTCGAACATCCGGAGCGAAGCCTCCCGCGCGGCGGCGACGCGGTTTTGGCGCGGATGGCGACCGAACCGGTCGCAATCGGCGCCAATAGTGGGCGGGTCGAACTCATGGCGCGAACGGCAACCTCACGCGTCGTCAACCGTCCAAAGTGGCGCTCGGAAACGCCGGGCACAAGGACGAGGTCGGTCGGGCTGGTGCAGCCGTCAGGTACTACCGGCGCTACGTTCGAGCGATTGATCAGCCCCCGCTGGATCCGACGGATCGTGCTCGTGGTGTGCGCGTCGGCGATTGCCGGGATGATCGTGGCCTCGGTCACCACGCACAACGGCGTCGCCATCGCATTGGGCATCACCGCGGCCGTCGCCGTGCTCTGCCTGATGTTGGTCACCGCCATCGCCGGCCCGGAGGCGTTCGGGACGTCCGTGCCGGTGGACGAGCGCGCCGCCGCTGACCTGGAGCGCCGGGTCGAGGCGCTCGTAGCCGCCGGAGCCGACGAGGACGAGGTTCGCTCCCTGATCCGAGCCGTTCGCCGGCTGGCCAAAGGCACCTGACTAGGCCGTTTGGCCTATCTGCTTCCGGAAAGCTCACGTTCAGGTGATTCCAGCCGATGAAATTCTTCATGGCGAAGACGTCCACGTTTCAAAGCCGGGCGGTGTTGCGCACGATCGAGGCCGGGAGCAGCGCGATGTGCACCACCTGCGACGAGCAGGTGAAGTTCAAGGCCAAGGTGAAGATGCAGCAGGTCATCTGCAACGTCTACATCGACGGCAAATGGGATCGAGTCGAGCACTACCACCTCGAGTGCTACGACACCTCGGGCAAGCCCTACGGCACCCCGGCGCCCAACGTGCCCACGCGCGCCAGCGTCACCACCGCCGCGTAGCTACAACGCCAGCAGCGCGAGCACTCGGCTCGCTTGTGCGTCGGCCGCGCCATCTTCTGGCGTGAGCCGCAGCTCCGGTTCCGACGGCGCTTCGTACGGATCGTCGATCCCCGTGAATCCCTTGATCTCGCCCGCGCGCGCCTTGGCGTACAGACCCTTGGGGTCACGCGTCTCGCACACGTCGATCGGTGTGTCGACGAAGACTTCGTAGAACGGCAGGCCGGCCGCGCTGTGCGCCGCCCGGGCCTGTGCACGATCGGCGCGGTACGGGCTGATCACCGGAACGAGCGCGACGACACCGGCATCCGCGAAGAGCCTTGCGACCTCGCCCACCCGCCGGATGTTCTCGCTGCGATCGGTGGCCGAAAAGCCGAGGTCGCCGTTCAGCCCATGTCGCAGGTTGTCGCCATCCAGCAGATACGCGGGACGCCCGGCCTCGAGCAGCCGCTGCTCACAGATCGCAGCCACCGTCGACTTTCCCGAACCAGAGAGTCCCGTGAACCACACCGTCGCGCCGCGCGACAGGCGCGCGTCGCGCGTCACGCCGGCATGCCAGGTGATGTTGCTCACTGCGTGGGGCCCAGGATCATCCCCGCCGCCACCGTGTTGTTGGTGGTGTCGTCGATCAGGATGAAGCTGCCCGTCGTGCGATTACGGCGATAGTCATCGAAGAAAAGAGGCAACTGCGTGCGCAGGGCAATCCTGCCGATCTCGTTGAGGGTCAACTCAGACACGTCGTCGTCACGATGCAGCGTGTTGACGTCGAGCCGGTACTGCATCGATCGGACGACGGCCTTCACCGAACGGGTGGTGTGCTTCAGCGTGTAGCGGTTGCCGGCCCGCAAGGGGGCCTGCTCGGTCAGCCAGCAGATCGTGGCGTCGAGGTCCTGCCCGACTTGGGGCTGGTTGTGCTGTCGGCAGATCATGTCGCCCCGCGAGACGTCGATGTCGTCCTCGAGCGTGATGGTGACCGACATCGGCGAGAACGCTTCGTCGACCGGCCCGTCGAACGTGTCGATCGACCGCACCTTCGACACGAACCCCGACGGCAACACGATCACTTCGTCGCCCGGCTTGAGCACCCCGCCGGCCATCGTGCCGGCGTACCCGCGATAGTCGTGATGCTCCGAGGACTGAGGCCGGATCACGTACTGCACCGGAAAGCGGGCGTCGATCAAGTTGCGGTCCGACGCGATGTGCACTTCCTCGAGTTGGTGCAACAACGACGAGCCTTCGTACCAGGGCATGTTGGCCGACCGGTTCACCACGTTGTCGCCGTGGAGCGCGGAGATCGGCACGAAGGTGAGGTCGTGCACGTCGAGCTTCATCGCGAAGTCGCGGAACTCCGCCTTGATGCGCTCGTAGACCTCCTCCTCGTAGTCGACGAGGTCCATCTTGTTCACGCACAGCACGAGGTGGGGGATGCCGAGCAGGCTCGAGAGAAACGCATGCCGCCGGCTCTGTTCGAGGACGCCCTTCCGCGCGTCGATGAGGATCAACGCAAGGTCGGCCGTCGACGCGCCCGTCACCATGTTGCGCGTGTACTGAATGTGGCCCGGGGTATCGGCGATGATGAACTTGCGCTTCGGTGTCGCGAAGTACCGGTAGGCGACGTCGATCGTGATTCCCTGCTCGCGCTCCGCTCGCAGGCCGTCGGTCAGCAGCGCCAGGTTGGTGTATTCGTCACCTCGCTCGCGCGACGTGCGTTCGACTGATTCGAGTTGATCCTCGAAGATCGCTTTCGAGTCGTACAAGAGCCGGCCGATGAGCGTCGACTTGCCGTCGTCGACAGAGCCCGCGGTCGCGAACCGCAGCATCTCCATCAGAAGTAGCCCTCGCGCTTGCGGTCTTCCATGCCGGATTCGCTGATGCGATCGTCGGCGCGGGTCGCGCCCCGCTCGGTGATGCGGGTCGCCGCGACCTCGAGGATCACTTCGTCGACCGTCGCCGCAGACGACTCGACGGCACCCGTGCACGACGCGTCACCCACAGTCCGGAACCGGACGACCATCTCGAACGGATCCTCGCCGTCGACCATCGTCACATAGGGGGTGACGGCCAGCAGCATGCCGTCACGGCGGAACACCTCGCGCCTGTGTGCGTAGTAGATGCTCGGTATCGCTATGCCTTCGTCGGCGATGTACTGCCAGATGTCGAGCTCCGTCCAGTTACTGATGGGGAACACACGAATGTGCTCGCCCTTGCGGTGGCGACCGTTGTAGAGGCTCCACAGCTCGGGCCGCTGGTTCTTCGGGTCCCACTGGCCGAACTCGTCCCGGAAGCTGAACACCCGCTCCTTCGCCCTGGCCTTCTCTTCGTCGCGCCGAGCGCCGCCGAAGACCGCATCGAAGCGGTACTGCTCGAGTGCATCGAGGAGCGTGATCGTCTGCAAGAGATTGCGGCTGGCATAGGGGCCGGTCTGCTCGACGACGCGGCCGTTGTCGATTGCCTCCTGAACCGACGCGACCACGAGGCGAGCGCCCAATTCGGCGACGCGAGCGTCACGAAAGGCAAGGACCTCGTCGAAGTTGTGCCCGGTGTCGACGTGCATGACGGGGAACGGCAGGCGCGCCGGCCAGAACGCTTTTTCGGCCAGACGCAGCATGACGATGGAGTCCTTGCCGCCGGAGAAAAGCAGCACGGGCCGCTCGAACTCGGCTGCGACCTCACGCATGATGTGGATCGATTCGGCCTCGAGGGCGCGAAGGTGGGACAGCTCGTAGGGCATGGGAATGAAAAGTTGACCAGATCGGTCAGTATTCCCGCAAGGTAGCGTCCGCTCCCATGCCTTCCGGCCTGTCAGACCACGACGTTGCGACCGATGTCGCGACGCGGGCCGGCGAGCTGCTCCTCAAACTCCGGGCCGGCGTGGGCGACACGGCCCACGACTGGTGGTCGTTGCGGGATGAAGGCGACTGGTCCGCGCACCGGTTCATCGTGGAGGCCCTCCACGAGCTGCGCCCGGACGACAAGGTGCTCTCCGAGGAAGGGGTCGAGGACCGCACCCGCCTCGGGGCCGAGCGCGTCTGGATCGTCGATCCGCTCGACGGCACCAGGGAATTCGGCGAGCCCGGACGAAGCGACTGGGCCGTCCACGTGGCGCTCGTCGACGGCAACGGGCAGCCGCTGGCGGGCGCGGTCGCGCTGCCGGCAGTCGGCATCACCCTCAGCACGAGTCCCGCACCTCCCCCGCCGCCGCCCCACGACGGACCGCCGCGCATCATCGTGAGCCGCACGCGCCCTCCGGCGGTGGCGATCCGCGTCGCCGAGGCACTCGGTGGCGAGCTCATCGCCCTCGGTTCCGCCGGCGCAAAGGCCATGGCCGTTGTGCTCGGCGACGCGGACGTGTACGCCCACGCCGGTGGTCAATACGAGTGGGACAACTGCGCGCCGGCCGCGGTCGCTCTCGCGGCGGGGCTGCACGCGTCGCGGATCAACGGGCGGCCCCTCGTCTACAACCAGCCCGATCCGTGGCTGCCCGATCTCCTCATCTGCCGGCCTGAGCTGACGGAAGCGGCCATCAACGCGATCGGCGCGTAAATGGAACACGCCGATCTGAAAGTCGTGCACTACCTGGTCGAAGGGGGCGTCGCGCTCGTGACGCTGAACCGTCCCGAGCGGATGAACGCCTGGACCGGTCGGATGCACACCGAGTACCGGTGGGTGCTCGCGGAGGCGGAGCGAGACGACGCCGTGCGCGTCGTGGTCGTGACAGGCGCGGGGCGGGCGTTCTGCGCAGGCGCCGACACGGCCGCACTCGATGGTCACGTCGAACGCGGCTCCTACGACGCCGGCGTCGACGCGACCACGCTCGCAAACCCCGGCTACGGCGTACGGGCAGAGTTCGACCACGCCTTCGCGTTTCACTACGGCATTCCCAAGCCGGTGATCGCCGCCGTGAACGGCCCCGCCGCCGGCGTCGGTCTCGTGCTTGCGTGCTACTGCGACATCCGATTCGCCGCCGCCGGCGCCAAGCTCACGACCGCAAATGCTCGTCTCGGGCTGCCCGCGGAATACGGACTGTCATGGGTGTTGCCCCGCCTCGTCGGCATCGGCCACGCGGCGGACATCTTGTTCTCGTCGCGAGTCGTGCTCGCCGAGGAGGGCGAGCGCATCGGGCTCGTCAACCGCGTGCTGCCACCGGGCGAGCTGATGACGGCGACGCTCGACTACGCCCGCATGCTGGCGACAGACATCAGCCCCTCGTCGCTCCGCGAGAGCAAACGGCAGCTCTACGCCGACCTGCACGGCGATGTCGGCACTGCCGTCGCGGAGTCGGAGCGGCTGCTCGAACGCATGGCCACCGAACCCGACTTCCGCGAGGGCGTGGCCGCGTGGCAAGAGAAGCGCCCACCACACTTCCAGGGCTTTTGACAGTACGGGCAACACAGTTTTGTGTTGCCCGTACTGTCAAAACGATCAGCTGAGCTCGCGCAACACTTCCTCGGTGTGCTCCCCGAGCGCGGGCACGCCCCGTTGGGGACCGGTCTCCCCGGTGCCGAAGCGCACGGGAGAGGCGACCGCTTTGTGCGCACTCGAACCGGCGGCAGACGGCACGTCGACGAAGGCGCCCGCGGCGATCGCTTGCGGATCGGCGATCACGTCGTCGGCCGTGTTGACCGGCGCCCACCAGACATCGTGCTCGTCGAAGCGTGCGGTCCACCCGTCGCGGGTCTTCGTCGCGAAGAGGTCATCGAGCAGCGCGATCAACGCTTCGCAGTTGTGCCTGCGATCGCGCGCGGTGCGGAAGCGATCGTCGTCACCCCACTCCTTGCGCTCGATGGCCGCGAGCAGTTTGGGCCAGAGGCGATCGGCTTCCACGCCGAGCAACCAGAACCACTTCGCGTCCGCGGTTCGGTACACGTTGATCATCGGATTGGTCTGCTGCGTCCGCGGCGCGGAGTCCCCCAGCTTGTCGAAGCGGAGTCGGATTCCGAGATCCCAACCGAGGCAGTAGATGCCCGTCCGCAACAGCGACGTCTCCACCAGCGCGCCCTCGCCGGTGCGCTGCCGTTGGATCAGCGCACCGAGGATCCCGGACAGGGTCGTGATCGCCGTGATGTGGTCGCCGACGCCGCCGCGGAAGCCCTGTTGGGGCGCGTCGGTCGGCACCGCGAGCGCGGCCAGTCCCGAACGCGCCCAGAACGCGCCGACGTCGTAGCCGGCGCGCCACGTGTCGGGACCCTCGCGTCCGTACCCGGTCACGCTGGCGTAGATCAGTTGCGGATGTGCGCTCCGGACGGTCTCGGGACCGAGCCCGAGACGATCGACGGCATCGGGCCGCAGGTTGGTGAGGAACACGTCCGCCGTCGCCAGCAGCTTGTGCATCGCCACCCGACCGTCGTCGGTGTCGAGCTCGAGCACCACGGAACGCTTGCCTCGGTTGTCGAGGTCGAACGGCGGGCTCGGCAGGTCGGCGCCCCCGCCGCCGGTCACCGCGAGCATCCGCCGCATCGGGTCACCGGATGGCGCTTCGACCTTGATCACGTCGGCACCCCAGTCGGCGGCGATCCCGCCGGCGGCGGGACCGGCGACCCACACGCCCAGCTCGACAACGCGAATCCCGGTGAGCGGTCCTTCCATGTCAGGTGGAGATGACGGTGACCGTGCCGGTGTCGCCGTTGACCTCGACCGTCGCGCCGTCGGGGATACGGCGGGTGGCATCAGTGACCGAGACCACGCACGGGATGCCGAGCTCGCGGCTGACGATGATCGCGTGGCTGAGCGGCGCGCCGACGTCGACGATGACCCCGGACGCGGGGACGAACAACGGCGTCCACGACGGATCCGTGATCGGCGCGACGAGCACGTCGCCCGGTTCGAGCGCCGTGGGGTCGTGCGAGTCGAGCACGACGCGCGCTGTGCCACGGGAGATTCCCGGACAACCGGGCATCCCTTGCAACACGTCGCCGGCGTTCGCTACTGCGACGGGACGACCGCCCCGCGCTGGCCACGTCGACACCGGAGGTGGCGAGCCTTCGAACACGAACGGCGGCTCGACGCGTACGAGGTCGGCGTAATCGCGATCCCGCTGGCGCAGCGTCTCCGTGAGGGAGCCCGGGTCCGCGACGAGCTGGTCGAGTTCGTCCCAACGCGCCATCCCGAAGTTGTTCGGAGCATCGAACACGCCGCGGTCGACATAGCGGCGGCCGAGCTCGTACATCGCTAGGCGCATCTCGTGGATGAGCCTGATCGCGTTCGTCTTCGAACGCTCCCGTCCCGCAAGGAAGATCGTCGCCGCCCGCAGCGCCGCGAGGAATTGGCCTTGCGTCTCCGGATCGCCTTCGAGCATCGCGGCGATCTCGGCGCCGACCTGCTCGCGCTCCGCGGCGCGCTCGGCCTGGTGACCCAGAGGGGACGCGGCGTCGGGGGTCCGACGCATCTGCGCGATCGCCACCAACGCGAGATCAGGGTCGGTCTCCCAGGTGGGCGAACGCGCCTCCCATTCATTCGGCCCGCGCGCGCCATACGAGTTGACGAACTCGGCAAAGCCGACCTTGAACTCGTCACTGTCAGGATCGAGTCGCGACAACTCCCACATCGCATAGCTCGGTGCGGCGGACTCGACGTCGCCCACGCCCGCCATCAGCTTGAGCATGTCGGTCGGGCGGCCGACCGCGGCGCACACCTGTTGGATGATGCCAACCGGCACGGTCGAGCAGTACGTCGTGAACAGGTGGTGCGCGAAGAGCGTCCGGAACCTCCCTTCAATGAGGGTGCGCACGCGATCGACGAGGTCACGCTCACTGAGCTGCGTGAGATCGGGTCGGCTGTCGCGCAGGTCGTTGAGCATCTCCTCGTCGGCCGCAAGTTCTGGGAGGCCGTCTGCCGTGAGCACCCAGCCGAGCGTCTGCATGATGCGCTCGGTGTGCGACGGGCTCTCGTCCGTGGGCTGCGCCGCGTACGGGGGTACGCCAGGTTGCTCGCCCCAGAGCTGGAAGTCGATCGACTCCGGTGTGAGGCCAGGCGTGCGGACACCGAGGATCCGCGATGCGGACACGTTGAGGTAGCAGTAGCCACCGAACACGCCCACGATCTCGTTGTTGTCGTCGGCGAACTCGGCGTGGTCGAAGGCACCGAAGCGCTCGAGCGCGTCACGCCAGCCAAGCTCCGCACCGAAGGTGATCATGTCGCCTGTCAGTGGCGCGACCGGATCAGGGAACACCTCGCCGACATTTCCCCGAGTGAAGATCGGATAGCGAGTGCTGGGTTTCGAATCGACGATCCACCGATCGATCACGCCGGCCCCCTTTGATGAGCGTGTGAAGTGGCGGGAGCGTAGCCCTCACGGCGAGACTGGATCGGTCGTGACCGCCTCCTCAACCGACGTCGAGTACGGCTCGTTCACCGACCACGGTCCTTGGCAGGTCGAGCCCGACAAGATGACGTGGAAGCGAGGACTCGACCGAGTCCGCATCGCCGTCCACGCATCGGTTCCGGAGCTCACTCGTTACCGGCGGGTCCCGCCTGTCGGCCGGATGCTCACCACGCTGCGAGCTCTAGGACTGCCGCTCGCGATCTGGGGCGCGCGCGAGCGAGGCAAGGAGACCTCGACTGCCGACATCTCCCGCCGCCTACGCATCGCCGCCGAGCGTCTGGGGCCGACCTATATCAAGCTCGGCCAGATCATCTCCTCGGGTGAAGGCATCTTCCCCGAGCCCTTGGTCCTCGAGTTCCGCAAGTGCCGTGACCAAGTGCCACCCGAGACATTCGACGTCGTGCGCCGCGTCGTGGAAGAAGACCTCCTCCAGCCGCTCGAATCGGTGTTCCGTTCGTTCGACCGCCAACCGCTGGCGGCGGCCTCGATCGCGCAGGTACACGCCGCGACACTGAGCTCGGGCGAGGAAGTCGTCGTGAAGGTGCAGCGGCCGCAGGTCAACCGCCTCGTGCATCGCGACCTCCGAGTCATGTCGTGGGTCGCTCCCCACCTCGTGGGTCGGATTCCGATCGCCGCGCTTGCGAACCCGCCCGCACTCGTCGACCTGTTCGCGGAGACGATCGTCGAAGAACTCGACTTCCGACTCGAGGCCGAGAACATGCTCGACGTCGCGCACGCATTCGCGCTGTTGGGCCAGCGCGGCTACGTGATTCCGCGCCCGCATCCCACGCTCGTCACGAAACGCGTGCTTGTCATGGAGCGGCTGAGCGGCTTCGCATTCGAAGACGTCGCCGGCATGAAGGACGCCGGCGTCGACACCCACGAGGTCGTGCGCACCGGCATGATCGGCGGCATGGAAGGCGCGCTGATCCACGGCATCTTCCACGGTGATCTGCACGGCGGGAACCTGTTCGTGCAGCCCGATGGGCGCACCGCGCTGATGGACTTCGGCATCACTGGCCGCCTGTCCGAGGCCAAGCGCTTGGCGTTGCTGCGACTGCTCATCGCGGGCTCGATGAACGACATCAGAGGGCAGATGCAGGCGTTGCGCGATCTCGGCGCGCTCCCGGCCGACACCGACATCGACGCCGTCATCGTGGACCTCGGGCTCGACCGTCCCCCGATCGATCCCACCACGATGACGGGCGACGAGCTCGTGGCCGAGATCCAGCGAACGATGAAGGCGCTACTCGGCATCGGTGCGCGGATGCCCAAAGAGCTCATGCTGTTCGTCAAGAACATGATGTTCCTCGACGGCGCCATCGCGACGTTGGCGCCGGACCTCGACATCTTCGGAGAGATCGCCGACATCTCGATGCACTTCGCCAACACACACGGCGAGCACATCGCCGCCGAGCTCGGGCTGAACGCTGACGACTGGCAGCTCGACATGACCGGCGTGAAGGCGAGCTTCGGGTTGGACTCGTCGACCGAGACGCTCACGTACCGTGACCTGCAGGACCGGCGAGCCATCATCCGCGAGCGCCTGGAAACACAGCGACCAAACCGCGACAAGCGCCGCAAGCTCCCCTTCCGGAAGTAGGTTGCCTCGCCGTGGAACGGCGACGGTTGGGTCGGACAGGTCACGAGAGCAGCGTTGCGATCCTCGGCGGCGCGGCGTACTGGATGTCGACGCCGGAGGAGGCCAAGGCCACCTTCGACCTCGCGCTGGCGCGCGGCGTGAATCACCTCGACATCGCGCCGCAGTACGGCAACGCGCAGGCGGCCGTCGGGCCGTGGATTCCCGCAGTACGCGACCAGTTGTTCGTCGCGGCGAAGACCCTGCGCTCGAATCCTGACGGCGTGACCGCGCAGTTCGACGAGAGCCGCAGGCTGCTCGGGTGCGAGGTACTCGACCTGTATCAAGCGCACGGGGTGACCACGATCGAGGCGCTCGATGAACGCGCGCCCGGCATCGAGCGCATCATCGAGTTGCGCGACGCCGGCGCCTGCCGCTTCGCGGGGATCACCGGTCACGACCTGTCGGTGGCGCGCACTCATCTGGAGGCCCTCCGCCGCTACGACCTCGACACCGTGATGTTCCCGATCTACCCGCGGCTCTGGGCCGACCCCGTCTACCGGGAGGAGGCCGAGCAGCTGCTCGCCGTGTGTCAGGAGCGCGACCTCGGCGTGATGGTCATCAAGGCAACGGCGCGGCGTCCGTGGGCCGACGGCCGTCCGCTTTCCGACGTCGTCGCTGGCGAGCCCGCGACCGCGGAGCGGTGGGCCACGTCGTGGTACGAACCGCAAGCGACCGACGCAGATCTCGCGCGCGGGATTTCATTCGCGCTGTCGATGCCCGGCGTGCACGGGTTCTGCACGCCCGGCGACGCCGCCCTCCTGCCGCGCGTGTTGGATGCCGCCGACGCCTTCGCCCCCATGCCTGCCAACGAGCGCGAGGAAGCCGCCAATGCCATGGCGGGCGAGGAGATGATCTTCCCGATCCCGCGATGATGTCGCCGTGACACTGCGGATCGAATGTCTCACGATCGACGCCCACGACCCGACGGCCGACCTGAGGCCCGCTACGACGACGTCGACAGATCCGTCGTCGTGGAGTCAGACAGGATCGGCTCCGGCGCGCCGCTGAAGTCATTGCCGGCCACAGTGACCGATCGGCTCGAATGGAGCTCGATCACGGGCATCTCGACGCCGGGTGCGAAGGTGATTCGATTGCCGACGATCGACACGTCGTGGCACTGCACGAAGAACATCGCGCCGATCGATCCCTCATCGTGGACAGCGTCACTCGCAATGAGCTGATTGTCTCGCACGGCGTACGGACCGCGTGCCGAGTTGGCCTTGCCGAACGCGAAAATCAGTCCTCCGGTTGCTTCGGTCATCGTGTTGCCGTCGAGCTCGATCGGGCCGACGTTGTCACCCGCACCCTTGTTCGCCAGCCAAAAGTTGACGGCCTTGCCAGTTCGGTTGCCGGTGATCCGCACGTCGCGCACCTCGTCATCGGGCGAGTTCGGTTCGATGTCGAACATCGATCGCGCGACGTTGGCGATGTCATTGCCGGAGATGAGCACCCGGTCGGCGGCGGTGACGGCGATCCCCTGACGCCCGCTGCCGTCGAACGTCGACGACGTCACGGTCACATCACTCGACGGGCTTCCCACCTTGCCGCCGATGTAGACGAAGTCGCCGTGCAATCGCGAGGCGGACACCTTGTCGAGCAGCGCACGGTGGACTCCGTTGAGCGCGAACGCGTGCTGGAAGGCCAGCTTCTCGTCGTACACGCCGGGCTTGTCGTTCGACCCGATGACGGTGAGGCCGCGCACCGTGATGTCGTCGCTGTTCGAAATGATCAGGTGTCGCCGGTTGCGATCACCAGGGGTGCCCGCTCGCAGCGTGGCCCCGTTGCCCTCGATCTGAAGCCGGTGGTGACCGTCGATCGTGAGCGTGTCGTCGACCCGGTAGCAACCTCCGGACGGGAAGGTGATCGTGCTGTTGTCTTTTGCACCGTCGAAGAGGCTCTGGAGCTCGGACGTGACGTCGCCACCGCAGGTGTGGTCAATGGTCGACGGAACCTCGGCCGTGGGACCGTCCGGACTGGCCGGGGGCGCCGGGGCGGCGGCCACCGCGGCCTGACCCGCCGGCGTGGGCGACAGCGACGCGCCAGACGCGTGCTCGACGGCGCGCCGGCTCGCGGGGGCGGCCGCGTCCGACGAGCAGCCCGCAACGAGCGACAGGATCATGGCGACCGCCGCGACGCCCCGCCACGAAGAGGTCGGCGTCGCAGGAGCGGCGCGTGACACGCCGCCAATGTAGGCGCACATTCCGCGGCCGCGGTTGCAGGGCCATACGCGGGCACGAACGCAAACTCGAGGCAATAGCCGGCGGCAAACGCCGCCTATTGCCTCGAGAATGGGGGTCCGGGCGTCGACGCTAGGGTCCGCGTCAATGCGTCTCGTGATCGCCCGTTGCTCCGTCGACTACGAGGGGCGGCTGTCCGCTCACTTGCCGATGGCGACCCGGTTGCTGCTGATCAAAACGGACGGGTGCGTCTCCATCCACAGCGATGGTGGCGCGTACAAGCCGTTGAACTGGATGGTGGCACCCAACGTCCTGCGCGAAGAGGCGAGTCAGTGGGTCGTCACGAATCGCAAGGGCGAGACGCTGACCATCCTCATCGAAGAGATCGTGCTGGACACGACGCACGAGCTTGGTGACGACCCGGGCCTCCAGAAGGACGGCGCGGAAGCACACCTACAAGAGCTGCTCGCGCTCGACTGCGAAGCGATCGGCGCGGGCCTACGGCTCGTGCGCCGCGAGCACCCGACCGACATCGGGCCCGTTGATCTGCTGTGCCGCGACGCCGACGGTCGGGCGGTGGCCGTCGAGGTCAAGCGGCGCGGCGAGATCGATGGCGTGGAGCAGCTGACGCGGTACCTCGAGCGCCTCAATCGAGACCCGATGCTCCGGCCGGTGCGCGGCATCCTCGTCGCACAGGTGGTGAAGCCCCAAGCACGCGTGCTCGCTGAGAGCCGCGGCATCGGATGGGTCGAGGTCGACTACGACGAACTGCGCGGCCTGGAGTCCGACGCGCTGCGATTGTTCTGATCAAGTGCATGGGTCGCGTCGTCGATACGGCAACGTGAGGAAGGCTGCGCTCGGACTCGCGGTCGGTGTGATCTCGGCGCTCGCACCGCCGGCGAGCGGATCATCCGTGCCAGGCACCGCCTCTTGTCCGATGTTCCCCGTGGACAACGTCTGGCACGCAGACGTCTCGGGCCTCCCGATCCACCCGATGTCGAACACGTACGTCGCCGCCATCGGTACGACAGCACAGGCCAAGGCGGACTTCGGCTCCGGGGCGTGGGACGGTGGCCCGATCGGAATCCCCTACAACGTCGTCGGCGCCGGTCAGCCGACGACGAGCGTCACGTTCGACTACGACGAGGACAGCGACCACGTCCCGTATCCGATTCCGGCCAACGCTTCGATCGAAGGCGGTCCAGGCTCGAGTGGCGACCGGCACGTCATCATCGTCGACCATTCGACGTGCACGCTCTACGAGTTGTACGCCGCGTACCCGAACGACGATGGAACCTGGCGCGCCGGCTCGGGTGCAGTGTGGGATCTCAACAGCAATGCGCTGCGACCCGAGACGTGGACATCGGGCGACGCAGCCGGACTGCCGATCCTTCCCGGACTCGTTCGCTACGACGAAGTAGCGAGCGGACACATCGACCACGCGATCCGCGTCACCGTTCCGCACAGCGATCGCAGCTATGTGTGGCCGGCTCGCCACCAAGCCGGCGTGTCGAACCCGAGCCTGCCGCCGATGGGCCTCCGCCTTCGGTTGAAGCCGGATGTCGAGGTCTCCTCATATCCGCGCGACGACCAAGTGATCTTGCAAGCCATGAAGACCTACGGCGTCATCGTCGCTGACAACGGCTCGCCGTGGTTCATTTCTGGCGTTCCGGACGAGCGCTGGAACAACGATGTACTCCAACAGCTCAGGAACATTCGCGGTTCTGACTTCGAGGCGGTCGACGAATCAGCACTGATGGTGGACGGCGATTCCGGTCAAGCCGCTGGCGCTGCTCCGGGACCACCGCTGCCCTCCGCTGCGCAAACGGGCAAGCCGTCACAGGGATCCCCCGCGCAAGCGTCGGACACGTCACCAGCCGCGGCCGCGGCCGATCCGGCTCCGTCGACGACGTCTGATCCGGTCACCACGACGTCGGCGCCGAGCCCGAACGAAACTGCCGCTCACCAACCGGACGTGACGGTACGCGCCCGAGACAGGGCGTCACGAAAGGGTTGGCCGTGGATCGTCGCGGCGATCGCGGCGATCGTGGTGCTCATCGGCTGCGGCGCAGCCGGCGCTCGCGTTCGACGCCGCTCAGGACGCGAAACGGCAGAGTCCGTTGTCGACCACGACAGTGTCGCCGGGCCGGCGGGTCTGGAACACAGCTTCGCCGTCGCCCGTGCGCCAGATCGAGATGGTGAGCTCGTCGCCGGGGAACACCGGTGACGTGAACCGGGCCTCCATCGACTTGAAGCGCGCCGGATCGTTGTCGCACAGCGCACCCAGCAACGCCCGACCGGTGAAGCCGTACGTGCAGAGTCCGTGGAGGATCGGCCGGTCGAAGCCCGCGGCCTCGGCGAACGACGGATCTGAGTGCAACGGGTTGCGGTCGCCCGACAGGCGGTAGATGAGCGCCTGATCGATCCCGGTCTGGTACTTCACGACATGGTCCGGCTCCCGCTCTGGCGCCGTCGGGCGCGGACCGGTCGGACCGCGGTCGCCGCCCCATCCGCCCGCGCCACGGATGAACGCCGCAGAACGAGTCGTGAAGAGCGGTTCGCCGTTGCTGGCATCGACAGACTCCGTCTCGGTCGCGAGCACCGCGCCCGAACCCTTGTCGTAGATGCCGGTCACCGTCGTCACCGAACGGACGGTGCCCTCGACGGGGATCGGCTTGTGCAGCTCGATCGCCTGCTCGCCGTGCACGAGCATCGTCCAGTTGATCTCGCCGACCGCGTCGTAGGCGCCACCACCGGCGACACCGAGCACCACGCCCATCGTGGGCAGCACCTGCTGCTGCACGCCCTTGGTGTTCTCCGTGTTGAACGGAAGGTCGTCGACGCCGCACCCGACGCCGAGCGCGTACAGGATGGCGTCCTTCGAGTCCCAGTGCTTCTCACCGGGTTGCGACTTCGCGCCGACGGCATCGGGGTTCAACGGCATGGTGTCTCCTTGGTGACGAGGGCGAGCGCTTCGAGCAGCGTCGACCAATGAACGAGTGGAAGCAAATGCGAGGCGCCCGGTATGACCTCGAGCACCGAACGAGGAAGCTGGTCGGCCAGCGCGCGGCCGACATCCGCCGGAACGACGTCGTCGGCTTCGCCGTACCAGAGCAGCACCGGTGTTTGGATCGCGGTGACGTCGAACGACCACGGTGTCATGAGGTTGCGGATGTCGAACTCGACGCCGCTCATTCCGCGGGCGGTCGCCTCGATCAGGCCGGCGACGAGCTGCTCGGCCAGGCCGGCGACCGCATCGAGATCATCGAGATAGGCGGCGCTCTTCGCCTCGCGGATGTACTCGAGCGCAAGTGCGGGTGTCAGATCCGCCGGCACCACCAACGGCACGATCGCTGCGACGACGTCGTCGACGTCGCCGTCGGGCGCCGTCGGAACCGTTGACGCCGCGAGTCCGACTGCACTGAACCTGTCGGGAAAGACCGCGACGCAGGCGAGAGCGACCGGGCCGCCAGACGACCACCCGAGAACGGCCGACCGCTCGATACCGAGATGGTCGACGAGCGCGGCGACGTCGTGCGCCTCGGACTCGAGCGTCCAGTCCGAGGGCGGGTCGCTCGCGCCATATCCCGGACGATCGACGGCGACGAGGCGCACGCCCGCTCGCGCCGCGACCGCGTCGTCGGGATGCCGAGTCAGGCGGCTGTCCGGGCACCCGTGCAGGTACACGACCGGCGCGCCGTCGGGGTCACCGACGTCGTCGTATGCCAGCTGGCGCCCGCTGGCGAGCTCGAAGGTTCCGTCGGGAACCGATGTCATCCTTGGCGATCCCGGCCCTGCATGTCGGCGTTGGGACGAGCGTCGGCCAGGAGCTTGCGAGCCAGCGCATCGATCTGCGTCGGATCGTCGACCGGCTCCGCCGTCGGTCCACGGTGCCAGCTCTCTGCGATGGCAAACACGTTGCCTGACGCCTCGAACACGCGACCCGTGACGTCGGCCGACTGCGTCGACGCGAGCCACGTGCACACGGGCGCGATCCACCGCGGCGCCATCTGCGCCTTCGCCTCTTCGCTCGCTTGGCCCATGCCGAGGTTCTCGGTCATGCGCGTGAGTGCTCCGGGCGCGATCGCGTTCACCGTGACGCCGTAGCGGCCGAGCTCGTACGAGCTGATGATGGTGAATGCGGCAATGCCCATCTTCGCGGCGCCGTAGTTCGTCTGCCCGGGGTTGCCGTAGATGCCCGACACCGACGTGGTGTTGATGAGGCGGGCATCGTTCGTCTCACCGGCCTTGGCTCGCTCCCGCCAGTACGCAGCCGCGTGGCGGCTCGGCGCGAACGTCCCTTTCAAATGCACCTTGATGACCGCATCCCACTCCGCTTCGGTCATGTTCGTGAGCATGCGATCGCGCAGGATGCCGGCGTTGTTGACGAGCACGTCGAGGCCACCGAAGGTCTCGATCGCGGTGTTGACCAAGCGCTGCGCACCCGCCCAATCCGAGACGTCGTCGCCGTTCGAGATCGCTTCGCCACCCATGGCCTTGATCTCCTCGACGACGTCCTGAGCCGGCCCGGTCGTCGCGGCTCCGGTGCCGTCCATCTCGCCGCCGAGATCGTTGACCACGACCTTGGCGCCGTGCTCGGCGAGCATCAGTGCGTGCTCACGGCCGATGCCCCGCCCCGCGCCGGTGACGATGCACACCCGCCCCTCACACATTCCCGCCACAACTGCCTCCCTGGTCGTACTCGCCTTCATCTTGTGGATCCGGGTGCACCCGGCGCCAACCGAGTGCCAGGCTGGACGCTTCACCTTGCTTGGGGGGCGGCGCTCATGGCCGATCAGATGCGTTTCGAGAACCGGATGAGCGACTCCGACGCGCTCATGTGGACTGTCGAGAAGGATCCACTGCTGCGGTCGACGATCACATCGGTGGCTGTGCTCGACCAGTCGCCGGACCGGGCCCGGTTGGTCGAAAGCGTCGACCGCGCCACAAGGCTGGTGCCGCGTTTGCGGCAACGGGTCGTGTCGAACCCCTTGTCGATCGCACCGCCGCGGTGGGAATTCGATCCGAACTTCGACATCGCCTACCACCTGCGCTGGATGAAGGTGCCGGGCGAGGGCTCGCTCCGGGACCTGCTCGACGTGGCTCAACCGATCGCGATGCAAGGCTTCGATCGAGCGCGGCCGTTGTGGGAGTTCGTCGTCGTCGACGGCTTGGCGGATGGACGCGCCGGACTCATCATCAAGGTCCACCACGCGATCACCGACGGCGTGGGTGCGGTGAAGATCGCCATGCACCTGTTCGATCTCGAGCGCGACGTCTCCCTCGATCGCGGGCCGATGCCCGACGAGCCCGAGATCCATGTGATGAATCAGGTCGAGCGGATGCGCGATGCCTTCGACCACGAGCGCCGGAGGCAGACGGGCATCGCGCGGCGCTCGGCGGCATCGGTCGCCGGCGCCGCGACCGCCGTGGCCACCGACGCGGGCGCAACCGTTCGTCAGTTCAGCGCAACGCTGGCGTCGATCGGGCGCATGCTCGCGCCCGCCACCACGCCCCTCAGCCCGATCATGACGGGGCGCTCGTTGAGCGTGCACTTCGACACGATCACGGTGCCACTCGCGGAATTGAAGTCAGCGGCCAAACGGGCCGACGGCAAGCTCAACGACGCGTTCGTCGCGGGCATCACCGGCGGCCTGCGCCGGTATCACCAGGCACACGGCACCGACGTCGAGGCGTTGCGGATGTCGATGCCCATCAACAACCGCAACGACGCGACCGCCGACCTCGCAGGCAAACAAATCGCGCCGGCGCGATTCACGATTACGATCACGATCAGCGACCCGATCGAGCGAATGC
>JBEEFW010000165.1:0-39984 GCA_041166385.1 Acidimicrobiaceae bacterium | reverse complement strand
ACGCGCAGCACGATCGACGACGAGGGTCGCTACACGGGAACCACCGAGTTCTATTGCTACGGGCCGAACAAGGCCGAGGCGATGCGCGCGATCGCCGAGGAGCAAGACATCGATTTGTGGCACTCGTACGCGTACAGCGACTCGGCGACAGATCTGCCGATGCTCGAGTGTGTCGGCCATCCGGTCGCGGTGAATCCGGATCGCGAGCTGCTGCGCGCCGCGCGCGACAACGGGTGGGACATCAAGACGTTCACCAACAGGGTCCGCCTACGTGACCGTGTGCCGATGCCGACCGCCCGCTCCACCACTGCCGCCGGTTCGGTCGTCGCAGCTGCGGCGATCGGTGGCGGCGTGTGGTGGTGGCTGCACCGCGAACCTGATCACAAGGCGCCAGCGACGCCGATGAGCAAGGCCGCAGGTGTTGCGAAAGCGATTACGCGGTCCGCACCTTCTTGGCGGCAACAGCAACGAGTGCGACGAGTGCGATCAGGAGGAGCAGCTTCTTCATGGCGGCGGATCTTAGGACGGTCGCCGGGTCTGCGCTCCCGGGCTTGATCGACGGCTCAACAGCACCGCGCCGACCGCCACCCCGATGATGAGCAGTAGGGCGATGATCGTGGCGATGACGAAGCCCGAATCGCCGCTCTTCGAGTCGGCGCCGCGGCCTCCGAGCGGTTGCTGCGATTGATCTGACGAGCCCGAGGTTGCTCCCCCGGCGGTCGTGGCCGGCGCGGCTGGCGGCGGATAGGGCACACCGTCGCGCTGGAAGGTGGCCGGCGGATCGTCGAGGTCGAGGCGGACGGTGAGCGGGCCCTGCAGCCCGGCGGGCGGTGACCACGCCACGCCGAGGCGGCGCGCCAGCCCCGGGAGGACCACCTCGCCGTGCAGCGCCGCCGTGCCCACGACCTGGCCGTCCTTCAGCACGGTGAACGTGCCGGTGGGCCGGATGTGGATGTCGCCCGTGTTGCGGATCACCGCTTCGATCCGAGGCGGCTGGTCCGGAGCCGTGGACGGCAGCGCGACATCGTCGATGGCCGCCGCGGGATGCCACGGCTGCGGTCCGCGCAACAGCAACGGCACACCAATTCGGGTCACGACGTCGACGCCCCCGGCCGTCGGCGCCTTGTCGATCGCGGTGACCAACCCTGCGTACAAGGCCGTCGTGCCGTCGGGGATCGATCCGGTCACGCGCACGGTCAGGGGCGTTCCGGGCACAAGCGTGGCGCTCGCAGGATCGACTCGCAGCGCGGGCGCCGCGTCGTCGGGGAACTGCGGTGTGCCGTCCAGGTCGTGGGCCAGTCCGCTGACCGACAGCACGATCGAGACGGGCTCTGATCCGGTGGCGCTGATCGCGAACTGCAGGCTCACGACTCGGTCGGGCAGGTCGGCTTCGACCTTGTCAGGCGATACCGACAGTCCAGGGCCGGCGGACTGCGCGACCGCTGCTGGACTCGCAACCGCGGGAAGCGCGGCTGCGAGCAGCAGGGTGGCGGTGAAGCAGAGGCGTCGGATCAGGACAGGCCAGCGGACACGGTGTAGGTGAGCACCGTGCGGTACAGCCCGAGCGGGTCGGAGGCGGCCACCGGCTGCGTGAAGTTGAACGTGTAGGTGTCGACCGCGAGCCCGCTGCTGGCGGCGATCTTCTGGTCGCTCGTGGTCATGGCCACGTTGGTGAGCGTCGGGCCGGTGAGGAGCACCGACGGCGCGAGGCTGAGCACCGAACCGATCGTGCTGCTGCCGACGTACGCGGTGCCGTCCCACGGACGCAGCTTGGCGTTGTCGGCCTTGACGGTCACGTGATATGGGGTGTTCGACGTGACGACCATGGTGTCGGTGCCCGTGGCGTTGCCCGGTACCGACACGGGCGCGACGAGCACCGCGCCGACAGGTGGGGTCGAAACGGTGATGACGCCGAGGACGGTCACGTTGACGGGCGCGGTCTGCGCGTTCGCGGGCGACATCGAAGTGAGAGCCACGGCAACCAGCGCAACGGTGGCTGCAACGAGGCGACGATTTTTCATGTCATCGCATCGACAGCATCTGTCGTTTCAGTAATGGTCCGACGGGACCATTTCAGCGACGCGAATGAACTAGTGCTCTTCTGATTTGTGCCGCTTTCAGTGTCTGTGCCCCTTTCGCGGAGGCGCGCATCGACTTCGGCGTCCGCAGCTGGTCTACGGCCCACTCAGGTGGTGGACTGCTGTCGTGGCTCGTGACTCCCAGGCTCGTCGCGCAGCGCACTTCCTCGAGCTTGGGTGGGTGCTGACGCACGATCTCGACGCCGCGGCCGTGACCGATCTCGCTCGGTGGGTCGACGAGGTGTCGTCGTGGCCGGACGACGGCGACGGCTGGCTGCACTACCGCGAGTTGACCGACGACGGCCCGAAGCTGTGCCGCACGGAGAACTTCGTGCCGTTCCACGAGGGTCTGCGGACGTTGCTCACGACCGGCTCGATGGTGGCAACGGCATCTGCATTGCTGTGTGAGCCGGCGGTGCTCTACAAGGAGAAGATCAACTACAAGCTGCCGGGCGGCGCGGGCTACTCCGCGCATCAAGACGCCCCCGCCTATCGCTTCGTCGAGACGCACGTGTCGTGCATGGTCGCGGTCGACGACTCTCTCGTGGACAACGGCTGCCTCGAGGTCGCGTCGGGGCAGCATCACGAGGTCCTGCCGATGGACGATCACGGTTGCGTTCGGGCCGACGTCGTCGATGCGCTCGACTGGGCCTCCGTCGAGGTGCGGGCCGGCGAGACATTGTGGTTCCACTCGCGCACACCGCATCGCAGCGGGCCGAACCAGTCGCCCACCCCCCGCCGGGCGTTGTACCCCACCTACAACGCGGCCGCGGAGGGCGATCTGCGCGACGACTACTACCGCCAGAAGCTTGCCGAGCTCACCGCGGCCGACGCCGACGCGAGCCGCGTGCCGGTGTCGTTGATCGGCGACTTCCAGGGTCGACCCGTTCGCTAGCGAACGCGGTGTGCTCTCTTGGGTTTTGACAGTACCGACAACACAAAAGTGTGTTGCCCGTACTGTCAAAAGGGTCCTTGACTTGAAGCTGACTTCAGGGCGTACCGTCCCCTTGTGAGTTCTGACGCGGGATGCGGGTGCGACGCTGAGGCGTCCGTGCCGATCGTCTGCACGCTGCCGTCGGAACAGATGACAGACCGCTCGGGCGCGTGGACCGAGGTGTTGGCGAAGGCCATCGAGCGCGAACCGACGGCAGCAGGCCTGCGGCTGCGCTTCGACGCCGATCCGACGGTGGTCGCGACGCTCGCCGAGCTCGCGGTGCTCGAGGCGGAGTGCTGCGCCTTCTTCTCGTTCACGATCACGGTCGACGGCCGCGGCGTGTGGCTCGCGGTCGACGCCCCGGCCGACGCTCGTCCCGTGCTGGATGCGCTGTTCGCGAATCAGGTCACGTTGACGTCGAGGGATTCGAGCAGCGACCGGACCCGCTGACCGATCTCGTCGCGGATCGGTCGCACGGCATCCACATCATGCGACATGCCCTCCACTCGCGCGAGCGCCCTCAACCGTTGCCGGGCGAGCCGCTCGGCGAGGAGGCGCGGGTCGCGTGGTCGTGCGGAACCACAAGCTCCGCGGCCGGTAGGTCGGGATACAGGAATCGGGCGAGGACGACAGCGAGTAGACCCCCGACGATCTGCGCCACGATGAACGCTGGAGCAGACGACGGTTTGATGCCCGCGAATGAGTCGGACAGCGTGCGGCCAACCGTCACCGCGGGGTTGGCGAACGACGTCGAGCTCGTGAACCAGTACGCGGCGGCGATGTAGCCGCCGACGGCGAGCGGCGCGGTCGAGGCTCGCCCGCCTCGCACCACGCCGAAGATCACCATCAGCAAGCCGAAGGTCGCGACCACTTCGCCGAGCCAGAGTCCCCCGCTCGATCGGGTGTGCGTCGACCAGGTGACCGCGTCGAGCTCGAACATGAGGTTGGCAACCACTGCGCCGACGCAGGCGCCGACGATCTGCGCGGGCACGTAGGCGACGAGCTCACGGGTGCTCAGCCCTCCCAGCAACCGGTCCGCGAGGCTCACGACCGGATTGAAATGCGCGCCGGACACCGAGCCGAACGCCAGGATCAGCGCGACCAGACCGGCGCCTGTGGCGATGGAGTTCTCCAGCAACTGCAGCCCGATGTCGTTGGGTGAGAGGCGTTGGGCGTAGATGCCCGACCCGACGACGACGGCGACGAGCATCGCCGTCCCGACGGCTTCCGCCGTCACCTTGCGAGCGAGGTCACGATCCATCAACAGCACGGCCGATCGTCGTTGCTATGGCTGGACGGGCGCAACCGAACATCTGGTGAAACGCGGCGACCCATTCAGGCGAGGGCGGCTCGCAGGGCCTCAAGGCGATCGGGAACCACGCGCCACATCATCCAGCGGCCGCGCTTTTCACCCGTCAACAACCCAGCGTCGGCGAGGGCCTTGGTGTGATGACTGATCGTGGGCTGCGACTTGCCCAGCGGCTCTTCGAGATCGCAGGAGCACACCTCCCCGCCAGCGGCCACCAAGCTGAGCAGGCGCAAACGGACGGGGTCGCCCAGTGCCGCGAACACCCGGGCGAGCTCGATCGCCTCGTCGTCGGCCAACGGCGCGGCAAGCAACGGCGCGCAGCAGACGCCCTGGTCGAGCTCGATCACCGCGGTTCGCTTGGCTGCCACGAGACTTCCTCCATCTATTGACAAACGTCGATACATTTGCAAGAGTCGATGTATCGACAGCCGTCAATCTACCGGAGGAGCCCTCCAATGTCACGACTCCAACTCGCCCTCAACGTTCCCGACATCGACGCGGCCGTCGACTTCTACTCCAAGATGTTCGCCACCGAACCGGCGAAGCGCCGGCCCGGCTACGCCAACTTCGCGATCGCCGATCCCCCGCTGAAGCTCGTGCTCTTCGAGAAGGCCGACGCCGACGCCCGCCTCAACCACCTCGGTGTCGAAGTCATGTCGACCGACGAGGTTTCCGCACACCAAGCCCGCCTCACGGCCGAAGGTCTTGCGCCGGTGGACGAGAGCGGGACCTGTTGCTTCGCCAAGCAAGACAAGGTGTGGGTCGACGGTCCCGACGGGGCGTGGGAGATCTACACCGTGCTCGAGGACAGCGAGACCTTCGGCGAATCGTCGGTGCACGTCGACGACGGTGGCGACTCCGCGTGTTGCGCATCGTCGGCCGAGTCGGTCACGTCCTGCTGCTGATGGCCGCACGGCCGTCCGGCAACGGCATCCGCGAGACCGTGAGGCGGCGCTACGCCGCCGCCGCTGGCAAGTCGGCCACCGGTGAGTACGGCGAAGCTCGAGCAGCAGAGGCATCGTGCTGCGATCCGGTCTTCGGCGCTGATCTGTACAGCTCCGACGCGGCCGAGGGGGCTCCCGCCGCCGCGGTCGCGGCATCGCTCGGCTGCGGCGTACCGACGGCCGTCGCCGATCTGCATCCCGGCGAGATCGTGCTCGACCTCGGATCCGGAGCAGGTGCCGACGTGTTGATCTCCGCCCGCCGCGTCGCACCTGGAGGACGGGCGATCGGGCTCGACATGACAACCGAGATGCTCGATCTCGCGCGGGCGAACGCCGCCGAAGCAGGCGTCACGAACGTCGAGTTCATCGAGGGCTATCTCGAAGACATTCCTCTCCCTGATGCGAGTGTCGACGTCGTCATCTCCAACTGCGTCATCAACCTCGCCGCCGACAAGCAGGTCGTGCTTCAAGACGCGGCGCGCGTGCTGCGACCCGGCGGACGCTTCGCGGTCTCCGACGTGATCGCCGACCCGGACATGGACGATGCAACGCGAGCTGACGCGGAGCAATGGACCGGTTGCATCGCGGGTGCGCTCACGGAGACGGAGTACCGCGCCGCGCTCGCGAACGCGGGGCTCGTCGACATCGAGATCACCGAAACTCACCGCGTCCACGCGCACGCGGCGTCTGCCATCATCCGCGCCCGGAAGCCTTGATCCGCGAGCGAATCCGAGCAGGCCCCGAGCGGTCCGTCGACATCTAGGGTGCACTCGTGTCCGACGCTGACGATCTCGTCGCGAGTGGGTATGACGCGTTCTACGCCGCGTGGGGGCAGAGTCCGACGTTGCGGCAGATATGGCGTCGACATGTCACTGGCCCCGACTACCCGGAAGAGTTCGCCCACATCAGCTTCCTGCCATTGGCGCAGTTGCAGGCGCTCACCGCCGGGCTGGACCTCCGCGCCGACGAGACGCTTGTCGATCTCGCCTGCGGCGCAGGCGGCCCCGGCCTGTGGGCCGCGAAAGAGTCGGGCGCGCTCCTCGTCGGCCGCGATCTGTCGCCCGTCGCGGTCGAGCGGGCATCGGAACGAGTCGCAGCGCTCGGCATGAACGGCAGGGCGTCGTTTGCACCCGGCAGCTTCGAGGCGACCGGCCTCCCTTCCGCGTTCGCGGATGCGGTCATGACGGTCGACGCGTTGCAGTACGCGCCGGACAAGCACAAAGCCCTCATGGAAGTCGCGCGAATTCTTCGTCCCGGTCGACGGTTCGCGTTCGTCGCGTTCGAGCTCGACCCCGAGCGCATCGCCGACTTGCCGGTGTGGGATGACCCGATCGCTGACTACCGTCCCCTGCTCGAACAAACCGGCTTCGATGTCCTCAGCTACGAACAGATCCCGAATTGGGAGGAACACGTCGCCGCAGGGTTCGGAGCGGTCATCGAGCAACAAGCCGCCCTCGAAGCTGAACTCGGTCCGGCTGCCGCGGCCGCGACTGTCATGGAGGCGTCGATCACCCTCGAGCTCCGCCCCTACTGCGGACATGTGCTCGCCGTCGCGGTCTCACCCACCTCGTAGTCATGTCATCGCGCGCCGGCGGACTCATCGGTCGCCTCCGCCGTTGGATGGGAGGCATGCTCCCCGGCGCCGAGGAGCGCCGGCGACAGACCGCCGACTATCTCGCGGCGTGGACGGCCGACAACGACACGGCGGCGCAGGCGGCCGGCCCGCTGTGGGTCGTGCTCGGTGACTCGACGGCTCAAGGGATCGGAACGTCGAGCCGCGCGCACGGCTATGTCCTGACCGTGCTGCGAGCGCTGCGGGAGCAACGCGATCCGGCATGGCGCGTCGTGAACCTTTCACGCAGCGGAGCACGCGTGCGAAACGTGCTCAAGGAACAAGTGCCGCGAGTCGAAGGCCTCGACGCTGATCTGATCTCGTGCGCGGTGGGGGCGAACGATTTGGTGCCCACGTCACGGCGCCGGCTCGAACGAGACCTCCGCGCGCTCGCCGCCGCGCTTCCCCGACGCTCGCTGCTGGCGAATCTCCCGCAGGGGCTCGTCCCCGGCCGCGCCCAGCGGATCAACGCGCTCATCGCCGAGCTCGTGACGGAGCACGACCTTGTGCTCGTCGACCTCTGGAGCCACACCGGACCGCCATGGGAGGGCAAGTTCAGCGCCGATCACTTCCACCCGAACGACACCGGGTACTCGGGATGGGCGGCCGCCTTCCTCGAAGCCCTGCACCTCGAGCCGCCTTTACCTTGACGAGCGGCGCGGGGCGCGATCCTCACGCGGTGCCGGGGGGCAATCGAGCGAGGTTCACGGCGGCCGGAGCCGCGGTCGTCTTCGTCGTCACCGCGCTGTACCAACCCGACGTCGCACTCGCGCTCGTCATCCTCGGCGCGCTGTTCATCCCGCTCGAGCGGTTGCGGCCCGTGCATCGCCAGCCGATACGAAGGCAGGGACTCGCCACCGACGCCGTGCACTTCGTCGCCGACGAGGCGATTGCCGCGATCGGCGTGGCGATCGGCCTGATCTTCCTGCTGCCGATGCTCGTGGGGCTCGTTGCACCCGTGCGCGCACTCGTCGAATCCCAATCCTCGCTCGCCCGCTGGATCGAAGCGCTCGTCATCGGCGAGCTGGCCGGATACTGGGGTCACCGCGCGCAACACGAGCTGCCCTGGTTGTGGCGCTTCCATCGCGTGCACCACTCGTCGCCAACGCTCGATTGGCTCGCTCCGAACCGACGACATCCGGTCGATCTCGTCGGGTCGCGTCTCGCCGTCGGGCTCCCGCTGCTTGCGCTCGGATTCACCGTGCCGACGATCGCCGCGCACTACGCGGTGAAGCGCGCCCAGGGCTTGTTCGTGCACGCCAACATCAAGGTGTCGCTCGGACCGTTGCGCTGGCTGATCGCCTCGCCGGAGTTCCATCACTGGCACCATGTCGACGACCCCGCGCTGTACCACAACAACTTCGCGGGACAACTCCCGCTCGTCGATTGGGTGTTCGGCACGCTGCACATGCCAAAGGGTCAGTGGCCCGAGCGCTATGGCGTCGACGGCGACATGCCCGAGACGTATCTCGCGCAACTGGCAGTCCCGTTCAGAAGGTCCGATCGCTCGCGTGTCCATTCTGTCCCGTATCGCCCGTCGGTCGGACCAACCGTGCCGATGCTGCCGGTGCTGTGGTGTTGACGACCCCGTATCCTCGGGGCAGCACCCACTGCGAAGGACCGGCGTGACCGCGATCATCGAAGGATCTGGGAGCGACACCCCTTCGTCGCGACCGAACACCACCACCCGTCGGCCGCGTCCGCTCGTCATCGCCGGCGCCGCATCGGTGAGCGCCGGCGCCATTCACGCGGCGGCCATCGGTGCCCACGCGGAACATCCGCAGGCCGCGAAGGTCTTCGCCGCAGTCGCGCTTCTGCAGGTGGCATGGGGTGTCGCCGCGCTCGCGTGGCCGGGCCGGCGGCTGGCCCTCGCCGGAGTCGCGATCAACGGCGCCCTTGTCGTCGGCTGGGTCGTCGCCAAGAAGAGCGGTCTCTCGTTCATCGACGGGCTCGATGTCGCCGAGCCGATCCAGTTCGCCGACGCGTTGTGCGCGGCGCTGGCGTTCTATGCCGCCCTGGAAGCCGGCGCGTTCGCGCTGCAGCCGCGATTCGTCCCCGGCCGACCGCTGCTGGCGAACTTCTCCGCAGCGCTCCTGGTCGCCGCGGCGCTCCCCGGGATGGTCGAGGCCGGCAACCATGTTCACAGCGACAGCCACAAGTCGGTGGTCGTGGTCGACGGCAAGGCCACACTGACCGACGCGGCGGCGGCCGTGCCCACGAAGCCGTTCAACCCGCTGAAGCCGATCGACCTCGGCGGTGTCGCCGGTGTGACCGAGGAACAACAGGCACGCGCCGAGAACCTCGTCGCCGTCACGCTCGTGCGCCTCCCGCAGTGGGCCGATCCCGCTGTCGCGGAGGCGAATGGCTTTCACACGATCGGCGACGCCCTCACCGGCGACGAGCACCTCATCAACTGGTCGTACATCAGCGACGACAAGACACTCGACCCTGACCGTCCCGAAGCGCTCGTCTACAACACACGCACCGGCAAGCGCGTGCTCGAGGCCGCGATGTTCATGTTGCCGCCCGGATCGACGCTCGACACCGTCCCCGACATCGGTGGGCCGCTCACCCAGTGGCACATCCACGACAACCTCTGCTTCACCAACGATCCGGTCTCTCCACACGTCGCCGGGCTCACCGACGGCAGCGGTGGTTGCCGCGCTCCCCTCGTCAAGCTCGAGCCCGTTCCGATGATTCACGTGTGGATCACCCCGAACGAGTGCGGGCCGTTCTCCGCGTTGGAAGGTGTGGGTGCTGGCCAGATCAAGCCGGGCGAGAAACGCCTCTGCGACCAGGCGCACGGCACCGGCCTGTAGCCACCGGCTTTACGGTCCGATCGCCGCCATCGCGATCGGCAGCTCGTCGAGCAACTCCCGCGCAAGCAGTCCAACGCCACCTACTCGGGCCGCGACCCGCGCACCGGCGTCGCCGTGCACGCGAGCGGCCCACAACGTTGCGTCGAGTAGTCCCGTGCCCCTCGCGGCGAGGCCCGTGAGGAACCCAGCCAACACGTCGCCCGAACCCGACGTCGCCATCGCCGGATGCCCCGAGCGGTCCCAGAAGATCGGAGCGCCAGGCGCGCTCACCCACGTGTCGGCATCGCGCAGCGCGACGACGACGCCGAACTGCTCGATGGCTGCCGCGAGCGCCGCTTGCGGATCCGAGCGCACGGACTCGGCATCGCGATCGACCAACGCTCCCATCTCCTTCGGATTGGGGATCGCCGCGGCCCGCTCGCCGAGTCGCTGGAGTTCGGTCCGGACCGCCGACAGCTCGTACAGGCCGCCCGCATCGACGATGACGCGGGCGTCGTCCCGAAGATGCGGGAGGAGGCGCCCGACCAACGCCGCACTCCTCGAGCCGGCGAGCATGCCCGTGCCGATGAGCACGGAGTCGGCTTCCTCCACCAGGTCGACGAGTGCGTCGGCGTCGTCGGCGTCGATCTCGCCGCCGTCGGTCTCGCGGACACCGACGACGCGAGCTTCGGGCACCGCGATGCGTAGCGCGGGCGCCGCCGACGCCGCGGTCGCGAGCTGCAGTGTCCCCGCTCCCGCTCTTAGCGCGGCTACGCCGGCGAGCAGGACGGCGCCGGGCGTGTCGCTCGAGCCCCCGACGATCAACGCGATACCGCGCTCGTGCTTGTCGACCGACGCGTCGATCGCCGGGAGCGGTCGCTCCCGCAGCACCGGCGGTGTGACGACGATCGGCTCAGTGCGCGGCAACGGACACATCTGGTTCGTTGGTGACCGGCGCGTGCTCGTCGTCGCTCGTGACCTCGCCGAACTGCAGGAGGCGCATCGCACTGGTGCGGCGCCGGCGGTCCGCGGCGAACGACGTGACGGAGCAGTTCGCCAGCTGGTGCTCGCTGGCGGTCGCCAGGATCTCCTTCTCCGTCATCCGCTCGATCACGTAGCAGAACTGCAGCACGACGACCTCGTGACTCACGACGAAGATCCGCTCGCCGTCGTACTCGTCCGCCATCGTGTCGAGGACCGTGCGCACCCGCAGCGCGACGTCGCACCAACTCTCGCCGCTCGGAGGCCGGTGGTAGAACTTTCCGACTCTCGCGCGAGCCTCGGCTTGTTCAGGAAAGCGCTGCTCGATGCCGACCTTGGTGAGGCGATCGAGCACACCGAACTCCCGCTCGCGCAGCCGCTCGTCGAGCACGAGCGGCACCCGCGACAAGCCGCCCGCGTCGAGCGCGATCTGCGCGGTGCTTGCCGCGCGGACGTACGGCGATGCCAGCGCGAGGGTCGGTCGCCGCCGGCCCAGGTGACGCAGCCAACGCCCGAGCGCGGCTGCTTGACGTTCACCGTCCGGCGACAAGCGCACATCCATGTCGCGCTCGACGATGTCGATGAACGGCAGCCCTTGCTCCTCCGCGAGATCTCGAGCGACGTTGCCGTCACTTTCCCCATGGCGCGCGACGTACAGCGCGGCGGGTCCACGAGCGCGGTGGAACATGGCGTCAGCCCTTGTGCTCTGCGCTCTGCAGTCGCGAGTAGGTGAACTGCAACGAGTCGCTCAGCGTGACGGCGGCGAGGACTGACGCCGCGAAGCGTGTTGCCCGCGGTGCCAGCACCAGACCGAACGAGAAGATCGTCGCGATCCACACCGAGAGACAGAACGGACACGTCAGCAGTTCGCCAATTGCATGGCGCAGGCCGGACCCGCGCACCTCTTCATGAACCTCCGCCTCGCCGGTCGCGGCCTCGAATCGAGTGAACGGCGCCCGAATCGCGGCGCCGACGGAGTCCTTCGACACCAGACGGCTGAGCTTCTGCGTCGCCACCCCCACTAGGACGAAGTCGCGCCCGTCGAAGCGCTCCGGCAGCTTGCGCCGCTTGGCCACCACAAATCCGAGAGCGGCGACCATGGCGCCGTAGACCGACAGGAGCACGGCGTACGAGCCGATGGGATGCTCACCCTCGGGCGCGTACTCCTGGCGAACGTCGTCCACTCGCTGCTCGGCCGCTTCGGCGATCTTGCGCACAGCCGTCATGTCGAGGGCACGTACCCCGCTCGGGGGAACGCGAACCTTCTCGTTGGGTGAGCAGGCTCAGTCGTCGTCCACGATGCGCACGACGTGGTCGATGCCGCTGACCTCAAGGGCGCGGCGGACAGCCGGCTGCGGGTTCACGACCCACACCTCGGAGCCACTCGCCGCGGCTCGCGCGAACGCACCGATGCCAGTCGAGTCGAGGAACGACACACCGCTCACGTCGAGCACCACGCGGCGGCCGCCTATCGCGACTTCGTCGAGTACCCGGCTGATCTCTTCTCGCACGGTGAGGTCGATCTCGCCGCGAAGCGTCACCCGCGTCTCGAAATCGAGCGCGACGACGTCGATGCTGAACCCGAGGCTGTCGTCGTCCAAACCGTCCAAGCGAGCTGCCGTCACGATCCGCTCCGCAGCGACAACTGCCCTTGTCGCTTCGTCGTGCCCTCGCTATTGAAGGTGCGCAGACCTTACGGTCCCACCTCCCCACGACGCAAAGTAGGCACGCGAGCCGCAGGAGTAGGGTGACCCAAGGGGGTGGGCAGCATTGGTCGAGTACCCAGACGGCTTCGTCGAGAGCTTGCGCGAACTGTCAGAGCTGATGGTCGACGAGGAGACGCTCGACCGCACGCTGCAACGCGTCGTGACACTGTCGTGCATTTCGCTGTCGGGGTGTGATTTCGCGAGCGTCACGGTGGAGCGATCGGGCCACCCGCGCACGGCCGCGTGCACCGACAAGGCCGCGCTGGCGCTCGACGAGGCGCAATACGCCGAGGACGTGGGACCGTGCCTCGATTCGCTTCGCCGACGCGAGATCGTCGAGGTGACCTCGATCAATCACGACGGACGGTGGCCCGCCTTCAGCGCTGCCGCGCAGGAGCAAGGCGTGCAGAGTGCGTTGTCGCTGCCGCTCGTGCACCGCGGTGAAGGCAAGGGCGCATTCAACCTGTACGCGCTCGAGCCGGACGGCTTTTCGCAAGAGGACCGCGACCATGGATCGTTGTTCGCCGAGCAGGCCGCGGTCGCCGTCGCCAACGCGGAGGTCTACTGGCGGACGTACGACCTCACCCAGAACCTCCAAGTGGCGCTCGAGAACCGAGACGTGATCGGCCAAGCCAAAGGCATCCTGATGACCCGTCACGGACTCACCGCCGACGAAGCGTTCGACGAACTGCGCCGCGCGTCGCAGCGACGCAACGTGAAGCTGCGAGAGATCGCTGACGCCGTCGCGCGCACAGGCGAACTACCCGTCGGCTAGACGGGCTGCGGGCGCCTACTCGAGGAGGTCGCAGAGACCGTGAATGGTGAGTACTCGCAGCGCGAGCCGTGACGGTGACCGGATGCTCAGGCGCCGCTTGCGCTCGGAGAGGAAGTGTGCAGCCCGTGTGAGGGCACGGACAGCCGCCGAGTCGATGAAGTCGGCGTGCGCGAGGTCGACGACCACATCGCCGTCACAATCGGCGAGGACGCCGATCAGCACATCCATCAGCGTCGGAACGCTCGCATTGTCGAGCTCACCCCGAGCCGCGATGAGCATCGCGCCATCCTCGGCGGAAATGGACAGCAGCAGTCCCGGAACAGAACGGGTGTACGGCGCAACACCGGTGACCGACACGGACGACCTCCCTGGCTCGATACAGCACCAACTGGCGCTACCAGGGTCCGGAGCAACGCTCCCGGAAGGTGCCGTCGCACAGCAGAGTCCAACACGGTATGGGTCACCGCCCGTGTCGAGAGTCACAGTACACCCAGGAGCGGGAATCAGCCCTGCGGGTCGTGATGCTGCCGACGCTCCGCGAGGCGGGCGGCGTAGGCGGCGGCTTCGGTCCGGCGGCTCATGCCCAACTTGGCCAGCAGGTTGGACACGTAGTTCTTCACGGTCTTCTCCGCCAGGAAGAGCTGCTCGCCGATCTGGCGGTTGGTCATGCCTTCAGCGATGAGGTCGAGAATGCGCCGTTCCTGGTCGGTGAGTCCGGCGAGCTCGTCTGGTTCCGGATGACGGAGACGCTCCAACACACGGGCGGTCAACGAAGGATCGAGGAGTGACTCGCCCCGACCCACTCGACGAACGCCGTCAACGAGGTCGGTGCCGCGGACCTGCTTCAACACGTAGCCGGCCGCGCCGGCCATGATCGCGCTGAAGAGCGCTTCGTCGTCGGCGTAGGAGGTGAGCATCAGGCAAGCGATCTCGGGATGCTTCGAGCGGATCTCACGGCACACGTCCACTCCATCGCCGTCGGGGAGTCGAACATCGAGGATCGCGACGTTCGGGCTCGTTGCCGGAATGCGCCCATAGGCCTCCTCGGCGGTGCCCGCTTCCCCGACGACCTCGAGGTCGTCCTCGGCCTCGAGCAACTCGCGGACTCCCCTCCGCACGACTTCGTGGTCGTCGAGAAGGAACACGCGAATCGTCACCGCCGTATTCTCGCTCCATGAGCGAGGTCGCGGGTCCACGAAGGCTGCGTGAGCTCCTCGATGCCGTGCTCGCCCTCACCTCAGATCTCGATGCCCCCACCGTGCTGCGGCGGATCGTCGAGGCGGCGGTCGACTTGGTCGACGCCCGTTACGGCGCGCTCGGCGTGCTCGACGAGACCGGGACTCGGCTGGCCCAGTTCATCACCGTCGGAATCGACGACGACGCGCACGCGCTCATCGGCGCGCTGCCTGAAGGCCACGGCCTGCTCGGTTCGCTCATCGTCGACGCGAAGCCGCTGCGGCTGCCTGACCTGCGCGAGCATCCCGACAGCTTCGGCTTCCCGCCCAATCATCCGCCGATGCGTTCGTTCCTGGGGGTGCCGATCCGCGTGCGCAACGAGGTGTTCGGCAATCTGTACCTGACCGACAAGACGATCGCCGAGGCGTTCACCGACGTCGACGAGGAGCTCGTGGTCGGACTCGCGGCTGCCGCCGGCGTCGCGATCGAGAATGCGCGACTGCACACGCGAGTGCAGCAGTTTGCACTGGTCGAAGACCGCGAGCGCATCGCCCGTGATCTCCACGACACCGTCATCCAACGCTTGTTCGCGACGGGACTCTCACTGCAGGGAACAGGGCGTCTTGTACGAGTCGACGCCGACGCGGCCGTGACCCGCATCGACGCTGCGGTGGACGACCTCGATCTCACTGTGAAACACATCCGGTCGGCCATCTTCAAACTGGAAGCGTCGCGGCTGCCGACTGGAAGCGGGCTACGGGACCGAGTGCTGGCACTCGGCCGTCAGGCCGACGGCGCGCTCGGTTTCGAACCGCGCTTCCTGTTCGACGGTCCGGTCGAGGCCGCCGTCAACGACGACCTCGCCGGCGAGCTCCTCGCGGTGCTGCGTGAAGCGCTCAGCAACGTCGCCCGCCACGCGCGGGCGACTCGTGTGGATGTCGAGGTGATCGCGGCCGATGGGGTCATCGTCCGAGTGATCGATGACGGCGTCGGCCCGCCCGGCCCTGATGCCCTCCGCGGTCACGGGCTGAACAACATGGAAGCCCGAGCGAAGCGCCACGGTGGCCACTCTCAGCTCACGGAAGGTCCGACCGGAGGGACCGTGTTGGAGTGGCGCGTCCCCTTCGGCTGACTCAGCGGCGTAGTCGCGGCGTGGTGAGGCGGCGACCCGACACGAACTCTGTCGAGATGGCGAGCACGGCTTCCTCTCCGACCGGCGCCCAACGCGCGATCGGCAGCTCGAACGCCTCGTCGAGCTCCGTCGGGTCGGTGATCACCGCGGCCACACCAGTCACGGAGACGCTCCAACCCGAATGGTAGATCGGGTCGAAGTCGTCGGCCTCGAAGGCCACGACCGCGTTCTGCAGCGCGGCGTCGAGCTTGCTGCCGCGACCCGTGCGCACGAGGATGCGGTCGCCGCTGAGGTGGAAGTTCATCGGCAGCACCGTCGGCAGTGCGCCCGAGGTGAAGCCGATGCGACCAATCGTCGTCAACGCCAAGAGGCGCAGGCATTCGGTGCGGTCGAGGACTTCCAGACCGTTGCGATCGACTTCCATGCCTTGCAGCATGAGCGCGCGGTCACTTCGACGTCAGGGCCGAAGGTCCTGACGTTCGCCTCTACCTCGCCCCGACTCGTCCCCTCATTGTCGAGCCATCACGACAATGAGGAGGACTGCCATGAAGGCACTCGTGTACCACGGCCCCGGCCGGAAGGCCTGGGAAGAGGCACCGAAGCCCGCGATCGTGGACGACACCGACGCCATCGTTCGCGTCGACGCGACCACGATCTGCGGAACCGATCTGCACATCCTGAAAGGTGACGTGCCGGCGGTGACCGACGGACGAATCCTGGGCCACGAGGCCGTCGGAACGGTCGAGGAAGTCGGCACCGGCGTCAAGACCATCAAGGCCGGCGACCGCGTGCTCGTCTCCTGCATCACCGCGTGCGGTGCGTGTCGCTTCTGCCGCGAGGGTCGGTACGGCCAGTGCCTCGGTGGTGGTGGCTGGATTCTCGGCCACAAGATCGACGGCACCCAAGCCGAATACGTCCGTGTTCCGTTCGCCGACACGTCCACCTACCAGGTGCCGGCCGGCGCGACCGACGAGCAGATCCTGATGCTGGCCGACATCCTGCCGACCGGGTACGAGGTCGGCGTGCTCAACGGCGCCGTGCAGCCGGGCGACGTCGTGGCCATCGTGGGTGCCGGGCCGATCGGGCTCGCCGCCATCATGGGCGCCCGGCTCTTCAGCCCGAGCCACATCGTGGCCATCGACATGGCCGACAGTCGATTGGACGCGGCGAAGCAGTTCGGAGCCGACGTCGTCATCAACAACTCCCGTGAGGACGCCGAGGCGATCGTCGCTGAGCTGACCGGAGGTCTGGGCGCTGACGTGTCCATCGAAGCCGTCGGCGTGCCCGCGACCTTCGACCTCGCAGTTCGCCTCGCCCGTCCGGGTGGCCACATCGCCAACATCGGTGTGCACGGCGAGCCCGTCACGCTCCACCTCGAGGAGCTCTGGATCCGCGACGTCACCATCACGACGGGCCTGGTCGACACGTACACGACCCCCACGTTGCTGCGGCTCATGACCAGCCAGCAGCTCGACGCCGGCCGATTCGTGACCCACCACTTCACGTTGGACCAGTTCGAAGACGCCTACGACGTCTTCGGGCGCGCCGCAGACACGGGCGCCTTGAAGGTCGTCTTGACCCGCTCATAGGGGCCGCAGGTCCGTCCGATCCGGGACCTTCGTCCCTACTGGCGGCAGGGCCTCAGGGCAGATGATCAGTACAGAACTCAACATCAAGGGAGAAGAGAAAGATGAAACGCAGAACACTGGACGTGCTCTTCAGTATCGGAGGAATCGCACTTGCGGGTCTCCTGCTCGTGCTCGGCCTCGTGATGACCAGCAACGCGAACTTCTCGAAGGGCTATGTGAAGGATCAGTTGAGCCAGCAGAACATCACGTTCAAGACGGCCGACACCCTCACGCCCGAGGAAGCGAAGTCAGCATGCCTCGTCAAGTACGCCGGCCAGCCCCTCACCACGGGCAAGCAGGCCGAGTGCTACGCCAACGACTTCATCGGCCTGCACACCAGGGCCACGGCCGGGGGCATGACGTACGCGGAGCTCGGTACGCCGCAGAGCGATCTGCGAGCGCAAGTGGCCACCGCGACGAAGGCCAACGACCCGGCATTGCCGGCCCTACAGAAGCAGCTGACCGACATCACGGCACAGCGTGAGACCCTGTTCAAGGGCGAGACGCTCCGTGGACTGCTGCTCACCTCGTTCGGCTTCAGCGTCTTGGGAGTGAAGGGCGAGCAGGTCGCATTCGTGGCCTACATCGTCGCAGCACTGCTGGCGGCGCTGTCCATGGCTGGCTTCGTGCATGCGCTGAAGACCTCGAAGAACGAGGCCTTCGCCGCAGTAGCGCAGCCCGCAAAGGTCAAGACCAGCGGCATGCAACCCGTCGCTGTCTGACACTGACAAGCAACGTGCTCGACACCACCAACACGACCGAGACGGTGGACCCACAAGGGTCCACCGTCTTTGTCGATCATCGACTGCGCGACGGTTCGACGGTCGTCGTTCGACCGATCAGTCCGTCGGACGCCGACGGGCTTGTTCGATTCCACGAGTCGCTGACACGCGACAGTCAGCGGTCACGATTCTTCGCGATCCATCCGCACCTCAGCGTCAAGGAGGTCGAGCGGTTCACCACCGTGGATCACCGGGACCGCCAAGCGCTCGTCGCGATCAAGGCGTCGGACATCGTGGGCGTGGGCCGCTACGACCGGCTCGACGACACCGATGCGGAAGTCGCCTTCGTCACCCGCGATGACCAACAAGGGCTCGGTGTCGGGTCGCTGCTGTTCCAGCAGCTGGCAGACGCCGCTCGCCTCGTCGGCATCACGCGGTTCGTCGCCGAAACGCTGCCCGAGAACCACAAGATGCTCGACCTCTTCACCCGGACCGGCCTCGTCTCCCATCGGTCGTTCGGTCACGGCGTGGTCGACGTCACCATGCAGCTCGCGGCCGGCTGACATCCAGCGGCTCCACGGCGCCCGTTCGAGACGTCGATGACGCGTTTGCGTCATCCAGCACGCCCGCAATGCCGTCGATGCATCGCTTGTCCGAGGCATCTCCTGGGCACGATGAGACGAGGAACACTTCACAATGGGAATCAAGAAACGCGCCATCGCCGGCGTCGCCGTCGGCACGACTGTGTTCGGGGCGGTGCTCGGCTTGGCGGCCGGGCTCGACGTGTCGAGCGGGGACAAGATCGGTAGCGGGCAGGCGATGGTGACGTCCTGCGATCTGGACGGCGTCACCACGAGCTACGTGTTCGACGCCGGGACCGGCGACGTCACGGCCATCGAGGTCTATGGCATCGCCAACGCCTGCAACGGTGCCGACGCCATCGTGGCGGCCAGCCACTCGTACACCGACGGGAGCAGCAACACGTACAGCAGCGGCCCGGTGATGACGGGCTCGGCCGTGGTGACGACCTTCTACGCGGAGGTGCCGACGGAGAACAGCGAGAACAATCACGTCACCGTTCCCCTCGATACGCCCATATCCGCCGACCTGTTCACGATGGTGACCGTGACCTTGCATGGCGGTTCCGCTCCGTTGCCGAACTGATGCCGCGCCGCGCCAACCTCCTCGGATGGGTGGCGCTCGTCCTTGTCGTCGGCGGGTGGTTCGCGTTGCTGCGGCCACCCGCCCTCGGCGGTGGCACAGAGCTCGTCTTCGTGCACGGCGACTCGATGCGCCCGACCTACCAGCCCGGTGACCTCGTCGTGACTCGCAAGGCCGACGACTATTCGCGCGGGGAGGTCGTCGCGTACAAGATCGCCGGTGGCGAGGCACGCGTCATCCACCGGATCGTCGACGGCACGTCCGCGGGTTTCACCACGCAAGGAGACAATCGAACGAGCAAGGACCCCTGGACCCCGCAAAGCGCGGACATCACCGGGCGAGCCGTGTTGCGCATCCCGCGGATCGGAGCATTGCCGATCTATCTCGCACAGTCCCCGCTCGCACTTGCGACGATCGCCGGTCTCGCGGCCTTCCTCGTCGTCATCTGGCCGGAGCTCGCGCTCCGCAAAGCGACGACTCATCCGCAGTAGTACCGTTCCCCCGACGACGCTGACGTCGAACGGGGTGGGGATGGCAGTCGTTTCGGCTCGCTATGAGGACAACGCGTTCGAGCGCGTTTCCGCGGTGCACCATCGACCGCGCTTCGTCGTCGAGCCCGCGTCCATCTCGTGGGACGCGGTCGTGTTCCGATTGCGCGGGGCGCGCGTCGCCGTGGCGTGCATCCCCCGTCGAGCCCTCGGCGGCTTCTTCGCTGACCTGGATGCGGGCAAACTCGACAAATCGATCGAATCGTTTCTCGCGTCGCCGCCGTCGGGACGTGTCTTGTCCTCCGCCGAACAAGCCTCGGAGCCAGGATTGTTCGACGAGCTCGGGTCGCCGGGGGCCATCGCGCCACCTGAGCGCGGCACGGGCCGTCCGCGTCGGTTCGGCGGCGGGCGCGGATCCGGATCCGACGCTCGCCGCGACAAGCGCTCCAAGCGTCCACGTCGCGTGCCCGCGACCGCGGCCGTTGCGGTCGTCGCCGTCATCGCGACTGCCGCCGTCGTTTTCGCCGCCACCCGCAACCGCGGCGACGACTCGAAGGTGGTGACCGCACCGGCCGCAACCACACCGTCCACGGTCGCGAACACCACCCCGCCGGTGCCGGTGACGCAAACATTCGGCACGCCGGGAACGTTCGACTTCGTCGTTCCCGCGGGCGTGACGACGATCACCGTCGACCTGTTCGGCGCCGCCGGCGGAAACATCTCGTCCCGGGAAGGCGGGCTCGGGGGCCACGCGACGGCCACGTTCGCGGTGACGCCGGGCGAGACCCTGCAGATCAACGTGGGGGGCGTGGGGGGCGACGTGGTTGGGAAGTTCAATCCCACACGCGGTGTGGCCGGAGTCAACGGCGGCGGCACTGGTGGTCAAGGAAGCTCAGGGTCCGGCGGAACTGGAGCCGGAGGCGGAGGCGGCGCGTCCGATGTTCGCCAGGGCGGAACGTCGCTCGCGAACCGCGTCGTCGTCGCGGGCGGCGGGGGCGGCGCGGCCCCACAGACGACGAACACTGGAGCCGGCGCAGGCGGGGGCTTGGAAGGCACCGCCGGCGCGACGAGCGGAACGGAGGCCGGAGATGGTGTCGGCGGCGGACCCGGAACCCAATCCGCGGGTGGTGCCGGCGGCGCGGCGGGCACCACTCCCCCTGGCTTCACTCCGGGTCTCGACGGCACGGCCGGCACCGGAGGAACGGGAGGCGATGACAACGGCGTCGAAGGCAACGACGGTGGTGGCGGCGGGGGCGGCGGCTGGTTCGGCGGCGGAGGCGGCGGCGGAGGCGGGAAGGCAGGAGCGGGGGGCGGTGGATCAGGTCACGGACCCGTGGGCGCCACGTTCGAGTCCGGTGTCCGCGCCGGCGACGGCACGGTCACGCTCACGTTCAACAAACCCGGATGACTCGCGCGACATCTCGATCTGACGTCGACCTGGCGTCCATGGCTAGCGTCTGGAAAAGGTGAGACTGACCCGTGGGGCGATGTTCGCTGCGCTCCTGCTCGCCGTAATGGCCGTCGGCTTCGTCGTCTGGAGTTCTGGCGGAGGTCAGACCGCGACGCCTCCGTGTGACCAGCTCGTGCGGATTGCCGACGACGTGAACTCCGGTCGAATCGACAACCTTGAGTCTGCCCGGCGGGTCGCGAAACTCAATACTGAGGACTCGAGGAACGGCGTTCGCCTGACCGCGCTCGCGGCGCGAGCCAGCGCACAGAAGTACCTCTCGTATGAAGGCACGCGTCCCGAGAGCGCGTCAATCGACCTGGTGCAGGCGATCGTCCGCATGCGCGATCAGTGCGCTCACTCCGACGACACAGGTCTCACGGAAGCGGTCGACTCGGCCGGCGCGCCGGCCGCGCAGATTGGTGACGTATGCCTCGTTGGTACATGGCGAGCTGAGCAACTCACCATCTTCATCGGAACGTCCGGGCCGCTGACCGGCGGGGCGAGCACCGTCATGGCCTTTGGCGCGGACGGTCACGTCGCTATCGATTACTCGGCAAGTAGCGAATGGAACGGAAGCGAAGGGGACCAGCGGGCGACGGTGACGCAGCGCGGCCTCGCCACCCAACGAGCCAGCGCTGGCGGAGGGATGCTCCAGCTCTTCGCAGGCGATACATCTCATCGATTTGTCACGCAGACGATCAATGGCCAGCCCTTGGTGATCAATCCCGCACCGGACCAAAGTACGAGGCCATACGCCTGCGACACCTCCACGCTGACCATTCAGAACGATCAAGGCCTGCCCCCTGACACCTACTCGCGCACTGGCTAGTACTCCACCAGGGACGATGCTGTGTACGGCTCTCGGTAGCGAGGCTGTCCTCGACGAGCACGAAAAACCGAACTGACGTCGACAACCGCTAACTTCCGCGGCGGAGGTGTCTGGGTACCTGGTGGGCTCCCCCGCCTTCAAAGCGGGTGGTCGTGGTGCTCCCACGACGGCGGGTTCGATTCCCGTCCACCTCCGCCACCGTCCCGAACTTGGGGTCGATAGGCGACCCATGGCGCCGCTTTCGACCCCAAGTTCGCAGACGGTGTGAGAGCGTGAGCGCGTGAGCGTGATCGAGTTCGGCCCGCAGATCACGGGAGATCTCGACGCGGCCTCGACACGCGAGTGGCTCGTCACCGACGGGGTCGGCGGCTACGCGATGGGCACCGTCGGCGGGCTGGCGACGCGCCGCTACCACGGCTTGCTGATGGTCGCGACCGCGCCCCCGATCGGCCGCATGCTCGGGCTGGTGGCGCTCGATCCGGTGCTCACCATCGGCACGGCAACCATCCGGCTCGCGACGCACGAGTGGAGCGACGGCACCGTCGCCCCGACCGGCCACCACCATCTCGAGTCGTTCGAGTTGCGCGACGGCATCCCCAAATGGCGGTGGGCCATCGGCGATGTCGTGCTCGAGGCGGAGCTGGCGATGACGCACGGCCGTCCCGCGGTCGGTGTGATGTACCGCGTCGTGCGCGCACCCGGTCGTGTCCGGCTCGACGTCGAGGCGCTGTGCACGTGGCGCGACGCCCACGGCGAGCGCGCCGCCTGGGGCGAGCCGAACGTCGAACGCACCGACGACGGGTTCGTCTTCGAAGAGGCGTACCGCGTGCGCGGACCGCAATTCGATCCCGCGGGCGCTTCGTGGTTTCGCGGGTTCCGCCATCGTGAGGAGGCCGAGCGCGGCCTGAGTTCAGACGAAGACGTGTGGTTCGCCGGTCGGTTCACCGCCGAGCTCGCCGCCGGCGACGGCACCTCGATCGAAGCATGGGCCGACGACAAGTACGCGCCGACGCCTGCCGCGCCGCTGATGATCGCGGCCGCTCGCCGCCGAGCCGCCGACGTGGTGATGCGGGCGCAGCCCAACGACGACATCGATCGCACGCTCGCGTTGGCCGCGGACCAGTTCATCGTGACGACGCCGAGCGGGCCGACGGTGGTGGCGGGCTATCCGTGGTTCGGGGACTGGTCGCGCGACACGATGACGTCGTACGACGGGCTGTTCCTGCGGACGAACCGGGTTGACGAGGGCCGCACATTGTTGGTGGGTGCTGCCGCCGGCCTCTCGGAGGGGATGCTCGCCAACACGGCCGACGCCGGTGGCGTCGAGTACAACACCGTCGACGCGACGATGTGGTTCCTTCACGCCGTCGGCCGTCACATTGCCGAGACCGGCGACATGGACCTCGCCAACGAGCTGCGCAACTCGTTGCACCAGATCATCGACCACCATCAGGCGGGAACGCGTTTTGGCATTCGTGTCGACGGGGATGGGCTCATCACCCAGGGGGCAGACGGCTGGGCCCTCACCTGGATGGACGCCCGCGTCGACGGTGTCCCCGTGACGCCCCGGACGGGCAAGCCCGTCGAGGTCAATGCGCTCTGGGTGAACGGACTGCGGGTCGTCACCCAACTGCTGACCGAACTGAAGGACGAGCGCGCCGAGGAAGTGCACCTCGCTGCGGACGTGGCCGCTCGCTCGTTCCTGACGCACTTCTCGACCGGCGGGCGAGGCCTCCTGGACGTGGCTGATCCCGACGACGCGTCCGTGCGGCCCAACCAACTGCTGGCGGCCGCGCTCCCGTTCGGTCCGGTCGAGGGCCGCGCAGGCGCCGAAGAGATCGTGCGCGCCTGCGGTCCGCTCGTCACCGCGCTCGGGATGCGCTCGCTGTCGCCGCAAGACCCGAGGTACACCGGCGTGCACCGCGGCGACTCAGCGAGGCGCGATCGTGCGTATCACCAGGGCACGGTGTGGCCCTGGATGATCGGGCCGTACGCCGACGCCTGCCGGCGAGCGGACGTGGCCGTCGCCGGCGTGTTCGACGGACTGTTCGCCCATCTGCGCGACTGGGGTCTCGGCTCGATCTCCGAGACCACGGACGGTGACGCGCCGTACGCCGCCACGGGCTGTCCGTTCCAGGCGTGGTCCGTCGCAGAGGTGCTGCGGGCCAAGCGCAGCATCTTTGGATAGGCAAGAGTTAGGTCAACCGGCGACGGAGCCAAAGGAGTTTGCGATGCAACTGGGCATGATCGGTTTGGGCCGCATGGGCGCCAACATGGTGCGCCGGCTGATGAAGGGCAGCCACGACTGCGTGGTGTCCGACGTGAGCCCCGATGCCGTCAAAGACCTCGCGAACGAAGGCGCCACCGGTTCGGACAACCTCGAAGACTTCGTCAGCAAGCTGGCCCAGCCGCGACACATCTGGATCATGGTGCCAGCGGCGTTCGTCGACGACACGATCGACAAGCTCGTGCCGCTGCTCGATGCGGACGACTGCGTCATCGACGGCGGCAACAGCTACTACCGCGACGACATCCGACGCGCCGCCGCGCTCGCCGAGAAGGGCATCCACTACGTCGACGTCGGCACCAGCGGCGGGGTCCTCGGCCTCGAGCGGGGCTACTGCCTCATGATCGGTGGCGACAACGAGGCCGTGCCGCGACTCGACCCGATCTTCCGCACGCTGTGCCCCGGCGCGGAGTCAGCGTCCCGCACACCGGGACGCAAGGGCGAGCCGACGACGGCCGAGCAGGGCTACTTGCACTGCGGTCCGCCAGGGGCCGGCCACTTCGTGAAGATGGTTCACAACGGGATCGAGTACGGGATCATGGCGGCGTACGCCGAGGGCCTCGCCATCCTGAAAGACGCGGACATCGGCGCCCGCGAGCGGGAGAAAGACGCCGAGACGGCCCCGCTCCAGCATCCGGAGTTCTACAAGTACGACATCGACATCCCCGAGGTCGCCGAGCTGTGGCGTCGCGGATCGGTCGTCGGGTCGTGGTTGCTCGACCTCACCGCGCAAGCCCTCGTCGAGTCGCCCGACCTCAAGGAGTTCAACGGGCGGGTGTCCGACTCGGGTGAGGGGCGCTGGACGGTGCAAGCCGCCGTCGAGATCGGCATTCCCGCGAACGTGCTCACGGCGTCGCTGTATTCGCGGTTCGCGTCGCAAGGCAACGCCGACTACGCCAACAAGTTGCAGTCGGCGATGCGCAAGCAGTTCGGCGGCCACATCGAGAAGATCATCGAAGAAGAAGCGATGAAGTAGTGGCCCGCGCCATCGACTCGACCGAGTGGGAGGCGCTCGGCGAGCACCACAAACAGGTCGGCGAGCTGCACCTCCGCGACCTCTTCGCCAGTGACGCATCGCGCGGCGAGCGGTTCGCCGTGGAGTTCGGCGACCTGTACCTCGACTACTCGAAGAATCGCATCACCGCCGACACCCTGCCGTTACTGCTCGCCGTGGCCGAGGCCGCGGGACTGCGAGAACGCATCGAGGCCATGTTCCGCGGTGACCACATCAACGTCACAGAGGACCGCTCCGTGTTGCACGTGGCGTTGCGCATGCCGCGCGACGCGCAACTCGTCGTCGACGGGCAAGACGTGATAGCCGACGTGCATGCGGTGCTCGATCGCATGGCGGACTTCTCGACCCGCGTGCGCAACGGCGAGTGGAAGGGCTTCACGGGCAAGCGCATCCGCACGGTGGTCAACATCGGCATCGGAGGCTCAGATCTCGGCCCGGCGATGGCGTACGACGCGCTGCGCGACTTCACGATGCGCGACCTCACCTGCCGGTTCGTGTCCAACGTCGACGGCAACGACGTGTGGGAGGCGACCCACGACCTCGACGCGGCCGAGACGCTGTTCATCGTGGCGTCCAAGACGTTCACCACGATCGAGACGCTCAGGAACGCGAGATCGGCGCGGGCGTGGCTCACCGAGCAGCTCGGCGACGAGGCGGCCGTGCGCAACCACTTCGTGGCGGTGTCGACCAACGCCGAGAAGGTCGCCGAGTTCGGGATCGACACCGACAACATGTTCGGATTCTGGGACTGGGTCGGCGGTCGCTACAGCTACGACTCGGCGATCGGGCTGTCGCTCATGATCGCCATCGGGCCCGATCACTTCCGGGACATGCTCGCCGGCTTCCACGCGATGGACGAGCACTTCCGCACGGCTCCGTTCGAGCGGAACCTTCCGGTGCTGCTCGGGCTCATCGGGCTGTGGTACCGCGACTTCTTCGGCGCGCAGAGCCACGCCGTGCTGCCGTACAACCACTACATGGCGCGCTTCAGCGCGTACTTGCAGCAGCTCGACATGGAGTCGAACGGCAAGTCGGTCGACCTCGAGGGCAACCCCGTCGGCGTCGACACCGGCCCGATCGTGTGGGGAACGCCGGGTACGAACGGTCAGCACGCGTACTACCAGCTGATCCACCAGGGCACGACGCTCATCCCCTGCGACTTCATCGGGTTCCATCGACCGGCGCATCCGATGGGCGCGCATCACGACCTGTTGATGGCCAATCTCTTCGCGCAGACCGAGGCGCTGGCGTTCGGCAAGACCCGGGCGGAGGTGGAGGCCGAAGGGGTACCGGCGCATCAGGTGCCGCACCGCGTGTTCCCGGGCAATCGGCCGACGAACACCTTGCTGGTGAGCGCGTTGACCCCGCACACGCTCGGCCAGCTCGTCGCCCTCTACGAGCACAAGGTGTTCACGCAAGGGACGATCTGGCACATCAATTCGTTCGACCAATGGGGCGTCGAGCTCGGCAAGGCCCTGGCCAACCGCATCGTGCCCGAGCTCGAGTCGCCGGGTGAGCCGGCGCTGGCTCACGACTCGTCGACCAACGCGTTGATCCGCCGCTACCGCGCATCGCGCTGACATGCCCGCTCGACTGTTCGCAGTCCGCCACGGCGAAACCGAATGGTCGCTGAGCGGCCAGCACACGGGGCGGACCGACGTCCCACTGACGGACGTGGGACGCGAGCGGGCCAAGCAGGTGGCCAACGCGCTCGCCGGGCGCTCGTTCGCGCTCGTGCTGACGAGCCCGTTCTCGCGCGCCCGCGACACGGCGGCGCTCGCGGGCTTCCCGGACGCGCTCGTCGACGATGACCTACGCGAATGGGACTACGGGGACTACGAGGGCCGCAAGACCCTCGACATCCGCAAGGAGCGTCCCGGCTGGTTCCTGTGGGACGACGGCGTGCCGAACGGCGAAACCATCGAGGAAGTCGCGGCGCGCGCCGATCGCGTCATCGCACGCGTCCGTGAGGTCGACGGCGACGTGCTCGTGTTCGCGCACGGGCACATCCTGCGCGTGCTGGCGGCGCGATGGCTCGAGCAGCCGCCCGGGTTCGGCCGTCACCTCATCCTCTCCCCCGCGACGCTGTCGATCCTCGCCCACGAACGTGAGGCTCCCGCCCTCGAAACCTGGAACGCTGCCGTCCATGCGCGGTGATGCGGAGCAGGATCGGCTCGATGCCGACCGGGAGGGGACGGCTCGCTGGAAGTGGTGGGGTCCGTACTTGCCGGCGCGCCAGTGGGGCACCGTGCGCGAGGACTACAGCTCCGGCGGCGCGGCCTGGGACTACTTCCCGCACGATCACGCGCGCTCCCGCGCCTATCGCTGGGGCGAGGACGGGCTCGGCGGCATCTGCGATCGGTGGCAGCACCTCTGCTTCGGCATCGCGCTGTGGAACGAGAACGATCCGATCCTGAAGGAGCGGCTTTTCGGCCTCACCAACTCCGAGGGCAACCACGGCGAGGACGTAAAGGAATACTGGTGGGCGCTCGACTCGACCCCGACGCACTCCTGGATGCAGTGGCTGTACAAGTACCCGCAGCGGGCTTTCCCGTACGGCGATCTCGTCGCCGAGAACGGCCGCCGCGGGGTGAACGATCCGGAGTACGAGCTCATCGACACCGGCGTCTTCGACGACAACCGCTACTTCGACATCGAGCTCACGTACGCGAAGGCGACGCCTGACGACCTCTGCATCGTGATCGCCGTGACCAACCACGGTCCTGACCCGGCGCCGCTGCACGTGCTACCGACGGTGTGGCTCCGCAACACGTGGTCGTGGGGGCGAGACGATCGCAAGCCATGGCTGGAGATGGACGCCGATCACGTGAAGGCGGTGCACGGACTCCTCGGCAATCACTGGCTCGCGTCGGAGGGCACGACCGAGAACGACTGGCTCTTCTGCGAGAACGAGACGAACTTCGAGCGAATCTTTGGCTCGGCCAACAGCACCGACTATCCGAAGGACGGCATCAACGATCACGTCGTCGGCGGCGCGGCCACGGTGAACCCAGCGAAGTCCGGCACCAAGGCGGCGGCCTGGCATCGCCTCACGATCGCTCCGGGTGAGACCCAGACCGTGAGGCTGCGCCTGAGCAACGAACAGCACACGGACCCGTTCGGCCCGAGCTTCGACACGACGCTGGCCACGCGCAAGGCCGAAGCCGACGAGTTCTACAGCGAGCTCGCACCCGGGGCGTCGACCGAGTCCAAGGCCGTGCAACGCAAGGCGCTCGCCGGTCTGTTGTGGGCCAAGAAGCACTACCGGTACGACGTGCGCCAGTGGCTGCACGGCGACCCCGCTTGTCCGCCACCCCCGTCCGACCGTGAGCACGGCCGTAACCAGCACTGGGGGCACCTCTACAACGCCGACATCATCTCGATGCCCGACGAGTGGGAGTACCCCTGGTACGCGGCGTGGGACACCGCGTTCCACATGGTCGCGTTGTCGCTCGTCGACCCGGACTTCGCCAAGGACCAGCTGCTGCTGTTCTGCCGCGAGTGGTACATGCATCCCAACGGTCAGCTCCCGGCCTACGAGTGGGCCTTCGACGACGTGAACCCGCCCGTGCATGCCTGGGCGGCGTGGCGTGTGTTCAAGATCGACGCCATCCAGCGCGGTGAGCGCGACTGGGAGTTCCTCGAGCGCATCTTCCACAAGCTGCTCATGAACTTCAGCTGGTGGGTCAACCGCAAAGACGCCGAAGGCAACAACCTCTTCGAGGGCGGCTTCCTCGGCCTCGACAACATCGGACTGTTCGACCGCTCACGCCCGTTGCCGAGCGGACACACGCTCGAGCAGTCGGATGCCACGTCGTGGATGGCGATGTACTGCCTGAACATGCTGGCGATGGCCGCCGAGTTGGCCCATCACGATCCGACGTACGAGGACATCTGTACGAAGTTCTTCGAGCACTTCCTCACCATCGCGTCGGCGGCGACGTACCGCGACGGCCAGTCGCTGTGGAACGACGACGACGGGTTCTTCTACGACGTGCTCGTCGACGACATGAACAACCGCATCCCGTTGAAAGTTCGGTCGATGGTCGGGCTCATCCCCTTGTTCGCCGTCGAGAGCTTCGACGCGGAACTGCTGCAGGACCTCCCCGAGTTCCGTAAGCGCGCCGAATGGTTCATCCGCAAGCGCCCCGAGCAATGCCGCGCGCTCCACGTGGGTGACTTCGGCGGGCAGCGCGAGCGCCACTTCCTCGCGCTCGTCGGGCCGAACAAGCTGCGACGCATCCTCAACCGCATGCTCGACGAGTCGGAGTTCCTGTCGCCCTACGGGCTGCGCTCGTTGTCGAAGGCGCACGATGACAACCCCGTTCGCCTCGACTTCCACGGCGAGATGCTCGAGGTTCGCTATCAACCTGGCGACTCCGACACGTGGCTGTTCGGCGGCAACTCGAACTGGCGCGGGCCGATCTGGTTCCCGCTCAACTACCTGATGATCGAGTCGCTGCAGAAGTTCCACCATTACCTCGGCGACGAGTTCAAGGTCGAATACCCGACCGGCTCAGGCAACGAGTTGAACCTCCACGAGGTCGCGACGGAGTTGTCTCGCCGACTCATCAACGTGTTCCTGCCGGACGCCGATGGCCGTCGGCCGGTCAACGGGGGCGTCGACACCTTCGATCACGATCCCAACTGGAACGACCACCCGACGTTCTTCGAGTTCTTCCACGGCGACTCGGGCAAGGGGCTCGGCGCGTCGCATCAAACCGGATGGACCGCGCTCGTCGCGAAGTTGATCCGCCAGTCAGGCGAGTAGCTGCGACGACTCGTGCTCGCGGCCGGCGGCGCGCACGAGCGCCGACGCCGCGGCGGCGATGCCGGCCCCGATCACCAGCGCGGCGAGATACAGCGCAACGGGCGCCTTCGCGGCGACATCGCCGCCCTCGCTCGGCACGCGCAACGTGGGATCAGGAGAACGCAGCTCGATCACTCGCCACGAGTCACCGGAGCGATGGAGCACGAGTAGCTGCAGCCGGCTGACGCCGTCGTCGTAGCCGCGTCCGACCAGCTCGATCGGCACGAGCGCGCTGTCGCCTTCGCGTCGAGCCTTGCCGACTTCGAGCGTGGTGAACGCGCTCTTGTCGTCTGCCTTCACGCCCTCGAGCAACTGCCCGCCCAGCGCGAGATCGCCGTGGGCGGTCACGCGATCGACGGCGTCGTCGTGGACGCCCTTGCGAGTGAGCTCGCCGACGGCCGTGAGCCACCGCTCGGCAACCCCTTCGGGCCGATCGTCGGTGCTGCCGTACAGGGCGATGAGTCCGCCCAGGAACACCACGACGATCACGACGAAGAGGATGCCGATGAGGAACGGCCGCTTCAGCGCATCCGTCTCCGTCTTCATGCCGAGATCTCCTCGAGCTCGCGGCCCTTGGTCTCGGGCATGTACCGCCACACGAGATACAGCGCGGGGATCTGAATGATCATCAACACGGTGACCGTGTCGCCGATGTTGCCGATGGCTCCGGTGGTGTGATCGCCGAGGATCCCGACCAACGCCGGGCCGAAGACGTAGCCGGCGATGTCGAACACGTTGCGCGTCCATGCCGCGGCCTGCCCGCGGATCTCGGTCGGAAACAGCTCGGTGGCGAACGCCCCCATCACCGGGCCGATGCCGAGCCCGAAGAACACTGCGAGCAGTAGGCCGACGAAGCTCCACAAGGTCGACGACGTCTGGAACACGACGATCGAGAAGGTGATGCCGCCGGCGAAATACACCATCGCCGTCGGCCGGCGTCCGTAGCGCTCCATCGCGCGACCGCAGACGTAGTAGCCGGCGCAGCCGAGGCCATAGGCGCAGATGATGTACACCGCGACCTTGCCGGTCGAGAAGCCCCGTTCACGTTCGGCGTAGTACGCCCACCAGGCCGTCGATCCGAACAGCGGAATCGATCGCAGCATGTGCATGAGCCCGACGAGCACGAGGTTGCGCCGGTACCGCGGGCGCCACGGCTCGAGCAGGCTGGGCTCCGGATCGGCGGCGACGCGGCCGGCCTTCACCTCGAGGAACCGGCGCGTCTCCTTGATGCGGCGGCGGTACACGCTCAGGACGAGCAGCGGAAGCAGACCGACCACATAGAACGCCCGCCACTCGAGCGGACCGTCCTGCAGACCGAGACCGAGCAACACACCGACGACGATCGTGCCGAGCGCCGCAAACGTGAGCAGCGTTCCGAGGGCGCGCCCGCGGCGCGCCGCGGGGAACTCCTCGACGATCATCGTCACGCCGACGGCGTACTCCGCGCCCAGAAAGATCCGGCTGGCGAACTGAAAGAACGCGAACGACCAGATGTCCCAACTCAGCGCGGTGAGCGCGGTGAACACCGTGTAGCCGACGACCGACCAGAGCAACATCGGCCGGCGACCCACTCGATCGGATAGGCGAGCGACGAAGAACGCGGCGAACAACCCGAGCTCGATCGGGATGCGTGTGATCCCGAGCACCGCTTCGCTCACATGGAACGAGCTCTGGATGTCGGGCAGCAGCAGTCCGAGAATCGACGCGTCGTAGCCCTCGAAGAACGCGGCCGACACGAGCAGCCAGAGCAGGAGGCGCAGGTACCGGTCGTCGCGCTCGAGCTCAGGGTCGTCGACCGGAGCGGCGAACGTCGGCGGCTCGAAGTCCGTCGGCAACCCCGCGGCTATAGGAGCCTTCTGCGCCATTTGCCCCCCTTCCGAGGGCAGGAGTATGGCTCAGACGACGTCAGGCAGGCACACCGACGAACGTGGTGGTGAGGTCTTCGGTCGCGCATTGCCCACCGCCGGCGGCCGTGGCCTCGACGCCGCTGGGATGGAAGATCACGTTCGTCCCGGTGAACCGGATGACCTTGCCGGTGGCATCGCGCACCAGGTCGATCGTCGTGCTGAGCTGCGAGTCACCGAGTTCCGGGCAGGGGTTCAACGCCGCGGGGTCGACCCTGCTGCCCTCGAAGTGGTTCAGCGTGTAGATCAGATCCAACTTGAGAAAGCCCTTGTCGAACCTGGTCTCGGGGCTCGTGATCGTGCACGTCGTCAGATCGCAGTCGACGACCGCGGTACTCGTCGTGACGTCGCCGACCTGCGGGATGTCGCCGGCAAGCGAAGGGCCGGCGTTCACGGCAGTGACCGTGAACGTGGTGACGAACGTTCCGCTGAAGGGAAGCAGGACCGTGGTCGTCGTCGTCGTCGACGACGACGACGGGGCCACCGCCGCCACCGTCGCCTTCTGCTCGTCGCCCCCGCGCGCGGCCAACGCCACTGCACCGGCCGCGACCACCGCCACGATCACTCCCCCGGCGACCAAGAGACGCCGTGGACGCGGTGTGCGCCGGTTCTTGTTGCGGCGGACGTCGGCTGGCGTGCCGCCACCGGCGCGGCCGAGCACGCCGCGCCCGGGAACGCGCTCGGGCGGCACGATCGCACCCGGCGACCCGAGTTCGTCGAACAGCCCGGGTGCGTTCGCCTGATCTGCGTTGCGCAACACGCGGCCCGACGCGGGGGCCGCGAGGAACGAAAGGATCGCTTCGTCGAGCCGGCCCTCGTCGAGGTCGTCGAAGAACCCATCGAGTACGCGGCGGGGCACGCACGCAACACCGTCACGTGCTCCGCGCAATCTGAATGCAACCGCATCCCAGGCGATCGACAACGGCGACACCGTGTAGCCCGGCCGCTCCCGCGTCCGCACCACTTCTTCGAACGCATTCGCCTGGACCGCGGAGCGCGTGGTCACGCGTTGGTACACGTGGCTTCGAACGTGCCCGAGCTGCCGTTCGTATCGGTGAACGGCCCGTTGAACGTGGCCCCGACACCAGTGCCGGCCAGCGTGGTCCTGAAGTCGGCGCGGTACCCGCCACCCGAATAGCTCCACACCATCTCCACACCGCTGAGCGTGCCTTCGACGACGAAGCTGCCATTGACGTCGCCCCTGAAAACGCCAGTGGCGAGGTCGTGCGAGGTGATGTGCAGCGTCTGCGCGAACTCGCCGATGGTCGCGTGCGCGATCGCGGTCCATGTGCCGCAGAGACCGACATGGCACACGCCGGGGGCCACTGCTCCTGCTGTTGTGGGCCGTGCTGCGGTCGTGATGGTCGCCGACGGCGCGGCGATCGCAACCGTCGTCTTGCCGTCGTCGCGCGACGCGACGGCTACCGCTGCGCCCACGCCGACAGCGGCAACCACGACTGAAGCCACGAGCAGTTGCGCCGGTTTCGGCAGACGCCGCGGCTGTCCACGACGGTTCTTGTTGCGGCGGGCGTCAGCAGGTGTTCCTCCGCCAAACCCGCCGAACCCACTTCGTCCGGGTATCCGCTCCGGCGGAACGATGGCGCCGGGTGACGCCATCTCGTCGAAGAGTCCCGGGGATCCTGTCTGATCGGAGGCTCGGAGCACCCGACCCTGCGGCGACGACGTCAGAAAGCGGCCGATCTGCTCGTCGAGCCGTCCAGCATCGAGGTCGGCGAGAAACTCGGGGAGCGCCGGTCGCGGAACGCACACGATGCCGTCGCGCTCGCCGTGCAGGTCGAAGACCACCGCGTCCCATGCGATCGAGGCCGGGTCGACGCGATACCCGGGACGTCCGCGAGGACGAACGACGTCCTCGAACGCATTGGCGTGCCGGTTCCCCCGCGATCCGCCGGTCGACGTGGTCCCGACTTCGAGCGGAAGCGCAATCGTGCCGTCGATGACGCGATCGACGAGCAGCAGCTCGCTGTCGTCGAAGAGCGGCTCGGCCGTCGGCCGGGCCCGCTCCCAGGTCTCGTGCAGGTGGGCTTGCGCGGTCCAGCTGCGACCGGCGCCGTAGCGCAGCCGAGCGGACCGTCCGTCGCGGTAGAGATCGGTGCCGAACGCGCGGCGGTCGACGTACCACCCGGCGCGGATGTTGGAAGGACGCACGCGCGAGCGCACGGCCCGCGGAAGACGACGGCGCGCGTCACGCGAGCGCACGGCCGCGGCACAGGCGAGGCCGCCGGCGGCGGCGAACGTCGCTGCGGCGCGGAGCTGATCGCCCTGGCAGTACTCGCCCCCGAGCTCGAGCCGACCGCTCCGCGGCCGGACGAGCAGGCCGGGCGACGTCGGGCGGTCGAGCATCAGCATCATCGCCGGCGCGAACCGCTTCACGAAGAACCGGCCGGCGGCCACGACGTCGTCGTCGTCGACCTCGAGGTTCAGGTGCGTGGAATAGCCATCGAGCCGCAGGTGGCTCGGCAGGGCCGACGCGAGTGCATCGCGCGCGACGAGCGTGCGCCACTCGAGCTCGGAGGTGCAGCCAGGCCGCAGGGCCACGGGGGCGATGGCCACCTCGGCCTCCCGCCCGTCGGATGTCACGAGGCCGCCCCACGGCGTGCGATACGCGTTGGGGTCGGTGGGGTCGAGGCGGAGGCCGTCGACCTTCAAGGTGTGCAGCAGCGGCGCGAAGTCGAGTTGCTGATCGCCGTCGAGCACTCTGTACTCGTGCTCGATGCCGAGCACCGGCGCGCTCGAGCGCTGGCCTACGTCGAGGGGTAGCCCCTCGACGAGTCGCCCGCGCACGACCTACGACTCGTCGTCTTCGTCTTCGTCCTTCTTGCCCTTGACGATGCCAGCGGCGCCACCGCGACCACCGAGACCGATGTCGGTGGCCTTGTCCTGCACCTTGTCGGCGAGATCACCGAGGAGCCCACCACCGCCGCCCTCCGACGCCGGCGGCGCGGAGCCCGACAATGACTGTCCGCCGAGACCGAGGTCTTGTGCTCTCGTGGCCGCTTGCGTCGCCGATGCGACGTGGCCGCCCACGTTGCGCACGTCAGCGACGTTGCCCTTCTCTCCCATGCGTGTCCCCTTCGCTGCTCATCCCGCGATGAGTGCGCTCACCGTATACCTCGTCAGTCGGCGATGTCGCGGGCGGCGATGACTTTCGTCGGTGTCACGCGCACGAGCAACTCGCCGGGCACGCCGTTGCGGTCGCCGTACTCCGCGGCGCGCTCCTCGCCCATGTAGCGACCGCCGATGATCGCGGCCCAATGGCGCAGTTCGTCGAGATCCTCCGATATCGACGCGGTGCCGTGCACGACCACGTACGAGAACGGTGCGCGTTCGTCGTCCCAACACAGCGCGACCCGCGGGTCGCGGCGGATCGCCTTGCCCTTGACTGTCTCCTTGCCCGTGTTGAAGAGGATGTCGTCGCCGTCGAGCGCGACCCAGATCGGTGCGACGCGCGGGCTGCCGTCGGCCGCAGCCACGGCGAGCTTGGCAGTGTGCGGTGGTGACGCCGCGATGAAGTCGCGCCACCAGGAATCGGCGGGGAGGGACATCGTCCTATCGTCGCAGGGTGGCGACCCGAACCGGCGCGGTGGTGATCGGTGGCGGGATCGCAGGCGTGTCCGCCGCACAGGAGCTGGCCGCGCACATGGCCGTCGTGCTGCTCGAGCAGGAGCAGCAGCTCGCCCATCACACCACGGGACGATCGGCGGCCGCCTACCTCGAGACCTATGGCTCGCCAACGGTGCGCCGGCTGACGTTGGCCAGCCGCTCGTTCCTCACACCACTGCTCTCGTCCCGCCCGCTGCTGTGGATCGGCGCGCAGGATCGAGGCGACGAGTTACACGCTGCGGCCGAGGCCGGCCGGGCGCTGGTGCCGTCGGTGGAGCTGATCGACGCCGCCGCGGCGGTCGCGCTGTGCCCCGTACTCCGCCCGACACAGGCGCCCGTCGCCGTGCTCGAGCCCGAAGCGATGGACATCGACGTGGCCGCGCTGCACCAGGCGTTCGTCACGGGGATGCGTGCGCTCGGCGGTGAGATCCGCCGGTCGTCGCCGGTCGTCGCGCTCGCGCGCTCCGGCGACAGCTGGACGGTGACGACGCCGTCAGAGGTGTTCGAATCTGACGTCGTCGTGAATGCCGCGGGCGCGTGGTGTGACGAGGTGGCCGCGCTCGCGGGAGTGCCGTCGATCGGGCTGCAGCCGTTGCGCCGCACCGCGTTCACGTGTCCCGCACCCGACGGGGTCGACGTGCGGGCGTGGCCACTCGTCGCCGACATCGACGATCGCTTCTACTTCAAGCCCGAAGGTCAACAGCTGCTGTGCTCACTCGCCGACGAAACGCTGTCGCCGCCCTGCGATGCGGTCGCGGAGCCACTCGACGTCGCGCTCGCAATCGAGCGCATCAACGAGGCGACCACACTCGAGCTGCGCCACGTCCGGCGCTCGTGGGCCGGCTTGCGATCGTTCGTGGCCGACCGCACTCCCGTCGTCGGCATCGACCCTGAAGCGCCCGGGTTCTGCTGGCTCGCCGGTCAGGGCGGCTACGGCATCCAGACCGCCCCGGCCATGGCGCGAGCAGCCGCCGGCCTCGTTCGAGACCAGCGGCTGCCAGATGACTTGCTTGCTCTAGGAATCACGGCAGCGGACCTCTCGCCGGCCCGCTGCCGCTGATCTGATGGCTACTGCTTGATTCGGTTGGCCCGCACCTTCACCGGCGCGCTGGCCCGACGTAGGCCGAGGGCCACTGCCGCCATGAGCCCACCGATGACCAGCAACAACGTCTCGTTCATACCGGTACGAGGAAGGGCCGGCGTCTCGGGCACCGCGGGTGCCGCAGCAACCTTGAACTCCGCCGTACTCCCCACCGACGCGGTTTGGAAGGACAGCGGCTCGGTGAGTGCTGCCGTCGTGACTTCGACGAGTGGCACAGCGATGTTCGGCTGCACGTCCGAGGTCAACTCGGCGACATTTTGCGGCACCTCACACACCTGCGTAAGGCCGAGCTCCTCCAGCAACGGAGCGGCGGACGGTGCATCGTCAAGAGCGATGTTCAGGACCGGGAACTGATGCACATCGAGATTCTCGTAGACGTCGCACAGATTCGGCGGCGTGATCGTGACCGCGAGCCCCGTAATGTTGGCAAGGGACTTCACGTAGCCCGCTTCCACGCCGAGCTGCTCGTCGTGCGAGAGCAACTCGAGCTGCAAGAGGTTCGCGAGGTCGGGATCGACGATTGACAGGATGCTCGACAGCGAGCCGTTGAGTTCGGCGACCGCGGCGTCTACTGCCGCTTGGCCGTCGGCCAGGTCGATCGGACCGACTGGATCGAGGCCGGCAATCTGCACGGACTCGACGCGCCCCCCCGTGGTGGCGGCCGAATTCGGGACGGTGTCACGAGCGGTGGCCACGGCACCGGCAGTGATCTTGCCCACCTGAACGAGAGGCGTGCCGGACAGAAGGTTCACCGCGAACGCCGCCAACTCGGCAAACGGGGCCAGCATGATGTCCAGGATCCCCTGGGCGCTCGCGAGCGCCGCCTCCGCATCAGCAAGGTCGGCCTCAAGTCCCGCCTGGTCGAGGCAGTTGACGAGGTCGGCCAAGCACGACGTCAACGCGTCATTCGCATCGTCTACTGCGGTTTGCTTGGCGGCGACGAACTCCTCCTGCGCAAGCACAGGTGCCACGGCGACCTGAACAAGATCGAGCGGGATATGCAGTGCATCGGCGATGGCATCGAGGGAGCCAGTTGCGATCACGAGGTCGAAGATCTGCTGCAGGCTGAGGTCGTCGAGGGACAGCCCGAGCACATCAAGCAGCATGCCGAGGTTGAGAACGGTGATGCCGTCGGCCACGACATTGCGTCCAGCGACCGCTTCCGTTGGCGAGGAGTTGCCGGTGATTGTCAGCGCCGACGAATCGACGTTGGCCACGCCAGAGAGGACGGAGACGTCGGTCAGCGTGCTGTTCAGTGACGAGCGCGCGCCAGCCGCGTCCAAAACCGAGACCAATGTGGCGGGGTTCACCGAACCGCTCAGGATGGCCGGATCGATGAAGTCCTCGAACTTGAGCAGGTCGGTCACCTGCTGCTTCTGGGCGCCCTCCGTCTCAGTGCGGATCTCCGGCGTATTCACGCTGCTGAGATCGAGCAAGTCGGACGTCGCCACGAGCGCGCTGAGTGACTGGAACGCATTCGGCGTCGCCAACGCCGAATCGATAGAGGTGCCATTCAGCTCTCGTACGAGCTGAGCGTCCACGATGTTCGTGAGCTCACCAACGCGCAGCGAGACCAGCGTCGCACCGCCTCCCGTGCTGCCGACACCGGTGGGCGCATTCGCTGCATTCGATGGTGATGCCGCGATCACCGTGATGAGCGTTACAAGAGAAAACGCCGCGACGACGCGACGAAACGTACTTTTCAAGGCCACAACTCCCCGCTTCAGACGATCCGCTCAGTCTTCGCGAGCGGACGCGTCTCGGCTATGGCCTAACCGGGTGGTTTTGCGTGCACTTGTGCGCGATCGGTGTCTAGTCAGGTAGTGATCAGACAGCGAGCAAATCGCGTGCGCCAGTGTCGCTCGAGGGGTGCCGCAGCTTCGACATCGCTCTGGCTTCGATCTGGCGAATGCGCTCGCGGGTGAGGTTGAAGTGCTCACCAACTTCTTCGAGCGTCCGCGGCTCACCACGGTCGAGACCGAAGCGAAGCTTGAGGATCTCGCGCTCGCGCTCGTCGAGCGGGGCGAGGAGACGGGCGATCTCATCCGGCAGCAGCGCGGTGGCCGCGACCTCGAACGGCGACTCGGCCGAACGGTCCTCGACGACATCGCCGAGCTCGGCGTCGCCGTCTTCACGCAACGGCTCGGAGAGGGAGAGCGGCTCGGCGGCGAAGCGCAATGCCTCAGTCACCTTGTCCTCGGGCATCTCGACTTCCTCGGACAGCTCGGCGAGCGTGGCCGGACGGCCGAGCTTGAGCTCGAGCCGGGCCCGCGCCTTCTGCAGCCGGGCGAGGGTGTCGCCTGCATGCACCGGAAGCCGGATGGTGCGGCCGGTGTTGGCGATGCCGCGGGTGATGGCCTGGCGGATCCACCACGTGGCGTACGTGGAGAACTTGAAGCCCTTGCGCCAGTCGAACTTCTCGACGGCGTGCATCAGACCGAGGTTGCCTTCCTGGATCAGGTCGAGGAGGGGCAGCCCGGAAGCCTGGTATTTCTTGGCGATCGACACGACCAGCCGGAGGTTCGACTGGACGAAGGTGCGCTCGGCATCTTCTCCGTCGCGAGCCGAGCGGCGCAGCTCGCGCTTGCGGGCCGGAGTGAGCTCTTTGCCCCCCCGATCGAGGGCGACACGGGACTCGTTGCCGTTCTCGATCGCCTGTGCGAGGCGAACCTCGTCGTCCTTGGTGAGCAGCGGGTATTGCCCGATGTCCGTGAGGTAGAGGCGGACGAGATCTTCCTCGTCCCGTTCAACACGCTCTTTGGGCAAGAGAGCCCTCTCCTCGGTGTGCAGGGTGTGGATAAGTGTGAGGCCGCGGCGGAGCGGTACTGCCCCGCCGAGCTCGAACCTCGCCGGCTCAGCCGTTCAAAGTCCGGTCTTTACGATACTGGGCTGGTCAAGACTGCCAACCTGCCGATTTGGGAGGTGGCGGCAGGTCCGTCAAGGCTTCTTCGGTCGCCAAGGTGTGCGGCTTGACCGGGGGTTCGTCCGTTTCTGCGTCGTTGTCCACACGACATTTCGCTGCGCTCGGGCCGATTCCTGCCTGGCCGTTAGGGTTCGGCCGTGTCCGAGGTCGAATTGGCGATCGTCACGATGGTGTTCGAATCGGTCCAACCGGAGCCATTGCAATCCGTGCTCGCGAAGTACGTCGTGCTGAGCCGTGGTCAGCCGGGATGCCGGAACATCGACTTGTGCTCATCAGCGACCTCACCGGGACGGTTCGTGATCATCCAGAAGTGGGACTCACCCGAGGCCCAGCGGGCGCACTTCGACTCCGCGGAGATGGTCGAGATGGCCGAGTCCTGCCGGGGACTATTGGCGCGCGCGCCTTCCGTCGACCTGTGGGAGGGCATGTCGGCCCACGACCTGGCTTGAAGGTCGCGAACCTGAAGTTCGGGAGCTCTTGACCGTTACCGTCAGTAACGTTACTGTGCGTAACATGTTGCCTGACGAAGTTCGAGCCCAGCACCAGGCGCGCCGCGAGGCCGAGCGTGCCGCTCGGGATCAGAAGCGGCGCGAGTT
>JBEEFW010000164.1:0-10370 GCA_041166385.1 Acidimicrobiaceae bacterium | reverse complement strand
AACGATGAGGGCGTAGCGCAGGGACAAGCCGGTGAGTCGACGGCTCTGGAATTGCCAATCCATGCCGACAATTCTCACGGCGGGGTGTGACAGTCAGATTTGTCGCTCCGACGTGAGACAGAAACCTCATACGCGACGCAGCGCAGCGCGCAGCGAGATACGCGACGACGTCACGTTTCTGCAGGTGACGCAGCTTTCTCAGCCTCGGCGGCCTTGCGTTCGTTCTCTTCCTGCATCGCCGTCAGCACCGCCATCATGATTTTCTGCATGTCCTCGTCGAGGAACTTGCGCGCGCGGAACAGGATCGCGGCTCCGAGGAACGAGAGCGGCGACACCAACAAGAACGCGACACGCAGGTTCTCGTCGAACGCTGACGAGAGCAGGGCGACGATGAACGGAGCCGCCGCCTGGCCGGCGATGACGGCCACGAGGTTGAACGCGCCGAAGCCTGTTCCGCGGAGGTGCGCAGGAAGCGCATCGGTGAGTCCCGCGCGCAACCCCGGGATGGCCATGGCGACGATGAAGAACGCGATGCACTGCAGCACCATGACGACGCCGATGGCGAGGGTCGAGTACTCGGATGGGCGCACGAGATACGAGGTGGTGAACAGAGCGGTGCCGATGAAGAGGAAGATCGCGGGCAGCGCCAACCGGCCGCCTTCGATCTTGGGTGCGTACTTGTCGGCGACTCGTCCCCCGATCAGCACCCCGGGCACCCCGCCGAGCACGATCATCAGGCCGAACAAGCCCTCGCCCGAGCCCTCGGCCATGTAGAGGTGCCGTTCGTAGTACTGAGGCAACCAACGAGCGAGGGCGGTGACGGTGAACAGCAACGCCGCGACACCGACGAGCGTGTAGCGCATCGTGCGGATGTTCAGCACGGTGCGCATGTCGGCCTTGAGTCCGTCGATCATGTCGCGCACGAATTGCCGGAAGCCGTGTTCGAACAGCTTCACCTGGTCGTCGTCGGCGTGCTCGATCTCCCCGCTGCCCATGGCGGCCATCAAGTCGGCCGTGCCCCGCTTCGGCTCGCGTAGCCGGAACACCAGCAGCGACACGAGCAGGCCGGGGAGGGCCACGATCACCAGCGCCCAACGCCACCCGAGCGTCGTGCTGATCAGGCCGCCGAGCCCGACGCCGAGGCCGGTCCCGACGAACAGCATCACCTGCTGGATCGAGAACGCCTTGCCGCGTTGGTCGGGTGGGTAGTAGTCGCCGACGAGGCTGGCCGCTGAGGGTTCGCTGATCGCCTGACCGAAGCCGAGCATTCCGCGCAGCCCGACCAGCATCGGAAAGTTGAATGCTGTCGCGCCCGCGGCCGTGAGCCCCGACCACGCCACGACGGTCTTGCCCATCGCCTGCTTCCGGTTCCAGCGATCGGCGAGGTAACCGGCGGGCACGGTGATGAGCCCGTTGAACAGCAGCTGCATCGAGAAGAGCAGACCAATGGCCGCGTCGCCAACCCCGAAGTGCTCCTTGAGGGGCGTGACCATCCCCGAGACGATGTTCTTGTCGACCTCGTCGACGAGGAGCACCAAGCCGAGTACCCACATGGGTTCCCGGAGGAAGAACGGAAGCCGTGAGCGCGAATGCAGCACGGCCTCGCCCGCGACCTCGTCCTCGAACGGCGTCGCTACGTCAGGACTCGCGCCCATTGTGATCAGTGACGGCGCCGATTCAGGCTCGTGAGCCTGGTGCCCGTGGATGTCCGTGCCCGGCTGCTGGTCGTCGCCCCCCATTGGAGAGGGATTCTTCACCAAAGAGGGCGGTTCCTCCCAAGCCGCACCGTGCTGCGAAACTCACGTCGTGGCCGTGCAAGCCCTCATCGCCGTTGTCGTCGTTGTGATCGCGGTCGCGGTCGCCGTGGTGATCACGCGGCGGACGCGAGTCGACGCGCCGACGCAGCCAGAGTCCTACGAGGTGCCGCCGATGCTCGACCGAGCCGACTTCGATCGTCCTGAAGCACCCTGGCTGGTGGCGGTCTTTTCGTCGGTGACGTGCCTGTCGTGCCAGGACGCGTGGGACAAAGCCCGTCATCTCGACAGTGCAGATGTCGTCGTGCAGGAGATCGAAGCGATCGAGCGCAAGGACCTGCACGAGCGGTACGCCATCGACGCGGTGCCGATGATCGTCGTGGCCGACGACGAAGGCGTCACGCGTGCATCGTTCGTCGGCGTCCCGTCGGCGGCCGACCTGTGGGCCGCGCTGGCGGAGTTGCGGGCGCCGAGTTAGTTCGGTGGGGTGCGCGTGATGGGGCGGCCGCCGAACGCCGGAGCGTCGGCCGGAGCCTCGAGGTCTTCGCCGTTGCCGGTGTACGGCGACGGCTGGCTGAACCGGCTCGTGTCGACACCGCGGGTGATGACCGTCTCGATCGGTGCGCCCTCGCGTCCGAGCTCGATGAGCCGTTGCACTTCTTCGCCGTCGATCGTCTCGTGTTCGAGCAAGGCGCGGGCGACCAGATCGAGACCTTGGCGGTTCGCCCGCAGCGTGACACGACACCGCTCCTCCTGCTCGCGCAGGATCTTCTCGACCTCTTCGTCGATGACGCGGGCGGTCTCGTCGGAGTAGTCGCGCGTGTGCATCAAGTCCTCGCCGAGGAACACCTGGCCCTGCGAGCCCCACGCCATCGGACCGATGCGGGCCGACATACCCCACTCCCGCACCATCTTGCGAGCGAGCTCGGTCGACGTGACGAGGTCGTTGTTGGCCCCCGTCGAGATCACGCCGAACACCAGCTCTTCGGCGATGCGGCCACCCATGGCCACGACGAGGCGATCCTCGATGTAGTCCTGGCGGTAGATGTGCCGCTCCTCGAGCGGTAGTTGCTGCGTGACGCCGAGCGCCATGCCCGTCGGCAAGATCGTGACCTTGTGGACGGGGTCGGCGTGCGGCAGCACTGCGGCACAGACGGCGTGGCCGCCCTCGTGGTACGCGACCGACTCCTTCTCGAGATCGGAGAGTGCCATCGACTCCCGTCGCTGGCCCATGAGCACGCGGTCTCGAGCCATCTCGAAGTGGCGCATGTGGATGGCTTCGTCGCCGGCGCGCACAGCGAACAGCGCGGCCTCGTTGACGAGGTTGGAGAGGTCGGCGCCGGACATGCCGGGTGTGCCGCGAGCGACGACCTGCAGGTCGACGTCTTCGTGGATGCGCTTGTGCTTGCAGTGCACCAGGAGGATCTGCCGGCGCTCGTCGAGCTCGGGCAGCGGCACGACGACCTGGCGATCGAATCGCCCCGGTCGCAGCAATGCCGTGTCGAGGATGTCGGGCCGGTTGGTCGCGGCCATCATGACGATGCCTTCAGTGGCCTCGAAGCCGTCCATCTCGGAGAGCATCTGGTTGAGCGTCTGCTCGCGCTCGTCGTGCCCACCACCGAGACCCGCGCCGCGCTTGCGGCCGATGGAGTCGATTTCGTCGACGAAGATGATCGCCCGACCGAGCTTGCGGGCCGTCTGGAACAGATCGCGTACGCGCGACGCGCCGACGCCGACGAACATCTCCATGAAGTCCGAGCCCGACACCGACAGGAAGGGCACCCCCGCCTCGCCGGCAACCGCTCGGGCAATCAGCGTCTTGCCGGTACCGGGAGGACCGACGAGCAGCACGCCCTTCGGGATGCGGGCGCCGATCTCACCGAACTTGTCGGGGAACTTGAGGAAGTCGACGACCTCGCGGATCTCCTGCTTCACGCCGTCGTACCCGGCGACGTCGGCGAAGGTCGTGCCCGGCCGTTCCGTGGTGTACGTGCGGGCCCGGGAGCGGCCGATGGACATGATGCCGCCCATCTGGCTCTGCGTGCGGCGCTGCATCCAAACGAAGAACCCGATGAGCAGCGCAATCGGTAGCAGCACCGGCAACCACGCGGCCCAGAGGCTGGTCTGCGGGGTCGTGAACTTCACTTCGACGCGATGATCGGAGAACAGCTTGCGGTCGGATTCGGAGGGCCCCGGGGGCGACGGCAGGCCGGTGGTGACGAACTTCTTGCCGTCGGCGAACTCGCCGGTGATGTGGCCGTTGTCGTTGTTCCAGTCGATGCTCTTGACGTTGTCGGCTTGGACGAAGTCGAGGAACTGCGAGTACTGGAGGTTCGTGCCCTCCGACGTGCTGAAGAGCGTCGGCAGGAGGAAAGCGGCGGCGACGAGCCCGAGCAACACCCAGATCGACCAGCGAGGCCAGCTCGACATGCCCATTCGGCCGCCCGACGGCGTACGCGAGTCGCGCGGCGGGGGCGGCGGGGGCGGAGGGGTCTGCGGACTCATTAGCCACACAGCCTAGGGGTCAGGCGCCCTCGAACAGATGCGCCATCCGCCATGCACGGCCTCGCGCTCTGTACCGTCCACTGTTCATGAGCCGCCATTGCGCCCGGCCAAGTTGCAATGCCTTGGCCAATGCCACACTGACCTACGACTACGGCAATCGCGCTGCCTGGGTCGAGCGCCTCTCCGAGGAAGCGCATCCGATGACCCACGACCTCTGCGAGCGTCACGCCAACGGGCTGTCCGTGCCGCGTGGCTGGCGTCTCGAAGACCGTCGCATCGTCGAGCCGCTCTTCCGCGAGCGCAACTACCTCGCTTCATAGCTTTAGCTTGGGCCCGGCATGCCCGGGCGAGCAAAGACCGACGACGTCACGTGGGGACTCGGTGATGCCGCGCTCGGCTTCGGCTTGGCGTATTTCCTCACGCTGGTGTTCTCGCCGCTCGTATTCAAGGCCACGGGCCAGTCACTCGACACGCCCAGCGATCAGCTGCCCCTGAGCACTGTTGCGTTGCAGCAGGTGCCGTTCTACGGCGGCATGCTCGCGGTGCCCTTGATCGCCGCCCAATACAAAGGCCGCGGCGCGGTCACGGACTTCGGGCTGCGAATGCGGTGGACGGATGCGCCGCTCGGGGTCGTGGTCGGGATCGTCACGCAGTACGCATCGCTCCTGCTCTACCTGCCCGTGCTCTGGTGGACGTCGGTCAACAGCGACGACATCTCGAAACCGGCCCGCGATCTCGCCGACAAAGCGCACGGCGCTGGCGTCGTGCTGCTCATCGTCGTGGTCGCGATTGCCGCGCCGATCGTCGAGGAGATCTTCTTCCGGGGCTTGGTGCTGCGATCGCTCGAGCGCCGGATGAGCCGAGGGTGGGCGATTGTCGTGTCGAGCGCCGTTTTCGGGGCCGCGCACTTCGAGCCACTCCAGTTCCCGGCATTGTTCGTGTTCGGGCTGGTCGCGGCCGTTCTGGCGACGCGGACCGGCCGCCTGGGGCCCGGCATCTGGGCCCATCTGGCCTTCAACGGCGTGGCCGTGGCCAGCCTCCTCTTGTAATTCTCAAGTGGCCCCAACGTGTGTGCCGATGATGCCTTCGTGCCTGAGTCGTGCCCGTTGTGTTGCGGCCCCCTGGTCTGCATCTCCCTGCGCCTCGACGGCAACGACATGGACATGAGGTCGTGTTCGCGTTGCGACATGCGCTTCTGGCAGCAATCAGGACAGGACGTCGAACTCCCCGACGTGCTCGGGCGCGAGCCCGCCCGCCAGCCCGCCTTGCGCTGACCCGCTGAAGACGTGATTCCTGGGTCTGCCAGGATGGTCGGCTGATGGAGACGCTGCGGGAGCCGGTGCACGACGAGCGCGTCGACCCGCAGCCGCTGCCTGTCTCGACGTCGTCGTTCGACTTCAGTTGGTTCACGACCGAGCGAGTGATCCGGATCGTGGAGATCACGGTGGTCGTGCTCGCCACGGGCTTCGTGCTCGGTCAGCTCGGCCTCGGCAACATCCTCACGGACACCACGCCCGCCGGCGGCGACATGGGCGCCCACGTGTGGGGTCCCGCGTTCCTGCGCGATCACCTGCTGAACCACGGCCGCCTGAGTGGGTGGACGCCGGACTGGTACGACGGCTTCCCCGCCTACCAGTTCTACATGGTGCTCCCCGCGCTCATGATCGTCGTGCTCAACGCCGGACTCCACGGTTGGGCCGGGCTCATCCCGCTGTTCGCCGCGATCGGTGTCGCCGTCTGGGCGTGCCGCCGTCACCCGGCGCACTCGTCGGCGCGTCGCGCGCTCGTGACCACTGCGGTCGTCGTTGGCGTCCTCGGCGTCGGGCTGCCGTACGGCGTGGCCTTCAAGATCGTCACCGTGCTCGGCCTCCTCGGCCTGCCGGTGGCCGCCTACACGTTCGGCCGGCTCGCGGATCTGCCGTTCCCGGCCCCGCCGTTGTTCGCGGTGTCGATGGTGGTGTTCCTGTTCAACCGGGAACCCATCACGAACGGCACCGGCAACATCATCGGCGGCAACGTCACGTCGACGCTGGCCGGTGAGTTCAGCTTCTCCCTGAGCCTCACGTTCGGCGTGTTCTTCCTCGGGCTGCTGGTCGCCGGCTTCCGCACCGGCCGGTATCGGTGGCTCGCGGCGGTGCTTCTCGCTCTCACCGCGTTGTGTCACGTCATCGTCGGCATCTTCGTGGTCATCGCCGCCGTCGCGGCATTGATCGTGTGGCCCGGGTGGGCGCGAGCCAAGTGGATGGCGGCGGCGCTCCCGGTCGGCGGGTTCCTGAGCGCGTTCTGGACGTTTCCATTCGTCGCCCGTAGCGAGTACGTGAATGACATGGGGTGGGAGAAGCTCCCGTCCGGTTCGGGTGCGCACAGCTGGAGCTACTTGCTCACCCACCTCGTGACCGACTCGGCCTTCCGAACGCAGATCTTCCACGACTACCTCGGGCCGACGGGCCTGCAGTGGGTGCTGGCCCTCGCCATCGTCGGCGTCGTGGTGTCGCTCGTCCTGCGCATTCGCGTCGGGATGTGGCTCGGGCTCGTGGCCGTGCTCATGGCCGTCGCGTTTGTCATCGCCCCCGAGTCGCGGCTGTGGAACGCGCGGCTGCTGCCCTTCTACTACTTGATGCTGTGCCTGCTCGCGGCGCTCGGGATCGCGGAGCTCGCCCGCGCGATCGCACTCCTCATCGCCCGCGATCCAGATCGCCCGGTGACGTCCGTCAACATCGCGGCCACCGCCATCTCACTCGTCGCCGTGATCATCGTCGTCGGGCTTCCGCTCAAGGCACTGCCGGGCGAGACCAGCGACGCCGACGGATTCCACTGGCATCCAGAGCTCCTCGGCTACTCGATTCCGCTGGCGCCCACGATCAGCTCCGCCGCGCCCGGCAATCCCGCTCCGGACTGGGCTCGATGGAACTACACCGGCTACGAGAAGAAGCCCGCCTACCCCGAGTACTACGACCTCGTCTCCACCATGACGCGCGTGGGCGAGGAGCAGGGCTGCGGGCGCGCGATGTGGGAGTACGACGATCCACGACTCGAGCGTTACGGCACCCCGATGGCGCCGATGCTGCTGTCGCACTGGACCGACGGTTGCATCGGCTCGATGGAGGGCCTGTACTTCGAGTCGTCGACGACGACGCCGTTCCATTTCGTGAATCAAGACGAGCTGTCGACCAAGTGCTCGTGCGCGCAGCGCAACCTTCCCTACCGCGGGTTCGACATCGACCTCGGGATCAAGCACATGCAGCTGCTCGGCGTCCGGTACTACCTCGCGTCGACGAAGCAAGCCGTCGCGGCAGCGTCCACCCACCCGGATCTGCACGAGATCGCCTCGACCGGGGCCTGGCACATCTACGAGATCGCCGACAGCAACCTGGTCGTGCCGCTCGACAACGAGCCCGCGGTCGTCACCAACCACAACTCCGGGCTGGATTGGACGTACGGCACGAGCGACCCGCACACCGCGCCCAAGGACGCGCAGGGGCGCAACATCCAGGCGAACGGCCCGGCGATGTCGTGGTATCTCGACCCGACGCGGTGGAACGTCTTCCTCGCGGCGAGTGGCCCATCGCAGTGGGCGCATGTGAAAGACGGCGAAACGCCGCCTACGCGGCCCGTCGACCCCGCCACCGTCAGCAACATCGCGACGGGCACGGACACGATCGACTTCGACGTCGACCGTGTCGGTACGCCGGTCTTGGTGAAGGCGTCGTACTTCCCGAACTGGAAGGTCGACGGCGCGGAGGGTCCGTTCCGCGTGACGCCGAACCTGATGGTGGTCGTGCCGACGTCCAAGCACGTCCATCTGCACTACGGCAACACCGGTGTGGAGTACTTCGCCTACCTGCTGACGCTGCTCGGTGTCGCACTCGCGATCGTGCTCGCCCGCCGGCCGCCGGTGCGTATGCCTGAGCCACTTCCTGCGGGTGGCGATCTGTTGAGTCGACTCCTCGAGCCGCCGCTCCGAGATGAGCCGCCGCTTCGCGACGAGCCTCCTTCACCCAATGGGGAGGAAACGTCGTACGCCTGAGCGTCGTCGTCCCGGCGTACGAGGAGCACGATCGGATCGCATCGGCCGTCGCCGCGGTGCGCGCTGCTCTGTCGGGCGTCGAGGGGGGCGTCGAACTCATCGTCGTCGACGACGGGTCCTCGGACGGGACGGCGGACGCCGCCCGCGCCGCGGGTGCTGACCGCGTGCTGTCGCATGCGGCGAATCGAGGCAAGGGTGCGGCCGTGCGCACAGGCGTGCTGGCCGCCACTGGTGGCACGATCGCGTTCACCGACGCCGACCTCTCGTATGCGCCCGAGCAGTTGGAGGGCTTGCTCGAGATCGTCGAATCGGGCGTCGACGTCGTGGTCGGGAGCCGCAAGCACGACATGACCCGCACGCTCGTGCAGGCCGGTCGCCTTCGCGAAGTCGGCGGACGCGTCATCAACTGGCTCACGCACGCCGTGCTGCTCGGGAACTATCGCGACACCCAGTGCGGGCTGAAGGCCTTTCGCGCGGAGGCCGGACGGTTCATCTTCGAGCGCTCGAAGATCGACGGTTTTGCGTTCGACGTCGAGCTGTTCGTGATCGCGGAGCGCAACGGGCTCACGTTGGCTGAGGTGCCCGTGACGGTCGTCAACACCACCCGTTCGACCGTGCGCGTCGTTCGCGACGCGATCCGTCTCGTCCGGGATCTGTTCCGAATCCGTCGCTGGTTGCGCAAGGGCGCGTATGGCTAGGTTCCAAGTGCATGGGTGACATCGACGCCGTTTTCAAGGCTTACGACATTCGGGGTGTCGTGCCCGACCAACTCGACGCGCCGATGTGTCGCAGCATCGGCGCGGCCTTCGCCCGCTTCGCCGCCGCGCCCCGTGTACTCATCGCTCGGGACATGCGTCCCTCCGGGGTGGAGTTGTCAGCGGCGTTCGCCGACGGCGTGCGGTCGCAGGGGGTCGACGTCGACGACCTCGGCAAGGCGTCGACCGACCTCAACTACTCCGCCGCCGGCCGGTTCGATGCTCCCGGTGCGATGTTCACGGCCTCGCACAACCCGGCCCAGTACAACGGCATCAAGCTCTGCCTCGCCGGTGCGAAACCAGTTGGGGAGGACACCGGTCTCGCGGAAGTCAAAGCATTGGCGAAGGGCGGCCTCGAGCCGTCAGACACCGTGGGTGCGGTCACGCATCAGGATGTGCTCGAGGACTTCGCCGCCCACGTGCGCTCGTTCGTCGATGTCGCCAAGCTGAAGCCGTTGAAGGTGATCGCCGACACCGCCAACGGAATGGGCGGGCTCGTCGTCCCCATCGTGTTCAAGCCGCTTCCGTTCGATCTCGAAGTGATGTTCGGCGAGCTCGACGGCACATTCCCGAATCATCCCGCGGACCCCATTCAGCTGGAGAACCTGCGCGATCTCGTGGCCCGCGTGAACGCGTCGGGCGCCGACGTCGGGCTCGCGTTTGACGGTGATGCTGACCGGGTGTTCCTCGTCGACGACCAAGGTGTGCCCGTATCCGGATCGACGACCACCGCGATCGTCGCGAAGGCCGTGCTGGGGAAGGAGCCCGGCGCGACGATCCTCTACAACTGCATCTGTTCCAAGGCCGTGCCGGAGATCGTCCGGGAGAACGGCGGCACCCCGATCCGCACTCGCGTCGGCCACAGCTTCATCAAGGCCGTGATGGCCGAGACCGGCGCGGCGTTCGGGGGAGAGCACTCTGCGCACTACTACTTCCGCGACAACTACCGCGCCGACTCCGGCTCGATCGCCGCCCTCGTGGTGCTCGAGGAGCTGTGCGGCGCAGGTGTCCCGTTGTCCGAGCTCCGCAAGCCCTACGAGCGGTATGCGCAATCGGGAGAGATCAACACGCGTGTCGACGACCCATTGGCGGTCATCGAGCGAGTCGCGGCGGCGTTCACCGACGCGCAGCAGGACCGACTCGACGGGTTGACGGTGGACCTCGGCGACTGGTGGTTCAACCTGCGGCCGTCCAACACGGAGCCGCTCCTGCGGCTGAACCTCGAGGCCCGTACCGTCGAGGAAGTCGCGCGGCACGTGGCAGAGGTCCAAGCCGTCATGGAAGGCTGAGGCCCATGGCACTCGACCCCCAGCTCCTCGACATCCTCGC
>JBEEFW010000163.1:0-128094 GCA_041166385.1 Acidimicrobiaceae bacterium | reverse complement strand
TGAGGTAGAGGCGGACGAGATCTTCCTCGTCCCGTTCAACACGCTCTTTGGGCAAGAGAGCCCTCTCCTCGGTCTGCAGGGTGTGGATAAGTGGGAGGCCGCGGCGGAGCGGTACTGCCCCGCCGAGCTTGAACCTCGACGGCGCAGCCGTTCAAAGTCCGGTCTTTACGATACTGGGCTGGTCAAGACTGCCAACCTGCCGATTTGGGAGGTGGCGGACAGGCTCGTCAAGGCTTCTTCGACCAGCTGAGGGTACGGCTTGACCGGGGGTTCGTCCGATTCTGCGTCCTTGTCCACACGTCAATTCGCTGCTCTCGGGGCGATTCCTGCCTGCCCGTTAGGGTTCGGGCGTGTCTGAGGTCGAATTGGCGATCGTCACGATGGTGTTCGAATCGGCGCAACCGGAGCCGTTGCAGTCCGTCCTGGCGAAGTACGTCGTACTGAGCCGAGGTCAGCCGGGATGCCGCAACATCGATCTGTGTTCGTCGGCGACCTCGCCCGGACGGTTCGTGATCATCCAGAAATGGGACTCATCTGCAGCACAGCGGACCCATTTCGACTCGCCGGAGATGGTCGAGATGGCGAAGGCGTGCCAGGGCCTGCTCGCTCAGCCTCCGCAGATCGACCTCCTCGAGGCGATCTCCGCGCACGACTTGATCTAGTCGCTCTCGTTTTGACAGTACGGGCAACACATTTTTGTGTTGCCCGTACTGTCAAAAGCCCATCTAGGCCGCGGATGTGCCGACGGCGCTGTCGCTGAGGGCGGTGACGTCGGACCAAACGAGGCCGTCGGCCGTCCAGAGTCGCTCGAACGCGTCGTCGGCCGCATCGCTGAAGCCGTGACGATTGCGGAAGTGGTACAGCCGGCGCTGCCGGTTGTCGTAGTGGGTGAAACCGAGGCGCACGAGCCGGCCGACGCAGTACGCGTCCCACGCGACTGACTGCGGCAACGTGAGCTTGTCGTCGTCCGGCGGATCGCCGAAGTCGGGATCGAGCCGATCGCGCACACGGAACAGCAGGCGTCCGAGCACATCCGCGCTACCGGTGGGTGACAGGTTGCGCGGTCGCTTCGGGTCTTCGAGCGCGCCGCTCTCGACGGTGATCAGCAACGGATCGATCGACGCGACTTGCGCCCGGCCCAACGGCGTCGACTCGTCGACCTCGATGCGCACATCGAGATCGGACGGCAGCCCGATCGCGGTGACGAGGTCGCCAATGATCGACGCGATCTCTGCCGCGTCGTAACTGACGAGCGTGAACGTTTCCGGCGAGACGCTGACGGTCAAGCGGTTGCCTCAGCAACAAGTTGCTCGCGCATGCGGTCGGCGTCGGCCTTGGCCTCGCGCGAGATCTCGGCGAGATCGTCCATCTCCTGCTCGTCGAAGCCGGCGAGCTCGCGGAAGCGGCGCGCCAACCGGACCGGGCTGTCGTCGTCCTCGCCGCGGAAGCCACCGAGGGAGAACAGCTTGTCGACGACGCGCTGGAACTCGAGCGCCCGCTCGCGCCTCTCGGGATCCTTCTCCGTGAGACGGCGGAGCCAGTCGCTGCCCATCTTCACGTGCGTGACCTCGTCGGCCAGCATCCAGTCCTCGCAGAACTCGAGCACTGGATCTTCGGCGATGGCGCCGAACTCTTTCATGGTGTTGAACACGTCGATGGCGAGGCCTTCGAGCGCGCGGTTCACGCCCGTGAGCCGCAACACCGGGTCGGGGTTGCAGGCCGCCTCGTAGAGGAACGTGGACTCGGAGAACTCGCCGAGCTCGGTCCCCATCCAGTCCGACAGCTTCACGGAGATCTCGCAGTGACGCGCTTCGTCCCAGCACTGCCGCGCCATGTCGAGCTTCAACGCGAACGGGGTCTCGTCGCCACCATCACCGGTCTCGAAATCCCAGCACGTGCGACCGGCGCCCTCGAGCGCCTGCACCTCGCCAACGAAGATGCCGTGCATCAACGCGCGCGCCGCGTCGGGCGCGTCGGGTCGAGCCGGTGTGAGCTTGAGGGGTCCACGACCCTTCGTCTGACCAGCCGGCGAGCGCGGATCCATGAAGCGCTGCTCGGTGGTGAGCCGGACGAACCGCTCGTCGCGGGCCAGCAGATCGGCGGGGAAGATCTTCCTCATGCGATGGCCTCCTGCTTCGTGTCGTAGGCCGAGCCGATGGAGCCGGGTCCGGCGATGCCACCGGCGGCCAGCATCAGTTTCTCAAGTTTTGCCTGGTGCGCGGCGGCACGATCGACTTCCGCCTCGGAATCGATCAGCGACTGGATGAGCATCTCGCCGTCGCGCCAGTCGTCGAACTCGTCCTGGAGCGCGAACTTCAGCGACCGAATGGTCGGCGCATCGGTGATCGTGGAGGTGTTGTTCAAGTGGTACGTGTATGCCGCGATCTTGTGCGGGATCAGCACGCGGTAGACCCCGACCAGCTTCTCGATCGTAAGCTCGGGCGCCTCGGGCTCGGTCATCGCCTCGACGAACGCCACCAGCTCGTCGTTGGCCGGTTGGGTGAGGCGCTCCGGATTCATCTCCCGAAGCTCCGGCAGGCGCTTGTGCCACAGCTCGGAGTGCCATGCGTGGTGGTAGCAGTGCGTGCCGAGTCGCATCTTCACATCGAGCTCCGGGACGGTGGCCACCCAGCCGCCCAGCACCTCGAACAACTTCATCTCGATCCACTTGTAGTTGCCGACGCGGCGGGCCGAATCCTCGACGGAGAACGCTCCCGGCAGCTCCCGTCTATCCCACGGTGCAAACGGCGCCCGCGGCTTCTTCGGATCGGCCATCAGTCCCCCTGTGTCGATGCAGGTTGCAGATTCTCGCGAACTTGACCCCACGGTCAAGACGGCCAGGCGTACTCTCCGGGCGTGGGGAGTTCTGGGGTAATTCGCACCCTCCGGGTCGCGAGCGTCGCACTGGTCGTCGCCGGTTTGATCAGCGCGGTGGCCGTCGGTGGATCGACCAAGAAGGCCGGGGCACAGAAGGTGGCCACCGTCACCAATGCGCCCGACGCGGTGGCCAACGCCGGCACGGTCACGATCAAGTTCCACTTCCACGGCTCCGGCGGCGGCGGGGACGTGGACTTCGACGGCATCGAGCACCAAGACTTCGCGAACCACCGATCATCCGCGCAAATGACGCTGCCGGCCCCGCTCGGCGATCTGAACATCGTCGTCGCCGGCAACACCGTGTACTTCCAGACCCGAAACACGACGACGTCGTCCGGCGACCCGGGCTGGTGGCAGGTGAATGTCGCCGAGGGCGCGCTTCCCGGCGGCGCGGACGAGCCAATCGCCGGCGTGCCGAATGGGCGGGACTATCTCGCCTACCTCCGCAATCTGTCGGGTGACGTCACAGATGAAGGCGACACCGAGATCGATGGCGTGGTCGTACATCACTACCGAGCGGCAGTCGACCTGTCGAAGGCCTTCAGCAACGCGGGCCTCGACGCGCAACAGGATCAGCTGGCGCAACTCGAGCAGCAGGGCGTGCACCTCGACGCCGAGATGGACGCGTTCATCGACGAAAACGGTCTGCCGCGTCGCGTCACGATGAAGATCTCCGCCGAGGGTTTCTCGTTCGACGTGCGCCTCGATTTCGTCGACTACGGCGCGCCGGTCGACATCGTGGAGCCTCCCGCCGAGCAGGTCGTGGAGACCCGAGACGTCAACTCTGCACAAGAGTTCATGATGGTCAGCCAGGAGATCGGGCAGCGGCTAGCCACCGGCGGCTGACAGCAGGTCATCGAGCTCGGCCAGCGCGCCGGACGGATCGGCCGCATCCACGAGGATCCCGTGCAGCCCTGCGGCTTGCGCGCCGACCACATTTCCGGGCGCATCGTCGAGGAAGACCGCCCGCTCAGGAACGACCCCGCCGAGCAACTCGAGCGCGTGGAGGAAGATCGCCGGGTTCGGCTTGCGCATGCCGACCGCAGACGAGTCGACGATCACCTCGAACAAGTCGTCGACGGGCACGAGCTCCCGCCACTGCGTCGACGCCTCTTTCACGTTGTTGGTGACGAGCCCCGTTCGGTAGCCGTCGGCTCGCAGCTGACGGACTCGCTCGATCACGACGTCGTGCACCTCGAGGCGGCTCATCATGTTGGCGAGGCTCGCGAAGTCGAGCTCGAGCTTCGCCTCAGCGGCTCGGGCGAACAGGTCCGCGCCGTAGTCGGCGGCCGTGATCTCGCCCCGCTCGAAGCGATGCCACGCGTGATCGGTGTCTTCGTCGTAGGGACCGAGCATGAGGTCGAGCACCACCTGGCCGTCGACACCCGAGTCGGTACCGAGCGCGGCCATGTGAGCGAATGGCGACGTGGTCAGCACGCCGTTGAAGTCGAAGAGCACGGCCTCGATCAAGAGGCGATTCTTAGCTGCTAGGCGCAGCTGAGACAGCCGGTCATGCCCTCGTTCTCGTACGCGGGACCCTGGGTCCAGGCCGGATCGCCACCGCCAGGTGGGTTGTCGCTCACCGCGATCGGGCTGTGGCTCGGGTCGAACACGTGCGGATCGTCGCTCGGCCATTGACCAACCTGGTACCGCGCGCCGTTGTCGGTCTTCATCATCATCCCCGTGCGCGAGTCGCCACGCTCGTCGGGACCGAAGGCCGACACGTCGTAGTAGACCTCGGCGAAGTCCTTGATCGACGTCGGCCGATCAGGCGTCGAGTACACGAGCGGGTGCGCGGCAGTTCCTCCACCCTCAGGCGTCGGCGGAAACGCGAACTGGCCCGCCTTCCAGCTCTCCTGCGTGAGGATCGGGCCCGCCATGTGGATGCCGGTGAACAGGAACTGCGCGACACCGCGGTAGATGTTGCACAACACGCCCTCGTCGCCATCGGGGGCGTTGCGGTGAGCGTCGTGGTACTCCTTCACACCTGTCGACGTCTTGACGTCGTCCCAGGTGACCCACAGCGGAGTGATGCCGAACGCGTGACGCCACTGGTTCTGGTCGTACAGCCGCCCGGCCGTGGTCGTATCCGAGAGACCCGTGCCGGTGACGAACCACTCCGGGAAGTAGTTCTGGTTCGTGGCTTCGGGCGTGATGAGGATCGGCGACAGCGGATCGATGATCGGCACGATGGTCGTCACGCCAGCGGACTTGAGCTGAGCGATCATGTTGCTCACGTCGTTCTGGTTCCGGCCGGGGTCGTACAGGTACGCGACCTGCACGGCAAAACTGACGCCGTACTGTGCGAACGCGTCTTCACAGACCTTCCGACCACGCTCGCCTTCGGGGTCGACCTTGCCTTGCGCTCCGTTGATGTACATCAGCCCGAACACGCGGGTCTTGTTCTTGAACCCCTGCAGCGGGTTGAGCTCGTCGCCGGCGTAGATCGCGTTCTTTCCGGCGAGCCGCTTACCGATGTACTCGGCGGACTGCTCGCAGTAGTCGTTGATGCTGGGCAGGCCACCGGCGATGACGTTCGGGTTCTCCCGGTAGTACGCCTCCGAAAGCGAGACCGTGCAACCGACACACAGAATGCCCCGCGCATTGAGCTCGCTGGCGAGGACGGTCGGCATGACGGCCGCCGGGTTACCGACGATGACGGCGAACGGATGCTTGTCGGCAATCTGCGCGGCGTCGGCGATCATCGCCTCGTCGTTGGTCGACACCGCGCTGGCGGCGTAGTCCTCGTAGACGACCTCGCGGCCGTACGTCTGGTAGTGGTGATTCGAGTAGGCGCGGTAGGCGTCGTACGCCCGAGCGATGACGGAGTCCTCGTCGGAGAGCTTGTACGCCCGCAGGATCGCCTTGGTCGCGTCGTCCTGGAACCCGAGCCAGCGGATGACCTTGATCTGGGTGGCCGTGACTCCTGGGGCCGTTTCTCCGCCGTTGTTCGTGTTGTTCCATTGCACGCAGGGGGGCATGTAGAACGAGATGCCGTTCTGGCGACCGTCAGGGCGGCAGTTCGGCCCCGTACCGAAGGTCACATCGCTGCTCGACGCGCCGGCCACACTAGGACCGCCCGCACCGCCACCACCTGACCCCGTCGCCGCACCGCCACCGGCCGCAGTTCCGTTTGCGCCGTCGCCGGTCCCACCAGCACCCGCGGACACCCGGCCCGTCCCCCCGTTCCCCGTCGTGTTGACCTGGTTGCCGGTGCCCGTCGAGTTCCCCGGCACGATCGCGACGAGCAAGGCGAGAACCGCCAACACCCCGAGCGAAACTCCGTACCGTTCGAAGAACTGACGCAGGTTCATCGGCATTGCCCCCCGAATAATTTGCACGACCCGGGCAAAAGCCCGGTCTTGAGTTCTAGGGCGAGGGGTCGAGATCCTCCCGGGGGGCTTGGAATGACCGTGGACCGGAGCGACATTCGCTCTGCCGTGCAGGCAGCGCTGTGGATCCTCGGCTTCCTCGTGCTCGTCGAGATCATCTACCCCGCGCCCACGTCGATCCTCGTCCTTGGCCTGGTCAACGGGTCACTGTCGGGGCTGATCGCCGTCGGGTTGGTCCTCGTCTACCGGGCCAACCGGATCGTCAACTTCGCGCAGTTCGACATCGGGGGCGCAGTTGCGATCCTCACCGCGCTGCTGATCGGCAAGGGGTTGAGCTTCTGGATCGCGGTACCCCTCGGGTTGGCGGTCGCGATCGGCCTCGGCGGTTTGATCGAGATCGTGTTCATCCGGCGCTTCTCCAAAGCACCGCGCCTCCAGTTGACGGTGGCCACGATCGGCATCGCACAGCTCTTCCAAGTGGTCGAGCTGCTCCTCCCCAAGGTGTTCAACTTCGACACCGTCCCGCAGCCCACACAGCCGTTCAAGTGGAGCTACGAATGGTTCCCCGCCACCTTCCGCGGTGGCCATCTGCTGATCCTGCTCGTCGTCCCCGTTGTCGCGGCGGGGCTCGCGATCTTCCTGCGCCGTTCCCGGTTCGGCATCGGCATCCGAGCCGTCGCCGAGTCGAGCGATCGCGCCGCGCTGCTCGGTATCCCCACCAATCGGATCAACACGCTCGTCTGGATGCTGGCGGCCGGCCTTTCCGGGTTGGCGGTGCTGCTCCGCATGCCGATCAACGGCGTGGCCGTCGGCGCGCTGTTCGACCTTTCGTTGCTCCTGCGGGCGCTGGCGGCCGCCGTCGTGGGTCGGATGGAGAACATGCCCCGCACGATCTTCGCCGCGCTGGTGCTCGGCATGATCAGCGAGGCCGTGTTCTTCGCCAGCCACACGACGATCGTCGTCGACGCTGTGCTGTTCGCCGTCATCGTGGGGGCCCTGCTCATCCAGCGCCGCGGCGGCGAGGACCGCGCTCGCGACATCGGCACGTCGACGTGGCGGGCGATCCGTGAAGTTCGACCGATCCCCCGCGAGCTGATCCAGCTGCCCGAGATGAAGATCGGGCTCGGCGTGATGGCCGCGATCAGCGGGATGCTGCTCATCTTCGTTCCGCTCACGTTGACCAAGAGCCAGGTGAACCTGTTCACCGTTGGCCTCATCTTCGCGATGGTCATGTGCTCGCTCGTGCTGCTCACCGGCTGGGCGGGCCAGATCAGCCTCGGCCAACTGGCGATCATGGCCTGTGGCGGCGCGGTCGCGTGGACGCTCGCGTTGCAAGGCAAACACTTCTTCGTCTGCCTCGCCGCCGCCGGGCTGACCGGCACGGTGGTCGCGCTCGCGTTGGGCATCCCCGCGCTCAAGATCAAGGGACCGTTCCTCGCGGTGACGTCGCTGGCGTTCGCGGTCACGACAGGAACGTTCTTCCTGAACAACGAGTACTTCCCCTGGCTCATCCCACAGGTGGCCGACCGTCTCCGCGTCAGGCCCGTCATCTTCGACAAGTTCGACCTCGAGTCGGACTACTCGTACTACTACGTGGTGCTGGTGTTGTTGGCGTTCGTCGTCGCCGCGATCTGGCGTCTCCGACGGTCGCGCACCGGCCGCGTGCTCATCGCCACCCGCGACAACTCACGGGCGGCGCAGTCGTACGGCATCAGCCCGGTGCGCGCGCAGCTGACGGCATTCGGCTTCTCCGGCTTCATCGCCGGCCTGGCGGGTGGGCTGTATCTGTTCCATCAGCACCAGCTTTCGAGCACGATCCGCGATCCATCGCAGAACATCCTGGTGTTCTCGATCGGCGTGCTCGGCGGGCTCGGGTCCGTCGGCGGCGCCATGCTCGGCGCGGCGTACCTCTACTTCGTGAACTACTCGCCGCTCACGCGCACGCAACAGGCGAGGTTGTTCGCCAGCGGTGTCGGTCTGCTGTTGATCATGCTCGTGCGCCCGGACGGCATCGGTGGCGCGTTCTACGCGTTGCGCGACGCGGTGCTGCGCCGAATCGCGAAGGCGCGGGGCATCATCGTGCCGAGCCTGCTGGCCGACGTGCGTGTCGACGAGACCGAGGTCGCGTTGCTCGATGCCGTCGAGGCCGACGCGCCCATCGCAACCGGCCTCGCGCCCGAGTGGGCTCCGCAACACGAGAGCGGCCAGCCCCCGGAGGATGCGCTGCTCGTCGTGCGCGGCCTGGAAGTCGCGTACGACAAGGCGAAGGTCCTGTTCGGCGTGGACTTCCACGTGTCGCGCGGTGAGATCGTGGCCCTGCTCGGCACGAACGGTGCCGGAAAGTCGACCCTGCTGTCCGCGATCTGCGGCCTGGTGAAGCCGATGGGTGGCACCGTCACCTTCGACGGGCACAACATCACTGGCGCGAGCCCGATCGAGACGGTGACGCGCGGTATCGCGATGATGCCGGGCGGCAAGGGCGTGTTCCCGACCCTCACCGTTGCCGAGAACCTGCAGCTGGCGGGCTGGCAGTACGTCAAGGATCCCGAGTACGTGCGTACCGCGACCGAGCAGGTGCTGGAGTTCTTCCCGATCTTGCGCGAGCGGTGGGATCAGCGCGCCGGCAACCTCTCGGGCGGCGAGCAGCAGATGCTCACCTTGGGGCAGGCGTTCCTGGCCAAGCCCGAGGTGCTCATGATCGACGAGCTGAGCCTCGGCCTGGCTCCGATCATCGTCGAGCAGCTCCTCGGCATCGTGCACGCCATCCACGAGAGCGGAACGACGATCGTGCTCGTCGAACAGTCGGTCAACGTCGCGATCACGCTCGCGGAGCGAGCCGTGTTCCTCGAGAAGGGTGAGGTTCGATTCAACGGCCCGACCGCGGAGCTGTTGGAGCGGCCGGAGCTGTTGCGGGCGGTGTTCCTCGAGGGCGCCGCGACGAAGCGGACCGAGCAGCTCGCGGGCGTGACGTCGAACGGTCACCGCCACTTCGTCGGTGCGTGCGAGCATTGCGGCCACACGCACGAGCAGGCGATCGAGCTCCGCGAGATCTCGGCATCGTTCGGCGGCATTCGGGCCGTCAACGATGTGAGCTTCACCGTCGCCGAAGGCCAGATCATCGGCATGATCGGCCCGAACGGCGCGGGCAAGACGACCGTGCTCGACATCATCTCCGGCTTCGTGCCCGAGGCGTCCGGCCGGATCCTGCTCGGGGGCAAAGACGTGACCGAGCTGTCACCCGACCAACGAGCGCTCGCCGGGCTCGGCCGCTCGTTCCAGGACGCACGGTTGTTCCCGTCGATGACGGTCCGCGACACGATCGCGACCGCGTACGAGCGTCACGTATCAGTACCGGATCCGCTCGCGGCCTTCCTGCTGTCGCCCGCGGTCACCGTCTCGGAGAGAGAGGTCAATGCCAAGGTCGACGAGCTCATCGAACTCATGCGTTTGCAGGCGTACGCCGACAAGTTCGTCGGCGAGTTGTCGACCGGCACGAGACGCGTCGTCGACCTCGCGTGCACACTCGCGCACAAACCGTCGGTGCTCCTGCTCGACGAACCGTCTTCAGGCATCGCGCAGCGCGAGACCGAAGCACTCGCGCCGGTACTCCTCGACATCCGCGACAAGACTGGCGCGGCCCTCATCGTCATCGAGCACGACATGCCGCTGATCACCACGATCTCCGACGAGCTGATCGCCCTCGAGCTCGGCACGATCATTGCTCGTGGCGAGCCGCACGACGTGGTGCGCGACCCACGCGTCGTCGAGGGGTACCTCGGGACGTCGGACGCCGCCATCAACCGGTCGGGATCCGGCGGCGGTAGCGGAGGCGGCAGCCCCTCCGGTCAACGGCGCCGCAAGCCACTCACGGCGGCCGGACGATGAAGCGCCTCAAGCCGCTCGCGGCGTGCGCCGTGCTGCTCGGGTTCGTGGGCCTGTGGACGGCGTTCGCCGCGGGCACGGCTGACCTGACGCTCGTCGACAAGGTGGGATGGTGGACACAGCGGGCGGGTGCACAGCCCACCGGCAATCCGGCCAACTTCGAGGTGGCGGCGGGCCTACAGGGCGACGAGAGCGTCGCCGCACTGCGGGTGCTGATCCGCGGCGACGTCACCAGGGCAACGCTCGTGATGGGCGAAGCCGACGCGCCCTTCAAGGACATCACGACGCCGACCCTGCAGGTGTGCACCACGACTGTGCCGTGGATCGTGATCGACGGCGGGGCGTACGCCAACGCGCCGAAGCCAGACTGCAGCAACGCGGTCGAGCTCGTCCGCACGAAGGACCCTGCCGGCAACGGCTCGTGGGCGGCCGACATCACGCGGTTCCTCGCGGGCGCCCGCAGCGAGGTGACGCTGATGGTGGTGCCCGCGCCTGATGCGTCCGCCGTGCTTCCGCCGACGTGGTGGGTGAAGTTCCTCGCCCGTGTCGATGCCGAAGGCACACCCGATGCACCGCCGCCGACGACGCCGAAAGTCGCCGTGGCGCCCCCGAGCGGCAACACGCCAGCCGGACCCGTCGTCGCGGCACCAACGGGGACAGCCGCGCCGACGGCCACCGCTCCGCCCACGACCGCCCCACCCGCGCAGGTGGCGGCCGCGCCGAAGCGATTCGCCGTGGCGTCCGCGACGCACGCCAACAAACCGTGGGGGAAGCTCTTCCTGCTCGTCCCGTTGGCGGCGATCGCGGCCGGCCTCTTCACGGGTGGCCGCAAGTACTGGGCCCAACGCCTCGAGGCGGCGACCACCTGAGCAAATCCCACTCAGACGTACACATTTCTGTGTACGTCTGAGTGGGATTTCATTTCGGGGGCTGGTGGTCAGCCGGAGTACTTGTTGGTGATGGGGAGGCGGCGGTCCTTGCCGAACGCCTTCGGCGTGACGCGCACGCCGATCGGCGCTTGGCGGCGCTTCCACTCGGCCACATCGACGAGGCGCGTGATCCGCTGCACCAGGGCGGGATCGAAGCCCGCTTCGATGAGTTCGGCTCTGGTGAGGTCGCGCTCGACGTAGGCCTCGAGGATCGGATCGAGGAGCTCGTACGGCGGCAGGTTCTGATCGTCGCGTTGGCCAGGAGCGAGCTCGGCTGACGGCGGCTTCACGATCACCGTCTCGGGGATGAGGTCGTAGCCGGCGACTGCATTGCGATCCTTCGCCAGCTCGTACACCGTCGTCTTGAACACGTCCTTGATCACCGCGAACCCGCCGGCCATGTCGACGCCGTAGATCGTCGTGTACCCGACCGCCAGCTCGCTCTTGTTGCCGCAGATGAGCACGAGCCAGCTGCGAAACTTGTTGGCCAACGCCATCAACACGTTCGCTCGGATGCGGCCCTGCAGGTTCTCCTCGGTGATGTCCGGCTGCGCGCCGACGAACGACGGCGCCAGCATCTCGAGCGTTGCCTGGAACGCCGGCTCGATCGGGATGGTGCGCAGCTCGACCCCGAGGTTGGTGCACAACCGCTCCGCATCGGTGATCGACCCCTCCGTGGAGTACCGAGACGGCAGGGCCACCGCGTGCACACGGTCAGCACCGATGGCGTCGGCCGCGATCACCGTGACGAGCGACGAGTCGATCCCGCCTGACAGACCGAGCACGACGTCGGTGAACCCGTTCTTCTCGATGTAGTCGCGGGTGCCGAGCACCAACGCCTGATACACCTCACGCTCGCCTGGAAGGGGCTCTGTGGGCGTCGGGTGGAACTCACCCTCGTGATCGACGCGCACCGGGCTGATCTCGACCACCGGGAGGGGTGTGGCCATCGCGCGACCCCGCGGATCGAGCAAGCGCTTGCGGAAGACCGGTAGTACGTCGAGATCGACGATCATCGTGTGCTCGACGAACTGCGGTGCCCGCGCGAGGAGCAGGCCGTCGCTGTCGAACACGAGCGACGCGCCGTCGAACACGAGCTCGTCTTGTCCGCCGATCTGGTTCACATAGACAAGCGCGCACGACGCATCCGCGGCGCGCGTCGCGAGCATGCGCTCCCGTTCGACGAGCCGGTTCGCGTAGTACGGCGAAGCATTGATGTTCAGGATCAGCTCCGCGCCACCGGCGGCCTGCTCGGCGATCGGGCCGTACGGAATCCACGCGTCTTCGCAGACCGAGATGCCCACCTTCACACCCGCGATCTCGAACAGCACGAGCGACTCGCTGCCCGGCGTGAAGTAACGCTGCTCATCGAACACCGCGTAGTTGGGTAGATGGCGCTTGTGGTACGTCCCCTGGAGGCCGCCACGGGCGCAGACCGCAGCCGCGTTGTGCAGATCGCGCCGGGCATCGACGAATCCCACGACGGCGACGCAATTCGCGGTGCTCGCGGCGACCTTGTCGAGCGCCGTGCGGTTGGCACGGATGAATCCCGGCTTGAGCAGCAGGTCTTCCGGCGGATAGCCGGTGATGGCCAGCTCCGGGAACACCGCCACGTCGCAGCCGGCCGCCTCGGCCTCGCCGTACGCGGCGATGATGCGATCGGCATTGCCTTCGAGGTCGCCGACCGTGGTGTTCAGCTGACAAACGGCGACGCGGACGCGAGCCACATGGCCAGACTACCGACCAGTGCCTGAAGCCCCGGTGGTCGACGACGCCGAGAGCGTGGTGCGCAACGCCAGCCGTTCACTCGGCCGCTTGCTCGACACCGACCCTGATGCGCGGGCGGTGCTCGAGCATCTCGACCACCGCCCGCCGGTCGACACGTCGTCGGCCGATGGGCTCGTGCGGTGGAAGCGTCACGAGTTCCTGCGCATCGCGGCACGCGACCTCCTGCGCGTCGACGAGTTCGAAGCAGTCGCGGCCGCGCTGGCCGCCATGGCGGCCGACGTGCTCGACACCGCGGTCGCCCTCGCGGGCGGTGACGGTCTCGCCGTCATCGGTATGGGCAAGCTCGGCGGCCGCGAGCTGAACTACGCATCCGACGTCGACGTGATGCTCGTGACCGACAGCAAGCGCGACCCGTCCGCGGTCGAGCACAGCGCGCGGGCGGCGATCGACATCGCCCGCCGTTGCTTCCGCGTCGACTTGAACCTTCGGCCCGAGGGTCGCAACGGCGCGCTCGTCCGCACGCTGCCGTCGTACGAGGCGTATTGGGAGCGGTGGGCCGAGCCGTGGGAGTTCCAGGCGCTGCTGAAAGCTCGAGCCGTCGGGGGCGACAAGGCCCTCGGCGACGCGTTCGACCTCTCGGCCGCCGAGCATCTGTGGAGCCGCCCGTTCACCGCGGAGTCGATCCGCGCGGTGCGGGCGATGAAGGCGCGAGCGGAAGCCGACGTCGCGCGCCGGGGCCTCTCCGATCGCGAGTTGAAGCTCGGCTCGGGCGGCATCCGCGATGTCGAGTTCGCGGTGCAGTTGCTCCAACTCGTCCACGGCGGCGCGGATGAGGAGCTGCGCAGTCCCACGACGCTCACCGCGCTCGCGGAGCTCGCTGACGCGGGCTACGTCGCGCGGCACGACGCCGACCAACTCACAGCGGCCTACCGCCATCTGCGCACGGTCGAGCACCGATTGCAGCTCGACGACGAGCAGCAGGTACACGCCATCCCGGAGGACGAGCTCGAGCAGGACCGCCTGGCGCGCGTGCTCGGGTACAGCGGCACCGTCGAAGCCAGCGCGGCCGAGCGCTTCGTGCGCGACCTACGGCATCACCAGAGCACGGTGCGCGCCATCCACGAGCGCCTGTGGTTCCGGCCGCTGCTGGAGGCGTTCGCCCATGACGGCGATCGCATCCTCACGGAGGAGGCAGCGGCCGCACGGCTGGCTGCGTTCGGCTTCTCCGACGTCGAACGCACGCGCCAAGCGGTGCGGGAGCTCACGCGAGGGCTCACGCGATCGTCGCGACTCATGCAGCAGTTGCTGCCGCTGTTGCTCGATTGGTTGTCGGCCTCTCCCGACCCCGACCTCGGCCTCCTCGGCTTGCGCAACATCGCGTCGGGACCGCAACGGTCGATGGAGTTGGCGACTGCGTTCCGCGAGTCGCCGGAAGTCGCACAGCGATTGTGCAGGTTGCTCGGTACGAGCCGGACGCTCGGGCAGCTGTTGCGCCGCAACCCGGACATGATCGAAACCCTCGGCGATGCGACCGAGATGCGGCTGCGATCGCGAGATGAGCTGGTCGAGGCCACACGCGCGACCGTGGGGTGGCGACCGGATCCGGAGGAACGCTGGCCCGCACTGAAGCGGTTCACCGACCGAGAAGGACTGCGCATCGCCGCGCACGACGTGCTCGATCTCATCGACGTGTCCGAGGTGGGTACCGCGCTCACCAATCTTGCGGAGGCGACGCTCGAGGCCGCCGTCGACGTGCTCGAGCCGCCGCTGCCGTTCGCGGTGATCGCGCTCGGACGCCTGGGTGGTGGCGAGCTCTCCTACGCGAGCGACCTCGACATCCTTTTCGTGTACGACGGGTCGACGCCGGCCGACTTCACCGTCGCCGAGCGCATCGCCACCACGCTGCTCCGGGATGTCGGTGGCAACCGGCCCCACATCTACGACCTCGACGCCGACCTCCGACCGGAAGGCAAGGACGGACCCTTGGCCCGCAGTCTCGATGCGTACCACACCTACTTCGAGAACTACGCGCAACCGTGGGAGCGGCTGGCGATGGTGCGGGCGCGGGCGGTCGCCGGCGACGTGGATCTTGCTCGTCGCTTCTTTGACGTGCTCGACCCGTTCCTGTGGCGCGGCGAGTTGTCGGACGAGGAGCGGCGCGAGATCCGTCGTATCAAGGCGCGCGTGGAGAGCGAACGCATCCCCGCGAACGAGGACGCTCAGTATCACCTGAAGCTCGGACGCGGCAGCCTGTCCGATGTCGAGTTCACCGTGCAGCTGCTGCAGCTCGAGCACGGCGTGCGCAGCCCGGGCACTGTGGAGGCGCTCGACGAGCTCCATGCCGGAGGACGGCTCGACGCAGAGGACCACGCGGTGCTCGTCGAGGCGTACCGGTTCTGCGAACGCACGCGCAACCGGTGGTTCCTCGTGAACAGCGCGCCGGGCGACACGCTGCCGCCGCGGCTCGAGGAGCTCGAGCGGCTCGCGATCTCGCTCGGCACGACCGCCCGCCAGTTGCGGGACGACTACCGGCGCGTCACCCGCCGATCGCGTCGCGTCGTCGAGCGCTTGTTCTATGGCCGTGACTCCTGACGACTGAAGTGCACCCGCATGACGGAAGCGTCACGTCCGTGCACTTCAGTCGTGAGGGCTGAACAGCACTTCGCTGCCGATCGGCACATAGCCCGCCGCCAGACACGCTCGCACCGACGCAACGTTCCCCGGCGTGACCTGCGCGAACAGCGGCTCGTCGTCTACGAAGCGGCCCGCGGCGCGCGCGATCCGCCTCCCGAGCCCGCAGTCCCGCGCGGTTGGCGCGACTTCGTAGGCCATCTCCCATCGACCGGCGACGCCTCGTCCGATCACGAGAATGCCGTCTGGTTCACCGTGCTCGCGGTGTGCATAGACAGTGAGCTCACGGCGATACCGACCAGCGCGCTGCACGCGCGGATGGTCGACGAGGTCGTCACGGGCGTACAACGGCAGCTCGTGATCGCCCGGCGGCGCCACCATCAGCATGTCGATCGGGCCGGGGCTCGCGCCGAGCCATCCGGCGAGGAACAGCAGGAACGGCGCGGACAGCGGTTGGCTCAAATCACCGGGGTCGAGTCGCTGCCGGATGGTGTCCTCGTCGATCTCCGCCGCCATCACGTGATGTGCGGTGAACGCCACCACGCAATGGCGCGGCCCAGGCAGCGCCGGCAGCACCGTGATGTCCCCGTCCGCGACAGGAGGCCGCCCGTAGGCGGCCTCCGTCAGGATGTGGAGCAAGGGATGAGGATCGTCGCCGATCCCGGGAGTTCAGCAGGTCTTCGTGTGGTTGACGAACCGATCGGCCGCCTGAGGAAGGTGCGACTCGAGGAGGTCGGCCTGCTGCTGGGTGACCTTGCCGCTGGCCACTGCTGCGTCGATCTTCGTGGTGCCGGCGTCGACGATGGCCGTGACGACGTCGCTCGGGTTCACCGAGTGGGCGTTGGCCACATCGGCGACCGACTGACCGCTCTGCAGCGCAGCCTTGAGGTCGTCGACGGACACACCGATCGTGTCGGCCGAGACCTGGAACATGCCGTCGATCACTCTCCCGGCCATGGGACCTCGGCGGCCACCGGGTCCGCCCGGACCGCCGGGATGATTGGCGGCGGCGGCTTCCTGCATGGCTTGGGTGATGGCATCGGCCTGGGCCTGCGTGATCGTGCCGTCGGCGACGAGCTTGTCGAGCACGCCCTTGAAGGTGGCCCGAGGCCCGCAGGATGCCGACGGATCGGCGGCGGTTCCGGCCCCTTGGTTCGAGGCGATGCCGAGCGCGCCCGCCGGCATGACGGTGTTGAGGGCGAATGCGCCGATGCCGAGCGCACTGATGATGCTGATGGTGGCGATGAGCTTCTTCATGCCGCTCACCATGGCGGTCATTTGTTAGCGACAAATGAGGCGACAGCCAGAGATTGCGACTGCTACGTTGCCCGCATGGCGGGACGGTCATCTCATGATGTAGGACTCCAGCCATGGCTGCCAGCCTGGGACGGCGCGCTGTACGCGGCCAACACCGACCACCACCGCCGCTACGACGCCCGCTTCCTCGCCACGCTGCCGCTGAAGCCGACCGACCGCGTGCTCGATCTCGGCTGCGGTGCCGGCGACCTGACGGCCACCGTGGCCACCCGCGCTCCCGACGGTCACGTCGTCGGTGTCGACCCGCAGCCGTCGCTGCTGGCGCAGGCGCGCTCGCGCGCCGGTGCCAATCAATCGTTCGTCGAAGCGGCTGCGCAACACCTCTCCGCCGCACTGCCCGACGACGCCTCGTTCGACGTGGTCTTCAGCCAGTCGATGCTGCATTGGGTGCCGTGGACCGATCACCCGTCGATCCTGCGCGACTGCCGTCGACTGCTGCGTTCGGGGGGCGCGCTGCGCGTCGAATGCGGCGGCGGCGACAACGTGCGTGAGGTCGTCGCGTTCCTCGACGAGATCGCGCGCGATGTGGCGGGCCCGAACGCACCGCGTGCGCCGTGGACGTTCGTACACGCCGGCGCCTACCTCGATCTGCTCCTCGAGATTGGTTTCGACGTCCGCGACGGCTTCGTGCACACCGTCGCCCAACGTCGCTCCTTCGATCGCGACAGCATCCTCGGCTGGTTGTCGAGCCAGGCCGTCGAGGCGTACGCCGTCGATCTCGCCCCCGAGCAGCGCGAGCCGTTCCGCGCCTCCGTCGCCGCCCGCGTCGATGAGCTGCGACGGCCGGATGGCACGTACGACCTCACATTCGTACGTCTCGACCTGTTGGCGTTCATCCCCTGACGGGTGAAGACTGCCCGGCGTGACTGGGGTCATCGACAGCGACCAACACCTCTACGAGCCGCGCGGAATGTGGGCCGACCACATCGATCCGTCGCAGCGTGACGAGGCGCTCGAGCTCGTTGACGACGGACAGGGTTACACGTGGGTCACATGGCGGAATCAGCGTCTCGAGCTGGCCGATGTGCACCTGCCCGGCAACGTCCAGAGCAACGGCGACCACCGTCGTCACCTGCGCGCCGGCGAACCGTCGTCGTACACCTACGACGACGCGCTCCCCGACACGTACTGGAGCCCCAGCGCGCGAGTCGGCTGGCTCGACGAAGTCGGTATCGACGAAGCGGTGTGCTTCCCGAACTTCGGCCTGCTGTGGGAGCGACGACTCTCGTCGTCGCTGCCCGCGCTCACCGCCAATATGACGGCCTGGAACCGGTGGTGTGCATCGATCGTGACCGACTCCGGTCGCCGGTTGCATCCCGTCGCCCACCTCACGTTGCGGGACGGTGACTGGATCGAAGCACAGCTCGCGGAGCTCGACGCCGCCGGCGTGCGTCTGGCGATGATCGCGCCGGCCCCGGTCGACGGTCGCCCGCTCAGCCATCCCGATCACGAGCGAATCTGGGCCGCGTTCGTCGAGCACGGCGTCACTCCGGTCTTTCACGTCGCCGACCAACCCCGGGTGTTCGACGACTGCTGGTACCCAGCCGAGGGCGATTCGTTCGTGCCCGCGATCGAATCCGCATTCATCTGGGTGCCGCCGGCGCTGGCCCTCACCGACCTCATCCTCGACGGAGTGTTCGATCGGCATCCGGGCCTGCGGCTCGGGATCGTCGAGTTGAGCTCGATCTGGGTGCCGCAGTTCCTGTTGATGCTCGATGGATCGGTCGACTTCACCAGCCGGCTCAACGGCACCGACGTGACGCTGGCGAAGCGCCCGAGCGACTACCTCCTCGAGCACGTGCGCATCGCGTCGTTCTCCTACGAAGACCCGGCACGGCTCACCCGCAAGACGGGCGATGTGTTCATGTGTTGCAGCGACTTTCCGCACTCCGAAGGCACCGACTCGCCGCTCGACGACTACCGCCGCGCCGGCTGCGACCCTGACGAACAGCCCGGACTGTTCGCGGACAACGTGGAGTTGTTGCTCGCCCGTTGACTTCCACCGCGCTGCCGCGCTTCAAGTCTGAGGAGCTGCGCCAGCAGCGGCTCGTCGTCACGCGCCGCTGGGCCGGTGCGCTGTTGGGGTTCACGACGCTCGTGTTCGCGGTGACGACGATCGTCGGCGCGGACAGCTGGCTCGGCTACGTGCAGGCCACCGCCGAAGCGTCGATGGTCGGCGGGCTGGCTGACTGGTTCGCGGTCACGGCGCTCTTCCGGCGACCGCTCGGGCTGCCGATCCCCCACACTGCGATCATCCCCGAACGCAAGGACCAGTTCGGCGAGACCCTCGGCGAGTTCATCCAGGACAGCTTCCTCACACCCGACTCGATCGTGGCCCGGGTCACGGCGGCCCGCATCTCGAATCGTTTGGCCGCCTGGTTGTGTGAGCCGGCGAACGCCGAACGCCTCGCGGGATACATCGCCGACGGCGCCGTCGCCATCGCCGACCTCATCAAGGACGAGGAGGTGCACACCGCGCTCGAGGCGATCGCCCGTGAACAACTCGACCGGGTGCAGCTGGCACCGCTCGCGGGCCGCGCGCTGCGGGCCTTCACCGCGCAACGTCGCCACGACGAGCTCATCGACGCCGCGCTGCTCGGCCTGCTCCGCGCGCTCGAGGATCACCGTGACGAGCTGCATCGGCGCTTCGAGGACAAGTCACCCTGGTGGTTGCCCGGCGCGGTGGAGGATCGCATCTTCGACCGGCTCCTCGATGGGGCCGAGAGCGTGCTGCGCGACATGGCGACCGACCACGAGCACGGCCTGCGTCGTGAGCTCGACGAGCGCATCACCAAGCTGGTTCACGACCTCGAGACGTCGCCCGAGCTCCGAGCGCGCGGCGAGCAGCTGAAGCGCGATCTGCTGAGCCAGCAACAACTGCGCGAGTGGGTGGCGGCGGCGTGGACTGATGCGAAGGTGCAACTTCGCACCGCCGCAGCCGATCCCGATTCGGAGCTACGCCGTCGACTGGCCGACGCGATCGCGTCAGCGGGTGCAAGGCTGCGCGACGATCCCGCGCTGGCGTCGATGGTCGACAACGGCGCGGAGACGCTCGTGCGCTATGTCGTCGAACGATTCGACGGGGAGATCGCGGCGCTCGTCACGGGGACGATCGCTCGCTGGGATGGCGAGGAAACGGCCCGACGCCTCGAGCTGCTGCTCGGTGCGGACCTGCAGTACATCCGCATCAACGGCACGGTCGTCGGCGGACTCGCCGGACTCGGCCTCCACTGCATCGCGCAAGCACTGTCGTAATCGTCAGGGCCTCAGGGGACGATTTCGAGCGAGGCCTGGTTCTCGTTCGTGCGACGGCCGCGACGGCGGGCCGTCGGCTCGTCGTCGCCACTCGTATCGTCCATCGGATGCTCGACGACGGCGACGACGCGTGACGCGAGGAACCGTGCCGTGCGCACCGGTTGACCGGTACGAGTCACCTCGACGACTTCGACCGAGGTGCGTCCAACCGACACCTCGACACGGCGGCCGGCGCGCGTCGCGATGATGTCGAAGGTACGAACACCGTCACCGACGTCGACCACGACTTCAACGCGATCGCCTCGCATCTGCGCAGCGTAGGACCGAGAGCTACAGGGCGCTCGGCTGAACGCTGAGGGGGCTGGCCACCTCACCGCGGAGCACCCGAATCGCCAACTGACCGTTGGCGAGTGACGCCTCGACCGAGCTGCCGTAACCATCAGGCAGGTCGACCTCACGCTCGTAGCCGCCGTAGTCCCACTCCTGCACGAGGTAATCGCGAGGGCCCGCGCTGCGCAGGTGTGCCCAGAAGCGCAGCGTGCCGGGCCGCAGTTCGATGGTGACGTCCTGCGCCTGCACTGCGGGGAGCGGAGCGATGACGACGAGCGCGGCGGTGGTCTCGTACACATTCACCGGAACGCGCTGCGGCGGCATCGTCGCCTCGGCGCTCGCGGTGGCATCCTTCACCTGCTGATGTGAGGGCTGGTCGCTCATGGCGAGCAACCTACCCACTCCGACGTGAGGGCACCCTGCGGAACCGGGATCAGGCGGTGATGGTGACCGGGGTGCCCAACGGCAACAGGGCGGCGAGGCTCGTGATGCCGTCGTTGCTCATGCGGATGCAGCCGTGCGACACGTCCTTGCCCAAAACGCTCTCGTCGTTGTTGCCGTGGATCCCCACCTCGGCATCGCCGCCCGCGAATGTCTCGAGCACCTCCGAATGTCCGGACAAGCCGTACGCATACGGGCCGTACACCGTGTTCGGGTTCGGCGCCTTGAGCAAGGCGACGATGTAGTAGTCGCCAGTCGGGGTCGGAGTTGCGGGTGCACCGGCGGCCACCGTGCCCTCGAGCAACACGCGGTCGCCGTCGAGTGCCTGCAGCCGGTGCGCGCCGAGCTCGACTGTGATGCGATATCTCGTCACCGACAGCGCGATGTCGGCGGCGTGGACCCAGCCGGTGCTGCTGTTCGGCCGCGTCGGTAAGAGCACCTCGATCCATCCGTCCTCTTGCTGCTGCCGCACGCTGAACACGAGCGGCACCGGCAACTTGGGGTCGTCGTTGATGAACCACGGGTTCTTGAACGACTTGGAGGGCTTCGACGCGTTCGGCGCGTCGAACACGTCGATGTCCGGCACCTGCGCGGTGGCGATGTACGAGGTGCCCGCCGCGGGGGTGGTGACAACAGGGGTCGACTCCAGCGACGTCGTGGTCGACGACGCCACCGCCGCCGAGCCGCTGTCACTCGAGGAGCGGGAGACGGCGGCCGCCACACCCGCGAGCAGTACTACGACGATCAACGACGCGAGCGCTGCTCTCCGGTTGCGTCGACGCAACCGCCGCTGCCGTCGTGTGAGCGTCGCCATCAGTCATTCATAGTCGAGGCAATAGGGGCTGGCTACCGGCCCTCATTGCCTCGAGAATCAGATGTCGTAGTAGAGCGCGAACTCATACGGGTGCGGGCGGAGGCGGATGGCGTCGATCTCGGTGGCGCGCTTGTAGTCGATCCACGTCTCGATGAGATCGTCGGTGAACACGCCGCCGACCTTCAGGAACGCGTTGTCGCCTTCGAGGGCGTCGAGTGCTGCATCGAGCGAGCTCGGCACCTGCGGCACCTTGGCCAACTCCTCCGGTGGCAGGTCGTACAGGTCCTTGTCGACCGGCGGCGGCGGCTCGGTGCGGTTGTTGATGCCGTCGAGTCCCGCTTGCAACATCGCGGAGAACGCGAGGTAGGGGTTGCACGACGGGTCGGGGCAACGGAACTCGAGGCGCTTCGCCTTCGGACTCTTCGAGTACAGCGGGATGCGCACCGATGCAGAGCGGTTGCGCTGCGAGTACACGAGGTTCACCGGGGCTTCGTAGCCAGGCACGAGTCGCTTGTACGAGTTCGTGGTCGGCGCGGCGAACGCGAGGATCGCCGGTGCGTGCGCGAGCAGGCCGCCGATGTACCAGCGCGCCATGTCGGACAAGCCGGCGTAGCCCGCTTCGTCGAAGAACAATGGCTCGCCGCCCTTCCACAGCGATTGGTGGCAGTGCATGCCGGAGCCGTTGTCCTGGAAGATCGGCTTCGGCATGAACGTCGCCGACTTACCCGCGGCCCACGCCACGTTCTTCACGACGTACTTGTAGAGCATCAGCTTGTCGGCCATGCGCAGCAGCGTGTCGAAGCGCATGTCGATCTCGGCCTGACCGGCGGTACCGACCTCGTGGTGCTGGATCTCGACCTCGATGCCGAGGCGTTCCATCGTGAGGATCATCTCGGAGCGCAGGTCTTGGTACTGGTCCATCGGCGGCACGGGGAAGTAGCCCTCCTTGTACCGGATCTTGTACCCGAGGTTCTTGCCGCCCTCATCGCGCGCGGTGTTCCACGCCGCCTCGATCGAGTCGACCGAATGCGACGCCGAGTGCTGGTCGTAGTGGAAACGCACGTCGTCGAAGATGAAGAACTCGGCCTCGGGTCCGAAGTAACACGTGTCGGCCAGGCCGGTGGACACCAGGTGGTCTTCGGCCTTCTTCGCGACGTAGCGCGGATCACGCGAGTACGGCTCGAGCGTGATGGGGTCGCGCACGAAGCAGTTGATGTTCAACGTGCGGTGTGTGCGGAACGGATCGATCACGACCGTGTTCGGGTCGGGCACGAGGATCATGTCCGACTCTTGAATCTCCTGGAAGCCACGGATCGACGAGCCGTCGAAGCCGAGACCTTCCTCGAACGCGTCAGACGTCAGCTCGTGCGCGGGAGAGGAGAAGTGCTGCATCAAACCGGGGAGGTCGCAGAAGCGGAAATCGACGATGTCGATGGCCTCGTCTCGGATCAGCCCGAGCACCTCGTCAGCTGTGCGTTCCTGCACGGCCCCTCCTCTGTGGTCACCCCAATGACTCGGGGCAACCTAACCCGTCGGGGCCGCCCCTCGTAAGGGGCGGCCCGACGACGCACACTCAGTTCTGGAGCTCGTGCTCCAGTGCCGCGCAGCAGGTGTCCACGATCATGCGGGTCACCTCGTAGGGGTCGCAGTTCGCGTTCGGGCGACGGTCTTCGATGTAGCCCTTCTTGTCCTGCGCGACCTGCCACGGGATGCGCACCGATGCGCCCCGGTCCGACACGCCGTAGTTGAATTCGCTCCACGGCGCCGTCTCGTGCAGGCCAGTGAGGCGACCTTCGATGCCGAAGCCGTACACCTTCACGTGCTCGAGCGGCTTGGTCGCCAACGCCTCGCACGCAGTGATGATCGGGTCGTAGCTCTCGCGCATTGCCTTCGTCGAGAAGTTCGTGTGCGCACCCGCACCGTTCCAGTCGCCCATCACGGGCTTCGGCGACAGCGTCGCGGAGACGCCGAAGTCCTCCGCCGTGCGGTACAGGAGCCAGCGCGCCAGCCACAGTTGGTCGGAAACCTCGAGCGGGCCCACCGGGCCCACTTGGAACTCCCACTGACCGGGCATCACCTCGGCGTTGATGCCCGAGATGGCGAGGCCGGCCTTGAGGCAGTTCTCGAGGTGCTTCTCGACGACCGGACGACCAAAGATCTCGTCGGCACCGACGCCGCAGTAGTAGCCGCCCTGGGGTGCCGGGAAGCCAGCCTCGGGGAAGCCGAGGGGCCGGCTGCCCGAGAAGAACGTGTACTCCTGCTCGATGCCGAACAGCGACTCTTGCGCGGCGTACTTCTCCGCCACCGGCCGCAGTTGCGCCCGGGTGTTGGTCGCGTGCGGGCTCATGTCCGTGAGCAGCACCTCGCACATGACGAGGAGGTTGTCGCCCCCGCGGATCGGATCAGGGCAGGAGAACACGGGCTGCAAGACGCAGTCCGAGTTGCTCCCGGGAGCCTGATTCGTGCTGGAACCGTCGAACCCCCAGATGGGCAGGTCAGCGGCACTCGAAGCGGTCTTGCCGTCCAGCACCTTGGTCTTCGACCGCAGCTTGGCGGTCGGCTCGGTGCCGTCGATCCAGATGTATTCGGCCAGGTAGGTCATGGAATTCCTTGGTCTAGGTCCGGGTATGGGAAGGAGCTTGAAAGAGCTGCGTTGCCGCGTTGTTGCCCATATGTGAACGGTGTGTGAAACGGGAAGAACCGCCAGTGGGTCGCGCCCACCCACCATGTCAACATGTTCGGGTGATGGAACGCCAACAGGACTACGTCCTGCGTACGGTCGAGGAACGGGGGGTGCGCCACATCCGTTTGTGGTTCACCGACGTGCTCGGCCAGCTGAAGTCGGTCGAGACCTCTCCCGCCGAGCTCGAGGCCGCCTTTGCCGAGGGGATGCAGTTCGACGGCTCGGCCATCGACGGCTTCAGCCGGGTGCAGGAGAGCGACGTGCTGGCGCTGCCGGACCCCAACAGCTTCGAGCTGCTGCCGTGGGGCATCGACGAGGCGCCGTCGGCCCGCATGTTCTGCGACATCGCCAACCTCGACGGCACGCCCTTCGAGGGTGACCCACGCCAGGTGCTCAAGCGCAACCTCGATCGGGCCCGCGAGCGCGGGTTCACCTTCTACGCCGCGCCCGAGATGGAGTACTTCTACTTCGCGCACTCCGATCCGAACCTGCCGCTCGAGCCGCTCGATTCGGCCTCGTACTTCGATCTGAACACCGCCGACATCGCGAGCGACATGCGCAAGCGCACGATCCACACGCTCGAGGCGATGGGCATCCCCGTCGAGTACTCGCACCACGAGGACGCGCCGAGCCAGCACGAGATCGATCTCCGCTACACCGACGCACTCACGATGGCCGACAACGTGATGACGTTCCGGCTCGTCGTGAAGGAGGTCGCGCACGAGCACGGCATCCACGCGACGTTCATGCCGAAGCCCCTCGAGCGGGTCCAGGGCTCGGGCATGCACACGCACTTCTCGCTCTTCGAGGGCGACACCAACGCGTTCCACGATCCGGGCGACCCGAACGGCTTGTCGAAGCTGGCCCGTGGATTCATCGCCGGCCTGCTCGTGCACGCGCGCGAGATCTCCGCGGTCACGAACCAATGGGTGAACTCCTACAAGCGATTGGTCGCAGGGTTCGAGGCGCCGATCTACGTGTCGTGGGCCCGCAACAACCGGTCGGTCGTCGTGAACGTCCCGCACGTGAAGAAGGGCAAGGCCGAGTCGACCCGTATCGAGTTCCGTGCCCCCGACCCGTCGTGCAACCCGTACCTCGCCTTCTCGGTGGTGCTCGCTGCGGGTCTCAAGGGCATCGAGGAGAATTACGAGCTGCCGCCGGAGACAACGGCAAACCTCTACCAGATGACCGACGAGCAGCGGATGGCCGAGGGCATCGGGATGCTGCCCGGATCGCTGGCCGATGCGGTCAACATCATGGAGAGTTCCGAGCTCGTCGCTGAAGCGCTCGGCGAGCACGTCTTCGAGTGGTTCCTGCGCAACAAGCGAGCCGAGTGGCGGGAGTACAAGACCCAGATCACCCAGTTCGAACTCGATCGCTACTACCGCAACGTGTGATGGAACCGCTGCTGCTGTACCCGGACCCGCCACCCCCTGAGCTGGCGCAAGCGCTCGACCTCGGCGGCTATCCGTGGAAGTCGGTGAGCGACGAACTGAGCGCGCAGCGCTCGGAACCCGACGACGGCTGGGCCGGGGCGATCGTGTGCGCCGACATCGATCCCGAGGGCGCGTTCGCGTTGTGCCGCTCGCTGCGCAAGCGTGACCTGCCGCTCGAACCGCTGTTGTTGCTGGTGTCCGGTGCACAGTTGCACGACCTCGAGCTGCGCGACGACCTGTTCGACGACTTCGGCCTGACGCCCTTCCACCCACGTGAGCTGGAAGCGCGGCTGAAGCACCTCTTCTGGCGCACCGGTCGCGGAACCCGTCCGGAGCTCATCGAGTACGGCGAGCTCGTGCTCAACCTCGAGACGTATCAGGCCGCATTCGCGACCAAGCCGCTCGACCTCACGTACATGGAGTACGAGCTGCTGAAGTTCCTCGCGTCACATCCGGGCAAGGTGTTCACGCGCGAGACGTTGCTGTCGCGGGTGTGGGGCTACGAGTACTACGGCGGCGCCCGCACGGTCGATGTCCACATCCGGCGCTTACGAGCAAAGCTCGGTGAGGAGCACGCCAACCTGATTCAAACGGTGCGCTCGGTGGGCTACCGGTTTGGGCAATCTCGCTGGGGTGTGTGACGCGCTCAAGTGATGCCCAACGGGCTAGACCGACCTAGCCCATGCAAATGGCCCGTCCGGGTCATGGACGTACAGGCCCGCACGTTGCAGGATGCGAACGTGGAATCGGGGAGGGTGAGGTCAGCGACCGACGCGTGACCGCTCGCTGGGTGCGGGTCCGAGAACGGCGCTCGCTCTCCTTGTTTCTACAGATCACGAACGTGAGCGTGCTGGCTCCGTTTGCGGGAGTGATCACACCCACCACAACACAAAGCTCATACCAATCAAGGAAGCAACGTGAGTGCGCTCCGTGGACGCCGACCCCCCGGAGCGCATTTGCGCGTTTCAGGGACTAAACGAGTTTGACCTCTTTGGCTTGGAGGCCGCGGTCGGTCTGCTCGGAAGTGAACTCGACCTTCTGGCCCTGTTCGAGCGTGCGGAAGCCATTGCCCTGAATGTTCTTGTAATGGACGAACAGCTCGTCGCCGCCCTCGTCGCTCGCGATGAATCCCCAACCCTTCTCAGAGTTGAAGAACTTCACGGTGCCGGTCGCCATGCCGAGACCCCTTTCGTCACTCGGGGTTCGGCTGACTCGACGCTGCGAACTGCCTCTGCCCTGCCCATACCTACTGCCGCGAGACCTTAGCGGAGGACCTCTAACGGTTGAGGTCGATGAGCTCGCTGCCTTCGTGGGTGGTCTCAGCGTTCGTTTTGAGCGCGTGGCTCAACACGGCGGCGATCACCGCGCCGCCAACAAAGAACGACACGGGCAGCGCGACCAGCAAGACGAACACGATGATGAACGGGCCGAAGTCCACGACAACCGTTTTAGCCCGTGAAGGCCCACGCCTCGACTTCGACGAGTGCACCGACCGGCAACTCCGCCACACCGATCGCAGAACGCGCCGGACGATGGTCGCCGAACTCCTCGATGTACACCTCGTTCATGAGCGCGTAGTCGCTCATGTGCCGCAGGAACACGGTGGTCTTCGCAACATGCGCCAACGTCGCACCGTTGGCCTCGAGATGCCCGCGCAGGTTGGCGAGCGCTTGCCGCAGCTCACCTTCGAGTCCGCCCGGCACCAGTTTGCCGTCGGCCAGCCCCACCTGACCGGACACGATCAACCAATCGCCAGCGCGCACCACGGGCGTGTACGGACCAAGGGGCTTGCTCGGCGAGCTCATCGCAACGTCCTTCCGGTGGGGAATGTCGGAGGGCAGCCTTGCGCGACCCAGGCCGCGGCTGCCACCGCGGCGAACACGGCGTCGCTGCCGTTGCGGGGAGCCGACGGGTCGTGGTCGATCTCCACGGTGATCGGCGGCGTGTCGACGGCCCGCAATATCCCGAATGAGCGGATCGTGAGGTCGAGCGGTTCGCCGGCCTCGTCGACGGCGATGCCCTCAGACGAGACCCAGCCGAGCGCCATGTGGGCCGCACCGACGCAGTAGGACCGCAGGACCACCTCGTCCAGCGGGTCGCCGGCGGCCACCCGCACGTGCACGCCGGTGGCGTCGATGTGGGCCTCGGCGACGGCGCCGTTGGGGGCCGTCACGGGATCGGCTCGGCCGCGGGCACCGGCGAGCAGCACGGCCGCCTCGGCCCACCCTGTGGCGCGAAACGCGATGGACGTCGGCGGCCCGGCCACGTCGACTTCGACGACCTGCAGCCCCGGAGCGAAACCACGCATCTGGTCGACGACGTGCCGCGTGCGGGCGACGAGCACGACACCAGTGCCGTCACGGCGGACACCCGCAGCGATCGGCGGACGCTTCGGCCCCTGCCGAACGGTGTCTTCGCGTGACAACAGCACGCGCACCGCGCGGCCGTGACGATCCGCGAGCTCGCGCGCCGCGCGCATCACCGGTGTCGCGACCTTGCCGCCGAACGCGCCACCGTTCGCGAGCGGCGAGACCGGTACACCCTTGGGCGAACACCACGACGCATCCGTCTCGAGGTACGCGGGCTCGACCCACGCGGTTTGCAGCGTGACCGCCCAGTCACCCGCGGGCACCTCGATCGGATGACGAACATCGACGGTCGTGCGCCGGCCCTGCGTCTTCGCGGCGACGCGTCGAGCGTCACTCAGCGTTTCGCCGACCGCCCATCCGCCCGCACCGTCCGGTACGGCGACGAGCGCGTCGTCGGGGGCGGTGTCGTCGGCGAAACCGCCGCGACCCAACGACACCTCCGGTCCGACGCGTTGAGGCGCGCCGCCTTCGATCGCGGCGCGGCGCGACGCGGCTTCGAGATCACGCTCCGGCGATGCTGCCGCGTCGAACGACTGCCACGCGTCGAGGATCGTGCGCCATCCCGTGCATCGGCACAGGTGCGCGAGCAGCGCCCGCTCGACCTTGTCGACATCACCCGCATCGGCGCCTGCGGACCGCAGCCCGTCGAGGCGCACGATGATCCCGGGTGTGCAGAAGCCGCATTGACTGGCGCCACTCCCGCAGAACGCGTCGGCCCACCGGTCAGCCGTGGCAAGGCCGTCGATCGTGGTGATCGTCCGTCCAGCCATCCGCTTGATCGGTGTGACACACGCGACGCGCGGAGCACCGTCGACCAGCACGGTGCAACAGCCGCATTGGCCTTGCGGACTGCAACCGTCCTTCGCACCCCGCAGCCCCAAGCGATCGCGCAACACCTCGAGGAGCGACGATCCGTCGTCGTCGACCACGACATCGCGCCCATCGACGCGGAACGACACCTGACTGTCGACGGCCATCAAGCGAGGATAGGTTCGACCGAATGCCTCCCCCCACGTGGAGCCGACGCGCGTTCCTCGCGAGCAGCGCCAGTGCGGCGATCGTCACGGCGTGCAGCGGGGGCAAGAAGGCGCCGGCCCCTGCGTCGCCCGCCTTCACCCTGATCAGCTTCTCGGACCTGTCGGTGCTGCCCATCGGAGCGCCCGCCCGCGTCACGTTCGGCCTCACCGACAAGGACGGCGTGCTCGTGCAGAACGCACCGGCCAGCTCCCTCGAGTTCGCGGTCACGCTCGACGGCCAGCCGTTCGGCTCGGCGATCACCGCCACGAGTCACGCCGAGGGCATCCCCCGCCCGTACTTCCCGGTCGAGTTCACGCCCACGAAGCCAGGCATCTACGAATTCAGCTCGCAGGTCGCGGGCACGCCCGTCCGCATCCCGATCCAGCTCACCGGCGCGCCGGTCACCGTGCCCGGCGCCGGCCAGCCGATGATCCCGTTCGACACTCCGACCACGACTGACCGGCGGGGGGTCGAATTGCTGTGCACCCAGACCCCCGAGTGCCCGTTGCACGACGTCACGCTGCGTGCGGCGCTGGCCGGTGGCACGCCGGTGGCGTTCCTCATCTCGACGCCGGCGTTTTGCCAGGTGGCCATCTGTGGACCAGTGCTCGACGTGCTCCTGGCGGCGTCACCTCGATTCCCTCAGATCAAGATGCTGCATGCCGAGGTATATCCATCGACCGCCGACGCCCAGCCCAATGTCCTGCGCCGAACGCCGGTGATGGAGGCCTACGACCTCTTCTTCGAACCTGTCCTGTTCCTGGCCCGGGCCGACGGAACAATCGAGAAGCGCATCGACACCATCTTCGATGCGGTAGAACTCAACGACGCGTTGACGCAGCTAGCGGGCTGACAACCAGGTCAGACGCTCGGCGGGCGGGCGTGCGACTCTTATGGTGATGCAAGGCAACGGCGACTCGAGCGGCGATCACGGCACTGCCGAATCGTTGGACTCCCAAGACTTGACGGGCGTGCGCGTCGTCGTTGACCACGACCCGGCCGTCGCCGCGGCCGCGCTGGCGGAGGAGCTGAACGGCGAACTGGTCTACGACCGGGAAACCGCGGAGATCGCATTCGCAGCCCGTGCGTCCGCGGCTCGCGCCGATCCGGTCGTGTTGCGCGACGAGGAGTTCGACACGCTGCTCGCGCAAGCCGACGAGCTCGGCGCGCTCGGCGAGCGTCCGACGGTCGATGAAGACGCCCTCGCGGAACTGCGGGAACTCGCCACGGCGCTCGGCCGCACCGACCGCATTCGCGTGCGCACCGAGGTCGAGTTCGCCGAAGTACTCAATCGCCGGCTCTCCGCAAGCAGCGGCATGGCCGTGCACCCCGAGACCATCCGCCAAGCCGCCCGCTCGCTGACCGAGGCGGAGGGCGAGGTCGAAGAGATCAACAAGGCGATCGCCGAGCTGGGTGATCGCCCGCGCCCCGAGCAGGTCAGGCTCGAAACACCGGATGCGGTGCCGCAGATGTTCGACGACGACAGCCTCGAAGAACAGCGCCGCGCCCGCATCATCGCCATCAGCTGCCTCGCGTTCTTCTCCGGCGCGGCGCTTGTGCTCTTGAATTTCGCCGGCTCGGTCGTGGTACCGGTCGTGGTGTTCCTGCTGGGCGTCATCCTCTCCGCCGCCCTGATGGCCCGCAGCTACTCGATCCAACCGCGCGACGATCCCGGGGCGCGCGAGGCATCGGCGTTGCTCGCGGCGGCAACCGGCAACGCGGAACGCACGTCAGAGGCCAGCGCCCGCGATCGCATGGCGGAAGAGGAATGGCTGGCGCGGCGGTCGCAGTTCGAAGCGGCACGCGAACGCTCGCTGGAGAAGGCCCGATCCGCACGGCGCCATTGGGAGACGCTCGCCGGCGCGGACGCCGACCCCTACGACCTCGAGGGTGTGCTCCGCCTCCACGACCCGCAGTTCGTCATCACCGGCGCCGCGACGAAGACGTCGCCGACCGTGCGCACGGTGAACGCGGTCCACCGCAAGGCAATGGCGCGTTGGAAGGTGGCGTGGGCCGAGATCGGCTACGACCAGCCGCCCGCGCTCGAGGACTTCGACGAGCACATCACTCGGCTCGGCGGTGCCGGCGCTCGCGCCGAAGCCGAGCAGGTCGAGCAGCGGTTGAAGGCGGCCGAGGCGTGGGCCAGTGCGGGCGCGACGATCGACCGTCCATTGATCCTGGTCGAGCCCGAGAACTGGCTGCCGGAAGACGAGCTCGAAGCAATGCTGCTCACGCTCCCTGCGGGAGCGGAAGTCATCCTGGTGACCCGCGCCTAGCGCGGATCGGGACTACGAGAAGCTCTGGCCGCAGCCGCAGGTGCGCTGGGCGTTCGGGTTGTTGATCGAGAACCCGGCCTGCTGGAGCCCGTCTTTGTAGTCGAGCACGGCGTCGGTGAGGAGCTGTGCGCTCGACGGATCGACGACCACGCGCACCCCGCCCTTCTCGACCGTCACGTCGTCGTTGGCGACGTCGGTGTCGAAGAACATCTCGTAGCTGAAGCCTGAACATCCACCGGGGCGCACGGCCACTCGCAGCGCGAGCTCCGGTTCACCTTCGGCGTCGATGAGATCCTTGACCTTGGCGGCAGCTTCGTCTGTCAGCGTGATCACGAGACAAGGGTAACCGGTCAGGCCGGCTCAACCACCAAGTCGACCTGGCACGGGTCGCGGTCGACCAGCGTGCGAAAGGCGACGACTTCGCCCCCGCCGACCATCTCGACGAACCCCTCCACGAGGCCCCGGTGCAGGCTGCACACGAGATCGGGGTTGGCCTCGGCCAGCTCTCGGAACGGGCAATGGGCGAATCCCACGGTCGCGCCCTCGTCGCTGGCCGCGACGGCGGGGTCGAACCCGAGCCGGTCGAGCTCGCGCACCAACGCCTCGAGGCAGGGTCGTCCAGCGGCCCGAGCGCCGTCGCCGCGGCCCTCTTCTCGGCCGGCGTCCGCGGCCTCCTCGGCTCCCGTGCCGGCGATCGCCGCGGCCCGCAACAGCATGCGAGCGAGGAGCGCGAACGTCGGAGACTCGAGACCGAGCGACGGCGCATCCGCCGCGAGCGAGTACCGGTGCTGCGGCCGCCCGACGGCGCCGCGGTTCACGCTCTGCACATCGAGCAAGCCGACCTCGCGCATCCGCTCGAGGTGCGGGCGCACGGTGTTGACGTGCAGGCCGAGCGTGTCGGCGATGTCGGCCGTCGCCAGTGGTCGGGTCGATCGAGCCAACTCGAGGTAGATCGCGTACCGGGTGTTGTCACCGAGCGTCTTCAACAAATCCAGACGCGGGGCCTCGGCACTCACCTGTGGAACGGTACACCCGAGCGATTCCGGTCCCTCTGACGCGCTCGGCGCTGCCCGACCACCGAAGATTCGTTCCGGACCGCGGCATCCCGCGCGCTCGTGTACCTCTTTCGTCGCACATCCCAGCGACAACCGACTGTCACACCCGCCAGGGAGAATTGCGGGGTGGAGTCGTGGTTCGATGGACGGCATATCAAGGGGCTTGCCCTCCGATACCTACTGGTCGTTCATCTGGTGGAGGCGGGTTATCCCCGCTCCACTCGCCAGCTGATTGAGGCAGTCCATGACGCCGGTTTCGAACTCCACGGACGTGCGAGCAAGACCGTTTCCGACGCGCTGCGTTGGGAGGTGCGAAGCGGTCGCGTACTTCGCCGTGGTCGTGGCTTCTTCGAGGCAGGCCCGATCACACGGCAAACGATGAGTCGTATGCGGCTCCGAGTGTCGGCGCTTCGCTCCCAAATCGACAGTGTCGCTGGGATGTGCGACACGGGCACATACATGAGCTCGACGCCGCAGTGGCTCGGTTCCCCGTCGCCAGCCCACGAGAGATTGCACGGCATCGGCCGGTAGAATCCCGCCGTGACCCTGCTACTCCCCACGCCAGACGACGTCATGTCGGCGTTGCGGGGTGTGATCGATCCCGAACTCGGGTCCGACATCGTCGAGTTGGGCATGGCCAAAGGGGCGTCAGTCAGCGACGACGGCATCGCCACCGTCACGATCGCGTTGACCACCGCGGGATGCCCGCTGCGCGCGCAGCTGCAACGCGACATCAGGTCGCGCGTTGGCGCGCTTCCGAACATCGAGCGAGTCGACCTCGACTGGACCGAGATGACCACCGAGGAAAAGCGCGTGGCCATGGACCGGGCACGGTTCAACATCAGCCAGCGCACCGAGCAGACGTCGGTCGGACCGATGACGCGGGTCATCACGATCGCGTCGGGCAAGGGCGGCGTCGGCAAGTCGTCCGTCACGGTCAACCTCGCCGCCGCGCTTGCGGCGCGAGGTCTGAAGGTCGGTGTGCTCGACGCGGACATCTGGGGCTACTCCGTGCCCCGCATGCTGGGGGTCGAAGGTGCGCTCGGAGTGATCAAGCGCGACCGCAACATGATCGTGCCCAACGAACGCAAGATCGGCGACGGCTTGGTGCGGGTCGTATCGATGGGTTTCCTCGTGCAGGACGAGGGCGCCGCTCTCATGTGGCGGGGCCTGATGCTCAATCGCGGCGTCCAGCACTTCCTGCAGGACGTCGACTGGGGCGACGACTTGGACTACCTGCTCGTCGACATGCCTCCTGGCACCGGCGATGTGCAGATGGGTGTGGCCAAGCTCGTGCCCCGCGCCGAAGTCATCATCGTCACGACCCCCGCACTCGCCGCGCAGAAGGTGGCCGTGCGGGCTGCGTCGATGGCGCAGAAGAACTTCCTGCGTATCGCGGGCGTGATCGAGAACATGAGCGCGTTCACGTGCGAGCACGGCGAGTCGTACGCGTTGTTCGGTGAGGGCGGCGGCGAGGCGTGCGCCCGCGAGGCCGGCGCGCCGCTGCTCGGCTCCGTGCCGCTCGAGCCGCTGGTCGCATCGAGCGGTGATACGGGCGAGCCCGTCGCGCTGGCCGAAGGCCCCGCGGCCGACGCGTTTCGCGCCATCGCGGCGCGCATCGTGGAGGAAGCGGTGCCACCGATGGAAATGGCCGGTTGCAGCGCCCGCATGCTCGAAGCCGCTGTCGCGGCGCTCGACGAAGCCGACGCCGCCGAGGGATAGCTACTTCGGCAGGTTGTCGAGGCTGCTGAACGAGCTGCTGAAGCGCGTGAAGTCGCTGTCGTCCGTGAAGTCCGACTGCTTCGTGAAGTCACGGGTGTCGTTGATGTCGCCAGTGCCGGACAGGAAGTTGTCGTACGCCTGACGTACGAGCGCGTCGTAGAACGCCCCGCGGTCGTCGCCGGCGATCGGTCCGATGAACTTCCGCACGACGAGCTGCAACGTGACATCGCCCGCGCCGCCGTCGATCGCCGTGACGACGATGTCGACCGAGGTGGGCGACGGCGCGGGAAGGGCGACCTGCTCGGCCCCGCCGACGTTTCGGTTGTCGTTGACCGCCACGAAGAGGCCGCCGTTCACGCCGGTGAGATCGACGCCGGAGAACGATGACTCGCTCTCCGTCAGGACGGCGCCGCGGCCGAAGAGTGTGAACCCGAACGTGTTCTTGTACCGCTCGATCGTCGGGAAGTCTGCGGCGATCGACAACACGCCGTCGAAGCTCCCTTCCGGGATCACCTTCACCAAGAGCACGGAATCCTTTGGAACCTCGACGTGGTGGACGAACACGCCGTTCTCGTTGACGTGGCCTTTGATCGTGCCGAGACCCGACGCGCCACTTCCTCCGCCTCCGCCGCGCGTGACGAGGAAGCCCCCGATCAACAAGGCGACGACCACCACCGCGGCGACCACCGGCAGTTTCGAGCTCCGGCGCGCTCCTGTCGACGCAGGCGACGCCGCGGCCGCGAAGGACGGCGTCGGTGGCGGCTCGGGTGCAGTCGCCGGTGCCATGGGGTCGGTCGAGGTCACGCCGGCGTCGGAGACGTCGCTGGTCCACGCCGATCCGTCCCAGTAGCGGTACTCGTGACGGCCGGCCGGATCGGTCTGCCAGCCGGCCGCCAGTGCGGCCGGAGGCGCAGCGCCCGCGGTCGTGACGGTGCGCGACACCACCGGCTCCTCCGGGGTCGCGACGACCGAGGCGGCGGCGGCCATCTCGGCGGTCGTGGTGCCGCCGACCGCCGCGGCCGCGGCAATGGCGGCGCCGAGTGCGATCGCGTGCTTCGGATGAGCGTCGATGGCGACGGGGCGTCCGAGCTCGGCGCCGACCAGTTCGGCCACGAGCGGGATGCGCGACGAACCTCCGACGAGCAGGACGCTGGTGATGTCGGCTGGCTGCACGTTGGCCGACCGCAGTGCGCGCTGCAACGCCACGATCGTGTTGTTCAACGTGGGCCGGATCATCGACTCGAACTCGCCGCGTGTCAGCCGCACCTCGGTCATCACGTTCGGCAACAACACGGGGATCGACGTCTCGGTGTCTGACGACAGCGCTTCCTTCGCCTCGATGCACTCTTCGCGGAGGCGGGCCGCGGCGGCAATCACCGTCGGATCGTTCTCATCGAGCTCATCGAGGGCACCGCCGACGGCATTGCGGACGTGGGCGAACACGGCGGCGTCGAAGTCGATGCCGCCGAGCCGTTCGACGCCCTGCGGCTCGCCCAACGTTTCGAAACCCGTCTCGGTCTTGCGCAACACGGCCGCGTCGAACGTGCCGCCACCGAGGTCGTAGACCGCGACGATCTGGCCGGGATCGACGTGCTCCGTCGACGCGTAGTGGATGGCGGCGGCTTCCGGTTCGGTAACGAAGGTAGGCGTGCCGATGTCGGCGAGCGCGACGGTCTGGTCGAGCAGCTCACGCTTGTACGGCCCCCAGTTGGCCGGGTGGCAGACCGCGACATGGTCGGGCCGCTGCCCTTCGAGTTGCGTGACGCGCTCGATGACCGCCTTCAGCAGCTCGGCAGAGAGCTGCTCGGCGGAATACGGCGACCCGCCCACCATGATCGGCGTCGTGTCACCGACGCGACGTTTGAATTCGCGAGCGACTCGAGCCGGTTCGGAAAGCGCTCGACGGTCGGCCGCTTCGCCCGTGAGCACCGCTTGGTCCTGCCGCAGGAACACGACCGAGGGGATGGCGGCCGTGCGCGTGCCGATCGAAACGATCTGCGCGCGGCCATCGCGGTACGTCGCGACTGCGGTGTACGTCGTGCCGAGGTCGATGCCGAGGACGTAGCCCATCGATCAGCTGGAGAAGAACTGCTGCAGGTCGGGATCGTCCGAGATGGCGGTCGAGAGCTCGTCGACGTTGCTCACCGCGCTGAAGTCGAGGAACTTCGGATCGAGTTGCAGCGAGCTCTTTCCGGCCTCGCACTGACCCTTCGAGTTCACCAGCACGGGCACGAACTCGTAGTCGCCCTCGACCGGCACGACCATGAACGCATCGAGCGGTACGCCGGCGGAGCCAGACGACCTCGCCAGGTACACGAATGTGCCCTTCGCGCCGATGTCTTCCTCCCGCAGGTTGCTGCACGCATCCTTCAGCGCGCTCGACAGCAGCTCCTGCGCGCCGTCGATCTTCGCGGCGACGTCGTCGACGGTCTTCTGGGCGGTGAGCACCACCACGCCGGGCTCGGCGTCCTGGTTGTCGGACTTCACGTTGATCAGCACGACCGTGTTGGCCTTGATGTGCACGGTGTGCACTGTGGGGTTGCCGATGTCTTTGACATCGTCGTCGAACGTCGCCTGCGTGTCGGCGAGCGCCGTGATCTTGGCTCCATCGTCGCTCTTGCGTGTGACGAGGAAGGCGGCGACCGCGATCACGACGACCAGCACCACTCCCCCGACGATGTACAGCGGCGTCTTCGACGCGGTAGCGGGCGCAGGACCCTGCTGGGCCTTGGCCGCAGCCTCGGAGGGCGCGGGCATCGGCTTGCCCCCGAGGGGGTCGGCCGCGGCGACACCCGCGTCGGAGACATTGTCGAGCCACGCGTACCCGTCCCAGTACCGCAGCTCGTGCCGCGTCGTCGGATCGGAATACCAGCCCGCGGGATCAGCCATCGGCACGCAGACTAGAGGGCGAGCCGATAGGCGAGCCCCCATCGGCACGGTGCGACGACAACGGCCAAATTGCAGGCAGTACCGTGACCCGCCGTGTCTGCCCGAGGTGTCGGTCGCGTTTCTGTGAGGGTGACCGCCGCTGTGGCAGTCGTCGTCGCACTGGCGGGCTGCGGGAAGCCCCCGAACCTCGATCACGACGAGCAGGTGGCATTCGCCCGTGGATGTGCCAGCTTGATCGAGCGCGGCCTGTCCAACGACGCGCCACCTCGGAACGGTCGGCTCGGCAGCGACCAGTTGAAGCTCGACGAGCCATCGGCGTTCTACTCGCTGCTCGAGCGGCTCCGAGGCCCGTCGACCTTCAACCTGCACGACCCGAAGCATTCGACGGACACGGCCCGCCAACCGCTTGATGCGTGCAAGACGGAAAGCCCGCTGTCCTCGATCTTCGGGTCGAACCCAGGAACGACGACCACCACGACGTCGACGACGGTGCCCGGGCGGTGACGAGGAGGGAGCGGTCGTGGCTCGACGTCGCGGTGCCGGCGCTGCTGGTGGTGGGCACGGCCGCGACGCGGCTGCCGAACCTGTCTCGCCCGCGAGCGTTCGTCTTCGACGAGATCTACTACGCGCCTGACGCCGCCGAGTTGCTGCGCCGTGGCGTGGAGAAGGGCGGGGTCGTCCATCCGCCCGGAGGCAAATGGCTGATCGCGGGCGGCATCAGACTCTTCGGGTTCACGCCGTTCGGTTGGCGCTTCGCGGCGCTCGTGTGTGGCTGTCTCATCGTGCTGCTCACATACTACGCCGCCCGGCAAGTCGTCTCTGGCCGGGCGCTGCCGGCTCTGGCCGCAGGCGCCGTCGCGCTCGACGGCATCTCGTTCACCACCGGTCGCACCGCGCACCTCGACGTGTTCCTCGCGCTGTTCACCACCGCGGCAATCACGTTGACGCTCGTCGCGATGCGCGACCCGACGAACGACCGTCGGGTGCGTTGGTGCCAGCTGGGCGCCGGCGCCGCGCTCGGCTTGGGGCTGACGGTGAAGTGGAGCGCGGCGTTCATGATCCTCGGCATCCTGCTCGCCTTCCTGTGGATCCACGCTCGGCGACCGCTCGCGCGTGGGCACGGGTGGCGCGTGCTCGGCACGGTCCTCGCGTTGACCGTGTTGCCCCTCGGGATCTATCTCGCGGCATACACCCCGTGGATCGTCAACGCCGGCAAGACGTGGGTGCACCTCACCGACTGCACACCGAGAAACGGCAATGACTGCTCGTTGTCGTTGTCCAACCGCATCCGGCAGTTCATCGAGGACCAGAACCGCATCCGCACGTTCCAGCAGAACAGCTTGCAAGACAGCAACGCGAACGCCGACCTGTCGTGGAAGTGGGTGAACCAGACGCATCCGTCGACGTTGTTCCGCAAGACGTGCATCCCCGAGCTGAACCAGGCACCGAGCGACTTGGCCGACCAGGCCTGCGTCGGCGCCGCACCGGGCGACATCTCCGAGATCGTGACGGTCGCCAACCCGGTGGTGTGGTTCACCGCGATGGCAGCCGGGCTCGTGCTGCTGTGGCGGGTGGCGTTCCGCCGAGACCGCGTCGCGTTCTTCCTGCTGGCGTTCGGGCTGTATCAGTGGTTGCCGTGGGCCATCAATCCGCGGCACTCGTACACCTTCTACATGTCGCCTCTGATTCCCGCGCTCGCGCTCTGGATCGTGGCCGTGCTGGCGAGCAAACCGTTCCGCAAGCTCGCGCCGGTGTTCGCGGTCCTCGCCGTCGCGGCGTTCGCGTTCTACTACCCGATCTGGTCGGGCACGCCGATGTCCCCCGACCAGATCCGCGCGAGGGAGTACTGGCGCTCCTACTGACCCTCGGACGCGTCAGTCGGCGATGCGCAACGCGACGGCAGGTTTGATGCGGGCGGCTTGGGTGGCGGGCGCGGCGACAGCGAGGAGCGACGCCACGAGCGCGGCCAGGGCGAGCAACCCGATCACTCCCCATGGCACCGTGAACGGCAGCGTCTTGTCGCCGAACGTCGATGAGTTGCTGAGCACCGAGAACCCCGTGACGAGACCGAGCGCGCCGCCGATCACGATCCCCTGCGCGGCGATGAACGTCGCCTCGATCAGGAACGCTCGCCGCACCACCCGCGCCGGGAACCCCATCGCCCGCAGCATCCCGATCTCCCTGCGGCGCTCGCGAACGGCCCTCACCATGACAACACCGAGCCCTGCGATCCCGATCACCAACCCGAGCGCGAGGAACCCTTCGAGCAGCCGGATGAACGCGGTCGTGCCGCGGAGGCGGTCGTCGACCAGCGCGCGGAACGTGTCGGCCTTGACCCCGTTGGCCAGCAGGTCACCCTTCAACCGGACACCGACCTGTGCCGGATCCGCGCCCTCGCGCACCGCCACATAGAACCGGCCGGCGAACGACCGATCGACCAACGTCGGCACGGTGCGGGCCGCGACCATCGCCCCGTTGTCCGCAGGGTCGAGGTCACCGTCGATCGCCGCAACCGTGAGGTCGTGACGGCCGCCACCCGCGGGATCGACGAGTGTGATGCGCTGACCCACCTTCACCGTCGATGACGGGGGACCCTCGCCGACGGACAAAAAATCACTCGGGACGATCACGAGGTCGGGCGACGCGAGCACGGCGCGCCACGCGGCCTCGTCACTGATGTACTGCTTGTCCCGGGACGACAAGGCTGGGACGCCGTTCGCGAGCAACGACTCGTCGAACCCGCTGAAGCGACGCTGGAACGAGTCGGCCTCGGTCGCCGTCTCGAACTTGGCGAGCGCCCACACCATTGGCGCGGTCGCGGCGATGTCCGGCTCTGATTGCAACTGCTCGGCGCTGACCGGATTGCTCGGATTGCTGTCGACCACGAGGTCGTAGCCGGCTCGGGTGTCGTCGGCGACCTGCGGACCCTGCGCTTCGAACACAGCGGCGAACACCGACATGAACACGAGGACGAACATGATGAGCGCGTACATTCCGAGCAGCAGCGCCGTGCGGAAGCGCTTGGCCAGCGGGTTGGCCAGCCCGAGGCGCGTGGCGAGACCCCGCCCGGTGGCCGACAGCCGATCGCTCACCCGGTGGAACTCGTCGCCGTTGGCGATGGCGACACCCACCGCGGTGAACACGAGGATGATCCCCTGCGCGAAGAACACCTCGATACCGGGCTTGGCGAACGTCGACGGCAACAACGTGAACGCACCGACGACGTACACCAGCAGCGCCGCACACGGCACGGTGACCGCCCAGCGCCGCGAGAAGAAACGCGCCGCGTACGGGACCACCGACCACAGCGCGATCGCCGGGCCCACCAACGCGAGCACGGGCGACTCGCCGGACACACCCGCGATCAGCAGCTGACTGCCGGCTGCGAGCCCCAGCCCGGCCACGACGAGCGCGCGCCACGGATGACCCACCCCCACCGGCTCCGGCAGATCGCGAATGGCACGGATCACGTTGAGGCGGCCGATGCGAATGCTCGTGCCCCAGACGGTCAGCAACGAGATGACAAGGCCGATCGAGAACCCGATCAGCACGCTCGTGGGCCGCACGGAGAACTGCAACGTCGTCCCCCGATCACCCTGCGAGAAGATGCCTTCGGTCACGCTGACGACCACCCGGCCGACGCCGATACCGGCGCCCGCGCCGACGACCGCAGCGGTGAGCGCGTACATCGTTCCCTCGAGGCCGAACGCGCGCACGAGGTGGTTGCGCTTCAATCCGAGCGCTCGCAACATGCCGAGCTCCGACTTCCGCTCCTCGGCGAGCATCACGAAGATGTTGATGAGCAGAAGCACCCCGGCGACCACGGTGAACCCGCCGATGAGGCCGAAGAGCTGGGTGAAGCTGCTGCCCTGACGATCGGCGAAGTCGAGCTCACCGCGTTTCTCGCGCGAGACCTCGACGCCGGGGATCCCCGCCGTACGAATCTGGAGATCGCGGGCGACCGTCTCGCTGTGTACGACGCCGCTGAACACACCGCCCACGTTGGACACGAGGACGCGACCTTCCGGCGCAACCGCGCCACGCGGCGCTTTCGCGGCCAGCACGTCGAGCGTGCCCGGCGCAAGGAACACGTTCTCGGCATGCGCGCCGAAGCCGGGATGGAAGCCGGCGACGCCCAGGCGCGGCACCACGCCGCGGACCCCGAGCACGAGCGTCTGGTTGAAGACGAACACCTGCAGCGGGTCACCCGGCTGCAGGTGGAGCTGGTCCGCGAGGTCCTGCCCGATCACCGCTTCTGCGCCGCTAGGCGTGGGGCCGGCAGCAGCGAGACCGGTGTCACCGACGCGTCCGCCCATCGCCCGCGCCGCCTCGAAGTCGATCTCGTGCACGAACGCCTCGGGCTCGGCGAAGCGCTCACGGCCCGGAGCGGGAACGGAGGCGGCGGTGACCGGGGCCGTGACCATCGACAGCAGCCCGTCCGTGTTCGGCAACGGCTTGGCGGTGATCTTCGCGATGACCTCGGGCAACACCGGTGAGCGGTGTACCAGCACGATCTCGTCGATCGGCCCGAGCCGCGTTCGGGCTTCGTCGCGGATCGACGCATTCAGTGTGTCACCCACCGCGAACGCGCTCGTGACGATCGCCGTGCCGAACAGCGATCCGAGAACGACGAGCAGGGCCTCGTTCTTGCGACGCAGCGCGTTGCGGAACGCCAGCCGACGGAACGTTGGACGGCGGTACAGGTCGAAGATCGTCACCGAGAGGATGCCGACGACGACGCACGCGCCGATGACGCCGAGCGCGACGAACAAGATCATGGTGGGCCGTCGGACACGATGCGCCCGTCGCGCACCTGTAGCAGGCGTTCGCCGCGCGCGCCGATTGCGCGGTCGTGCGTGACGACCACCAGCGTCTGGCCGGCGCGGTGTACCTCGAACAACAGCTCGAGCACGGCCTCCGCGGTCTGGCTGTCGAGGTTGCCGGTGGGCTCGTCGGCCCACACGATGGCCGGGCGGGAGACGAGCGCTCGCGCGATCGCCACCCGCTGTTGCTCGCCGCCCGACAGCTCGGCGGGCCGATGCAGCGCGCGGTTGCCGAGGCCGACGCGGTCGAGCATGTCGAGCGCGGCCACCCGCGCGTCACCTCCGGGGGTACCGACGACGAGTAAAGGCAGCTCGACGTTCTCGACCGCGTTGAAGACCGGGATGAGGTTGAAACTCTGGAAAACGAACCCCATGCGCCGCGCCCGGTGCGCGGTGCGACGTGCATCGGACACGCGATGCAGGTCCATGCCGTCGATCAGCACCTTGCCGGCGTCGATGCTGTCGAGCCCGGACAGGCAGTTGAGCATCGTGGTCTTGCCGTTGCCCGAGGGCCCCATCACCATGACCAGCTCACCCGGCCAGATGTCGACGTCGATGCCGCGCAGCGCCTCGACATCCTGCGCCGCGCTGCGGTACGTCTTGCGCACACCGCGCGCGACGAGGATGGGCTCGGCCACTGATCGAAGTTAGTGGGCGAGGTTTGACGTCAGGCAGTCGGAAGGCTGAAGCAGAAGTCGGAGCCGTTGTCCACGCCGGGCTCGTACCACGCCCGGCCGCCCATGGCTTCGACCAAGCCGCGCACGAGCGCGAGCCCCAGCCCGTTCGCTTCCGATGTGCGGCGCGGCAGCCCGGTCAGGGTCAGCTTGGAGAACAGCTCGGCCTCGGCCTCGAGAGGCACACCCGCACCGTTGTCGTGCACCCGCACCACGATCTCGTCGCCGGCCTCGTGCCCCGAGACGACGACCGGAGGTGCGCCGTACCGCAGCGCGTTCTCCACGAGGTTGGCCACCACTTGCTCGACCCGGCGGCGATCGGCGAGCACCTCGAAGCCCGGCGGGACATCGACGCGAACGTTCTCCGCCCCGGCGACCGCGGCGAGCGCGTCGGTGACCATCGTGGCGACGTCGAGACGGCGGCGGTTGACGAGCTGCGTGTCGTACTCGAGTCGGCTCACCTCGTAGATATCGTCGGTGAGTCGCGAGATGCGCTCGGCTTGTTGCCGGATCTTCTCGCCGACCACCTCGACCGACGAGGTCTCGAACTCCTCGCCGTGCACCTCGAGCGTCGCGCTCAAGCCGATGATCGTGGTGAGCGGCTGGCGCAGCTCGCTGCCGAGGAGAGCCAGCAGGTCGTTCCGCAGCTCCTCGAATCGCAGCGCGGCCGTCATGTCGCGCACGGCGCCGTCGTAGCCGACGAGCACACCGTCGACGCGCCGTTCGACACTGCGGATGTCGAGCACGCGCACGATGCCGTCGGCACGGCGCACCACCACTTCGTTCTCCTCGGCGTCGAGGGCAAACTGCGTCGCCGGGTCGAGCACCTCCACGAACTTCCGGCCGATGACCTCGTCGGATCGCCGGCCGAGGATCACGCCCAACGCGGCGTTGGCGTAGCTGACCCGCCCATCGAGGTCGACCTCGTACACGCCGTCGGTCGACTGCTCGACCATGTTGGCGAACCGGGCGCTGCTCTCCGCCTGCCGCTCGATGACCGCGGCCCAGTACCCGCGGGCAACCGCGTCGGTGAGCCGGTCGAGTGCCGGCAGCACGCGCGTGAGTAGCAGCGAGAGCGCGAGCCCCCAGTGACTGCCGCGCTCCTCGGCCACTTCGACCGCCGTCTGCACGACGAGATCGCGCGAGATGCGCAGCACGAGCAGGACCTCGGGCAACGGCGACATCGATCGAGCGGCGTCGGCCCCGACGGCGGCGAGATCGTCGGCGAGCTCCTCGTCGACCTCGTCGCCCATCGACGCCACCGCGAGGATCGCTTCGAAGCGCGCCTGCGCTTCCTCGATGAATCGCGCCTGCTGGCCGAGCGACCATCGCCCCGCTTCCGGGAAGACGGTCACCAGCAGGTCGAGGGCGCGGCGCGCCATGTCCTCGGAGCGGCCGTCGAGCGCGTCGAGCAGCGATTGGGGGTCGAGGTCGTCGAGGCTGACATCGGCGAGGTCGACCGTCGGATCGCCGCCGGCGTTCCTCGCGAGGAACGCCTTGAGATCACCGAGGGCGAAGCGAGGTCCTTCGGAGGAGGACGTGGTGTTCAGGTACCCGGCGCCGACGAGCGCGACGACGCTCTCGACCGGCAGGCTCAAAATGCCCGCGGCCTCAGGCAGCGTCAGCCTGCCCCGCACTTCGTTCCCGCTCATCAGTCAGTAGTTCGACAAAAAGGCACCGGGTCTTGCCTGATTCAGACAGATTGTTTGATCGTCCAGGTGGCCTCAGGGTCGTCGACGTCGTTCGCCGTGACGCTCCCCTCCGCCGCGAGCTTGCGCAGGTGGGCGTGGACGCTCTGGCGGGCGCGGGGCACGAGCTCGTCGATGAGATCGACGTACAGGCGCGTGACGATCTCTGCGGTCGTCTGATCACCTGACGAGACGGCGGCGAGCACCTGCTGTTCGCGCTCGAGACGGTGGGCGACGTACTCGTCGATGGCCGCGTTCGGGTCGTCGATCAAGTAGCCGTGACCTGGCGCGATCGAACGCAGGCGCAACGCCCGCACCCTCGCCAACGAGTCGAGATACGCGGCCATGTCGCCGTCGGGCGGAGCGATCACGACCGTGGAGCCCTGCATGATGTGGTCACCGGAGAAGAGCATGCGCTCCTCCTCGAGCAGGTAGCACAGGTGGTTCGACGCGTGGCCGGGCGTGTGCACCGCCTTCAGGCGGAACTCGGTGGCCTCGATGCGGTAGCCATCGCCGATCGGGGTGTCGATCTCGAGGCCGTCACGGGCGTCGAACGCCATCACCTCGGCGCCGGTGCGCTTCTTCAGCGCCGCGGTTCCGGGCCAGTGATCAGGATGCGTGTGCGTGCAGACGATCCAGCGGATTCGATCGCCGCCGCAGCCCACGATCGCCTCGAGGTGCGCGTCGTCCTCGACGCCAGGATCGACCACCACGACCTCGTCGATGCCGACGAGGTAGGTGTTCGTGCCGGGACCGGTCATGACGCCCGGGTTCGGCCCGAGCACTCGGCGCACCATCGGGCTGAGCGCCGACGCGACGCCGGGCACTAGCGGCTTCGGCGGTGGACGGTCGGCGTCGATGTCGGTCACTTCCGGTTGCCGACTCCTGCGAGTGCATCGTCGACGCGCGAGTACTTCGCCAGCGCCTCGAGGGATCGGCGCGTCGGCAGGATGAGCTCGACCTCGCCGCGGTCGCTGGCCTTGAGCACGTCGGGCGGTCGCGCCCATAGACCCGACGTCGTCTCGATCTCGTCGGAGCTGGCCGCTTGATGCTCCGGTACGCGGGCCGCGAAGAAGCGGGTGTCGAAGCGGCGCGGGGCGCCCTTCGGTGTGATCCAGTGCCCGAACGGCACCAGCCGATCGACGGCGAGCATCAGGCCTTCGTCCGCGCACAGCGAGTCGAGCGAGAGCTGGCCGGCATGCATCGCCTTGCGATGCAGACCAAACCGCTCACGCACGTCGGGATCGTCGAGCCGGACCAAATCGCCGCTGGCGTCGTATGCGAGCAGGAGTCCGGCCTCCTCGAACGACTCGCGTATGGCCGCGACGTAATACGCGAGCGGGCACGAGTTGCCTCGGTCGAACTGCCCGCACCACTGATCCATCCGTTGCGCCCGGTCGGCATCGTCGAGCGCTCCACCGGGGAACACATGCGCGCTCGGCGAGAACACCGCTTCGCTCGAGCGCTGCAGGAGATACACCTCGGGCCCCGCGTCGGTGTCGCGCAGCAACGCCACCGTGGCGGCGTCGCGGACCGGGACGTCGCCCGTGCTCGGGCTCAAGGCTCGAGCTCGGGCGGCAAACGAGGCGCATCGGTGATGTCGCGCGCCGTGACGTCGCGTGAGCGCACGTCTCGGATGTCGACCCGGCGGCCCATGCCGTCGACGACGCGGAAGGCGATCGAGGTGCGGGTCTTGAAGCTTCGGATGAGCATCGTGCGCACGAGGATCCGCACAGGTGGCAGCAACAGCAGCAGACCGAACGCGGCGGTGATGAACCCGGGAACGATGAGCAGGAGGCCGGCGAACAGCAGCAGGAAGCCGTCGATGACCTCCTTGTGGGGAACGCCACCGGCTTCGAGCGTGGCGTGCAGCCGGCGGAAGACGGCGAGGCCGGCTCGCTTCACCAGCCAGACGCCGAGAATCGGCATGAGCACGAGCAGTGCGATCGTCTCGAGCACGCCGATCCGGATCGCGACCTGCACCATGACCCAGAGCTCGGCAATGAACAGCACAAACAGCGCGAGCACGAACGGATCCTACCGAGAACTACGGTCTCACCCGATGGGGCCGGACGACCTTCCGTATGCCGACCGGACCCGCAACCGCTTGCGGCGCGCGCTGCCCGATACGGCTCTCGGGCTCGCCGGTGTGTTGTTCCTGATGAGCATCGCCGCCGCCTTCAGTGGGGCAGTCCTGTACGCGTACTACGAGTCCCGGCAAGAGCAGACGACCAACCGGGTCGAGACGTTCTTCCATGACTACAGCAAGAGCATCAACGACGCCCGCGCGACGATCCAGGCCGAGGGCGATCACGCCAAGCAAGACATCCGCAACCAGCTCGACGAGTTGCAGAAGTTCGCGGCGAGCGGATCGACACTGACGGATCTGCTGAGCAAGGCGCAGCCATCCGTCTACTTCGTGACCACCGTCGATCAAGCCGGAGCACCGTCGGTCGGCACGGCGTTCGTCGTGTTCGCGGACAGCCAGCAGTCGTTCCTGCTCACGTCGTACACGACGATCCAGGCCGCGACCGTGCAACCCGCGCCGGCCATCACGCTGCGCAAGCAAGGCCAGGACGACATCGAAGGACGGCTGTTCACGTGGGACCAGGGCCGCGATCTCGCGCTGCTCTCGGTGGACCGTGCCAACCTCCCGGCCCTGAACTGGATCTCGGCAGACGCGCCACCGAAGATCGGTGATCGCCTGTTCGCGATCTCTGGTCTCGGTAGCACCGGCGCATCGATCACACAAGGCTTCGTCGCCGACGTCTCAGCCGACGGACTCCAGCACGACGTGCCCATCGGCACGCAGTTCCAAGGCGGTCCGATCATCAACTCCGATGGTGAAGTGGTCGCCGTCGCGTCGCGCACCTACTCACCGCTCCAGTTCAATCCGCAGTCGGTGTACTTCGCGCCACTCGTCCGCCTCGCGTGCGACGCCGTCCTCCGCTGCCCGGAGGGCAACCCGCAACCAGGCGGCTAATTCGAGATGATGCTGGTCGACGTCGGCAGCGTTGTCGACGTCGATGTCGTCGACGTTGATGTCGCTGGTGCTGATGGTTCGGGTGGCGTCACGTCGAACAGGTACGGACCGCCATCAGGCGCGCCGGACGGGTAGCGCCTGGGTCCGGGATCGAATCCCTTCCGGGCGGCGCGTCGTGCCGCGTCCGCAAACGTCTGGATCGGCGCCGGCTGGGAGAACTCCGTGACCGGAACGCCGTCGAGGGCGCGCTTCATGAAGTGCTGCCACGTGCTCGCGGGAATGGTGCCGCCGAAGACCTCACGCACACCATTGATGCCGAACATGCCGCACTCGCGAATGGCCGCGCCGCAATCGAGATGGCCCATCCACACCGCGGTCGACAGGGTGGGCGTGAATCCGACGAACCATGCGTTGGACGCGAACTCGGCCGTGCCTGTCTTCCCCGCGGCCGGACGATCGCCGAGCCCTTTGCCGGCGGCAGTGCCGTTGACGAGCACACCTTGCATCACATCGGTCACGTTGTCGGCGATCACGTCCGCGATCACCGGCGTCGCATTGTCAGCGGCCTTCGAGTTGTCGAGAATCACCTTGCCGTTCAGATCCGTCACCTCGATCACGGGCGTGGGCTCGGCACGCTTGCCGTGGTTGGCGAACACGCCGAAGGCCGACGCCATGTCGAGAGGGCGGATGTCCTTCACGCCCAACGCCACGCTGACGCCGTCGTTGACCGGGTCGAACGGCGCCATGTTGGCGCCGAGCCGGCGGCCCATTTCCTCCGCTTGCTCCACGCCGACATCGTCGATCAGCCGAGCGAACACCGCGTTGACGGAATGCACGGTGGCACTCCGTAGGTCCCACGGTCCCGCGCCTTCGCCTTCGACGTTGTGGATCGACTTCCCGTCGCCGGTCGTGAACGTGGCCCCCGAATACCGCTTGGTCAGCGGGATGCCCTGCTCCAGCGCGGCCGCGAGCACGAACGGCTTGAACGCCGAGCCGGTCTGACGGCCGGGGAACAAGGTGGCGGTGTTGTACTGACTCGCGTTGAAGTCGCGTCCACCGACGATGGCACGCACGTAGCCCGTCGGCGGCTCGACGGCCACGAGCGCCATCTGCAGGCTCGCGTCGGCGTTGCCCATCGACTTGGCGACCTCTTCCTCGGCCGCTTGTTGCACCTTCGGGTCGAGCGTCGTCTTGACGATCAAGCCACCGCTGTCGAGCAGCGGACAGTCGCCCTCGACGCAACCGGGGAGATGCTGCTCCAGCCAGCGATGGACGTAGTCCCGCCACCACGGCTGGCTGCTCTGGGCCGTCTGTGGCGGGTACACGACGGTCGCGGGGCCTGGCGGTTCGCCGTTCACCGCAAGCCACAGCGGTTCGGCGACCGCGGCGTCGTGCGCCGCTTGATCGATGCGCCCCTGTGCCAGCATCTCGTCGAGCACGAGCACACGCCGCTGCTCAGCGAGCTCGGGGGCGACCCGCGGCGAGTAGCGGCTTGGCGCGGGGATCACCGACACCATCAACGCGGCCTGCGACAACGTGAGCTGCGGCGTGGTGGTTCGGAAGTACGTCTGCGCCGCCGCGCCGACGCCGTACGCGCCCTCGCCGAAATAGATCGTCGACAGGTAGTCGTAGAGGATCGTCTGCTTGTCGCTCGTTCGTTCGAGTTGACTGGCGAGGATCGCCTCACGGATCTTGCGGCCGATCGTGCGCTCGCCGGTGGTGAACGCGTTCTTCACGTACTGCTGCGTGATCGTCGAGCCGCCCTGCACCGCTTTGCGGTTCTGGATGTCGTCCCACAGCGCGCGGACCGTGCTGCCGATGTCAACACCGCCGTGATCGAAGAAGTGCTTGTCTTCGGCCGAAACGACCGCGTCCTTCACGACCTGCGGGATGTCGGCGGGCTCGACCTTGATGTACGTCTCGAACTGCTTGAAGACGGCGATCTCGTTGCCCTCGGTGTCGAGCACATGCGTGACGTCAGATTCGAGGATCGGCTTGGGCTGCGGCAGCGTGGCCGGCAACGGCAGGAAGATCAGTGCACCGATGATGACGAACACACAGGTGATCGGGGTGACCACGGAGACGACCGCGAACGCGGCGACAGAACGAAGGACGCGGGCCACTGGTCTCTACGATTCCACGCTTCCGCCGGTTGAACCTCGTCAGCCCCGCCTCGTACGCGCTCCGGCTCGCTTGGCGAGCGTCTCGAGCCGCCGGTCCCACGCGGCGCCGACCTCGTCCATCCAGGCGCCGGCATGCTCGAGGCCCGCGGGCTTGAGCCCATACCGCACGTCGCGCCCGTACTTGTCGCTCTCGACCAAACCGGCGCTGCGCAGCGCATCGAGGTGCTTCGCCACGGCCTGGCGCGTCACCGGCAGCTGCGCCGCCAGCTCGGTGGCGGTGACGGGACCCTGCCGTCCGACCAGTGTCAGCACCTCTCGGCGAGTGGGGTCGGCCAGCGCCTCGAAGACGGCGCCTCCGTCTGCCTTCACACTCGTGCGGCGGCGCGGGTCAGGCAGAGCAGTTCGAGGTCGAGCAGGCGGTCGTCCCAGTTTGCGCCGATCGGTAGGCGACGAACGCCGCCGGCCACGGACGCCCGCATCGGGGTCTCGGTCACGGTGAGCCGGGTACCGCCCTCGACCTCTTCCACGACGAACTCGACGGTGCTGAGCCCCCGGCCCGCGTCGGACCAGACGAAGCCGACGCGCTCATCGCTCACGATGTCGAGCTCGAAGTCAACCGGCCGGCCGAGCCAGGCGGCCAGCTCCTCGGGATCGGTCAGCAGCTCCCAGGCCTCGGCCGTCGAACAGTCGAGCTCTACCTCTCGGGTCACGCGCATGGGAAGCATCATAAACGCAACTCGATAGTTGCACATCTTCCATCCTATGTGCAACTCTTCAGTTGCACATCATCAGGAGGATGCATGCTGATCCCGACCGTCATCGAGCAGACCAACCGCGGCGAGCGCGCCTACGACATCTACTCGCGGCTGCTGAAAGAGCGCATCGTGTTCTTCGGCACCGCGTTGGACGACACGGTGGCGAACGTCGTGACCGCGCAGCTGCTGCACCTCGAAGCCGAAGACCCGACGCGCGAGATCCAGCTCTACATCAACTCCCCCGGCGGCGAGATGACAGGACTGTTCGCCATCTACGACACGATGCAGTTCATCAGCTCACCCATCAGCACGATCTGCGTGGGCCAAGCGGCATCAGCTGCGGCCGTACTGCTGGCCGCGGGAACCGCGGGGAAGCGGTTGGCACTGCCGAACGCCCGCATCCTCATCCACCAACCGCATGGCGGCGCGCAGGGTCAGACGACCGACGTCGAACTCGCGGCGAAGGAGATGGTGTTCATGCGGCATCGCATGACCGAGATCCTCGCCGAGCACACCGGTCAGACCGTCGAGCGCGTTGCCAACGACATCGAGCGTGACCACATCATGCGTGGCGAGGACGCAGTCGCGTACGGGATGATCGACCACGTCATCTCCCGCCGCGAGCTACACCCGGTCGTTGCCGTTTCCGCATAGTTCATAAGTAGGTTGGCGCCCGATGGGCGACACGGCGGCGATCCGCGCTGACGCGCTGACCAAGCGTTACGGCCAAGCCCGCGGGATCGAGTCTGTCGACCTGTACGTCGCGACCGGCGAGGTGTTCGGGTTTCTCGGGCCGAACGGCTCCGGCAAGACCACGTTCATCCGCTCGATCCTCGACTTGCTGCATGTCACGTCTGGCACTGCCACCGTGCTCGGGCTCGACAGCCATCGCGACTCGATGGAGATACGTCGCCGAGTCGGCTACCTCCCCGGTGAGCTCGCCCTCTGGCCCGGCGAGACCGTGCGGTCGGTGTTGGGGCACCTCGCTCGGTTGCGGGGCGGCGTGCCGCAAGCGTCGATCGCCGCGCTGGCCGAGCGAGTGGACCTGACGCTCGATCGAAAGATCCGTGATCTGTCGAAGGGCAACCGTCAGAAGATCGGGCTCGTGCAGGCATTCATGCACGACCCAGAGCTCCTGATCCTCGACGAGCCCACAAGTGGGCTGGATCCCCTGCAACAGCGCGAGTTCCGGACCATGGTGCTCGAGCGAGCCGCGGCCGGCGTGACCGTGTTCCTGTCGTCGCACGTGTTGTCGGAGGTGGAGCACACCGCGACGCGCGTCGCGGTGTTGCGCGAGGGACGCGTCGTGACCGTCGACGACGTCGCCGCGTTGAAGAGCCGGGCGCTGCGCCAGTTCGAGGTCACGTTCGCTCGTCCGATCGACGTCGACGCGTTCGCGGCGATCGAGGGTGTCAACGTGCTCGGCGTGCATGGCGCGGTCGTCGGCCTCTCCATCACCGGCTCCGTCGATCCGCTCATCAAGGCGTTGGCCCAGTATGAGGTCGTGAACATCGTGAGCCACGAACCCGACCTCGAACAGATCGTGCTCTCGTACTACGGAGACCCTGATGCAGGCTGAGCTCGCAGTCGCCGCGCTGAGGCGAGGACGGGTTGGCGTCGTCGTGCGAGTCGTCAGCGTGGCCGCTCTCGTCGCGGCGGTGGTGGCCTTCTACCCCTCGATCAAGAGCGACGTGAGCCTCGACAAGTCGTTCAGCGAACTGCCCGATGCCGTGCGCGCCTTCTTGGGCAGCGACAGCATCATCTCCCCGGTCGGCTACCTCACGAGCCGGCTGTTCGGCTGGATCGTGCCATTCGTGCTCATCTCGTTCATGGTGGGGCGGGGCGCGGCCGCGATCGCGGGTGAAGAGGAAGGCCACACGCTCAACCTCGTACTTGCGTATCCCGTTCGACGACGGGCGGCCGTGCGGCAACGACTCGTCGCCATGGTCGCCGAGCTCATCGTCGTGACGGCGATCGGGTTGTGGCTGCCACTCGTCGCGCTGTCGGGCGTGAGCGACATCAACATCGGGATCGCCAACGAGACGGCGGCGGTGATCGAGGCGAGTGTGCTGGCGCTCGCCTTTGGAGCCCTGGCGTTGGCCGTCGGGGCGGCCACCGGCCGGCGAGCGATGGCACTCGGCTTCGGATCGGGCCTCGCCGTCGCCGGCTACGTCGTCTCGGCCCTGTCCCGAGTGGTCGACGCGTTGAAGCCCCTTCGGCCGCTCACGGTGTGGCGTTGGTACGACGGCCACCAACCGCTCACCGACGGCATCGACGCGTTCGACACGAGCGTGCTTATTGTGCTGGCCGTGATCGTCCTCGTGATCGGCACCGCCGTGTTCGAACGGCGCGACGTCCGAGAATGACCGTGGTGCGGCCGCCGTCGGTCGACGCGTTGGCGCGCTCCATCGCGGACGTCGGACTCCCTCATCCGTTGCTCGTGGACGCCGCACGGGCCGCGATCGCCGGCGGCGATCCTGATAGCGCCCGCGCGATCGCGGAAGCCACGCGGGCCGCGCTGTTGCAACCTGTCGTCAACGCGACCGGCGTGCTCCTCCACACCAACTTGGGGCGCGCCCCACTCGGCGTCGAGCAGCCGGCGTCGTACACGAACCTCGAACTCGACGTCGTCAGCGGTAAACGCGGCTCGCGGCGCGATCGGGCCGGTGCGTTGCTGGCGCGCGCGTGCGGCGCCGAAGCGGCCCTCGTCGTGAACAACGGCGCGGCCGCAGTGTTGCTCGCGCTGGCCGCGCTCGCGCGAGGGCGGGGCGTGGCCGTGTCGCGCGGCGAGCTCGTCGAGATCGGCGGCGGGTTCCGCGTGCCGGAGGTGATGAGCGAGTCGGGCGCGCACCTCGTCGAGGTCGGCACGACGAACCGCACGCGCCGCGACGACTATGCGAGTGTCGCCGCTGATGTCGCGCTGTTGCTGAAGGTGCATCAGTCCAACTACCGCATCACCGGCTTCACCGAGGAGACGTCGGTGTCCGACGTCGCGTCGATCGGCCCGCCGGTGCTCGTCGATCTCGGATCGGGGCTGCTCGACACCGCGTGCCCATGGCTGCCGGACGGACCGCCGGCGTGGCTGCGCGACGAGCCGGCGGCGCGCCAGACGCTCGAGGCCGGGGCCGCGCTCGTCGTCTTCTCCGGCGACAAGCTCCTCGGCGGGCCGCAGGCCGGCGTGCTCGCGGGCCGGGCCGACTTGGTGGACGCGTGCGCCCGCCATCCGCTGTACCGCGCGTTGCGGCCGGGCGGGCTCGTGCTCGGTGCGCTCGAACAGGTGGCATTGGCGTACCTCGAACGCGACGGGCGGCGCATCCCGTTCTGGCGCATGGCGACGATTGCTGTCCACGAACTTCGAGCCCGCGCCGAGGCGCTCGGTCGGGGTGTCGTCGTCGAGTGTGCGTCAGTGACGGGCGGTGGCACGCTGCCGGGCGTCGAGATCCCGTCAGTGGGTGTGGCCCTGGACGGTGACGTCACCGCGCGGCTGCGCAGCGCGAAGCCCAAGCCCGTGATCGCGCGCGTCGACGATGATCGGACGATCCTCGACCTGCGGACGGTCGATCCGTCCGACGACGCACTGCTGGTTGCTGCACTGGGCGCTCTTGCCTGATGCACGTCGTCGCGACGGCCGGGCATGTCGATCACGGCAAGTCGACGCTCGTTCTCGCGCTGACGAACATCGACCCTGACCGTTTCGCTGAGGAGAAGCGGCGGGGGCTGACGATCGATCTCGGCTTCGCATGGACGGTCTTGCCGTCGGGCCGCGGCATCGCGTTCGTCGATGTGCCGGGCCACGTGCGCTTCCTGAAGAACATGCTCGCCGGCGTGGGCGCAGTCGACGCGTGCGTGTTCGTGGTCGCGGCCACCGAAGGGTGGAAGCCGCAGTCGGAGGAGCACCTGCGCATCCTCGAGCTGCTCGGCCTCGAGCACGGCGTGATCGCACTCACGAAAGTCGGCATCGTCGACGACGACCACGCGGAGCTGGCCCGGCTCGACGTGATCGACCACGTCGAGGGGACGTTCCTCGAAGGCGCAGAGATCATCGCGGTCGACGCACCTACGGGCGTGGGTCTCGGCGGGTTGCGTCTCGCGCTCGATCGCCTGCTGACGGACACGCCGTCCGCCGCGGATCTCGAGCGACCGCGCCTGTGGGTCGACCGTTCCTTCGCGGCTGCCGGCGCGGGCACGGTGGTGACGGGCACGCTCACCGGTGGCGCGCTCTCCACGGGCGACGAGCTCCTCGTGACGAACGACGCGGGCGACCATGAGGTGCGGGTGCGCGGACTGCAGTCGCTGGGTCAGTCGCACGCGTCGTTGGGTCCCGGCAATCGCACTGCAGTGAACCTCGTCGGCGTGCACCACCACGACGTGGCCCGTGGCGACGCGCTCGTGCGGCCCGGGCAGTGGCATCGCACGCAGACGATCGACGCGTCGCTACGGGTCCTCGACGCGCTCGATCACGAGGTGTCGCGGCGCGGCGCGTACGTGGCGTACATCGGAAGCGGCGAGCATCCCGTGCGGCTGCGCATCCTCGGCCCGTCGGCGATCGGGCCAGGCGAGCAGGGTCTCGTGCGGCTGCATCTGCCGACGGCGTTGCCGCTCGTGCCGGGAGATCGCTACGTGCTGCGCGAGAGCGGCCGGTCCGAGACCGTCGGGGGCGGCGAGGTGCTCGACATCGCGCCGGCGCTGCGGGCGGCGAAGGCGCACCCGGATCGCTCGGTCGAACGTGTCATCGCGGAGCGCGGCTGGGTCGACGCCACCGAGCTCGAGCGGCTGACGGGTGAGCGGCGCGCGCCAACGGTGGGGCGCTGGGTGGTAGACGAGGGCGCGTTGGCCGAGGCCAAGGCGCGGCTGCAAGCGATGGTGAGCGCGGCAGGCCCGCTCGGGCTCGACGTGGCGGCACTCGACGAGCGGGACCGTGCGGTGCTGACCTCGCTCGACGCGGTGGTCGTGTCGGGCGGGCGGGCGGCGACCGCGGGAGCGGATGATCCGCTGTCTGGTCATCCGTTCGTGGCCGCGCTCGAGGCGTCGCCGTTCATGCCGCCGAGCGCGGAGGATCAAGGCGTAGACCGCGCCGAGTTGCGCGAGCTCGTGCGGCGCGACCTCGTGGTCGAACAGGACGGTGTGTGGTTCGCGCCGGCGGCGATCGCTCAGGCGGCAGCGACGATCGGCGAACTGTTGCGCGCCACCCCCGACGGCGTGACCGTCGCCGAGGTGCGCGAGGCGTTGAGCACGACGCGCAAGTGGGCCGTCCCGTTGCTCACCATTCTCGATGCTCGCGGCATCACGCGCCGCCGCGGCGACGTGAGAGTCGCGGGACCGCGACTCCCCCACTGACGAAATCCCACTCAGAACTACACAGAAATGTGGGACTCCGCGGGTTTTGTGGGTCCACCCCGCGCGACGCGGACGTGAACGACGCAGCCAGGACGACCGACGTCGGGGGGCGTCAACCTCACGCCGGCTCCTGGTCGAGGCGCGGGCTGCGCTCACCGCGGGTGGTCGGCCGTGCCGCGAACTCTTGGCGCGCTTGGCGACCGGATGTGTCGCCATCGGCGCCAATTGTCGCCGACCTCGACGTCTTGGCGCGCTTGGCGACATTCCACGTCGCTCTGGTACCACAAAGGCGCCTCGGCGCGACCGCCCACCTCGACGCGCGCCGCCCGACGCCGTCTTCATCGCGCTGTTTCACCGTTCTGACCAGCGCCGACCCCGACCAATCGGCCGCCGGCGACCCACACAAAGGTGAGGAGAACCAGAAATGTGTATGTCTGAGTGGGATTTCGAATCAGGAGGGTCAGCGACGTAGGAACCGGAACACCGGGTGGTTGCCGGACCATCGACCGCCTTCGGTCTCGAGGCGGCGGGCGAGCTTGGCCACCTCGACGTGGTTCGTCATGACCTCGCCGAACTGATCGGGGTCGGCCAGCAACCACGAGTGGCTGCCGTCGATGACCTCACCCTCGGAACCGAGGGCCGCGCACATCGCGTCGAACCCCGACCGCGGCACCACCCCGTCACGGGCGCCCCACAGCACGACGACCGGCAGCTCGCGGGTCTTCAGCTCCTCGAGCTCGCGAGTCAGGTCCGCGCGGCGGGCAAGCTGCCCGACCTTCCAGAACGCGCTCGGGTTGCGGAGCAGGTTGGGCAACGCCTCTTCGAGGATGACGGGCAGCACTTTGGTCGCCTGGGCGAGCGGCCAGATGTCGGACGGGAAGTGCAGTCCCCAGTCCCACAGCGGGCGCTCGCTGATCGCCTTGATGCTCGAGCCCGTCTGCCACGCCGAGCCACCGACGGAGTTGATGAGCACGAGCGTGCGCACGCGGTGTGGCATTCGGTGCGCGGCCTTGATGGCCACGCCGCCGCCGAAGGAGTGGCCGACGAGCATGACCTTCTCCTCGACCCCGACCGCATCGAGGAACCCGTCGACCCAGTCGGCGTAGCCCGAGAACGAGAAGTGACGGCGGGGAAGATCGGGAGTGCCCCCGAACCCGGGCAGCGCCGGCGCAAAGACGTGGCACCCCTGCGCCACCAAGCGGTCGATCGAGCGGCGGTAGCTGCGCGACCCGAGCGCCCAGCCGTGGAGGAACAGGACGGGCATGCCGCCGCCGCCGGCAACGCCGTACAGCGCGGGGCGGTCGTCGACCCACGTGCGGCGCCAGGCGAACGCGGCTTCCGGCGCTTCTGTTTCGTCTGGCTCGACGACGGCGTCGACCGAGTCGACGGGGACTGCGGCTTCGCGGGTGCGCGCCATTGCAGCAGTCACCGTAGGGGCGTGAAGCCCACCTCTCGCAAACGGGCGACCCGGGGGCTAGAGGCCGCGGTGTGCGAGGAGCTGCTTGCGCTCCAATTCGTTCAGGCCGCCCCAGATACCGTGAGGCTCACGGATCTTGACGGCGTAGTCCAGACAGGGCTGGCGGACCGGGCAGGAGACACAGATGGCCTTGGCTCGGCCTTCCCGCTCGACCTTCTCGTCCTTGCGCTCGAAATGCGATGGCGGGAAGAAAACGGCCGACTGGGGCCCCCGACATGCCGCCTTCACCTGCCAGACGTCGTCAATGCGAACTGCGCTCACAAAAGCGTCCCCCTTTCGCAGGGGCGACCCTACAACCGGGTTTTTCCTGGTGACAAGGGTGAACTTTCGCGAGCGCGGGCCGAAACCCCAGGTCAGGCGTCCGGTGAAGGCTTCGGCTCCCGGTAGTCACGGGCGGCACCGACGAGCGGCTCGACATCGAGGACGAGGCCCTCGATGGCCGCCACCCGGACGGGATCGCCCATCGCGATCGGGGTCGCTCGGTTCGTGCGGGCCCGCCAGGGGGCGCCGCGTACCAGCACCGTGCCGTCGGGGGCGATGGCGGTGCGGGCCTCGCCCTCCTCGCCGATCATCCATTCCCGGCCGATCGTGGGCGTGGAGAACCGGGCCCGGACCATGGCCGGCATGCCCGCGATCATGGCGATCGTCATCCCGACCACACCGGCCAGGAGCGTGATCCAGGACAGGGACACGCCGTCGTAGAGCAGCAGCGACCCGACCGCGAACGACGCAGTGGCGATGCCCGTCCACACGCGGGGCACACCGGTCTGGATGTCGATGGCGTAGCCGAACATGGCGAACACCAGCAGCCCGACGGCGAGCGGACGGGTCGGCAGCACTGCCAGCCCGTAGCAGCCCATCAGGAAGGAGACCGCGCCGACGACGCCGGCCACGCCCACCCCGGCGGTGAACAGCTCGAAGATCAGCAGGGCCGTCCCGATCACGAAGAGCAGGTAGGCCACGGGCGGGCTGGCGACCGAGTGCAGGAGTCGATTCACGATCGACAGCTGGGCGAAGCGCGTCTGCGCCGCCGGTTCGAGGCGGGTCTGGCCGTTCTGCTCGATGGTCTTGGTGGGAACGGACGGGATGCTGACGACGAAGTCGCCGATCGTGGCGGCGCAGCCCTCGGTGGAGCCCTGCGCCCGTTCGCACTTCGACCCGATGTTGGTGCGCCCCAACGAGAACGCTTCGTCGGCGCCCACGACGCGGGTGCCGATGTCGAGCCGGCTCCCGGGCGCGAGGCCGCGGTACTTGGCGGCCACGACGAGGTCAGCCGCGCGGCCGAGTGCGACGGCACCTGATGGCCCGACCCACACGCCGATGTCGACCTTCGCGTCGTGGATGCGGGCAACGAGCTTGTCGAGCTGGGCGTCGGAGACGACCGAGCCCGGGCTGTCGAGCTGGATGACGAGCACGACAACGGGGCTGGACCGGTCGGTCTCGGCGTCGTCGATCGCGCGCTCGATGAAGTCGACCTCGATGGGGTCGATGTACCCGTTGACCTGGATCACACTGACGACCGGGGTCGGGAACGGCTCGGCGGAGGCGGGCGCGGCCATCGGCGCCACGAGGGCCGTCGCCATCAGCAGAATGCCGAGGATGGCAGCACGCCTGGATAATCTGCGCACGCGCACTCCGAAGGGTTGACCGTGGATCCAGCGCAGTTCTTCGCTGCATCCCGGCTCGTCATCGTGGCCGGGAAGGGCGGCGTGGGCAAAACCACCGTTACTGCGGCACTGGCGCGCGCCGCCGCGCTCTCGGGGCTGTCCACCCTCATCGTCGAGGTCGAGGGCAAGTCGGGCCTGGCCTCGGTGTTCGGTCGCGAGCCCCTGTCGTACGAGGAGATCACGCTGTCGCCCGGCGGTGGTCCGGAGGGTGCCGCGGACATCCGGGGCCGCACGCTCACCCCGGACGACGCGCTGCTCGAGTACCTCCGCGACCACGGCATGTCCCGGATCTCCAAACGGCTGGCGTCGACCGGCGCCGTCGACGTGGTGGCCACGGCTGCGCCCGGGATCAAGGACATCCTCATCCTCGGCAAGGTCAAGCAGCTCGAGCGGGCCAAGGTGGCCGACCTCATCGTGCTCGACGCGCCCGCCGCCGGGCACGCGATCACGTTCCTGTTGGCGGCGCGGGCGTTGCTCGACGCCGTGCGGGTCGGCCCGATCAACACCCAGGCGCGGGAGGTGCTCGATCTGCTCACCAACGCCGAACGTTGCCAGGTGATGCTCGTGACGCTGCCGGAGGAGACGCCGGTGAACGAGCTGGTCGACACCGCGTATCACCTCGAGGATCGCGTCGGCGTCAGCCTCGGCCCGGTGGTGGTCAACGGGTTGTACTCACCGGTGCCGGGACTCGACGCCGATCCGCTGGTGGCCGCCGAGGCGGCGTCGACGTCGTTGCGCGACGGCGAGCTCGAATCGCTGCGGGCCGCCGCCGACTTCCGCCAGCACCGCATGGCGTTGCAGCGCGAGCAGGTCGACCGGTTGGCCGCGCAGCTGCCGCTACCGCAGCTGCATCTGCCGTACCTGTTCAATGCCGACCTCGGACCGCCCGAGTTGGAGCAACTGGCGCACGAGCTGTTGCACGCGATCGCCGACTTCGAGGGCGCGCGCCAGTGAACTCGCTGCACGAGCTGGCGCGCGACGCCGAGATCATCGTGACGGCTGGGTCTGGCGGCGTCGGCAAGACGACCACGGCGGCCGTGCTCGCGCTCGAAGGCGCGCGTGCCGGGCGGCGGGCAGTGGTCGTGACGATCGATCCCGCGAAGCGCCTCGCCGATGCCCTCGGACTCGAAGGCCTCTCGAACACGCCGTCGAAGATCGAGGGCGACTGGCCGGGCGAGTTGTGGGCGATGATGCTCGACACGAAGTCGACGTTCGACGACCTCGTCGCGACGCACTCGACCGATCCGAAGCAGGCCGAGCGGATCCTCGGCAACCGCTTCTACAAGAACATCTCCGGCGCGCTCTCGGGCACGCAGGAGTACATGGCGATGGAGAAGCTGTACGAGCTGCACGTGACCAGCGCCTTCGACCTCGTTGTCGTCGACACGCCGCCGACGCGGCACGCGCTCGACTTCCTCGACGCGCCGCGTCGCCTCACGCGTTTCCTGGATCACCGGCTGTATCGCATCCTCATGGCGCCGACGCGGGGGCTGATGAAAGCGGCCAACGTGGCGACGCAAGCGTTCGTGCGCACGCTGTCGAAGGTCGTCGGCGCGGAGGTGTTCGAAGACGCGATCACGTTCTTCACCGCGTTCTCCGGGATGGAGGAAGGGTTCAAGAACCGGGCCAACGTGGTGTTCGAGTTGCTGGCGTCGCCGCGCACCGCGTTCGTGTTGGTCGCGTCGCCGCGCCGCGACACCGTCGAGGAGGCGGACTTCTTCGCGCGCCGCCTGGCCGAGTCGGGCATCGCCGTGCGTGCGCTCATCGTCAACCGGATGCACCCGCGCTTCGGCGAAGGGCTGGCGGAGGCGTCCCGCGAGCGGGCGCACACGCTCGAGGGCACCGATCTCGGCGGCCTCTACGCGAACCTCGCCGACTTTCGCCTCGTGGCGTCACGCGAGGAGGAGCACCTCGCGGGCTTGGCCGAGCGTGTCGCGCCGGCGCCGGTCATCCGGGTGCCGTTCCTGCGCACTGACGTGCACGACCTCGACGGTCTACAAGAGGTTGGTACGCACCTCTTCGCCTGATCTGTTGCGACTGGAGTGCACCCGCATGACGGAAGCGTCATGTCGGTGCACATCAGTCGTCGGTCAGCTGCTCTCGTCTGCAGTTGCCAACGCTGAGGCTGCCGCTTCGACGGTCTCCGTCACGGGGACGATGCGATCGAAGCCGGTGGTGTGCAACAAACGCGTCAACGTCGGACGGCTGCACGCGACTGCGACATCGCCTCCGGCTTCGCGGGCGCGGCGGATGCCGCCGATCAACGCGCCGAGACCGGCGGAGTCCATGAACGGCACCGACGACAGATCGATGAGCAAGCGGCGTGATGTTGCAAGTTCGGCCAACTGCTCACGGAACTGGCCGACGGTGTACGCGTCGAGCTCCCCGACAGGGCGGCACACGATGTAGTCGGCGGACGACTCCACCTGGATCTCGAGCAACAACATCCTCCTGGAGGGCGGCGAGGCCGATGGTAGCCACCTCAGCACGAGATGATTCCCTTGACAGACGGCAACTAGCCTCGCCTGGTGGCAGACATCCTGGTCGCAACGGATGCCGACTGGATTCGTGATGAGGTCGAGGGCGCCCTCGCTGGGCCCGACCGCGCGGTGCGGTGGGTGCGCCACGGCATGGACGTGCCCCCGGCAGTCGCGGAGAGTGAGCCGGCGCTCGTCGTGCTCGATCTGCAGATCGGCAACATGGGCGGCATGGCCACGTGCATGGCGTTGCATCAGGAGGCAGGCGCCGGACGGTTGCCGCGGGTGCCCGTGCTGATGCTGCTCGATCGCGAAGCCGACGTCTTCCTCGCCCGACGATCGGATGCGGACGGTTGGCTCATCAAGCCGATCGACGCGTTCCGCTTGCGGAAGGCCGCGAACGCGCTCCTCGACGGCGGCGAGTACCACGAAGGCATCCCCGCCGATGCCGCCGAACCCCTCCTGACCTGATCGTCGCAGTCGCCACTTCCGCCACTTTGGACGTACGGCGACACAGATAGTCGCCAAACGCGCCAAGAGTCACGGAGCTGAACTCTGGGGACCGTCGGCGACAGGATCAGTCGTCAACCGCGCCAAGAAGTTCACGCTTCGGACGGCCACGAGGCGTCCGATACAGTCGTCAGGCTCCACGGGGAGTGGCGCAGTTTGGTAGCGCGCTGCGTTCGGGACGCAGAGGTCGTGGGTTCAAATCCCGCCTCCCCGACCAAATTTCCGCAGGTCAGCCGGGACGCGTGTCCCGGCTGATTTCGTTGGTCAGCGAAATTTCCCGCGTATTTCCCACGCGCGGATGTTCGACGTCAGTCTGTCCCACAGTCGTCTCCGCGATGAGCGCGCCCGACCTTTGGCACCGTCTGCGCACGGTGCCCGCGCGCCGGCACCCACCAGGACAACTAGGCGCGCTACCGAGCGATCGAGCCAGTAGCCGGCGAACCCCGTAGCGCTTCCGCTGCCGAAGACGACGACGGAGTCAACCCCGTTGGCGATGCCTCGCCAGAACGCGACGGCCACACCCGTCAGGATGGCCAACAGAACCACACACTCGAGTATCGAGACCACCAGGGCTGCTACCTGTGCGATCTGTTGCATTTGGATCATCTCCTCGATGCTCGGCGCCAGCAATCGCGGCTGCAGCGAGCACCAAATCCGGGAACCGGTGTTCGGTTCTCATGCACTGGCCGTTCCCCGCACGCGCCGTGCACATACACCGCGGCGCGCGGATCGGACCGAAGCACGTACAGCAAGAGATGACGACATGGCGATTGGCGGCGTCGTGCGCCATGGCCACAGCTTGCTGGTCAGCGTTTACCCGTAGGGCGACAATTCGCAGGGCGGCTCGAGCAGCACCACCGGCGGCGTCTCGCTCATCGCTACGAGGGCGATCGTTGCCGTGGACCAAATGGTCACGTGCGTCTTCGTCACGTTCGCTTGCTGGAGCGTGTAGGGCCGACCGACGACAAGTCGCACTGCAGGATGGTTCGCGGCAATCACGACCGCGCCGTCGACACCATGACCCTCGCGAATGGCGCCACCGTGGAGGAGCGCCTCGAATTTCTTGGTGACCTCGGACGAGTTCTTCAACTGCTCTCGTGTGGCGGTCGGGACGACGAGATCGATGGACTCCGCGACGGACTTGTTGGCGTTGTCGAGCGACGCACCGTAAAGCTCGTGGTCGATCCGCTCGACGGCCGTGGCGAGACGATTCACTGTGAGGTGCCGGTCGTGAGGCGGAGACTCGGTGATCGCAAGATCCTTGAGTCCTTTCATTGCGTTCGTGTGGGTCCCGTGCAGCAGGAGCCGGTTCTCGTCGGCCGCCACCGCTATCGCGGCCTTGTCGATGCCGATGTTCAGGCGCACTCTCCCGTCGTCGCTCTTCGCGTCGCGTACGTCGTCGAGTTTCAGCGCGAAGGAGCGAGCGACGTCGATCATGAGCTGTATCGGGCGCGTCCGAAGCTCCAGGTTCTCATCGCTCCGATCGTCGGCGCGTGTGGCCGCGCCGGCTGTGTCGACGGAGTGCGCCGCCATCTTCTGGTCATGGACATCGAGCGATTGGCGAATTCCGTGCGCGATGTCGAGCGCTGCCGAGAACCGGCCGGTGATGACCTCCCAGACATCGTCAATAGCTTGCTGCGCCTCACTGTTTGGCATCCGCGACCTCCTTGGTGGCCGTGTCGGCCGAACCTGTCGATGACGCGGCGGCAGTCGCCTCGTCCTTCTCCTTAGGCGCCGGACTGGCCGAGGGTTTCGCTGAGGCGGCGGCGCTCGCTTCGTCCTTCTCGAGCCGTCGGAGAAATCGCTCGAATCGATCCCACCCTCGTAGATCGCTGAGATCGGGATCGGTCGCGTACCAGGCGTGCTTCGGGGCATTGCCTCCCGGCGAGCGGTAGGCCTCCCAGAGCTTCTCCATCGCCTTCTCGCGAGCACTGTTCGCACGACGCGTCCACTCGATTTGGTTCGTCGACTGCGGCGCGTTGGCCCGGAAGCCGCGAGCGAGAACGGCGTAGAAGCAGGCGACGTTGTAGCGGATGAGATCGCTCGAGTGGCTTGCCTGCGCGACAACATCGCAGACGGCCGTTTCGAACTTGTCTATCTGGCTGATGTGCTCGTTCTCATCGCACTTCGGCCTCTTCTGGATCGCGAGCAACTCGCGTCGAAGGCCAACGAGCTGATCGACGATCTGGATCTGCCGGGCGAGGCGCTGGCGCATGTTGCGCCGAGAGATGAGCAACAGGTCCGCCGTGCGCTCGTCCGGCCGGAACAACGCGCGCCAAATTGTTGTGGCCATGCTCATGGCCTTCTGGGCCTTGCCAGTGTGATGGTCCGCCGCCACGAGGAGAGTTTCGGCCGCGGACGAGGCGCTGCCCTCCGCGTCGAGGTCGAGGATGTTGGCATTGAGTGTTCGATACTGTTCCTCGGACAACGCCGACGACAGCAGTGGGCCGATCCACTCCCATTGCGTGTTCTCGAGACCTTCTCCCGCCGCTACTTGGTCGGCGACCGTTTGCAGCGAGATCGCCGACCGGTACCGCGCTTGAATGAAGGTGGGATACGTGCGGCAGGCACTCAGATACCGGCCGAGCGCCTCGACGTGGTCGCCGTCCACATCGTCGTCCATGCCGACCAGCACCTGCAGCAGCCCGCTGCCGGGGTTCGCCCTGAGCGCGGCGCGTTTGAGATGGCGCTTCTCCTTCTCATCGTCGCAGTGCAGGTAACGCAAGTAGCACTCGAGTGCGGTGCCATCCCCCTCGGGCCATTCGCTCCATTGCGGAACGGTGTCCGCACTCGATAGAAGGCCCTGGGCAATGCAAGCGGCGGCCTTCAGGATGACATCGTCGAGCGAATCGGCGGTCACACTCCGCGACGAGACGAGGTGACCGCGCCGAGCCGTCTTGAGCGCGATCGTCACATGATGCTTGCCGTCGTCGTGCTTGTCGTAGGTCGGAACGACGACGAAGCCTGTGAGCGGGAATGCGAGCTCCCGCACGAGCTTGGCGACGGCCGACACCCACTTTCCGCTCGGCACCAACTCGGTCGACGCAACGGTGGCGACCTTGTCGACCGCATCCGCCGTCGGGACCGATGCGGGTTCCCACACCGAGGCGCGCGCGAGTTCATCTCTCAACCGCCGAGTGACATAGGCGCTCAACTTGTCATCGCCCGTCTCCGACGGCAGGACGAACGGATCGACGACGATGGGCCCAACCTCGCGGAGACCGCTCTGTATCTCCATCTTTCGGTGGACGAGGCACAGTGCGAGGAGCACCGCCACCCATCCGCCCGGGCTCATCGCGACATCGACATTCTTGCCCGTGAGAGGACTGGCGGTGTCATGAACCAACTCTGAGGCACCATCGCCGACGAGTTCGAGGAAGGTCCGCCGGGCCGTGATGGCTTCGACGGTCTCCTGTGCGGCCTCTTCCGCGGTCTTGAGCGTGGCAAGCGTCTGGGTGTCCATCGCGATCTCGTTGAGCAACGGAGCTGGATCCTCGACGGGATCGGCGCCGTTACCCGCTCGAATCTTCAGGAGCTCGAGACTCGATTGATCCGTCGCGAGCTTCCGGTCCCGCGCCTCTCGTGCGTCGGTCGCCGTCTTCGCAAGCGCCTTCGCCGCGTCGGTCGTGAGCTTGCTTCCGTCCGACAGCTTCTCAGCCTCGTGTCGTGTGCTCTCGAGCGCATCGCTTCCGATGCGCGCGAGCAATCCGATGAGTACGACCACAGTGAGCAGGCTGACCACCCGAACGGTGGTGACGGAGAAGTTGGACGCCGTGACGAGCAGCACCGAAACGATCACCAGCACGACACCGGCGCGCACTCCCAGGCTCCCACCAACGGCGATCGCCGTCACACCCGTGGCGCCCACCGTGAGATGCCAGAACCAACGCCACGACAGCGAGCGCCACGCGAGCACGCAAAACGCCGCGACCACTTCGAGCAGCGTGGCCCACTTGACGAGATCCCACCCGCTCTCGTTGCCGCGGCCAAAGCCGACACCCGCGAGCACCATTGAGGCCACAGTGAGTGCGGCCAACGGCAGGATGACCGGGAGCATCATCCGTCGCCACGACCTCGGCCGAGCCTTGACGTATGTCCAGAGCTCTCTCACCCCCGCCACGGCGAGCGCGAGCAACAGGACACCGAACAGGACATACGCGACGGTGACGAGGCCCGAACCTGGTTCCGGCCAATGGTCAGGTGTGTGATCAGAGACGACCCAACCGATGGCGGCACCCACGACCAGGGGAGTGAGCGCGGCGAGGATCAACTTGAGCGGCTTCAGCGTCCCTCCAATCTCGTGTGTCGATGCCCGAACGTGCGCTTACACGGTGACATCGAGGTCGCCGTGGCGACCGAGATCGTCGATGACGCGGACGTGGGGCGTCGTACCCGGGGTCGGCGGACTGCGGTGTCTCGCTGCTGCCCCGGATAGTCGTCCTGCCGGCCGCGCTGGCTCCATCCCCACCCGAGCAACACGACACTGACAACGAGAAAGCTGGCGACAACGAGCCAACTCAGGTTGCGAACCCAGTCCTCCGCCTTCGGCAGTGGCGTCGCCGGGGGCGGACCAGCACCGCGTGGCGGAGCGACAACCGGCCGCGGGGTCGCCCGGCTTCGGGGTGTTCCCGCCATTGCTGGCCCCTTCCCCGCCCCGTTCACCAACCTGCGCGCCGAAACCTACCGCATGCCGCCACAAGCTGCCTCGATCAGATCGACGTCGAGCACCCGGCGCTTCCGAGAGTGCGACCTTGTGGCCGGTCCGGAAAGCCTGTCCGCGTTTTTTCCGCGTCCGCTCCAATCCGCGCACGTTCGCTGACGTTCACCACCCTCGATGACGTGCACAGTTGTCCGCAGCAAGTCGCCGAAATACGGTCCGAGATCATTCGGGACGCAGAGGTCGTGGGTTCAAATCCCGCCCCCCCGACCAATGTGATGTGGCGAGGGCATCGGAGGACACGTCGTTGCATCGAAAGAGAGATGTGTCCGATTGATCCTCTAGCTCCGACACCGCCACGGTCCTAGCGTCCTGTCCACGACGGGGGGTCGGACCAAATGGCGGATGAGGATGCGGTACAGGCGGACCAGGTCGCGCGCGGTCAGGAGGCGATCGACTTCGTCGGTGATCTGACAAGACCCGACAAGCCCAACGCCGCGGCCGCGCCGTCGGTGCCACCTCCCACGTTGACCGAATTCGGAATTCCTGCTGGGCCAATCGACGAGCAGAAGCTGAGCAAGGAGCAGAAGGCGAAGCTGGAGAAGGCGAAGGTGGCGAACCTCGGCTGTCTGGCCGACCTCCGCTACCCCTTCCTGACCGCCGCTTTGATCATCACGTTTCTCGTGGCTTCCGGGTTGGGCCTCATCGTCCTCACGAGGGACAGCGACAAGCCCGTCACCTTTGCGGCCAACGAGGGTGACTCGAGTTGCTCGCAACTCGGCGCGCGTCATGACGGCCTCGTGTTGATCGCGTGCGACGCCGACGCTTCGGCGAGCTCCGCGAGCACGGCGACGTCGGGTTCCGGCGCGTCCCAACCGACACCGGCACCTGGCGCCGGCACACGCGCGTACGAGGGCACGTTCACCAAGTTCGAAGGCACTTCACCGGAAGGTTTGACGAGCAACAAGGTCACGGTGAACTCGATCAACTTCGTCGTACGCGACGACACCGTCGACGTGATCCTGCGCTACACGATCCGAATCGAGGAAGGCGATCCGAGCGGGCTCGAACCGAGTTGCTTCGTGCTTGACCTGCCGAGCACGACACTGCCGGTGGCCGCGGGCACCGCAGACGGGTTCACGATCGATGGGGCGGACATCCCAGTCGTGACCGGTGGCAGCCCCGGCGAAACCAGTTGCGCACCAGGTACGGGCTACAACAGCGAAGGCGTGACCGTGTCCCAGCTGTCGGTGGTCCGCGAAGCCGCCACGTCGCCGCTCACCGGTTCGGTGACCCTGGAAGACGGAACGATCATGCGCTTCGAGGCTCAGCCGTCGGGGTGATCAAAGCTGTATCTCGTCCAGCCGAGTACAGCTAGGGCCCCGTCTTCTTGCCGTCGATGATCACGTCGACCACGACGTCCCGTCGATCGAGCAGGAGTTGCGTCGCAGCCGTGGCGTTCCAGCCGTTGTGCAGACCCGTGATCCATCCGACCGTCGCCAATGGTCCTGCCACTTCAACCACTCGGCTTTCCTGTGCGAGCCGCGCAAGACGCTGCGTCTCTGTCTTCGCGGCGCGACCCGAATCCACCCAGTCTCGATTGTTCGCGGCCCGCAATGGGATCACCAACGCGATCAGCGCGAGCACGGCTGCCTGGATGACGCGGCGGCCGAGGTAGCTCGCGGTCATCCCGACAAGCCCAACCCAGATCATGGCGGCGCCGACACCGCTGACGACGGTGAGCCGGTCATCCATCCCGTAGAAGTTCGTGGAAAACGACAAGAGCGGCAGGATCCCGATCACGATGATGACAAGCCCGGCGACGCTCATGTGCTCGAACCCGACAGATGCCGCGCCGGGCCGTGCGCGAACAAGGCGAATGGCGGCGAGGGCAGCACCGGCGAGGGCAGCACCGCCGAGAAGCTGCCCCAGGCCGCTGAATGGCTCGAGGCCCAACGCGAGGTGGCTGTCAACAGCCAGACCGAAGTCAAGACGTCCCGTGGGCCCGACGTAGACGCGATGGAACATCGCCCAGACGAGGGGAACCGCCAGCAGCGCGCCCCCGCGCGTGATCACGTCCCATCGCAACCGCCCCTGGCGGAGCAAGGGCACGCCGAACAGAGCCGTCACTGCCAGCCCGGCGATCACCTCGTAGCTGGCGACCGCCGCGGTCAGCGCGAGGAACGCCAGCCATGGTGGTTTGTCTCCGTCGCATGCCACTGCGAGCCTTCCGATGCCGAACGCGACGAGACCGAGCGCAAGGAACGCCTGGGTCGTCGACGACCAATGCTCCAGGGCAGTGTGAGTCGGCACCACCAACCACACGAGCGTGATTGCAAGCGCCCTTCTGGGCGAAAGAAACTGGCGGAGCGCGAACAGGACCGCCAGCGCAGCGAACACCCAGAGTGCGGTCTGAACCACGTAGATGGTCAGCGGGTGCGGCCCGATCAACCCGAACGTGAGGTCGTACATCACGACTGCCCCGGGGCGACCGATCTGACGACCCTGAGCCGCGTGTAGCGGCCCGTCGAAATGCGAGTTGCGGAGGAAGGAGAAATCGTCCGCGTGAAAGCTCGGTCCCATCAACGCGTAGGGACAGGCCAGCAACAGCACTGCGCCGACGACCCAAGCGGTCGCCCTCCTTGCCACCAACGTGCAGTTCACCCTGCCTTCCGGGCGACGTGGACACTCACGTACGCGTACTCGGCCCCGGCGCGTTCCCCGATCACGCGCATCATCTCGACGACCTCGGCGTCGTCGTCGGTCAGCTCGCGCACGACCTCGTCGATGCCAGGGATGCCCCAGTACGGCAGCATTCCGACTCCCGCTGTGTCGATGACGTCGAGGCCGACTCCGGCGAGCACCTCGGCAAACTCGGCCGGGGTGAACTCTCGGATGTGTTGGTGGTTGGTCAGGAACTCGGGATAGCCGAGTTTGCGCGTGATGACTTGATTCATGCTGTTGCGATTCGCATGGGTGACGAGCAGCTCACCCCCTGGCCGCAGCACGCGTGCGACCTCACGCAGCACGGTTGTCGCGTCACGAACGTGTTCGACAGAGTCGACAAAGGCAACACCATCGAAGCAGGCGTCGGGGAACGCGAGGTGATGACCGTCGACGGTCGCATACCGGCATCCCGACTCGTGGCGGTCGGCGACGACCGCGAGGCGAACGCCTTCGTCGGCGAAGTCGACGCGCACGACGAGGGTGTGCGAGGGCACACGCACCATGGGGAGTCCCCCGCACCCGAGGTCGAGGATCCGGCCCCCCGTCCACCGTGACAGCGCCTGCGCGAGATGCCGATGGATGTCGTCGTAGTACCCGCGATCACGGGCCGTGACGTAGCGGTAGCCGCCGTCGCGGAAGAACTGGTTCTCCGTCGCTCGTAGCTCTGCGTGGGTCATGTCGGCGAACCGTGCGAGCCGAGGCCGATCGTCGAAGACCCGGTCTTGTTCGTACGAGTTGAGCCTCACCGGGGCGGCCGGAAGACCCGCGACGATCTCGTGGAACGAGATGAGGTGCGACGAGCCCGGGTCCACCGTGTTGCCGATGCGCCTCGAGGTCCAGATCACGAACACCGGATTGGCGAACACGGCGCGCATCGTCAGGGCGACGTGCTCGAGAAAGCCGCGGGAAAACTGATCGAGTTCACCCTTGTGGGTGATGACCCAGTCGTAGGTCCGGTCAGTGGAGAGGTTCGACGCGACCCAGCGCTCGACCGGGCATACGAGACGCCACCAGAATCGATCGGGCGCGAGCACGCGATCACCCTCATGCAGGTGGTTGTCGAGGAACTCGGCCGCCTCGTTCCAGTTCCGGTCGTGGTACGGGAACGACATCTAGGCGGTCGATCGGTTGGGGCGGGCCCGCGACGAGACGCGGCGCATGGCGCCTGACGTCAGATGGCGCAGGCGGGCCCTCGCCAACTCGGTGCCTCCCACCGCGCCGTAGAGGTGCTGCATACGCTCGGCCCGCAACCCGCGCGGAAGGCACACGAGCTCGCGGTACGCGCCGGCTGGGCCACCGTGATCGGTCGCCCACTGCGCGGCATGCAGCCACGCGGCCCCACCGCGTGTCGGTAGCGGTAGTTCGACACCGAAAAGCTCCGCCGACGCCACCGCAAACCCCGCCAGCCCCACGGATGCGTGCGCACCCGCGCGGGCGAAATGGGAGCCCACCGCATCCCAGTCGGCCGAAGCATGGCCTTCATCGACGAGTACTGCGAGATCTCGCAGGGCCCGCAAGGGCAGCCGCAGCAATCGTGTGTTCGCATCTTGAAGCTGCGCGTGGCTGATCAACAGGACCATGGCGTGCGTCGAGCTCGGGACGCGGCGAGAGCGCCCATAGGCGTGCGTCGAGTCGGCCGCGTCGCGCAGCTCTTCGGCGTCGAGCACAGGCGCGTACGCCTCAGCGATCGGCGCAAGATGCAACTCGATGGAGCCTTGATGGCCGGGCGCGGCGAGGGCAACGAGTTGATGGTCGAGTGTCAGGTCGTCGTCCGGCGCATTCGGCACGGGCGCATAGCCCACCTGGGTCAGGGCTCGCATCGCCTCGCCCGCAAACGCCGGCGGGATGACGATGTCGATGTCGACCAGCACGCGGGCGCCTGGATCACGCTGCCAGCCGGCCATCAACCAGTGCGCGCCCTTCATGGCGACCGCATCGATACCTCTGGCGTCGAGGAGGTCGAGCACGAGCACCGCCTGCGACCGCAGATCGTCTACGCGAGCCGCGTTGTCGCGGTACGCCCGCTCCAGCGTGGCCAGGGGTGAGCTGCGGTCGCCGACGTCCTCGGGCAGTGGATGCACGCCCCGCGATCGCAACGCGGACCACAAGGACGGCAACAGCTGGTGCTGGTCCGCCAGCGTCAACAACGCGGGCCACCCGACGACGGGATCACTATGCGGACCTGGCCCCGGGCGCAAGTACGCAGCCAGCTCGCGCACCACCTCCATCGGCGCGACTGCCCGCGTCACGAGGTGGAGCCGCTCGTCGGTGGTCGGCGCGCACGCGCCTCGGCCAGCCGGTGCCGCACGCGGTACGCATCGGTGCCCGGGGCGGCGCGCTCGGCGTGTGCGAAGGCGTCGGCTGCACCAGCGTCGTCGCCGAGCGCGAACCGGCAGCGGCCGAGCAGCTCCCACGCCCACTCGCCGAAGACTCTTCGGTCGTAGGAGTTGCCGTCGATCAGCACGTCCGGGTCGACCGACACAAGCCACCCCGCACGCTCGGCCGCCAGCGCGGCCTGGCCGGTGGCGAACTCGTGGCGGGCCGCGGCGAGCTCGAGCGTCGGCGTGCGTGGAAACGCGGCGAGCGCTTCGTCGAGGAGCCCTCCGACCTCGGCGTCAACGAGGTCGGTGGCCAGCAGATGAGTGATGAGGTTGACGTAGACGAGCAGATCCTCACGACGCATCGAGTTCCGCGCGCGAGCGACGGCAATGCCCTGCCGCCATGTCGCGACGGCGCGTTTCGAATCACCCTGCGCTTCGTAGATGCGAGCCAGATGGTCGTAGAGATACGCCCGTTCGGGCAGCTGCTCGATCTCGGCCAGCAGCATCGGCTCGTCGCGCGCAAACTTCGCTGACTGATCGCCTTCGTAGCCGAAGTGCTCGATGGTCACGAGGTCGAACGGAGCGATGCGGAGCCCATCGTGCTCCGCCACGCGTGTCACGGCCGACACGATCGACTCATGCATCGCACCTCGGAACCGAAGGTCCGGACGGTTCCGCCACAGGCGGTACTCGCGATATGGCGTCCAGCCGACGCGCGGCACGAACCGCACGAGCCCCGCCACGCAGTCGCCGGCATTCTCGAGCCACTCGCGGGCGGCGAGATGGTTGCCGGGCCGGACGCGCTCGTCCGCGTCGATGTACAGGATCCAATCGCCGCTGGCCAGATCAAGCGAACAATTGCGCGCGCTCGCAAAGTCCTGCGTCCATGCCTGGTGGGCGACTCGCGCGCCATGACGATGCGCAATCGCCACTGAATCGTCGGTGGAACCGGTGTCGACGACGACGATTTCGTCAACGAGTCCGTCGAGTGAGGCAAGACACGTATCGAGGAAGGCGGCCTCGTTACGGACGATCAGCGCTGCCGAGAGCAGCATCGGCTGGGCGCGAGCCCGAGCTCAGACGTGCGTCGCTAGTCCGCTTGCTCGGCTTGGTTGGACTGCGTCGTCGTGGTCGTGCTGGTCGACGTGGACGTGGACGTGGTTGTCGTGTTCTCCACACCGCCGCCACTCACTCCGCCGCTCGCCTGCGCGGTTTGCGCGTACGCGGCCTTGATGCCGGTCATCGTGAAGGACGACACCATCGGCGCGGCGAAGGCCGTTCCGATCGCCAGCTTTTTGAGAAACGCACGTCGGTCGGGTTCGGCGCTCTCGAGTGCCTCTACGAACTCGTCAGCCATTTCTCGTTCCTCCAACCACCTCGTGGGACTGAGTCAGAGAGGTTACTGCACGAGCCGCCTGAGCTCCTCGACCATCCTCCCGGGGTCGCCCGTGGTCAACCGGTACCCGCCGGCCCTGGCCGCCGCGGACAACGTCCCGATCAGCGCCGACTTCGACTCCGTGACGACGAATGAGTCCCGGACCAGCACCTCGAGCACGTCGACTGCGGCCGCCCGCTCGCAGCTGACAGTGCCATTTGTGCGTTCGAGGACGACGATGTGCGTGATGGGGGCTTCGACCAACCGCCACGGCGACCGCACCGTCGCCGGGTCGAGGACCCGTACGTCGTGGACCTGCGGTAGCCGATCGAGAAGGTCGGCCAGGTCCGGAACCAGATCCCGGGTGCCTTCCTTGACCTGGAATGGGCGGGGCACGGCGAGGCTGGCTCCCGCGCGAACCAAAGCGCTCTCGTCGCCTTGCACGTCGAGGCCGTCCGCGAGCATGCGTAGCGCGAGGGTCGTCTTGCCGACGCCGGAGGATCCCGCGATGAGCAGGCGGGCGCGGCCGATGTCCACGGTCACGCAATGCACCCGCACCCAGCCCGCGAGGGACGCAAACTCGAAGGCCCTCCGGTGCATCCGGACATACATCTCGTCGCGCGCCGCCTCAACGGATGGCGCGTGCGCCAACAGGTCACCTTCCTCTCGCACGAGGTAACCCGACTCCACTGCGTCGACTCGGTAGGCCATCGCCCGTACCGGAGGCATCGGGTGCTCGGCTTGGGGGAGCAACTCGGCAAGTGACGTGACGACGTCGCCGTCGCCCTCGACGCTGATCGTGTGCCAGAGCAACCGGATCCCGATCACGGCTGGTCTCGCAGCACTCCTTCACGACGAAGGTGCGCGATGCAGTCACGCACCTCCCCAACCGGGGCAACCTCGAGTTTCCACGCCGCCCGCACCAGCTCCGCGAGCTCGGCTTCGGTACGGCTGCCGTCGCACAGCGAGAGGACGATCGACGCGCTGGGGTTGAGGTAGTGCACTCGATCCGCCGCGGGGTCATAGACGACGAGACCGTCCTCGACTTCGTGGATGTCGAGTCCGTCGACCGGCTCGGGGCGATCTGTGCTCACGACTTCCCTTCGGCTGGGACCTGGTCACCAAACACCGTGCGCCGGATGATCGGTGCGACGACGTCGGGAGCGTAGTGGGCAGTGAAAGTATCGAACGCGGCCGACGTCAGCCGCGCCCCGCGCTCCGGTCGAGCGAGTACATCGGCCGTCGCGCGCGCGATGGCGTCGACCGACGACGCCACGAGCAGATCGACACCGTCACGCACGTCGAGCCCAGCCGCGGCCGAGGGAGTGGCGATGACGGGACGGCGATGGGCGAAGGCTTCGAGGATCTTGATGCGGGTACCGCTGCCCGACCGCAGTGGAACCACGACCACGTCGGCCGACGCGTACCACGGCGTGACGTCGAGTACCGGGCCGGCGACCGTGACGCCGTCGACGAGCGAGAGATCGGCACAGCGGTTGTCGTGCGGGCCGACGAGGTCTACCGATGCGTCGGGGCGCAAGGCTCGCAGCGCGGGCAGTACCTCGAGCGCGAGGGTGCGCGCGGCGTCGACGTTCGGCCCATAGGTCAAGTTGCCGACGTAGAGCACCCGCGAGCCCCCCGGAGCGGGAACGACGCCGCCAGGCGGGTGCACGGTATTCGGAACGGTCGCGACGCAGGACAGCTCGTAACGGCTTGCAACTCGTTCAGCGTCGATCGCCGAAGCGAGGGTGACCGCATCGACCGTCCCAAGCCACGCCCGCGCCAGGCGGCCGACCGCATCGGCCTTCTCGGTCTGTCCGGTCTCAGTCAGCCATGACTCGTCGTCGTCGTCGAGATCGATGACCGTTCGCGCCGCGCCGAGCTTTCGAGCCAGGGTGATGCCGAAAGGCGCGAGGTAGTAACGCACCGACAGCACGATCGGTGGACATGTTCCGGAGGCGGGTTGGAGAGCTCTCACCGCTTCGTCGACAAGCGTCGGTGGAACGCGACGGGCCTGCTCCGGGAGGGGAACGGTGCGCTCGAGTTGCGCTCGTAGCGTTGCGTCGGCCATCTGCAGCACGACGTGCCGATCGGCGTCGGCCGCGCTGACCGGTTCGACCGTCGTCACCCGACGCGCCCGCTCCCGCGCCCACTCGTCGGTCGTCGCCGCGCCCGCCACGGGGAGGATCACGACATCCACGGTCGTCACTGCGGCGAGCGTCTCGAGAAACATTCCCGTCCGCATCGCCAGCCCATTGCCACGATCGGCCGGCGCTATCGGCGTGACCAGCACGACCGGGGGTGCACTCAAACGGCGCGCCAGTCGGGCGAATAGTCGGATGCGGCGTGCGCCACTCCGCCCCACAGGCTGGGTGCCTGGCGATGGTCGACGAGCGAGGGCAGGTGGTAGTAGATCGGAGTCCGTCGTGCCGCCAGTCGCGACATTTTGATGTCTGGGAGGCCCCGAACGTCGTTCCAGTCCCGCAGGATCAATGCCGCCATGGACACCGACATCACGACCGCTTGTGATCCGTACACGTTTTCGGGATCGACGATCCGATACGTCTCGCCATCCATGTCCTCTGACAGCGATCCGACGTTGGGGTTGTACAGCGAGGCGTAGAAGTCGGCACCCAACGGACGTTCCAGGAGCGGTGGCCAGCGCTCCAGATTCCAGCGCAACGAGCGATTGAACGCCAGGTCGTCTTCGAGGAAGAGAAACACGTCACCCGGACCGGAGATCGCCCGCAACAGCAGCGAGCGGCCGTTGTCACTCATCCTCAGCTTCAGATCGTCGTACCGCTCCTGATCCAGGATCACGACGGGCTCCGCGTCCCAGTCGGTTGCCGCGAGGTTCGCAATCGTCTCGCGGCGGACGTCGCGCCTGATGGTGGTTGAAAGCATGTAGGCCACGATCTCGCCGGTCCACATCGGCGGTAAGCCTAGTGAGCTCCTTCTTGCCATAATCCCATTGGAACTTGGATGTCTGACTCGATTCCCCGCATCGCCCACTTCGTCTTCGGCCTGCGCGCGCAGGACGAGCCGTTCCATCTCGTGCACTACCTCGCGCTGGCATCGTGTCGCGCGGTCGTGCAGCCCGAGGAGATCCATCTGCACTGTCGCGAGCTGCCGTACGGGTTCTACTGGGATCTCGCTCGCGACTTCGTGACGTTGCATCGAGTCGCCGCCGTCGACCAGGTCGTCCAGCACGACTACCGAGACCCGAGCATCGCTCGTTACTCGTACGCACACGAGGCCGACTTCGTTCGGCTCGACGTGCTGGCCGAGCTCGGGGGACTGTATGCGGACATCGACACGCTGTTCATCGCACCGCTCGACGACGACCTCTGGCGGACATCGTGCGTGATCGGCCGCGAAGGCGACGTCGTCGATCAGCGGACCGGGCGCCTGCGCTCGTCGATATCGAACGCGCTGATCATAGCGGAGCCGGGGGCGCCGTTCGTACGGCGGTGGCGCGAATCGATTTCCGAGGTCTTCGATGGCTCGTGGGCCGCGCACAGCTGCTTCCTTGCCGACGATCTCGCCGCCGCCCGGCCAGATGAGGTGCGCGTCGAACCCGAGCGCACGTTCCATCCGTTCCCGCCGACACCGAAAGGCCTTCGCCGGCTGCTCATCGAACGACACGACGACCTCTCCGGGATCGCGTCGATGCATCTTGCCGCGCACCTGTGGTGGGACGACGAACGTCGTGATTTCGTGCCAGGGATCGACGCCCACACGATCAACGAACGTTGGGTACGCGCCGCCGCGTCGACGTACGCGCGGGCGGCGGCGCCCTTTCTGCCCGACCACGGCCATTTCTGACCAGATGGTGGTTGCTGAACAATCGCTGCGCTACGTCGCTGAAGACGCGCCGACCGGATACGGCGATGCCGCCGATCGCTTGGTGCGCGCGGTGCGGGGGTCCGGCGCAAAGGTCGAGTACCGCGGCTGGTCGAACACGCGTGGAGGCGCAGCGCCCGCGTTCGTTCGATTCTCGCGAGACGATCGACCCCGCGATCGAGTGCCGGCAGGCGCTCCGACGGTTGTCCACTTGGTGCCCGAGTACTACCCGCTGGTGCGGACAGTGATGGACGACGGACCGTTCATCGCGCACACCGTGTGGGAGTCCGACCGCATCCCGAACCACTGGCCGGACCTGCTCAACGAGACCGATCTCGTCATCGTGCCCACTGGATGGAACCGCGACGTGTTCCTCGATGGCGGCGTGCGCGTTCCGGTCGCGGTCGTACCGCACGTCGCGTGCGACCCGATCGCCGGTGACGGTGGCGAACCGCTGGGGCTACCCGACGATGTGGTGGTCTTCTATGCGATCGGTCGGTGGGATCAGCGCAAGGCGATGTTCCACACCGTCGAGGCATTCCTCAGAGCATTCACGAGTGACGACCCCGTCGTACTCGTCGTGAAAACCGGCCCGCGAATCGAGATGCCGCCGGCGAAAGAATGGGGCACGTCGAACCCGCTCGCCTGGACGACGGGGTGGCAGATGGCGCGACTTGTCAGTCGATACGCCCGCCCCGCGATGATCCGGCTCGAAGTCGGTGACTGGACCGACGATCAGATCGCTGGCTTGCACACGCGTGGCCACTGCTACGTGACCTTGACTCACGGTGAAGGATGGGGAATCGGGGCATTCGATGCGTGCGCGTACGGCAACCATGTCGTGGCTACGGGGTGGGGAGGGTTGCTCGAGTTTCTCGACGCCGACTCGGCTTCGCTCGTGAGCTCCACGGTCGTCCCGGTCGAGCACCATGCGTTCGCGTCGTACTCGCCCGACCAACGGTGGGCCGAACCAGACCTCGATGAGGCCGTCGAGTTCTTGCGGGCCGTCGCTCGCGATCCAGATCAGGCCCGCACGCGCGCCACCCCGTTGCGCGATCGCGTTCTTCGCGACTTTGCGGCACCGGTCGTGGCCCAGACCTTCCTCGATGTGATCGGCGCCAACGCGCGATGAGATCCTGACCTCAAGTCGGCGCCTCCGCGCACGCGTCGGCGAGGGCGGCATCGAGGCGCCGCGCGATCACGTCGACGTGAGGTGCAGCCAGTATCGAGCGGTGCGTTCCTTCGGCCACGTCGACGACCTCCAGCGGTCCGGTGACGTGTTCGCCCCAGCCGAGATCGGCCCTACGCCTGTAGCGCGTGCTGCGCAGGAGCAGCACCCGCCCGTCGTAGGGTCCGGCGCGGTAGCGGTGCATCATCCTCCGGGTGAACTTCGACTGCTTGGTGAAATCCCGCCAGGGTGATGGCCCGGACCGGCGGAACACCTTCTGCCCGACCCGCCACCGCACCCAGGCGAGCCGCCAAAGGATCCACCTGGCCTCGAGTCGCATCCACTTCTCCGCTCGCGTGACGCGCCCTAGACGGTGCCTTGTCCGGGCAATCTCGGGAGCCACGCCGTCGATGTTGGCAACGAGCGCCGGGCGCTCGCCCGCGGCGGCGAGTTGGCGGGCCATCTCGAACGCAACCGAGGCACCCGAGGAGTAGCCACCGAGCAGATAGGGCCCGTGAGGCTGCACGCGGCGCACATCCTCGAGGTAGTACGCGGCGAGGCGCTCGACGCTGCGCACCGCACTGGGCGGCGCGCCCACGATCTGCAGCGCGTAGAACGGCTGCTCGGCCGACAGACCATCGGCCAGCGGCCGGAACACCATGACGTCGCCACCGCGACCGTGCACACAGAAGAACGGCGGACGTGAGCCCTCGGTCCGCAGCGGGACGACCGGCGACATCCATCGCCTCTCGCCACCGCTCCGCAGCATGCCAGCCAGGGCCGCGGCCGTGCTCGCCTCGAGGAACGCCGCCAACGGCACGTCGCGGCCGAGCGTGTCCTGCAGCAGGAAGATCGACTCAGCCGCGGCGAGGGAATCGCCGCCCAGCTCGAAGAAGTCGTCGTCGACGCCGATCGGGCCCACCTCGAGCACCTGCTCCCACGCCTTCGTCACCGCCCGCTCAACGTCGTCGCGCGGTGCGACGAAACCCGTCGACAGAGCCGGCCGCCCGGTCGGCACCGCCGGCAGCGCCCGGACATCGACCTTGCCCCGCCCGGTGCGCGGCAGCGCGTCGAGGACGACGAACATGGCAGGCACCATGTACGCCGGCAGGCGGTCGGCGAGCACCGCCCGCACGCGCACCACATCCACGGGCGGCTGCGTGACATCGGGAACGACGTATGCAACCAGACGCTCCCGCCGTGCCTGGTGGAGGACCACGGCAACGTCGTCGAAGGATTCGAGGGCTCGCAACGCGCGCTCGACCTCAGCCATGTCGACGCTGAAGCCCCGGACGTTCACCACCGTGCCGAGCCGGCCGTGATACTCGAGCACGCCGTCGGTACGGAGCCTTCCCCGATCGCCGGTGCGGAACCAGCGGACGGCGGGATCATCGTCCGCCACCCCGAAGCGCTCTGCCGTGCGCTCGTCGTCGCGCCAGTACCCGTCGGCCAAGCCCTCGCCGGCGACGACGATCTCGCCGATCCCGTCGATCCTGGGATCGGCAATCGTCACGCGTTTACCCGGCAGCGTCGTACCGAGCGGCAAGGGCTCGTCACCGATGTCTGTGCCGGAGTCGATCAGCCAGGCCGCGACCGGGCCGGCCTCCGACACCGCGTACGTGTAGGCCAACCGGCAACCCGGCCACACATGGCGGCGGAACTGATCGATGTCACGCCGGTGAAGGGCTTCCGCGCCTGTCACGAGCACGCGCACGTTCGGCAGGTTGGGACCCTCTGGCAGCGACTCGAGCATGGCCCGCAGCAGGGATGGCGCGCAGTGCACGAAGGTGACGCCGTCGTCATGGAGGCGTGGCGCGACCGCGAGAGTCGCCCCCCGGCCCGCGTCGTAGACGCGGAGCTCCGCTCCGACGATCAAGGCGCCGTACATGCTGACGCGTGAGGCGCCGAAGCTGTAGTGGAACAGCAACGCCACTCGGTCATCGGGCCGCACGCCGTAGGCCTCGCACCACGAACGCGCGCCACGGACCTGCGGTCCGTGGCCCATGACGAAGCCCTTCGGCCGGCCGGTGGATCCCGACGTGTAGAAGATGACGGCCGGGTCGTCCTCGCCGACCGCGACCGACGCAGCGCGAAGGTCGGCGGTCGAACCCTCGCGTCGCGAGCCGAGCACGATCGGTTCGATCCCGGCCCCGAGCAAGCGGCGCGAACGTTCGTCGGTGACGATCGCGGCAGCGCCCGCGTGGCCGATGATCGCGCGGACCGCGTCCGACGGTGCGGCGTTGTCGAGCGGAAGCGCGATCCTCCCTGCCCGCATCACCGCGTACAGGGCCACGACCGCGTCGACACCCTGGTCGACGAGCACGCCGAGGGGCGCGCCCGGCGACGGACTATGGCTGGCGATCTCCTCGGCCAGCACCGCGACTTCGTGGTCGAGCTGCGCGTAGGTCAGAGCGCGTGAGTCGTCGCTGACCGCGCGACGGTCCGGCGACGTCGTCGCGTGCTCCGCAAGCGCGGCGACAAGGGTGGCGACGGTCGTCACGAGCCGCCTTGATCGTCGGGAACCCAGCCGGCATCGGATCGACGCAGCCACCGCGGGTTCCTGATCCGTTCGGATCCCGTCCGCTCGCCGCCTGTCAGATTCACGAGCACGGTGTCGGCGGCGGGCAGGCGTCCCAGGCGTCGCGCTTTCAGGGCACCGGCGAGGCAGGCGGCCGCCGCGAAGCACGGACTGATCCCCTCGTCGTCCTCGACCCAGGTGCGGGCTTCTCGGATCTCGCGCTCGCTCACTGCCACGAAGCCACCGCCGGTCGCCACGACTCGCTCCCGCACCGGCGGGTATGCGGCAGTGGGGTTGCCTCGCAGAATCGCCTGTGCGATCCCTTCCGGCCGTTCGACGATGTCCTCGGGCCGAATCCGGTCGGAACCCGCCTCCCAGGCCGACACCATCGGCGCGCAGGTCTCCTGCTGCACGCACAGCAGCCGAGGCAACCGGACGATGAGCCCGAGCGCGAGCTGCTGCTGCGCAGCGCGATCGACGCCGTACACCCCCATGGCACTCGACACGGCCTGCACATACCAGTCGATGGGACGCGGCACTTGGTCGGTCGCCTCGAGCCACGCGAGCTTCAACCCCTCGCGGCGGCCCGGATTGAAGAATCCTCGCTCCGGAACGAGTCCGTGCGCAGCCGCGTACTCGCGGGCGGCGTCGAACGCCTCGACGAACGTCGCGTCGCGCAGCACGAAGTTGACGATCTGCTCCGTGTCGGGCGACTGGATCCTGTCGGCGAACTGGTCCGCGGTGAAGAGATACATGACGAGCCCGGGGAGGCGCACGATCGACTGTGCATAGGCCGTCGAGCTGTTTCCCGTCGACGAGGTGCAGAAGCCGCGCACGCCGCCTTCGAAGAGATACGCCAGCGCCACGCCCGCCATGCGGTCCTTGGTCGTCTTGGTCGGGTTCATCGTCTCGTCCTTGAGATACAGCCACGGCAGGCCGGCTCGTTCGCCGAGCCGCACCGCGTGCACCGTGCGGGTGGGACGCGCATCGCCCGGCAGCAGCGCACCATCGGCTACCGGTAGGAGGTCGCCGAAGCGGACGTAGGGGTTCTCGGAGTCGTGGATCTCGACGCTCGCCAAGTCGTACTCGACGTCGGACATCGCGCCGCAGTCTGGGCAGAACGGCGTGAACGCAGGGCCGAGCACGCGCGCACAGGCCGTGCAGAACGTGCGGAAGCGCGAGCCGTCGAATGCACAGCGGGGGCTCGTGCCGGTCACGCTCCGCGCCTCGCCGCGAAACGGTCCGGGGAGCACGGCATGATCGACAGCTCCGTACGTCCGACGGTCAAGAGGTCGGCCGCGGCCCGACCCATCGCCGCGCCGAGCAACATCCCCTTGCGACCCCCACCGAGCACGACACACGCGTTCTCCCAGCCTCCAGGAATGCCGACGATCGGCAGACCGTCGGGCGTGAGCGGGCGCAGGCCGGATGTCTGCGTCAACACCCGGGCGTCCTGCATCACCGGCATGACGCGCGAGACGCGCTCGAGGATCGAGTCCCGTGCTCCGTCATTGATGCTGCGATCGAACCCGGAGTGCTCCTCCGTGCCGCCCAGCCACACCTCCGCGCCCTTCGTCTTGTACACCGCCGCGTCGCGCCACGCGATGTCGATGTCGACACCGCCGCCGGGCACCTCGGCGAGAACCATGTCGCCCTTCACCGGCTCCATCGGCATCGTCGCGTCGAGCCACTGCGCTGGTCCCTCACACCATGGCCCCGTGGCAATGACGACGCCATCGCAGCCGAGCACCTCGGACTCGACGAGCACACCGCTCACCCGGCGCCCGTCGTGCTCGAGCCCCTGCGCCTCCGCGGTGAGGCGCGTCGCACCGAGCGCGAAGGCCGCATCAGCGATCGCGCGCGTGTAGGGGCCGGGATCGACGCGGGCGTCACCCTCGGCGAGAAGCCCGCGGGTGGCGGCGGGGCCTACGCGCGGCTCGATCGCGGCAAGCTCGTCCCGATCGACCCACCGTGCCGAGAACCCAGGCGCGGCGTCGTAGTTCGCCTTCATGTCCGCCAGCCGAGCGACATCGTCGTCGTCGATCGCAAGGTTCAGCCGAGCCTTGGCCCGCCATCCCTCGAACCCGGTACGTGTCAGCGAGAACTCGTCCCAGTGCTCGTGGTGGAGTCGGAATGCCTCGAGCGCCAGCGGCTGCAGCACGCCAGGGATGCCCGGCCCGTACAGCGGGTTGAGTCCGCCGGGGTTGTTTCCCGACGCCTGGCCACCGAGCTCGTCACGCTCCACCAGCGTGACAGTCGCACCGGCGCGTGCGAGGAAGTACGCGGCGAATGCACCGGAGATGCCTCCACCAACGACGACCACGACCCCCGTCACGACCCATCACGTCCCGCGGCCACACCTGCCAAGACCTCCCGCCATCGCTCCACGACGTCACCGAGCGCGAAGCCGCTGACCGCGTGTCGGCGGCCAGCGGCTCCCATCGAGACGCGACGGTCGACGTCGCGTACGAGCTGGTCGACCCCATCGCACAACCCGGCGAGGTCGTCTGGCGCGACGACGATCCCGGTGACTCCGTCGACGACCGCTTGCATCGTTCCCGGCACGCGAGTGGTGACGATGGGAAGCCCCGTCATCGCCGCCTCGATCAAGACGCCCGGGAACCCCTCGCTCTCCGGAACACTCGAGAACACGAAGACATCGGCGGTGCGAAGCAGGTCCGGCACGTCGACCCGCGCGCCGAGCACCTCCACATCGGCGGGCGCGGCCTTCACGACGTCGGCCAGCAATGGACCGTCGCCCACGATGGACGCGGTCACGGCCGTACCTCGCCGCCGAAGCTCCGAGACGAGATCGAGGAATGCGAACGGCCGTTTGGTGCGGGTCAAGTGGCCGACGAAGATGAGATGCGGAGCCGCCGGCGCGACGCGTTCGGCCGCGGGGAAGTAAATCTCGGGGTCGCGCCCGTTCGGCACCATCACGACACGGTCCGGCTCGACGCCGAGCAGGTCCACGACTTCATCCCGGACGTCATCGGAGATTGCCACCACGAGTGCGGCCCGGGACACGAGGGCTCGGTGGAACCGGCGTCGCCAGCCCCGATTCGCGGCGGGAGTCGCCACCCCGAAGCGGTAGTACACGATTGGTGTACTCCCCGCCGCGGCGACCGCGTACTTCAAGGGCTCGCTGCCGTGGGCGACGATCGCACGCGGCGCGAGCCGGCGCACCGCGCGCCGTAGTGCCACCGCAGCACGCGGGTCGAAGCCTGCTCGCCGCGCTCGCCCCGGCCGCACATCGAGCCTCTGCGCGTTGCCCAGCACCGCTGGCTGTCCCGCGAACAGCGTGACGATCTGATGCTCGTCGTGCTCTCGGTCGAGGCGCTCGCGTAAGTTCCTGGCGACGACCTGCGCGCCGCGCATGAGATCGCCCGGGACGACATGCAGAACCGTCACCCGCGATCAGTCCGTTGGCGCGGCTCGTCCCCGCTCCGGCGTCGCGTGCACGCCTTGACACCCACCGGCAGCCTTCTCTCTCGGTCCCATGACCCGCGAGTGGGCGAGGTTACCGGCAGCCACTCGTGGATGACCGCGCGACACTGCGTGCGTGCGGTGCGGGTATCCACCGGCTCGCGGCGACCTCAGCGCGCCGCGATCGGCGGTGCGGGCGCGAACCGGACCGGCAGCGTCTGCAGTGCGCCGAGGAACCGCGGCAGTTCGACGTCCGACGACAACTCGAGGTCGGGCAGCCTTGCGAGGAGGCGCTGCATCATCGTGAGCACCTCCAAGCGAGCGAGGCTGGCACCGAGACAGAAGTGCGGGCCGAAGCCGAACGCAACGTGATCGTTCGGCGAGCGGGTGACGTCGAAGCGCTCGGGCTCCGCGAAGTGCGTCTCGTCGAAGTTCGCCGATTCGTAGAGCAAGAGCACCTTGTCACCGGCACGCAACGTTGTGCCAGCAAACTCCACGTCGGCTGTCAGGTTGCGAGCCATGTTCTTGATCGGCGACACCCAGCGCAGCATTTCCTCCACCGAGCTCGGTAGCAGCCCAGGGTCTTCGTCGAGGCGGTGATGTTCCCCAGGATTGCGTAGTAGCTGCTCCAAACCGCCGCTGATCACGTGCCTGGTCGTTTCGTCGCCGCCGACGAGGATCAGCAGGGACTCAAACACGATCTCGTCGTCGTCAAGTCGATCGCCGTCGACTTCTGCATGCACCAGCACGCTCACGAGATCATCGGTCGGTTCCGCGCGTCGCGCCGCGATCGTGCGCCGGGCGTACGCGTCGTACTCGGTGAACGCCGCGGCGGCCGCCTCGATGCGCTCGGGCGAGCCGCCGAGCGACCCCAGCAGATCGTCGGACCAACGCAGCAGCTGCGAGCGATCCTCCGGCGCGACGCCGAGCATGTCGCCGATGACGATCATCGGCAGTGGCGCGGCAAGATCCCGGACCACGTCACATGCGCCGCGTTCGCACACTCGATCGATCAAGTCGTCGCAGATGCTCTCGAGCCACGCTGTGCTGTCTCGCACCCGCGCCGGGGTGAACCCGCGACTCACCAGCTTGCGCCGCTTGAAATGGGCGTCGCCGTCCATGTCGATCATCCACGGCAGCGGACCGGTGTCAGGCCGGCTGCCACCGGCGTTCGAGAACGTCGCCGGATCGCGTGCCGCGGCCATGAGCGCGTCGTGCGTGGCGACTCCCCATAGCGAGTTGCGCGCGTCCCAGTGCACCGGCCCCGCGCGTCGCATCGACGCGTAGACCCGCCGCGCCACATCGCCGTACAGGTCGGCGGAAAGGAGGTCGAGGTCTGACATGGTCAGCGCGGCCTACTGCCCGAACCAGCGCGCCCGGCGGGACGAACCGAACTCCTGCTTCTCGGTGGCGTGTTCGGCCGATGGCGCGCTGAACACCGCTGTCGGCCTGGGGCCGCCGAGGAAATTGACGTCGACCTTCGCCACCTTGGCGCCGCCCGACTCGATGTAGCAGACGGCCTCGCCCTGATACGGCGCCGCCGGGGCCCCGCCCTTGAGGCGGGCGACGAGCACATCCGCGACCGTGCCCGCCTCGCCTTCCGCGATCGCACCGGCCCGCGGTACGGGAGCGCTGGTGATGTCACCCACGGCGTACACGTCGGGAAACTTCGTGGCGAACGTGGTGGGGTCGACGCCGATCCATCCGTCGTCCGTGAGCCCGGACTTCACCACGACAGGCGGCGCGCAATGCGCCGGGATGCCGAGGAAGAGGTCGTACGGAAGCTCGCGGCCGTCGGCGAGGTGCGCGACCTTGGCGGCCGGATCGAGGCGAGTGACCATTGAGTTCGGCCAGTACTCGATGCGTCGCTCGGCGAGCATCGCCACGAGGGCGGCTGAAGTGTCCTGCGAGATGGGGATGGGCATAGGCAGCGGCGACACCAGATACACCGTGACGGCGTCGCGCACTCCCCGCTCCGCGAGGTAGTCGTGCAGCATGAAGGCGGCCTCGTTCGGCGCTGGCGGACACTTGAACAATCCACCGAGCACACCGATGACCGCGACGCCTGACTCGAACGACGGCAGCACGTCGCGCACCTCGTTCGCGCCATCCGGGGAGTAGAACTCGTAGCCGCCCTCGACCAGCCCCGGTGTCGCCGCGGGATCCAGATCCGCACCCAGCGCGACAACGAGGATGTCCGCGTCGTACGTTCCCTTGTCGGTGTCGACGCGACGAGTGTGCGGATCGATGGCCACGACCGTCTCTTGCCGGAACTCGACGCTCGGCTTGGTGATGTCGCGGTAGTAGAGCCGCACGTCGTCGAGCCGGCGATGGCCGAACATGACGTCGAGCTTCGAGAACCCGAAGATGAACGAGTCGCTCTTGTCGATGAGGGTGACGTGTACGTCGTCGGCGAGCTGCTCGGAGAGCCGGGTCGAGAGCTCGAGGCCACCGAATCCCGCTCCGAGGATCACGACGTGTGTCGGCATCCACGTGACGTTAGGCGGGTCGGCCATGATCTGGTGGTGGATCCGACCGGTGCCAACGCGCGGATGTCGGTCGCCCAGCAGATCTCCAGCTGGGCAACTCGATGCGGGGAGCGCATCGCGGCTCGAAGCGGCGACGAGTCGCTGACGTACGCCGAGCTCGTGGGCCGCGGTGCCGCGCTTGCGTCGATGTTGTCGGACGGCGACGGCGGCCCGGTCGTCGTTGCGTGCGCCCGCCGGCCGGAGTCGCTGGCGGCGATCGTCGGCGTGTTCCAAGCGGGGCGAGTGTGCGTGCCGGTTGACTCGTCGGATCCCATCGCGCGGACAGCGGAGGTGGCCGAACGCGTGCGGGCGTCGCACATCGTGTGGCCATCGGGAACCGTTTCGCCTCCGGACATCGCTGGTGTCCGCGCGATCGATATGCCGACCCACCGTTCGCCGCTGACAGTCGAGGTCGCGGTCCCCGATGCCACCGATGTGGCCGCCGTCATCTTCACGTCCGGCTCCACGGGTCGCCCGAAAGGGGTCGTCTACGACCACGCGCTCATGGAGGTGCTCGCGGCGAGCGACCTCACCGCCGATGACCACACAAGCGAGGAAGGCGTGCTGCACGCCAACGTGGCGCCGCTCAACTATCTCGGCGGTTTCTGGTGCTTCTTCGGCCTGTGCCATGGACGCAGGGTGACGATGTTCGACGCGTCGACGCACGGCCCCGCCGCCCTCGCCGACTGGATCGACCGAGAACGGCTGCCGCAGATCGATCTCGTCGTCTCGCTCGCGCGCGCCGTCGTGACGACGATGCCGAGCGCTCGCCGCTTCAAGACCGTTCGAGCGTTCATGTGTTACGGCGAAGTGCTTTCGTGGCAGGACGTCGCGATGCTCCGCGAGCACCTCGAGCCCGGCGCTCGGATCATCAACTTGTTGGGCACTACTGAGGCGCCGGGCATCACGATCCACACCATCGAGTGGGACGAACCCATCGGCACCGGCGCGGTTCCCGTTGGTCGGCCCTACGAAGGCGTGGACGTGGAGCTCGAGCCGGAAACGGGCGAGATCATCGTGCACAGCGCGATTGGGCTCGCCCGCGGCTATTGGGACGATCCCGACTTGGACTCCGCGCGCTTCAGCCGAGACGACAGCGGCACGCAGACCTACCGCACGGGCGACGTCGGCGCGCCGCTCGATGACGGCATCTACGTGCATCGGGGGCGGATCGACGATGCCGTGAAGATCCGAGGATTTCTGGTCGAGCCTCTTGAAACACAGCTCGCGCTGCGCGCGCTCGACGGTGTCGCGGATGCGGCTGTGCTGGCAGAGCGCGCGGGCAACGGGGACCCTCGTCTCATCGCTCACGTGGCGCCGGTCGCCGGAAGTGTCCACAGCGCGACATCGCTGCGTCGAGGCCTCCGCGACGTTCTACCCGCCCATCTCGTGCCTGCCCGCTTCGTGCTGCACGACGAACTGCCGCGTACCGCGCGGGGCAAGGTCGATCGTGAGGCGTTGCGGCAGTCGGTCGGGGTGCACCGCAAGCTCGGCGCGGTCCGACTCACCGGGCTGCAACGCGCGGTCGCAAAAGCATTCAGCGTCGTGCTCGACTGCGACGTCGAACTCGACAGCGACTTCTGGGAGCTGGGCGGCGACTCGCTCGGCGCGCAGGAGCTCGTCGCCGCCGTAGCCGAGGCGACTGGTGTCGAGCTGCCGCTCGATGCGCTGCTCGAGGACGCCACCGTCGAAGGGGTCGCGGCGCGGCTCGCGCAGTCGCGTCCCAAGACACGGGGCGTGTGCGTTCCGTTGAACGCAAGCGGATCAGCCCCGCCGCTGTGGTGCGTCGCCGGTGGAGGGGGCACGTCGCTCGCGTTTCGCGCATTGGCGGCGGAGCTCGGCTCTGACCAACCGGTCATGGTGCTCGAGGCCAACGGGCTCCAGCGGCGCGGTCGACCCGACTGGACCATCGCCTCCGCCGCACGCCGATTCATCCGTGCGATGCGTGAGCGGCAACCGATCGGGCCGTACCGCGTCGCCGGCTTCTCGTATGGCGGTCTCGTGGCCTACGAGATCGGCCAGCAGCTGGCAGCGGCCGGCGAACGCGTCGACTTCGTCGCGCTGCTCGACACCATCGCGCCGGGGATGACCGGCCGCACCCTGGCGCGGGCCATCGGAGGCAAGGTCGGCGAGCAACAGGCGAGCGCGAAGACACGGCGGTTGCGGCGTGCGCTCGAGGTCACGACTGCCGGGCTCCGTCCTCGGATGTCCGCCGAGTACTTCCGGCGCTTCTTGCTGATCGCGGAGCGCGCGAGCCGCCGCTACCGACCCGCGGCGTCCAGCTTTCCGCTCGTCGTGGTGCAGGCCGCCTTTCGCAACGCGGAGTACTGGGAGTCGCTCGGCACCGTCGTGGACGTTGCACACGTGCCGACCGCTCACATGACGCTGCTGCAGCCGCCGCACGTCGAGGCGGTGGCGGCGGTGCTCCTACGTCACCTGGCGACCCCAGTCAGCCGAGCGTGAGGCCGGCGGCCACCGCGGCGCCGAGCTCCCAACACGCCTCGAGATCGTCCTTCGACGGATCGCCGACGACCAGCACGGGCGATTGCACGGTGCGCCATTGCAGCCCGGTGGTGATCTTCTCGATGGCGCTCACCGCGCCGGACGTGTCGTTGTTGCCGTGGACGTAGACGCCGTACGGGCGACGAACCGTGGCCTCGAGGCACGGGTAGTAGATCTGGTCGAAGAAGTGTTTGAGCGCTCCCGACATGTACCCGAGGTTGGCCGGCGTGCCCAGCAGGAAGCCGTCTGCCCCCAAAACGTCAGGCACGGTCGCCCCGAGCGCCGGCCTCGATGTGACGGTCACCCCTTCGATGCGCTTGTCTGTCGCACCGGACATCACGGCCTCGAACATGGAATGCAGGGCGGGAGAGGTGGTGTGATGGACGACGAGCAGAACCGGCATGCGCCGCGAGCGTGACATGAGGAGACAGGGATGGCCAGCAGCACCGTCAAGGACTTGTTCGCCCGGTACGCCAACGTGCTCCACCGCGCCGTCATCAAGGGCACGGGTGGTCGCATCGGCGGCACGGGGTTTGGCATGCCCGTCGTGATCTTGACCACGACGGGTCGCAAGACCGGTAAGGAGCGCACCACGATGCTGACGACGCCGGTACACGACGACAATCGCGTGGTGCTCGTCGCGTCATACGGCGGCGACGATCGTCACCCCGCATGGTTTCTCAACGTGCGCGACAACCCCGATGTCGAGCTCGAGATGCGTGGCAAGAAGCGGACGATGCACGCGCACGTCGCGTCTGGCGAGGAGAAAGAAGTGCTGTGGCCCCAAGTCGTCTCGGCGTACAAGGGCTACGCGCAGTACCAGACCAAGACAGAGCGCGACATCCCGTTGGTGATCCTCGAACCGGTGTGACCGTGTGGACGTGTCCGGAATGCGGTCTGGCCCTCTTCTCGTCCTGATCGCGTGCACGTTGATGGTTCCGGCCTGCAGCGACGACCGCATCGCGCCGGCCGGGGCGTCAGGAGCGAGCGCCTCGGGGTCAGCATCGGGGTCCTTCTCCTCAGCTCCCACGGTGTCCACGACGTTGCCGGTCGATCCGGACGAGCTCGCGTCGCGGTTGCAGGCGGCGGTGGACACGTTCGTCGCAGATCAAGATGTGCGGTTCAGCGTGGTCGTCGTCGACCTCACCACCGGCGCCCGAGCGGCGCACCTGAGCGATCGACAGGTGCGTAGCGCCAGCCTGTACAAGCTGTACGTCGCCCGGGAACTGCTCCGACGGATCTACGACGGCGAACTGCGGCGCGACGCGCCCGCCGGTGACACCAACGGGCGCACCGTCGACGAATGTCTTCGAGCGATGATCGTCGTGTCCGACAACGCGTGCGGGGTTGCCGGCCTGTCGATCGTCGGACGCGGCGCGCAGGATGCCGGCCTGCACCGCGATGGCTTCGTGAAGACGTCGCTCACCGCGCCACAGCAGACGAGCGCCGATGATGTCGCCCTGTTCCTCGAACGCACGCACGACGGCACGCTGCTCGGTGTGGGCCACGAGGCAGCAACCCGCGAGTTGTATCAACTCCTGCTTGCGCAGGAGGTCAACGACCGCCTTCCCTTGGGTCTGCCGGCGGGCACGCCGATCGCGCACAAGACCGGCGACATCCTGCAGTGGGCGCACGACGTGGGCGTCATCACGACACCGCGCGGCGACGTCCTGCTCGCGGTACTGAGCGGGCCGTGGCCGTCGCCGTGCTGCGACGCCGATCATCCGGGGGAAGCCGAGCGGGTCGCGTTCGGCGCCATAGGCGAACTCGGACGCGCGGTGTACGACGCCGTAGCTTGAGTCGATGAAAGTCGGAGCCTTCGCCCCCGTCGGCACGTTGAACGCCAACCCCGAGTTCGTGAGCGCGCTGGGGCCGACGCTCGAGGAGCGCGGTTTCGAGTCATTGTGGGTGGCCGAGCACGTCGTGCTCTTCGACGACTACGCGAGCAAGTATCCCTACGCCGACAGTGGTCGGTTCCCCGGCGGCGGCGACTCCGGGTTGCTCGAGCCGATGACCGCGCTGGCCTATGTGGCCGCCACGACGTCCACCCTGCGTCTCGGCACCGGCATCTGTCTCGTCGGACAGCGCAACCCGGTGTACACCGCGAAGCAAGTGGCCGACGTCGACGTGCTGTCCGGCGGACGAGTCGACTTCGGTGTGGGCATCGGGTGGCTGCGCGAGGAGTTCGACGCGGTTGCGATGCCATTTGCGAACCGCGGAGCGCGATCCGACGAGCACCTCGAGGTGATGAAGTCGCTGTGGACCGAGGATCCGTCGTCGTACGACGGTACGTACTACCAACTGCGCGAGTGCCGCATGTATCCGAAGCCCGTGCAGCAGCCGCACCCGCCGATTCATGTCGGCGGAGAGAGCGACGGCGCCATGCGGCGCGTCGCTCGACTGGGACAAGGCTGGTTCGGCTTCAATCGCCTGCCTGATCAGGTGCCGGAGGCGCTGGAGCGGCTCGACACGGCACTCGCCGCCGAGGGGCGCTCGCGGGCGGAGATCGAGGTGAGCGTGTGTCCCTACTTCAATCCTGTCGACGCCGACACGATGAAGCGCTACGCCGACCTGGGCGTCGATCGAGTGATCGTGGTCGTCTTCGCGTTCGATCGCGATGGACTGCTGCGCGCCGCGGATGACGCCGCCGCGCTCGTCGAGGCCGCAGGACGGTGAGCGAAGGCTCGACGCGCGCCATCGAAGCACCGATGCAGGGGACGATCGTCTCCATCTCGGTGGCCGAAGGGGATGCCGTCCAACCGAGGACGCCCGTGCTCGTGATCGAAGCCATGAAGATGGAGCACGTCATCGCCGCCGAGGTCGCGGGGATCGTGCGCACGATCACCGCCGTCGTCGGCACGACTGTCTACCCGGGTGATGCGCTCGTCCTCGTCGAGGAAGGCGCCACGGCCGCGCCGGCGAGCGTTGCGGTCACAGAGGTCGACCTCGATGCGATCCGCCCCGACCTCGCCGAGGTCCTTCGCCGCCAGTCGCTGACACGCGACGAAGCCAGGCCCGCGGCGGTCGCGCGGCGGCGCAAGGTCGGTCTGCGGACGGCGCGCGAGAACCTCGCCGACCTGTGCGACCCGGACAGCTTCGAGGAGTACGGCTCGTTGGTGATCGCCGCGCAGCGTTCGCGCCGCTCGGTGCAGGAACTCATCGAGCAGACACCCGCTGACGGACTCGTGGGGGGCATCGGCCGTGTCAACGGCGGACGCTGCGCCGTGGTGTCGTACGACTACACGGTGCTCGCCGGCACACAGGGCCAGCGCAACCACGCGAAGAAGGATCGCCTGTTCGAGCTCGTCGAACGGCTACGCCTCCCCGTCGTGCTCTTCGCCGAAGGCGGAGGCGGTCGCCCAGGCGACACCGACGCATCCGGCGTGTCGGGGCTCGAGTGCATGGCGTTCGCATTGTTCGCCCGGCTCAGCGGGCTCGTGCCGTTGGTCGGCGTGGTGTCCGGCCGGTGCTTCGCGGGCAATGCCGCGCTGCTCGGTTGTTGCGACGTGATCATCGCCACTGAGGGCTCGAACATCGGCATGGGCGGGCCTGCGATGATCGAAGGTGGCGGGCTCGGGTCGTACGCGCCCGAGGAGGTCGGGCCGATCTCGGTACAAGCACCGAACGGTGTGGTCGACGTGGTCGTGGCCGATGACATCGAGGCCGTCCGAGTGGCCAAGCAGTATCTGGCGTACTTCCAAGGACCGTCGTCCGACTGGGAATGCGCTGATCAACGCATGCTGCGCTCGTTGATCCCGGAGAACCGGTTGCGGGTGTACGACGTGCACACCGTCGTTGACGCGATGTGCGACACAGGCTCGGTGCTCGAGCTACGTCCGCAGTTCGGGGTCGGGATCGTGACCGCCCTGGTGCGCATCGAAGGGCGGCCGCTCGGCATCATCGCCAACAACCCCGTACACCTCGGTGGCGCGATCGACAGCGACGGCGCCGACAAGGCCGCCCGGTTCATGCAACTGTGCGACGCGTACGATCTGCCGATCCTGTTCCTGTGCGACACGCCGGGCTTCATGGTCGGACCCGAGGCGGAGAAGTCGGCACAAGTGCGTCACTTCAGCCGCATGTTCGTCGTCGCCGCGAGCATGACCGTGCCGTTCTTCACGATCATCCTGCGCAAGGGCTACGGGTTGGGCGCGCAATCGATGGCAGGCGGCAGCTTCCGCGCGCCGGTGTTCACCGTGGCGTGGCCCACGGGCGAGTTCGGCGGAATGGGCCTCGAGGGCGCCGTGCAGCTCGGGTTTCGGCGTGAGCTCGACGCCATCGAGGATCCGGAAGCCCGGGAGGCGGAGTACCAACGCCTGGTGGCGCGTTCGTACGAAGGCGGTAAGGCGCTCAATACAGCGACGTACTTCGAGATCGACGACGTGATCGATCCGATGGACTCTCGTCGTCGCGTCGTCAACGCAATGAGTGCCGCTCCCCCACTCCCGCACCGCGAGGACAAGAAGCGCCCGTTCATCGACACCTGGTAGCTCAGGGCACGAAGACGGCGTGGACAGGGGCGTCGCCCTCTATCTCGCCGGACATCGTCTGCAACAGCGTCTCGGCTTCGTCGAACCCCGCACATTGGCGCGGGACGTCGTCGAACGGCCAGCGGCGCGAAACCAGCACGTCGATCGCGGCGCGGTACGCGGCGACGTCGACGCCGAGCGCGCCGACGAGGTGCAGCTCCTTGTAGACGACATGGTCGGGCCAGAACCCGGGCGTGTCGGGGCTTCCGCGGGTTCCGGCGAGCACGACGGTGCCTCCCGGCCGCGCCATCGCAACACCCTGCGCGAGCGCGGCCGGTGCCTTCGCGGTCACGTCGACGACGACATCGGCCAGCCGTCCACCCGTCGCCTTGCGCAATGCCTTGCCGGGATCGTCGACCGAGACGTCGATGGCCAGGTCGGCACCGAACTGCATTGCCAGCTCGAGACGTCCCGTGTCGCGCGGGCCGAGCCCCGTGATCGCGACGAACGCTGCTCCCGCTTCCTTCGCGGCGACGCACGCCGACAGCCCGCGGATGCCGGGACCGAGGACGGCGACGACGTCGCCCTTGGCCGCGCCGCCCACCGTCGTCGTCCACCGGATGCCGGCACCGAGCGGATTGAACAACGTCGCCACGACCGGATCGAGCTCGGGCGGGAGCGGCAGCAGCATCGCGTCGGGTCCGAGGTACTGATGGTCCGCGTAGCCACCCCACAGCCCCGGCGGCTTGGCCACGTCGACGAAGCCGTACATGTCGCCCATGCCGTGTCGCACGCACCGGCGATAGCGACCGGCACGACATTCATCGCACGCGCGGCACGACTGGAACACCTCGACCGCGACACGATCGCCGACCTGCACGCCCCATCGCTCGGCCGCACGCGCGCCGACGCCCTCGATGACGCCCACGGCTTCGTGCCCGGGGATGAAGGCGAAGCCCGCGGGCAGGTGCCCGGTGTACTGCTCATGATCTGTGCCGCAGAGCCCACACGCCTCGATGCGCAAAAGGCCGTCGTCGTCACCCAGCCGCGGCAGCTCGAGTTCTCGCGGCACGAGGTGCCTTGGCGCTTCGAGCACGAGCGCGGTCGCGGTCGCTCCTGACGTCACCCGCGGTGTCTACACGACCTGTGCCAGCCGGCGACGGGGACCGCGGCCCGAAGAAGACCAGCTGGCGGGTCAGATGCGGCCACCACACCCAGCTGCCGGCGACCGGCACCGCGAGCGCACCGTCGCTGAAACCCATGTCCAGATCATCCGATTTCGCCACCGCAATCGCTATCGGGGATGACCCTGAACGCCTAGGGGTATCCGCCACCGCTGAGCGGGTACGCCGTCTGAACGCGGGCCACAACCCAGGAGACTTCCATGGCGATCATCGGCCTCGTCCTTCTCGCAGCCGCGGCAGTGTTCGGCATCGAGCTCGCGGCGATGAACGACTTCACGATCGAGATCGACGCCTTCAATCAGCTGTACAGCACGACCGCCTCGATCGTGTTCGTCGCCGGCGTCGTGACCGGCTTGACCGGGGCGCTCGGTCTCATGCTGCTGCGCGACGGCATGGTCCGTCGCCATCACCACCGCCTCGAATCCAAGCAGGCCGAGGCACACCGCGAGCGTCACATCGCTGCCCTCGAAGAGGAGCACGCCGCGCATCACGGCGTGGGCACGAACGGCGACGACGGGGAGCACGTCGATCTTCGGGACCGTGTGCGAGACCCGAACCCGATCGCGACCGCGTGACGACCTTCTAGAGACAACAATCGGCGGTTGGTGCGCACTGTCCGGACACCAACCCCCGATGACGTACTGACGGCCCGCGAGATCGTCGCGCGCCACCTGCAGCCCACGCCGGTTGTGCCGAGTCTTGCGCTCGGCGCAAACGTCGTGCTCAAGCTCGAAACGCTGCAACCCACAGGGTCGTTCAAGGTCCGGGGCGCGCTCGTGGCCGTGGCCCGAGCAGTGGAGCGCGACCCGAGCACGCCGATCGTCACGGCGTCGGCCGGCAACCACGGTCTCGGCGTCGCCTACGCCGCGACGGCCTACGGCGCGACCGCCACGATCGTGGTGCCTGAGAACGCGTCAACCGCGAAACTCGAGGCGCTCGCGACGTTCGCGGTGACGCTGCTGCCGAAGGGCACGAGCTACGACGAGGCCGAGTCGTATGCGATCGGTCTGGCTGACGAAGGCGCGACGTTCGTCTCGCCGTACAACGATCCCGACACGATCGCCGGCCAGGGCTCCGTCGCACTCGAGCTGTTCGAGCAGGTGCCCGGTCTGCGCACGATCGTCGTACCGATCGGCGGCGGCGGGCTGATCTCGGGTGTTGCGCTGGCGGCGAGCGTCCAACCTGGCGTACGTGTCGTCGGCGTCCAAGCGCAAGCGTCACCTGCGGTGCGCCACGCGGTCGAGGGCCGCGACGGGCCGATCGATGTGCAGCCAACGCTGGCCGACGGACTTGCCGGCAACATCGAATCGGGCAGCGTGACGGTCGACATCGTCCGCCGCCACGTCGACAACATCGTCTCCGTGACCGAGGACGAGATCGCTGACGCGATCCGCTTCCTCGCGACCCAGCACGGTCTCGTCGTCGAGGGATCGGGCGCCGTTGGTGTCGCGGCGCTGCTCCACGGCCACATCGGCACTGGCGAGGGCCCGACGGCGCTGTTGCTCACCGGCCGGAACATCGCGCCGACGGTGCTGGCCCGGGTGCTCAGCGCACAAGACTCCTGACCTCGTCGTCGGTCACCTGCCGGAAGTCCTGGTACCACGCGCCGACAGCGACGAAGCGTTCCGGCGCGTCGAGCACGACCACCCGGTCGGCCTCGGTGTCCAACATCGCGACGACGTCTGGCGGTGCCACCGGTGCGGCGGCGATGAGGTGGCCCGCCCGTCGAGCGCGCAGCGCGGAGAGCGCGACCCGCATCGTCGCGCCGGTCGCCAGCCCGTCGTCGACGACCACCACTGTCCTCCCCTCGACCGCGACCGGCTCGCGGTCGCCGCGGTAGGAGCGCTCGCGCTCGTCGACGATGACCGTCTCCGTGGCGATGATCGAGTCCAAGCGCGCTCGGTCGACACCGAGGTGGCGCACGATCTCGTCGTTGAGGACGATCGTGCCGCCACTCGCCACCGCTCCCAGCGCGAGCTCCGGCTGCGTCGGGGCACCGAGCTTGCGCACGACGAAGACGTCGAGGGGCACCCCGAGCGCGATGGCGACCTCGTAGGCCACCGGCACACCTCCGCGCGGCAACCCGAGCACGACGACGTCGCGGACGGCGGCGAGATCAGCCAACGCGGCCGCCAGTTGACGGCCCGCATCCTGTCGATTCGCAAAGATGATCCGATTATGGACCTTGGACGCTTCCAACAACTCATGCTCGACACGTACGGCGAGCGCGATCGGGCGCGGGGGACGGCCGCATCAGTGGCGTGGCTCACCGAGGAAGTCGGCGAGCTGGCCCAGGCCATCCGCAAGGGCACGCCTACACAGCAGCTGGAGGAACTGGCCGACGTGCTGGCCTGGTTGGCGTCGCTCGCCGAGCAGCTCGGCTTGTCCCTCGACGAGGCCGCTTCTCGCTACGCGAACGGTTGCCCGCAATGCGGAGGCCTGCCGTGCGCTTGCGACTGAGTCAGTGCCTCAGCGGAGGCCGGGAAGGCGTTCGGCAATCTGCACGGCGTTGAGCGCAGCCCCCTTGCGCAGGTTGTCGTTCGAGACGAACAACGAGAGCCCGCGCCCGCCGGCGACGGTGTCGTCGCGACGGATGCGGCCGGCGTAGGACGGATCGGCGCCAGCGGCGAGGAGCGGCGTCGGTAGATCCACCACTTCGACGCCGGGCGAGCCCTGCAGCAGCTCGGTGGCGCGGTGAGGATCGAGAGCCGAGTCGAACTCGGCGTGGATGGCCATCGAGTGGCCGGTGAACACGGGTACGCGCACGCACGTGACGGCCACCGCGAGCTCGGGGATGCCGAGGATCTTGCGACTCTCGCCGCGCATCTTCTGCTCCTCGTCGGTCTCGCCGCTTCCGTCGTCGACGATCGAACCCGCGAGCGGCACGATGTTGAACGCGATCGTCGTCGCGAACATCTGCGCCGGAGGGAACTCGACGGCGCGCCCGTCGAACGTCAATGCCGACGCACGATCGCTCACCTTGCGTTGCTGCTCGTCGAGCTCGTCGACTCCGACACCACCGGCACCCGACACCGCTTGGTAGGTGTCGACCACGATGCGCCGCAGGCCCGCTTCGCGGTGCAGCGGCGCGAGCACCGCCATGAATGCCATCGTCGTGCAGTTCGGGTTGGCGACGATGCCCTTCGGGATGTCGCGCAGCTCGTGGTCGTTCACGTCGGCGACGACCAACGGGACGTCAGGGTCCATGCGCCACGCCGACGAGTTGTCGATGACGATCGCACCGGCCGCGACGATCGAAGGCGCAAGATCTTTGGACGCGTACTTGCCGGCGGAGAACAGCGCCACGTCGATGCCGCGATAGTCGGCGGTCTCGGCTTCCTCGACGACCACCTCACGGTCACCCCACGGCAGCGTGCGACCGGCAGAACGGGCAGAGGCGAAGTAGCGAATCTCGTCGACGGGAAAGGACCGCTCCGCCAGCAGCCGGCGCATGACACCACCGACCTGACCGGTCGCTCCGAAGACTCCGACACGCATGAGCCCAAGGTTACGGCCCGAGGTGGGTCCGATCGCCAATGGGTAAGTTCGTTTCATGATCGAACTGCGCCCGCTGGGGCGAACGGGCGTAAAGGTGTCGGCCCTCTGTCTCGGGGCGATGAACTTCGGAGGCCCGACCGACGAGGCCGACTCCGAGAAGATGCTGCTGACCGCGCTCGACGCCGGCATCAACTTCATCGACACCGCCGACGTCTACACAGGCGGCAACAGCGAGCGCATCGTGGGTGAGGTGCTCGAGCGCTCTGGCAAGCGCGACGACGTGGTGCTCGCCACCAAGGTCGGCATCCCGTCAGGGCCCGGGCCGAACGACCGGGGCGCGTCGCGGCGCCACATCGTGCGGTCGTGCGACGCCTCGCTCCAACGGCTCCGTACCGATCGAATCGACCTGTACCAACTGCACAGGCCGCTGTTCGACATCGATCCCGAGGAAACGCTCGGCGCATTCGACGATCTGGTGCGCGCCGGCAAGGTGATCAACATCGGTTGCTCGACACACCCGGCGTGGTTCGTGCACGAGTGCCTTGCCGTCAGCGACAAGCGTGGGTGGGCGCGGTACGTCAGCGAACAGCCGCCGTACAACCTGCTCGACCGCCGGTCCGAGAACGAGCTCGTGCCGCTCGCGTTGCGTCACGGTCTTGCGCTGCTGCCCTGGTCTCCGCTCGGAGGCGGCATCCTCACCGGAAGGTACCGGTCGACGACGAAGCCGCCGAAGGGCTCCCGGGCGGACCGCATGCCCGCCGCGCAGGATCGGCTGACGAAGGGGGCGCTCGCCGTGACGAAGGCGGTGGCCGAACTGGCCGACGAACGAGGGCTGACGTCGGGACAGCTCGCCCTGCTCTGGCTGCGCGATCGCCCCGGGGTCACGAGCCCGATCGTCGGTCCCCGCACGATCGAGCATCTCCAGGAGTCATTGGCGATCGCCGAGCATGCCCCGCTCGACGACGATGCCGTCGCCGCGCTCGATGCGGTGGTCGCGCCCGGCACGTTCGTCAGCAACTTCCACAACACCAGCGGATGGATGGCCGGCGCGGGATCGTTCTTCTCCCGATAGCCCCACGAAATCCAGTGCATAGCGACACGCTTTTGTGGACTCCCCGGGTTTGTGTGGGTCGCCGGCGGCCGATTCGGCGGGGTCGGCGCGGGTCAGGATGGTGAAACAGCGCGATGAAGACGGCGTCGGGCGGCGCGCGTCGAGGTGGGCGGTCGTGCCGAGGCGCCTTTGTGGTACCAGAGCGACATGGAACGTCGCCAAGCGCGCCAAGACTTGGAGGTCGACGGCAATTGACGCCGATGGCGACACATCCGGTCGTCAAGCGTGCCAAGAGTTCGCGGCACGGCCGACCACCGCGGTCAAGGCAGCCAGGGCCTCGACCAGGAGCCGGCCGGACGTTGACGCGCCCGACGTCGTTCGTCCTTGCTGCATCGTTCACGACGCGTTGCGCGGGTGAACTCCCAAATCCAGTGCACAGCGACACACTTTTGTGTCGTAGTGCACTGGATTTGGCTTCAGCTATCCAGGCCGAAGGCGGTGTGGAGCTCTTGGACGGCGCGTTCGATGTCGGCTTCGCGCACGATGCACGAGATCCGGATGGCGGACGTCGAGATCATCTCGATGTTGACCGCCGCGGCGGCGAGCGTCTCGAACATCGTCGCCGCCACACCGGGGTTCGACTTCATGCCCGCACCCACGAGGCTCACCTTGGCGATCGCGGCATCGGTCGTGACTCCCGTCGCGCCGATCTCGCTCGAGAGCGCGCCGGTGATCGACGTCGCCTTGTCGAGATCGGTGCGCGGCACGGTGAAGCTGATGTCGGTCACCCCGTGATCCGACACGTTCTGCACGATCATGTCGACGTTCACGTCGGCGTCGGCGAGCGCGCGGAACACGCGTGCCGCGATGCCCGGCTTGTCCGGCACACCCGCCAGCGTGACCTTCGCCTCGGATGTGTCGTGCACGACAGCAGACACGACAGCCTGTTCCATGGACGAGTCCTCCTCCACCACCCAGGTGCCCGGCTCCCAGGTGAAGCTCGAGCGCACATGCAACGGGACGCGCCAGGTACGGGCGAACTCTGCACCCCGCATCGCCGGCTTCGGACAGCCCGCCGCGCACATCTCCAACATCTCGTCGAAACTGACCTTCGCCATCCGACGCGCCGACGGCACGACGCGCGGGTCGGCGGTGAACACCCCTGACACATCCGTGTACAGCTCGCACGCATCCGCTTCGAGCGCGTGCGCCAGCGCCACCGCGGTCACATCCGAACCGTTGCGACCGAGGAAGGTCACGTCGCGTTCACTCGAGACGCCTTGCGCGCCACCGACCACCGGAACCCGTCCGGCATCGACCGACTGCCGCACGCGATCGGGACGGACCTCCAAGATGCGCGCGTTCGTGTGCGTCGTATCGGTGAGAAACCCGGCCTGGCTGCCCGTGAAGGAGTCGGCCGGAACGCCGATGTCGTGCAGTGCCATGCAGAGCAGCGCGGTCGCCTTGCGCTCTCCGGCCGTGATGAGCATGTCCATCTCGCGACCCGGGCGCACCGTGGCGACCTCCGACGCGAGGCGGATCAGCTCGTCTGTCTCCTTGCCCATCGCACTGACCACGACGACGACCTCGTTGCCGTGGCGGCGCGTCCGGGCCACGTGATCCGCGACCTGGCGGATGCGTTCTGGGTCGGCAACCGAGGTGCCACCGAACTTCTGGACAACGAGCGCCATCGGGCGGAGAACGCTACAGCGAGTCGTCCTCGGCCGGACCACCACTTAGTAGTGCGCCCCAGCGCTCCAACGTGTCGAACAACTCGACTTCGGTCGAGTGCAGGATGGCGCACAGAGCCCGGATGTCGTCGCGACGTACCGACAACACGCGGCCGTTGAAGTCGCCCCGCTCGATGATGATCGTGCGTAGGTAGCGCACGACCGGGTCGGCGTCCTGGGCCCGCCCGAGCGCCTCGAGGTCGAGCACGACCTTGACCACCCGGCCACCGGCTCGTCCTTGGCCGTCGGCCTCGCCGAGCAACACCCCCATCGGCACCCCGTAGAACTCCGCCAGCTCACGGAGCCTGGGCAGGCTCAGGTTGCGGAAACCTCGCTCGTACGCCCCTACAGCCGAGGCACTCCAGCGACCTCCCGACGTGCGCTCGACATCGTCGAGCGACAGCTCTCGGGCCCGGCGCACCGCACGCAGACGTTGGCCGACCTCCACGGAGAACGCCGATGGGCTCTCATCGTCTTCAGCATTGGCCATGCGCAGGCTCACCTCCCGCCCTCCAGTCCCCTCGGTCTCTACATTCGTGATCGTCCACCTGAACTCCCCCTGCGAGGGGGATGGCACTAGCTTTTCGCCTTCATGCCTTCAGCCAAACGAGAGCGTCAGCGCGAGGGACGGGAGTCCCGCCGGATAGCCGAGGCGATCGCGCAGAAGCGTCGGCAGCGATGGCGATCTGTCCGGAATGTCGGCGTGATCGTCGTGGTGATCATCGTCGTGATCGTCGTGCTCTCCCTCCGGAGCGGCGACGACAAGACACCGGTGGCTGCCAGCAGCGACAGCGCGAGCTCCGCGACGCCGACCCCTGTCGCCATCACGGTGCCGGCACCGGGCGCATCGATCACCGGCGATACGGCCTGCCCCGCCGCCGACGGTTCCTCGCCTCGATCAACATCGTTCGAGAAGGCCCCCCCGACGTGCATCGACTCGGCAAAGACGTACACGGCGGCCGTCCAGACATCGAAGGGCTCGATCACCATCGCGCTCGACGCGAAGAGCGCGCCGAACACCGTGAACAACTTCGTCGTCCTCGCTCGGTACCACTTCTTCGACGGGGTTGCGTTCCATCGCATCATCCCCGGGTTCGTCGATCAGGTTGGCGACGCAGAGGGTCCGACACCCGGACAGGGCGGGCCCGGCTACACGATTGCCGACGAGTTGCCGACGGCGGCGAGCCCCTATCCGGAGGGCGCGGTGGCGATGGCCAACAACTCCACGCCCAACACCAGCGGAAGCCAGTGGTTCATCGTGATCGGCACGGGAGGCTCTGGCCTCACGTCCAGCTACAACCTGCTCGGCACGATCTCAGCGGGGCTCGACGTCGCGAAGGCGATCAATGCTGCGGGCACGCAGAGCGGCACGCCGACGGAGGAGATCGTCATCAACACCGTCACGATCACCGAGTCGTAGACGTCTCGCGCACAGGCGCGATCGGAAGGCTGAACGAGAAGGCCGCGCCGCCGCCCGGCGAGTCGTCGACCCACGCCGTACCACCCATCGCCTCGACGGAACGGCGCACGATGTAGAGCCCGAGGCCGACACCTTGCTGCGGCCGCGTGAGGTGATCACCGAGTCGTGTGAACTTGTCGAAGATCCGGTCGCGGTCCGAGGACGGAACCCCGCTGCCACGGTCCACCACCGTCGTGACCACTCGGTGACCGTCATGGGCAACCCCGATTCCGACCGACGATCCGTCCGGTGAGAACTTCGCCGCGTTGGAGAGGAGATTGGCGAGCACCTGCCCCGCGAGTTGTTCGTCGGCCGTCACAAGGGGCAGGTCGGGCGCGATGAGCACGGAGTACTCGCGCGTCGGGTCGTGGCGGCTCACGCGATCGACCTCCTCGCGTACTGCCGCGTCCCAGTCAACCGACTCGGTGATGACGAGCGTCTCGGCGTGATCGAGCGACGTGGCCTGAAGGAGCTGGTGCACGAGCCGCTCGAGCCGCTGCTCCTCGCGCAACATCACTTCGTAGATGTGCTGCCGTTCGTCCTCGCTGAATTCACGGTCGCGCCGGACAAGAGTCTGCAAGAAGCCCTTGATGGGCGTGAGCGGCGTGCGCAGTTCGTGGCTGACGGTCGCGAGGAAATCGGCCTTCTCGTCGTCGATCTGCTTGCGCGTCGTGACATCGCGGGCGACGACGACACAACCGCCATCGGACATCTTCGAGAACGCGCAGTTCAGCCACATCGGCTCGCCCTCGGTGACCGCGAGCTGGACCAGCACCTCGACCTCGTCGCCGGTGCGCGCCGGACACGCCGCACCGAACAGCGACTCACCCGACTCGTCGCGCGGCTTGAACACCGCGCAGCAGTGCTGGCCGACGGCGACGACCTCCGCCGTCCCGGTGAGGCGGGCCATGGCCGGGTTCCACGACCGCACACGCAGATCGGAGCCGACGGAGAAGATCCCGTCCGACGACGACCCCAGCACGTCGGCCAGCGTCCGCTGCTCCGCCTGTACGGCTTCGAACAGTGCCAGGCGGTGGAGCGTGGACGACACGCGCTCCCCCAACGCGTCGAGGATCCGCTCATCCCGCTCGGTGTACGGCCGGCCCGCTCGGGCCGCGACCGCGATCGAACCGCACGGTTCGCCGTCGCTCGACAGCAACCGCATGCGCGAGCCGGGGTCGTAGATGGAGTGGCCGGTGGAGTCCCCCGCCTCCATGCGGACGTTCTCGCTCCCCTCGATGATCACCACCGCGGCGGGCGCGTCGAGCAGGGCCATGGCGTGCTTGCTCAACTCACGGGCGGCGGCCTCGGTGCTGGCCGCGCTGGCCAGAGCCAGTTCGGCTCGGCGGAGCCGATCGATCTCGTCCACGGTCAAGCCGTCGTCGCGCTGACCACGTCGGAACATCAGCGTGATGGTGACAAGTCCTCCCAAATCGGTCTATGGCCTAGAGGAGCCATTGACGCGCGCCTGATCGCGCTAGTCAGGGAAGCGCTTCCAATCCCAACTGCTCACCATCGCGCCACACCGTCACCGCCCCGGCGCCCTCGGTCTTCCACACGCCGCCGCTGTCGCGGACCAACGCGGTGCGCTCGTCGACGCCCGCGACGACCAAACCCTTCGGTGCGAGCTGTTGCGTCCGGTGCGCCTTCTCCTCTGACCAAGAGTCGAGATGCGGCACGACTGCGACCCCTTCGAGCAGACCGAGCCCCAACGTGAATGCGCCGCCGCGTTGGTCGACCATCGGATCGCACAGCACCATCGCGCCGGCCGACGAGCCCGCGAGCGCAGCGCCGCCGCTCCATTGCTCGAGGAGCGCGTCCCACAACGGCGAGTCCTTCAGCACCGATCGCAGGTGCATCGGCGACGTGCCGGCGAGATAGATGAAGCGCGCGGCGCGTACCGCGTCGAGGTTGGCGGGATCGCTGGCGTCGGGTCGGGCCAGCACCATGAGACCCCGTGCCTTGACCCCGAGGCCGCCGAACCACTGCTCGGCGGTGGCAACGAGGCGTTCGGGGTGCTCGTAGGCCGACCCGGTGGGCAGCACCAGCACCTCCTCGGCGCCGACCGCGTCGATCAGACCGCGGTCGAACGTGCAGCCCTCGCTCCACTCGCCGCCACCCACCAACGCAAGGGGTCCACTCATACGACGCCGGACCCTAGTTCCGTCGTTGGACCGCGATTCCTACCGCCCGGTAACTTCCTCCCATGATCAAGCGCTTGGGGATCGTTGGCTCGGGGATCATGGGCTCGGGCATCGCAGAAGTCGCCGCGAAGGCGGGTATCGAGGTGTTGCTGCGCTCGCGTAAGCAAGAAGCCGCCGACGCAATGGTGACGGCACTCACCAAGTCACTCGACAAGCAGGTCGAGAAGGGCAAGCTCGAGGCCGGCGAACGCGACCAGGTGCTCTCCCGGGTCACGGGGACACACGATCTCCATGCGCTGACTGACTGCGATCTCGTCATCGAGTCGGTCATCGAGGACCTCGACGTGAAGAAGGAGCTGTTCAAGCGGCTCGACCTCGTGGTGAAGGACGATGCGATCCTCGCCACCAACACGTCGACTCTCCCGGTTGTCGACCTGGCGGTGGTGACGGAGCGACCCGAGCGGGTGTGTGGCATCCACTTCTTCAACCCCGCACCGATGATGTCGCTCGTGGAGATCGTTCGGCCGCTCACGGCGAGCGACGAGACGATCAACGCCGCACGCGGGTTCGCGGAAGCGTGCGGCAAGGGTCCGGTCGAGGTGAAGGACCGAGCCGGGTTCATCGTCAACGCGCTGCTGTTCCCGTACCTCAACAATGCAGTGCGGATGCTCGAGACCGGCACCGCGAGCCGCGACGACATCGATGCTGCGATGCGGGGCGGCTGCAACTTCCCGATGGGCCCGCTCGCCCTGCTCGACCTCGTCGGCCTCGACACGTCGCTCTCGATCCTCGACGCGCTCTACGACGAATTCCGCGACCAGAACTATGCGGCAGTGCCCACCTTGCGCCGCATGGTCGCCGCCGGCCAGCTCGGCCGGAAGTCGGGCCAAGGCTTCCACGACTACCGCAAGTAGGCCGCCCATCGAACCGGCGCCGTCGCAGTGGTGGTTTCCTCACCCCGCCGAAGCCGATGAGAACGGGATCGTCGGTGCAGGGGCGGATCTCGAGCCGGGCACGCTGCTCCTCGCCTATCGCAGCGGCATCTTCCCGATGCCGTTGCAGCGTGACGACGTCGTCGCCTGGTGGTCGCCGGACCCGCGCGGGGTGATCCCGCTCGACGGCTTGCGGGTGACGCGCTCCTTGCGGCGATCGATGCGGAAGTACGAGATCCGGATCGACACCGAGTTCGAGGCGGTCATCGACGCGTGCGCGGATCCGTCGCGGCCCGGTCGATGGATCAGCGCCGGGGTGCGCGACGCGTACGTGCGGATGCACGAACTGGGCTGGGCGCACAGCGTCGAATCGTGGTCGCTCGACGACGGCCGGCTGGCGGGCGGTCTGTACGGCGTGGCCGTGGGTGGTCTGTTCGCCGGTGAGTCGATGTTCCATCACGCCACCGACGCCTCGAAGGCTGCGCTCGTGGCCCTCGTCGAACGGCTGTGTGACGACACAGGGGATGTCGTCGGACGGTTACTCGACGTGCAATGGCTGACGCCACACCTCGAATCGATCGGCGCAGTCGAGATCGCGCGAGCGCGCTACCTGCAGATGCTCGACACCGCGCTCGAGCTTCCCTTGCCAAGGGCGTTTTGCTGAAAGAGCCTCAGGGTCGGCCGGATCGCCTGCAGCCGACGACGAAGGGCACGGGCTGCACGCCTCGCCGTACCCGGGTGGCGAACAGGCGGCTGGCAGCGGAGAATGGAGCCATGGCCCAGCGCGACCGTCCGTGGTTGATGCGTACGTACTCAGGCCATTCCACCGCGCGTGCGTCGAACGAGCTGTACCGAAACAACCTCGCGAAGGGACAGACAGGCCTGTCGATCGCGTTCGACCTTCCGACCCAGACGGGCTACGACCCGGACGACCCGAAGGCCCGCGGCGAGGTCGGCAAGGTCGGTGTGCCGGTGGCCCATCTCGGCCACATGGAGCAGTTGCTGGCGGGTATCCCCCCGGCCGAGATGAACACGTCGATGACGATCAACGCGACGGCGGCCTGGTTGCTCGGGCTCTACGTCGCCAACGCGAACAACCAAGGAGTCGAGTCGACGAAGCTGCGGGGAACCACGCAGAACGACATCGTGAAGGAGTACCTGTCGCGCGGCACGTACATCTTTCCGCCGAAGCCGAGTCGACGACTCATCGTGGACATGGTCGCCTTCTGCTCGCATCACGTGCCGTTGTGGAACCCGATCAACGTGTGCAGCTACCACCTGCAAGAGGCCGGCGCCACGCCCGTGCAGGAGATCGCCTACGCGCTGGCCACAGCGATCGGTGTGCTCGACGCCGTTCAAACGTCAGGACAAGTCGAAGCGGACCGCTTTCCGGCGGTGTTCGCCTCGATCAGCTTCTTCGTCAACGCGGGGATCCGATTCGTCGAGGAGACCTGCAAGATGCGCGCGTTCACGGAGATGTGGGAACGCATCGGCCGAGAGCGCTACGGCGTCACGGACGACAAGGCGCTCCGGTTCCGATACGGCGTCCAAGTCAACAGCCTCGGCCTCACCGAAGCGCAGCCCGAGAACAACGTGCAACGCATCGTCCTCGAGGCGTTGGGGGTGACGCTGTCGAAGAGCGCACGGGCCCGATCGATCCAGCTCCCGGCATGGAACGAGGCGCTCGGCCTTCCTCGGCCCTGGGATCAGCAGTGGTCGCTGCGCATACAGCAGGTGCTGGCCTACGAGACCGACTTGCTCGAGTACGAGGACTTGTTCGACGGATCCCTGGTCGTCGAGGCGAAGACCGCCGAGCTGGTCGACGCCGCGACGGCCGAGCTGGACGACGTCCTCGGGCTCGGCGGGGCGTTCGAGGCGATCGACGAATTGAAGGGCCGGCTCGTACGCAGCCACACCGAACGGGTGCGGCGCATCGAGACCGGCGAGCTCCAGGTCGTTGGGGTCAACTGCTTCACAGAGACCGCGTCGTCGCCGCTCGACGCGGAAGAGCTCATCCTCACCGTCGACCCGGGCGTGCAGGACGAGCTCATCGCAGATGTGCAGGCATGGCGATCGAGTCGCGACGCGAACGCGGTGAAGCAGGCGCTGGACGAGCTTCGCCGCGTCGCCGGCAGCGAGGAGAACGCGATGCCCGCGACGATCGCGCTCGCCCAGGCCGGCGGCACGACCGGTGAGTGGGCGGGCGTGTTGCGCGAGGTGTTCGACGAGTACCGAGCTCCGACTGGGGTGGGCGCCGCGGCGGGCCACGGCGGCACGACCGACGAGTTGCGGACCGTCGCAGAGCGATCGAAGACGATGGCCGGCGGTCCGCCGCGGCTCCTGGTCGCGAAGCCCGGTCTCGACGGCCATTCGAACGGGGCCGAGCAGATCGCGGTGGCCGCCCGCGACGCGGGGATGGAGGTCGTGTACCAGGGCATTCGTCTCACGCCCGAACAGATCGTCGCCACCGCCCGAGACGAAGACGTCGACGTCGTCGGGCTGTCGATCCTGTCAGGGTCCCACCTCGAACTGGTGCCCGAGATCGTTCGCCTGCTGCGCGAGGAGGGGGTCGACGCGCCGGTCATCGTCGGTGGAATCATCCCCGAGATCGACGGTGCGTCGCTGCTGGCCAGCGGAGTTGCGGCCGTCTACACCCCGAAGGACTTCCGGCTCGGGAGAATCATGTCCGAGATCGCCCAACTGACGGCCCGTCACCGGGGCGAGAAGCTTGAATCAGACCCCGCGACCGCCGATAGTTGACCGGTGACGGACGGCTGGATCGTGGGGCCACTCTTGCTCTGCACGGTCGCGGCCATCGCTCTGGCGATCCTCGTCGTGACCGATCGGCGCAAGCTGGCGAAGGCCGCACAGCGCGAGAACGCACTCGAGACGCGCGTCGCAGAGCTCGAACGCGAGAGCCAGGCGGCCACGCTCGCGGCCGCCGACATCCGGCCACATGACCCTGATCCCGATCCTGATCTCATGGACGACATCGACGGGGAGAGCTCGCTCACCGATGTCTCGACCGGCCTCTTCAACGAGCAGTTTTTCCGTGTCAGTCTCGACACCCGGGTGTCGGCGGCCCGGCGCCACTTGCGGCCGGTTGCGGTCGTGCTCGTGCAGGTGTCCGACGGCGTGCGCGAAGGCGCGCCGTCGCCCGCCGCGCCGGATCTCGTTGCGGAGGGCGTGCGGGCCACGCTGCGCGACGCTGACACTGCCTGCCGCCTCGACGACGGACGGTTCGCGCTGATCCTGGAAGACACACCCGAGAACGGTGCGGTGTGGACGGTCGAGCGCGTCCGCCGCGCGCTCGCAAACGAGCGCCCTGGTCAAACGTTGTGGGCCGGCATCGCCTGCTATCCCGCTCACGCGTTCGACGCGTGGGAACTGTTCGATCGCGCCGCTCAGGCCCTTGACGCCGCCAAGGAGTGGCACCAGGACCGCATCGAAGTCGCGACGTCGGAAACCTGAGGCGTGCCGAGAGCACAGTTCGCACCTGACTTCCTGGTGATCGGCGCGCAGAAGTCGGGAACGACGACGCTCCTCCGGCTGCTGCAAGCACACCATGACGTGTGGGCACCCGAGCGAGAGGTCCACTACTTCTCACATCGTTGGGAGGAAGGCCCAGACTGGTACGCGCAGCAGATCCGCCCTGCAGCGGACGTACTTGTCGGAGAGAAGAGCCCTTCCTATCTGTCGCACCCAGAGGCGGCGGCGCGGATCGCGATGGTCGCTCCGGCGGTTCGGCTGATCGCGATCCTGCGCGATCCCGTGGACCGTGCCTATTCGCACTACTGGCACAACCGCCGGCTGGGCCGTGAGCCGATGAGCTTCGGCGATGCGATCACGGCCGAGGAGGGCCGCATCGCCGCGTCGAGGTCCACTCGCGACGCGGAGCGGGTGGGTTACGTGACGGTTGGCCGGTACGAGGAGCAACTGGCGCGATTCGACCGGGTGTTCGGGCGAGACCAGGTGCTGGTGGTCCTGCACGAGGACCTGCGGGACGACGGCGCGCACGTGTCAGAACTGCTCACCGAATTCTTGGATCTGAAATCGCCGCTGATCGACCCGGGGGCATTACCGCCGGTCCACAACGCGTATGTCGAGTACCGCTCGACACGCGCCAGGCGTATCGCTCGCAAGCTCCCACGACCCGTTGCCGGTGCGATCTACCGGCTCAACAGCCGCAAGCGGAAGTACGAGCCGATGGACCCCGGCGTGCGACGTGAACTCGCAGCTCGGTTCGTGTCGACGCGGGCCGCGATCTCCACGCGGCTCGAGCGCGAGTTGTCCTGGTTGACGCCGTAAGCCTCAGCGCAGCTCGATCTGGAAGCAACGGTCCTTCAACTCGCCGAACGCATAGGCCGGATACAGACCACCGAACATCCCGCGCGTCTTCTCTGTCCACGCAAGCGCTTCAGGCGAAGAGATACGGCGGTGGATCTGCAAGATGCCTCCGTCGAACACTCGATACTCCGCCCAGGCGCCCGGGAAGTCCTTGACACACGCGACCTCCACCCAGGGCACCTCGCCGGTTGCGTGAAAGCGGCGCACTCGGTTGCGGTGGGTGTGCCCTGCGAAATAACCGAGGATCCGCGGCCGTCGAGCGATGACGTCGACGAGGCGCTCAGAGTCGTCGGGATTGATGCCGAAGTACCCCGCTTCCCTGCTCCGCGATTCAGGACTCCACACGTGATGGTGGCCGAACACGAGCACCGGTCGATCGCTTTCCGAGGCGACGGTGTCCAGCCATTCGATCTGGTCGGTGCTCACTTGCCCGGTGTGGTGCTTCGGAATCACGGTGTCGATCGCGGCCAGCCTCACGCCTGGAAGGTCGACTGTGAACGGCGCGTTGGCCGCGAACGGCGCGCCCTCGTACGCGTCGTGGTTCCCACGAAAGTGCTGGAGACGGTCGCCGAATGCGTCGCCGTACATCGACAGGAAGGCGTCGTACTCCTGCTTCACTCCGCGGTCGGTGAGATCCCCTTTGACCAACACCACCGTGGGATCGATGGCCGCCATCTCGTCGACCGCGCCCCGGTTCATCACGTCCGGGTAAGGATCCTCCCCCGGTGCCGACGCGAAGATCGGACCGAGTTCGAATCCTTCCATGACGCCGCACTCCGTCTCGCCGAAGTGCACGTCGTTGACCGTCGCAAACCGGCAGAGCAGTTCACCGGGACGCGGCAGCGTACGAAATGAGATGCCGTCGACGGCGTACTCGGTGTCGGGCGCCAGCTCGAGCATCGGGCGAATATTCGCGCCGTCGTGCAGAACGGCTTCGTCATCCGCGACCGTGGTGAGTTCGAGCGTCATCGCTCCGGCTCGACTCTCCTACCCATCCGTCCTCGCCAGCCGTCGCGCATGCCGCGAAGGCTCATTGCCAGTCGCCGCCGGGCCTCACGATTCGGACGCGGCGCGAGTCGAACGATCGGGCGGATGGCACCATGCCGCAGCGCGAACCGGGCGGCCTTGGCCGTCGTCGAGTACTCGCGCATGATGGTGAGAAAGTTGCGGACGGAGTAGTACTCGCGCCACGGCGATCCCATCCGCGCCACTCCCTCGCTCCACATTTCTCTCGACACGCGCAGTCGCGGCAGCTCGCGGAGCACGTAGAGCGAGTAGCCGGCGTGGCGCAACCGCACCCCCATCTCGACTTCGGTCATCCCGATGAACAGATCGCCGCGGAAGACTCCCGCTTGCTGGAAGCAACCGACACGGAACAGTGGGGCCGGACCGGTGGAGATGTAGTCGACCGGTTGGATGGCCGGCTCCCACTGTCCTGGGTGGCTGCGCCCCCACTTCTTGATCCTCCCAACGGAGAGATCCACTTCGGCGCCCATTCGCCCGATCGCCGCCGTGTAGCGATCGAGCGCCAGCACGGCGTTGGCCGCCCTGAGGCTGTGCGCCGCGAACTCCTTGTCCTGCAACGGCATGTCGTCGGGACAGATCATCACCCACTCGTCGGGCTCTGCGACCTCCACGACCCGTGCAAGCGCCACGGCGAGCCCCCCGGCGAAACCGCGGTTCTCGGTCTGCGGCAGATACTCGATCGGCACCTCGGACGTAGGACGCAGCGTTTCCCAGTCGGTCACCTCCGGGCTGTTGTCGACGAGTACGACACGCGTCGGCGGCACGCTCTGCTGCAGCACTGACCGCAAGGTTTCCGAGCAGCCGGTCGGACGCTCGTGCGTGACGAGGACGAATGAATACGTTCCCGGCCCCGCGACCTCACCGACGGCGCCGACGGTCGCCGGTTCGCATCGCTTGCGAATGCTCTCACCAGGGGACCGCTTGGTCCACCTCACCATGGACGGTCGCAGCGAGCGAGCTTCGCGTCGAGGTCCGAGTGCGGACCGTCGAGCAGCACGACCTCGTCGTCGGCCACGGTGGTGATCTCGAGCGCCATCCGGTCAGACTACGCACCAATGAATCCGCTCGAAGCCGGACCGGCTCGCGTCCCACCGACGCGCCTGCTCATCGTCGAGCATCAAGCGAACCTTCGCGAGGGCCACTACATGAAGGAGCTCGAAGCCGTCGCGACGGCTGCAGCGCGCGACGGTCACGAGGTGCATGTGCTGGCCGACGGACCACTGGCGATCGAGCAGGAGCACCGCTCGCTGGAGGGCGTCACCGGGGTGCATCGAGTCTCGCCTCACTGGGCACGCGCCGCGCAGCGAGGTCGACGACTGGCGACGCTCGGCCGCGGGCGCCAGTGGGCGTCCTTCGTGCTGCCGCTACGAATGATCGGTTACGCGCGGCACCAACGAGCGCTGGTGCGCGGCGTGGCCGAGTGCGCGGCCGAACTCGGTGGCGTTCCCGCGCTGATCCTGTCGTGGCAGGTGCGAGTCCAGTGGGCGGTCGCCCTCGCGCCGCGCTCGGCACGCTGGGCTGTGTACAAACACGCGGCCGGACGCAATCCGCCCCGGTCCGTCCTCCTGTCGGGCGTCTTCGCGTGGCGCGAACGCCGCCGCGCGACGGCGGGGGGCTGGGTTCGGCTCGTGGCCAACAGCGATGCCGTCGAAGCTCGGTGGAAGCAGCGGTTTCCCTACCTCGCATCGGTGGTGTGTCCGCTCGCCGGCGTGACCGCCCGAACCCCAGTCGACCGTCTCACCGCCCGCGCCGAGCTCGGGCTCGGGCTCGACGGCCCGATCGCGCTCGCGTTCGGCGTGGCGCATCCCGGCAAGGACCTCGAAGCGGTCCTCCTCGCGTTCGCCGACGACCAGGCAGGGCACCGCTTGGTCCTCGCGGGCGCGGAGTGCGGCCGGCAGCTCCACGACACGAAAGCCCGTCACCCGACGCTCGACTTCGGCGCCGTGACCGTGCTGGACGGTCCACAGTCGGACGAGATCAAGACGCTCCTTCATTCAGCCGCCGACTACGTCGTCGTGAGCTATCGCCGCAATCGCGAAAACGACAGCGGCACGCTTGCCGACGCCGTCGGATTCGGCCTGCCAGTGTGCTGCTCGGATGACAGCAGGGCCGCCGCGCTGGTGCGCACCTATCGGCTCGGCACCGTGTTTGCCGCGGAGGACGCGGACGCGCTGCGCGCCGCCACCGTCGAGATGGTCACGTTCGTCCTTCGAGACGAAGATCGGCTTCGGTTCATCGACGAATGGTCGGTCGACGGAATCAGCCGTCGGCTCGTTGCTGCCGCGACCCTGCCGAGCCTCGGCTCGGACGCACCACGCGACGAGCCGTCCTTCGAGCCATGAACGTCGCTCGCAGCCAAGAGGCCCGAGCTCTCACGCGACGGTCATCGCTGAGCTCGTAGCCGGCGGCGCGCAGCGTGTCACCGACGAGCGCCTCGACGAGTGCGACCTCGCGAGCGGTGAGATCTCGGCGCCAGTCCCGCACGACGCCGATCGGTCGCTGTAATCCGGTGTGCGTGGACGGCTCGTCGACGCCGGCGATGACCTGATCGAAGCGCGCTTCAGGATGCAGCATCGCGTCGTCAAAGGGAATGTCGACGAACGCGCACATGCGCTCGATCACGGGTTGGGGGTCGACCACCAACTGCTCGTAGCTCACTTCGAGATAGCACTCCGGATCGAGCGCTCGACCGGCACGGCGGCCGAGCTCGACGTGGTGCTGCCAATACGCGGCCGCTGCACGGAGGTTGTCCGGCCCCCAGCGCATCTTCACGATCCCGGGCGCCACGTCGCGCCCGTCACGAACAACGTGGATGAAGCGAGCTTCGGGCAACAACGCGGCCAGCGCCGGCAGGTGCTTCACGTACCGGGGCGTCTTGTCGCCGTAGCGCAGCTTGCCCTGGGACTCGGCGTACGCGGCGAACACCCGCCGAATGGCACCCGCGAAGTCGCGGGGCGGGTCGAGCAGCACCGCTCGACGAACCTTCTCGTGATCGCAGGGCCACATCGCGAAACGGTCATGTGCAAGGAGATCGTCGACAAACGCCGACGCGTCGAACGGTCCGTCACGGTGCTTTGCCAGATCGATGATGAAGAACGACTCCGGCGGCACCGCGATGACTGGGTTGGCATCGAGCACCGAGCGAACGAGCGTGGTGCCCGACCGACCACAACCGACGATGATCGGGAAGACGGGCGGGGCGGTCACGGACGTCGCCCCGCAATCACCAAGGACGTTCGCGTCGCGCGGGTATGGGCTTGCTCCACCACCGTCCCGCGAACCGCCAACGTGACGGTGGCGCGACCAGCGGCCCCGAGACCACGACCGGCCTGGGCCACACGGCTTCGATCGCGGCCACGATCGCCGCGAGCTCTTCCTCGTCGGGCTGGATCATCCGCTGGCCTACAGCGGGGAGTTGCCGTGCTTGCGCTTCGGCAGCTCTTCGCGCTTGGACCGCAGCAACTCGAACCCGGCGATGATCTTCGTTCTCGTCTCAGCCGGATCGATGACGTCGTCGACGAATCCGCGCTCGGCAGCCCCGTAGGGGTTGGCGAAACGTTCGGTGTACTCCTCGACCAACTCGGCCTTGCGAGCGTCGGGGTCGGCCGCCATCTGCAACTCACGGCGGTACACGATCTCGACCGCGCCCTGCGGGCCCATCACCGCGAGTTCGGCCGACGGCCACGCGAAGGCGAGGTCGGCGCCGATCGACTTCGAGTTCATGACCACGTACGCACCGCCATAGGCCTTGCGGACAACGATCTGGATGCGGGGCACAGTCGACTCGCAGTACGCGTACAAGAGCTTGGCGCCGTGGCGGATGATGCCCCCGTACTCCTGGTCGACACCAGGCAGGAAGCCGGGCACGTCGACGAAGGTGAGCAGCGGGATGTTGAAGGCATCGCACGTGCGGACGAAACGCGCCGCCTTTTCGGACGACTCGATGTCGAGCACGCCGGCGAGATGCAGCGGTTGGTTCCCCACGATTCCAACGGGATGGCCATCCATCCGCGCGAATCCGCACACGATGTTGGGCGCCCAGCGCGCGGCGTACTCGAAAAACTCGCCGTCGTCGCACACGGACTCGATGACCTTGTGCATGTCGTAGGGCATGTTGGACGACGCCGGAATGAGGTCGATCAGCTCGGGGCACAGCCGGTTCGGATCGTCGCTCGTGGCGAACACCGGCGGATCTTCGAGGTTGTTGGCCGGCAGGAAGCTCAGTAGGTAGCGCACGTCGTCGAGGCACGACTTGTCGTCGGCGGCCATGAACTGGCAGACGCCGGACTTCGATGCGTGCGTGATCGCGCCACCGAGCTCTTGCTGCGTGACCTCCTCACCGGTCACCGTCTTCACGACGTCTGGGCCGGTGATGAACATGTACGACGTGCCGTCGACCATGAACACGAAGTCGGTCATGGCGGGGCTGTAGACCGCGCCACCGGCGCACGGTCCCATGATCACGCTGATCTGCGGGATGACACCGGACGACTGCACGTTCCGGTAGAAGATGCCGCCGTAGCTGTCGAGGCTGACGACGCCTTCTTGGATGCGCGCACCGGCGCCGTCGTTGATACCGATGACCGGGGCACCGACCTTCTGCGCCATGTCCATCAGCTTGTGGATCTTCTCCGCGAAGACCTCACCCAGCGCGCCACCGAAGATCGTGAAGTCCTGACTGAAGATGAAGACCTTGCGGCCATCGACCGTGCCCCAGCCGGTTATGACGCCGTCGGTGTACGGCCGATCGGTCGCGTCAGCGAGCCGTGTGCGGGCGAGGAGGTCGAGCTCGTGAAACGAGCCAGGGTCGAGGAGGTAGTCGACCCGCTCGCGTGCAAGCATCTTGCCGCGCTCGTGCTGGCGCTGCCGTGCCGACTCCGAGCCGGCGTTGAGCGCCTGCTCCTTGCGCTTGTTGAGTTGCTCGAGTCGCTCGCTCACGGGATGTTCGGCCATGACGCGTCCGAGGGTAGTGGACGCGAGTTTCGGGGCCCCAGTGACCGCCCCGCTACAGCGCTTGGGTGTCGAGGATGTCGATGGCGATCGGCACGGAGAGCAGCAGCCGCTGCAGCTGGTCGTCGAGCGGTGTCGTGATCGTGACCGTGTACTCGACCTCGGCGAAGTTCAGCGCGTCGCCGGCGGTTGCGATGCGACGGGTGATCGTCGCGGCGCGTGCCCCGCCGGTCTGGAGCTCCCACTCGTCGGAGGCCCCGCCGGTGAGCCTGATGCTCGCCGGCGCCCCCCCATCGGCGCGGGCGATGTCGTAGCGCGAGTGCAGGCGGCCGACCTTGGTGAGCGTCCCGACGCGGTACCCAGCAGGGTCGGCAACCTCGACGGCCGTCTTCAGACCTGGTTTGGACACAGTGAGCACGACGCCACCACGCGCGTCCTCGAATCGGTAGCCGGGGGCACCGTCGAGCATCGTGACGAAGCGGCCGAGGACGCCGGCATTTCCCACGACCTCGATCGGCTGCTCCTCCTCTGTACGCCAGTGCGCGCCGCGCGACAGGGAAAAGGTCTGCGCGGCGCTGGCCCCTGCATCTTCGGCGGAAGGCGATTCGCCGGGTCCGGCCGCCGGGAACGGCGCCGTCGTCTGCACGCCGTCGATCGTGACGTGCTCCGTCCACTGCGAGCCGTCGAAATAGCGGAGCTCACCGACGTTCGCCGGATCGGCGTACCAGTCAGCGGGCATCCCTTCATGGATCGTCACGCCCGTAGTCTGGCCGCGATGGACCTGCCGGTCATGCCCCCCGTTCCGCCGATGCTCTCGAAGGGTGTCGCGAGTCTCGACGACCTGCCCGAGGGCGCTGACCTGATCTTCGAGCCGAAGTGGGACGGGTTCCGGTGCATCGTGTTCCGCGACGGCGACGAGGTCGTGTTGGGTAGCCGCAACGAGCGTCCCCTGACGCGGTACTTCCCCGAGTTGGTCGATGCGCTGAAGCGCGAGCTGCCCAAGCGCATCGTCGTCGACGGCGAGATCGTCGTGCCGGGCGCAACGGGGCTGGACTTCGACGCGCTGCAACAGCGCATCCATCCCGCCGACTCACGGGTGCGGCGGCTGGCGGCGGAGACGCCGTCGGCGTTCATCGCCTTCGATGCGCTGGCGATCGGCGACAAGGACCTCACCGAGCAGCCGTTCGTCAAGCGAAGGGCGGCGTTGGAGAAGGCGCTCGCGAAGGTGCAGCCGCCGGTGCATCTCACGCCGGCCACGACGTCGATCGACGAGGCACGCGACTGGTTCACGCGCTTCGAGGGAGCCGGCCTCGATGGCGTCGTCGCCAAGCCGACCGACATCGCGTACCTGCCCGACAAGCGGGTGATGTTCAAGGCGAAGCATCACCGCACCGCCGACTGTGTCGTCGCCGGCTTCCGGTGGCACAAGGACGGCAAGGGTGTCGGCTCGATGCTGCTCGGCCTGTATGACGACGAGGGCACGCTGCACCACGTCGGCGTGTGCGCGTCGTTCGCCGTGAAGTTCCGCGACGAGCTGCTGACGGAACTCGAGCCGCTGCGCAAGAAGGCGCTCGAAGGACATCCGTGGCAAGGCTGGGCCGAGATGTCGGGTGAAGGCCGCATGCCTGGCGCGGTGAGCCGGTGGAACGCGCAGAAGGATCTCTCATGGGAGCCAGTGCGCGTCGAGCGCGTCGTGGAGGTGGAGTTCGATCAGCTCCAGTCCCATCGATTCCGGCGCGTGGCGCGCTTCCAGCGCTGGCGCCCCGACAAGACGCCGGCCGAGTGCACCTACGCCCAACTCGACGTCGCCATCCCCCTCGAACTGCGAGAGGTCTTCGCGAACCCCTAGCGAAATCCCACTCAGACGTACACATTTTTGTGTACGTCTGAGTGGGATTTCGTCATGAGGTGGGGTCCTTCTTGGCGCGGCTCGGGGCGACTCTGGGGGGTTCGCCTTCCATCTTCGGGTAGACGGGCGGCCACGGGGCGTCCATCAATCCTGAGTCGAGATCGCGCTTCGACATCACGAGTAAGGGCTCGAGCGATTGCGGTCGGTCCCCGATCCCGTCCCAGGGGTCGCCATCTGCGGCGACGCGCGACGGCACCGTCACCAGCGTCAACTCGTCCGGTTGCACCGTCGGCAACTCGTCCCACGAGAACGGCGTGGAGACCTGACCACCGGCACGCGGCCGGACCGACCACGCGCCGAACACCGTCTTGTGTGGCGCGTTCTGGTTGAAGTCGACGAACACGCGCGCTCCGCGCTCCTCCTTCCACCACGCGGCCGTGATCAACTCTGGGCGGCGCCGTTCGAGCTCGCGGCCGACCGCTACGGCGGCGGCGCGCACCTCGTAGGACGTCCACCGCGGCTCCAAGCGCACATAGATGTGCAGGCCCCGGTTGCCGGTGGACTTGGGATGCGACTCGAGACCGACTTCGTCGAACAGCGTCTTCAACTCTCCGGCCGCTTCACGAACCTGTTCGAACACCACGCCGGGCGACGGGTCGAGATCGATGCGCAGCTCGTCGGCGTGTTCTGGATCGGACGCCAGGTTCGGCCACACATGGAAGCCGATGCAGCCCAGGTTCACTGCCCACAGCACGTGCGCCACGTCCGCGGCGACGAGTGCATCGCTCGTGGTGCCGTTCGGGGTGCTCACGACCGTGGTCTGCAACCAGTCGGGATGCGACGCGGGCACGCGCTTCTGGAACCACGACTTGCCCGTCGCGCCGTCGGGAAAGCGCTGCAGCAACGTCGGCCGTCCGCCCATCGCCGCCATCAACGGTTCCGCGACGGCGAGGTAGTAGTTGACGAGGTCGAGCTTCGTCTCGCCGCGCGTCGGGAAGTACACCTTGTCGGGATTCGAGATCGGCACGACCTTGCCGTCGACCTCGATTTCGGCGACAGACTTCGGCGCCATCAGCTCTTCCGCCGTTCCGCCAGCTTGATGGCGCGTTCGGCCAGACCGAGGCCGTTGATCCGTTCGGCCAGCTCGACCAGCTCCGGACGCGGGCCCTTCCACTCCATCTCGTCGACCGACGAGATCACATCGGCATCGGACTCGACCGTCGCAATCCGGCGGAACAGCAACGCCAGCTCGAACTGCTCGACCAACGTCGCCGCGAGGCGTCCGGGGTTCCGCACGCCAACCCCCCAATCCTCGCCTGCGGCGGGGATGGACTCGAGGTGCCCGAACTTCGCCAGCACCGCGGCCGCGGTCTTCGAGCCCCACCCGGGCAACCCGGGGAAGCCGTCGGCGCTGTCGCCGACCAGCGCGAGATAGTCCGGTATCGACTCCGGGTCGACGCCGAACTTCTCGCGTACGCCTTCAGCGTCGAACACGATGTTTCTCCGGCGATCCCATTGCACGACCTTGCCACCGACACATTGCCCGAGATCTTTGTCCGGTGTGCAGATGAGCACCCGCTCCACCCGTTCGTCAGCGGCCGCAACCCGCGCCGTCGCACCAAGAGCATCGTCGGCCTCGAGCTCGACCATCGGCCACGTGGTGATGCCCGCCGCCATCAGAACTTCCTCGATCAGCGGGAACTGCGCGAGCAGCTCGCGCGGCATGCCCGCGCTCGTCTTGTAGCCGGGCCACAGGTCGTTGCGAAACGACTCGATGATGTGGTCGGTGGCCACGCCGACGTGCGTGGCCCCCGACTCGAGCAGCATCAACAACGACCCGAGCACGCCACGGGTCGCGCCGAGCTCGAGATCCTTGTTGTTGGGCGCGAAGTGGTAGCGAAAGAGCTCGTACGTTCCATCGATGAGGTGTACCTGCATCGGGTTACGCGCCGACGAGGCGCAACACGTCGTCCGGGGTGGCGTCGCCGTCGTGCACCACTTCACCGTCGCGCAGCGCAACGCACCGTGTCACGCGCTCGACGAACTGCACGTCGTGGGTGGCGACGATGACCGTGCGGCCCTCTCGATGCAGCTCGTCGAGCAGTGCGAGCAGGGCGTTCTTGCCCGGCACGTCGAGACCAACGAAGGGCTCGTCGACCAGGAGCAGATCGAACGGCCGCACGATGCCAAGAGCGATCGACGTCTTTTGGCGCAACCCTCGGCTGAAGCGAGCCGGCAGATCGTCCGCCCGGTGCAACAATCCGATGCGTTCGGTGATGGCGTCCAGCTCTTCAGCCGTCGCATCGACACCGTGGAGCGCGGCGACGTACGCCATGTGCTCGCGCACGCTGAGGTCGTCGTACAGCACGGGATCGTCCGGGATGAAGCTCGTCGCCGCCCGCGCCGCCGATGATCCGGCGGCGACGCCGTCGACCTCGATCGAGCCAGAGGACAACTCGAGCGCGCCGGCAGCCAACCGCAGGAACGTCGACTTCCCCGAGCCGTTGTGACCGACCAGCGCGATCAATTCACCACGCGCCACCGTCAGATCGATGGGCGTGACCGCGACGAGGTCGCCGTACGACTTTGCCGCCGCGGTCGCGAGGAGCATCGGATCAGCCATCGGCCACCACCTCCGGCATGGACGGCTCGTCGTCTCGTGACGGGAAGGCCGCCTTCATCTGCGCGCTCCACCACGTGTGCACGCGCTCGCGCTCGCGCACCCACACACACACGAGGATGAACAACACGAGTACGCCAGCTCCGGCGGCGAGTGCGACGGGCGCCGCGGGTGCACCGTGACGGGCCGCGGTGCGGGCCGCGAGCACTGGCACGATTCCCAAGATCGCCATCGCTGGCGGCCACGCCGTCCGGTACACGAGCCGCATCCCTGCGACCTCCGGCGGCATGAGGCTCCACGTGTCGCCGCCACCGCTGTGGCTCGGAGCGCCACCCACAACGCTGATGACAGCGCCGCCAACCGCGCCCATCGCCGCGGGCAGCACGCACGCCGCGGCGATCTCGGCCGCCGCGGTCGACGGCCCGGCGAGCATTGCGGCCGCGAACGCGACGAGGCACACGAGCATCATCGCCGTCACGGCGACCGGGATGTGACGCAGCTCCACCGCACCGCCCTCGATCGGCACGGAGTTGCGGCGAGTCGGGTGATCGATCTCCTGCGCCAAGGGCTCGACGGCATCGAGCGCCGCGAGGTACAGCGCCAACCCCGACACGGCGATCAAGGGCGAAGTGCCGTTCCACGCACCGCGTGCCGCCAGCCCGGCAACGACGCCGAGCAGCACGAGCCGCGCCACACGCGCCGCCGGCCAGCGCAGAACGCCGCGCACGCCGCGCGCCCACACCGGGAATCGGTGCGTGCCCCGGGTCCGAACTGGCAGCCACGGACGGAGGCGCGGCAACTCCATCGCCAGCTGCCGCCGCAACACGATCACGGTGCGCACGTCTTGCAGCGTGGCCGCGAATCGCAGCTGCCCAACCAGCGTCGACCGCCGCTCAGCCGCCTCGACCGACACATTGCCGACGAGCGACATCCCGACACCGACCAACGCGAGCGCGCCCGCGATCGCCACGAAACCGAGTGGCGAGAAGTCGAGCGGCCACAGAGCGATGCGTCCTACCGCGGCCGTCGGCGATCCGTCGATCACGTTGGCGCCATCCGCCACCGCCCACGTCACCAGCGCGAGGCCGAGCAGCGACGCCAGCCACGATGGCAGTCGCCATCCCGACGCGCACAGCGCCACGCCGTAGCCGAGCGCGATCGTCGTGAGCCCGAACAGCGCGCCGCACGCCGCCCAGACGATGTCTTCCTCGGGCAGACGGTGTGCCGCGAGAACGCCCGCCACCGCGCCGGTGAGTGCGGCCACGAACAACAGGAACCGGAACTGGCGCACCGCGGGACCGCGCATCGCCGTCGTGCGGTCCACGGGAGCCAGCAGCACGTGCCACACGTCGGCCCGCTCCAGCGCGACCGGACCGCCACGGCTTCCCGACCGCAGACCCACCGCGATCACGACCGCGGCGATCAGACCGATCCAGTCCGCGCCATCGCGCGCCAGGCGCTCGAGTTGTGACGGCGTGAGGAACCCATCACCGACGAAGCCGGCACCGATGAGCACGGCCGCGCCGCCGAGCAACGCGGCGAGATACGCCTGGTACAGCGCGTCGATCCAGTGCACATCGGCCAATCGCTTACGCCGGCGCATCCGGCGGAAGTCGGCTAGCGCGCCCTCGAGGTCGGCGTCGGGATCGGCGGTGAGCACTTACTCCTGCACGAGTTCGATGAGGGTGCCGAACGCTGCCTTCGGATGGACGAAGGCAACCGTGGTCCCCCGCGAACCAGGACGCGGTTGCTGGTCGATGACCTGCCCGCCCTGGTCCTTCACTGCTTGCAGCGCCGCTGCGCAGTCGCGCACGCGGTAGCCGACGTGATGCAACCCTTCACCCCGCTTCTCGAGGTACTTCGCCACCGGCGAATCGTCGCGCGTGGGGGTGAGCAACTGGATGTAGCTCTCGGCCACGCGCAGCAACGCCTCTTCGACGCCGTCGGACTCGACGACCTCACGATGCTCGACGAGCGCGCCGAACGTCTCGCGGTAGTAGTCGATCGCCGCGCCGAGATCGCGCACGGCGATGGCGATGTGATCGATCTCCGTGAGCATCGGCGCGACATCGCCGGCGACCTCCGACACCGTCGTCTTGTCGTGCGGATTGTTGGCGGTCAACGGACTCATGCGTGATGCCTCCGGAAGAGCGTGATCTTGTCCTCGCCGACCTTCTCGCGGAACTCGGGATCGTCGATGCCCAAGCCTTCCTCGGGAGCGAGGGCAAGCACGCCGATCTTGCCCTCGTGCAGGTTCTTGTGCACCGAGTACGCCGCCTCACCGACCTCGGTGAGCGGGTGCACGGCCGACAGGATCGGCTGGATGGCGCCCTTCGAGATGAGCCGGTTCGCGTCCCACGCCTCCCGGTAGTTCGCGAAGTGCGACGACTTGATCGACTTCAGCTTCATCCACAGATGCCGGTTGTCGTACTCGATCATGTAGCCCGACGTGGCCGCGCACGTGACGATGGTGCCGCCGCGGGCGCAGACGAACACCGACGCTCCCATCGTCTGCCGCCCCGGGTGTTCGAACACGATGTTGGGGTCCTCGCCGACCAGCGAGCGGATGTCCTTGCCGAACCGGCGCCATTCGCCCTCGTCCTGCGCGGTGCCCTCGGCATTCCAGAACTTGTAGTCGTTCGCACGGCGATCGATGACCGCGTCGCAACCAAGTTCGTGCAGCAGGTCGACTTTGTCGGCCGACGAGACGACGCCGACCGGCGTGCCTCCGCCGTTGAGCACGTACTGCACGGCATAGCCCCCGAGGCCGCCTGACGCGCCCCAGATCAACACGGTGTCGCCCTGCTTCATCGCCACACCGTTCTGCGAGACGAGCATCCGGTACGACGTGGAGTTGCACAGCGCGTTGCACGCCGCCTCTTCCCACGACAGGTGCGCGGGCTTGGGCATCAGCTGGTTGGCCTTCACGACCGCGAGGTCGGCGAGACCGCCGAAGTTCGATTCGAAGCCCCAGATGCGCTGGTTGCTGGCCAGCATCGAGTCGTCGTGCGCAGAAGGGTCCTGGTCGTCGACGTAGTTGCAGTGCACCGTGACGCGATCGCCGGGCTTCCAGTTGCGGACGGCATCGCCGACTTTGAGCACCACGCCGGAAGCGTCGGAACCGACGACGTGATACGGCAGCGCGTGCCGCGCGCCCCACTTCGACTCCTTCCCGAGCCGGTCGAGGAACATGAACGTCGGAAGGGGCTCGAAGATCGAGGTCCACACCGTGTTGAAGTTGATCGCGCTCGCCATCACGGCGATGTACGCCTCGTCGGGCGCCAACTCCGGCGTCGCCACCTCCTCGACGTGCAGCGATTTGCGGGGGTCTTTGTCGGCGGAATCGAGCCCCTCGAACATCGTCTGCTCGTCACGCAGCACGAACGCGCCGCGGTAGGACTCGGGAACGGCCAGCGCGCCGATTTCGTCGCCGGGAGCGTTCGACAAGATCGCGTCGAGGATTTCCTGCATGCGTCGAAGTTACTGCCGGGTAGACGCGATGCTCCAAGCGTGGACCGGTACATTCGGCTGATGCCGTCGGACGAGGAGCTCCGAGCGCGTCTCGAAGCGCAAGCCGCCGCCGTCCTCGGCAAGGCGCGCGCTGACGCGACCGAGCTCGTCCGCCAGGCCAAGGCCGAGGCCGACGACGTCCGAGGTCAGGCCAACCGCTACGCCGCCGAACGGGTGCGCGAGGCCGATGTCGCTCGTGACCAGGCCCGCCGTGAGCTGGTACAGGCACAGGAAGCCGCGCTCGCGGTCAAGGCCGACGCGCAGCGCTCGGCGCAGTCTCTGGTACAGCAGGCCACCACGAGGGCCCGAGCGGAGGCTGACGAGCTGCTCCGTGCCGCCCAGCGTCAGCTCGCGACCGTGGTCAACGAGGCCCGACAAGCCGAGGCGAGAGTCGCCGCGGCCCGCGAGAACGAAGTCGAGGCCCTCGAGCGCATGGTGAGCGTCGAGGCGGTCACCGCCGGCAACATCGTCGACCCGCGAGACCCGTGGGTCGTCGATCTCACCGGTGAGCCCCTCGACGAGATGGTGGCCGGCGCCGTGCATGCCGCCGTGCGCCGGGCCGTTCACCCTGTCGTGATCCGGGCGGGGCGCTACACGATCGTGGAAACGCCCGCCCGGGCCAGCTGACTTCTATTTGATCTGGAGCGGGCCGATCGGTGCGGCTGGCCCGGCCTTCATCACGTCGGGTACGGCCAGCGTCACCTTGTTCGTCGCGACCGAGATGCCGGCCGTGCGACCCTGCGCCGCCCGACGGGCGATCGTCAGCGCGACCTGGATGTCGAGCGGACTCGACGCCCCGCTGTCGAACGTCAGGGCGCTGAACGTGGCAACGCCTTGCACGAACGGCACCGTCACCGTCTGTCCAGTCGGCAGTTGCAGACGGACGCTCGGCACGTCGGCATCCGTGGCGGTCCCTGTCCGGTTCACCACGATCTGCGTGACGCGTACCCAGTCGCGGTCAGGCGCGACACGGACGGTGCCAACCGGCACCGTGGCGTTCCGGGAGAGCTGCGTCGCCGACGTCTTCGCCGAGAGTGCAGCCGCCACCGACGACACGTTCGCGCCCCGCACCACGAGATCGTCGATCGCCGCGCCGCCGAGCTCTACCCCGCCGTCCGAGGTGAACTGGATGCGCAGCCGCAGCGTCGAGCCGGTGAACGACGACAGGTCGAAGGTCAGCAGGCGGTAGCCGCCCGAGTTGCCGTCGATCTGCGCGGCGGCGAGCCCAGGCGGAGTCGGCGCCCCGATGGAGACGATCGGCAGCAGACGGTACGAGGAACCACCGTCGTCGGACGCAAAGAAGTTGAGTCCGTCGAAGCCCTTCTCGGTCTCGTAGTTGGCCCACACATCGAGGCTCGACCACGACGAGGCCGCGCGTGTCAGCGTCGGCGACTCGAGGAACGCGTCCGCACTCGTCGGGTAGTTGGCCGACGGATCTTCTGGCCCGAACAGCCACGCGCTCGTGCCACCGTGGACCGCGTCCGCACGCGTCGTGCGGTGCCACTGGTCCTCACCGGTCGCGGCCGCGTTGTCCGGGTTGCTCTGGTGCGTCCAGCCCGCGTCGCTCTCCGCGTCGTACGTGTACTCAGTGGTGGCCTGCGTCGTGCGGAACGTGTACAGCCGACCACCATTGTCGTCTGTCCCGACGTTGCCCGGGTCGTCGGTCGCTTGCGCGCGGTAGTAGTAGCGAGTCGCGCCTTGTAGGCCAGGAACGATGATCGAGTGGTCGTTGACCTGCGCGTTGTCCGAGACGTTGACGTCAGGGTTCGTCACCGACGGCCGGTTGCTGGCCTGCACGCTCCCCGCCGCGAGCTCGTCGGAGTGGAAACCGACGGTCGCGTTGAACGGCGAGACCGTACCCGTGGTCGTCCCACTCACGACCGGTGGCCGATTGTCCACCACCGCGCTCGCCGTGCGTGTCGTGTTGGTGCCGTCGACGTACGTCACCGTGACCGTGTTGCCGTCGGCTCCCTTGATCGTTCCCTGCTTCTGGCTCGACGACGCACCGGGAGCGGCAACCTTGAACGTACCGGTGAACACGCCGGTGTGCGCCGCGGTCTCCACGAGCTGCCGCTTGATGCCGGTGTTGTCGCTGGTCGACTTGACGGTCACCTGCACCGTGTCGGCTGCGCCGCTCGTGTCAGCCTTCGTGTCGTTCACGACGATCTGCACGGGCCGGCCACCACCGCGTGCCGCGCCGGCATCGAGGTGGATGGCACCCGACGGCACATTGCTCAGCCCACCGCGCACCGCGAGCCCGTACTTCTGGGGCGCGCTCGGCACGTTGAAGCCCACCACGTCGACGGTCCATGTGCCCGCCTGCACCGCCGATGCCGGCACGTCGACGCCCTCGAGCGTGTCGACATGGTTGCCGTTCGCCGGGTTCGGCTTCGACGGCGTCTCGCCGCTCGAGCGGGTACCGAACATGTTGCCGCGGTAGACGGTGCCGTTCGGCGCAGTCACGACGAGATCGAGGTCGTTGACGAGCGTCTTCGCCGCCGTCACGTTCCCGGCCACATCAGTCCAGCCGAGCTGCACGCGCATCGGCACGGTGGTGTCGGTGACCTGGAAGGTGTAGCGGGCCTTGCCTCCGATCCGCAGACCGACGGGATCGTCGTAGAAGGCGGACTTCGTGGCCCCACCGGGATCGATCGTGCCCTTCACGTCGACACGACCCCAACCCTCGTTGTTGTCGGGTCGCGCGGTGACGTCGGGATGGAGCGGGTCGTACTGGCCGGCGAGGTCGTGCGCACCGATCGTCATCGCGGCCCGCATCAGGCCGGACGACGGACTCGCAATGTTGCGTACGACCCGCAGGTACTGGCGAACGGTCGTGGCCGAGCCGGCCGCGAGCGGCGTGGCCATCGATGTGCCGCCGTCGAACGCATAGAAGGGATCCACGCTCGCCGGGTAGTCGGACACGAACGTGTTGCCGGTCGACGTGCCGTTCGACGCGCGGCTCCAGTAGTGCTGTTCGATGTCTGCGTCCGGAATCTTCGTCGAGCGCGTCGACAGCACGTGTGTGCCGATCGCGGTGATCTCCGGCTTGATCCGTCCGTCGAGGGTCGGACCGCGCGACGAGAACGCAACCATGCCCTCCTTGTTGTTGGACATCGGGTCGTTCTCGATCGGCGGGCCGGCAGGCGGCACATAGAAGACTGCGTACGTGCTGTAAAGCGGTTGACCGGAAGGCACCCCGATGAGCGCTTCGCCGGCGTCGCCCGACGCGAACCCGGCTCCGCGCTGGTCTTCCGACGCGCCAACGGCGAGCAGGTTCTTGGCGGTGGCCGGAGAGCCGATCGAGCCGAAGTCGATGATGCCGTTCGTGTCGCCATCGGCTCCGGCGTTGCCCGCGGCGAACGCGAACAGCATGTCGGTATGGGTCGCCATCCAGCGGTCGAGCAGGAACGCCTGCGTGTCGTACACACCTGCGGAATCCGATCCGTAGGAATCGGAGTGCACGCGGGCGCCGGCGTCGTAGGCGGCCTGGTAGAGGATGCCTGGGTCCTCGGGAACGCCCGACAATGAATCGTCGGGCCCCGAGATCGATTGCATGACGAGCTTCGCGTCGGGGGCCATTCCCTTCGGCGCCTTCGACGCGGTGCAGCTCATGGTGCAACCCGCGAGGTTGATGGTTCCCCACGCCGTGCCGTCTGCGACGACGGAACCGGAGGTGTGGGTCCCGTGCCCGTGATTGTCGGACGGGTCGCCCGTGTGGATGTCGCCGCCTGCGCCGGGGCGACCCCATGCCTGCAGATCCTGGATGTGATCCTTGAAGTCCGGGTGGATCGTGTTCTTGTTGCCAGTGTCGATGCCGGTGTCGGCGACGGCGACGATCTCGCCCGCACCCGTGAACGGCGTGCCCGGCGAATCACTCGTGCCCGTCCACACCGGGCGCTGCCCCATCGTGTCGGCCGCGCGATCGTTGAAGAGCTTCAGCGGGCGTACGAGTTCGATCCACTGCACGGTGTCGAGGCGCGCGGTCTTGGCCAGCGACGCGAGGTCGAGGGAGATGCGGAGCAGCTTGACGTCGGCGTCGTCGATGCGACCGAGCTCGACCGCGCCGAACGAGCCGAGCTTCGCCATCGTCGACGACACATCGGCGTCGTCGAAGAGCATCACGCGCACCTCATGCGTCCCGGTGAGATCGGCGACGCTCGGGGCGATGCGGTAGTAGGGCGCGTACGGCACGACCGCCTGCACGAAGGGGAGCTGGGCCACGCGGTTGGCCGCGTCGGCCTGGCCGCGGACGAGCCACCCGTTCTCGGGCACGTAGCCGTGCGACACGAGGTGAAGGCCAGAGGCCTCGACGGCTTCGTACCAACCGGTGCCGGCCGGTCCGATGAACTGCACGATCCAGCTCGTCGGCGCCAGCGGTGCACGAAGCCCCGCCGGAAGGGTCGGTGCCTTGCCGGCGGTGTCGATCGTTCCGCGCATCAGCTTCAACGAGTGCGCGTCGGGCACGGCCTCGAGCTGGGCGCCGAGCGCACGAGCCGCGGTCGCTTGTGAGGAGGTGAGATCGACGAGCGACGCGCCGCCGTAGTCGGCGAGCACCACGGTGCCCGCGGGCGCCGGTCCGACGAGCATGTAGCGGGTCGTGGCCTCGGCTGCGCTCGCGGAGGACGACGGGCTGACTGGCAGCACCGCCAGAGCGAGAACCAGGAGCGCGAGCGCTCCCAGGTGCCGTGTGCGTCGACGCGACCTCAACATGTGCGTTCCTCCGCTGGGCAACCCGCGCCCGCGCTCGTCCAACCGTTGGCGGA
>JBEEFW010000162.1:0-4335 GCA_041166385.1 Acidimicrobiaceae bacterium | reverse complement strand
ACGGCTATGGCCGCCCGGAAGACGTCGATCTGCTTCTCGACGTGTGCGACAACATCAGCCCGGGGATCAACTGGCCCCCGCGCCAGACGACCATCTGCCCGCTCGGGCCGTCGGCCGTGTCGCCCATCGCATCTGCAGTGGGACGCTTCCGCCACGAGTTCGAGGCGTACATCGGCGCTCCGGTGGAGACGACCGTGCAGATGAACGGACTCGCCTACAAGGCGCCGGAGCCCGCGAGTGCCTGAAGACGACATCACACTGACCGTCAACGGACGGGAAATCACCGCGCCCAAAGGGCAACTCGTGATCGCCGCGGCCGAACAGCACGGCGTGTTCATCCCGCGCTTCTGTTACCACCCGCGCATGAACTCGGTCGGCATGTGCCGCATGTGCATCGTCGACATCGACACGGGCCGTGGCCCCGCGCTGCTACCGGCCTGCATGATCGAAGTCGCACCCGACATGAAGGTCGACACCGAGTCGGCGACGACGAAGAAGGCGCAGGACGGCGTCCTCGAGTTCCTGCTCATCAACCATCCGCTCGACTGTCCGGTCTGCGACAAGGGCGGGGAGTGCCCCCTCCAGGACAACGCCTACGCGTACGGGCCAGGCGAATCCCGATTCGTCGAGGAGAAGCGGCACTTCGAGAAGCCGATTCCGGTCAGTGATGTCGTGTTCCTCGATCGTGAGCGCTGCATTCTCTGCGATCGCTGCACGCGTTTCGCCGACGAGGTCGCCGGCGACCCGCTGATTCACTTCCAGAATCGCGGCAACGAGACCGAAGTCAACACGTTTCCCGACCACCCGTTCGCGTCGTACTTCAGCGGCAACACCGTGCAGATCTGCCCGGTGGGTGCGCTCACCGCGAAGCCGTTCCGGTTCAAGGCCCGCCCGTGGGACCTCGAGAAGGTCGAATCCACGTGCACCTCGTGCTCGGTCGGTTGCCGCGTCACGATCGAGGCGAGCCGCAACCACGTGCTGCGGTACCAAGGCGTCGACATCGACCCCGTCAACTGGGGCTGGCTGTGCGACAAGGGTCGCTTCGACTTCGAAGCCATCGAGTCCGAGGAGCGACTGTCCGAGCCGCTCGTGCGCAAGAACGGCGAGCTCATCGCCGCGAGTTGGGCCGAGGCCATCGGTGCCGCCGCAGATGCGATCGGGAACGCAGACGCGTCGTCAGTGGCCGTGCTCGGCGGCGCGCGCCTCACGAACGAAGCGGCGTACGCGTGGGCCAAGCTCGCCAAAGGCGTCATCGGCACCGACCACGTCGATGCGCAGCTCGACGACGGGCTGCCCGGCATGGCGGTTGTCGGATTGCCGCAGGCGACCATCGACGACGTCTGTACTCCGGGCACCACTGTGGTGGTCGTCGACGCCAACATCAACGAAGAGCTGCCGGTGCTGTTCCTCCGGCTGCGCGATGCCGTGCTCAACCGGGGCGTCAAGGTCATCGAGCTCAGTCCGATCACCACCGGGCTCGCGTCGCTGGCGTCTGCGTCATTGGTCCACCGACCGGGCGAGGCCCACCTCGCCATGCGCGCCCTCGTCGGCGATGGCGATCCCGCGGCAGTGCTCGAAGGCGACCTCGATGCCGCGAAGGCGCTGTTGGGCGACACGGTCGTCGCCGTCCTCGGACGCGCTTCGATCGGCGAGTCGGCGGACGCCGCGGTCGAGGCCGCGGCGATCCTGCTCGACGCCCGGGCCGACGCCCGCTTCCTCGTCGCACTCCGTCGCGCGAACGCGCGCGGTGCGATCGACATGGGTCTGACGCCGGGTCTGCTTCCGGGACGCGTCACGCTCGACACCGGACGGCAGTGGTTCCACGAGCATTGGACCACGGTTCCGGAAGCCGAAGGTCTCGATGCCACCGGAATCCTCACGGCCGCGGCCGAGGGTCGGATCGACGTGCTCGTGCTCTTGGGTGTCGACCCCGCGGCTGACTTCCGCGACCACGACCTCGCGCAACGGGCGCTGGCCGGCGCGCGCACGGTCGTTTCCATCGACACCTTCATGAACCGATCGACCGAGAAGGCCGACGTCGTGCTGCCGGCCGCGGGTTACGCCGAAACCGATGGGACGACCACCAACGTCGAAGGTCGAATCAGTGTGCTGGAGGCCAAGGTCACTCCTCCGGGAACGGCGCGCGCCGACTGGATGCTGGCCGCCGAACTGGCGTACCGGCTCGGTGCGGACTTGAACCTCGAATCAGTCGAAGGCATTTGGAACGAGATCGAGGCATTGGCGCCGGCCCACGCGGGGATCACGCGCGCGTTGTTGCTCTCACCGGCCGGCGCCGACGGCGTGCTCGTACCTCTGCGCCCCGATGTGGCGACGGCGGCCGAGGGACAACCAGTGCAGATCACGGGCATCGAGGGCAGCACGCCGGACAATGCCGCTCTGGCCGAGGCCGCCGAACCCACCGAAGACCCTGACGAGCCTGCGCCGGAAGCCGTCGAGGCCGTGGAGCGTGCCGAGGAGGAGACACGCGATCGTCCCGAGACCGTGCAGTTCTCGCGCGGCGTCCCGTACGAGGCGCCGGCGCTCGACTCGTACTCGCTGCGTCTCATCGCCACTCGCAAGCTCTATGACCTGGGCACGCTCGTGCAGCACGCACCGTCGATCGCCGGGCTCGCGCCAGGAAGCGAGCTCCTCGTGCACCCCTACGATCTCGACCGCCTCGGAGTCCGCGCTGGGGGCCGCGTCAAGGTCACGTCGCCGCGCACCACGCTCACCGTGGAGGCGCACGCCTCGACCGCGATCCCGAAGGGCTCGGCGGCACTCACGGTCAACCAAGCAGGCCCGGATCCCGCCGATCTCATCGACGCCACCCAACCCGTGACCGACGTGCGGATCGAGACGGTCTGATGGATCCGCTGTTCAACTCCGGGCTGTCGGTGAGCGTTGTGGTCGTCGTGCTCATCAAGACGCTGATCGTGTTCGCGTTCTTGCTGATCGCCACGATGCTGATGGTCTGGTTCGAGCGCAAGGTCATCAGCGACATGCAGAACCGCATCGGCCCCAACCGCGCGGGACCGTGGGGCATCCTGCAAACGCTGGCGGATGGCATCAAGCTGTTCTTCAAAGAGCCGATGGTGCCCGAGCGCGCCGATCCGCTCATCTTCCGCATCGCGCCGTACCTTTCGTTCGTTCCGGCATTCATCACGTTCTCGATCGTTCCGATCGGCGGCGTGTTCGCACCAGGCCACGACGGCACCGTCAGCATCTTGGGGCACGACACGTTCCTGCAGTTGGCGGACCCGCCGATGGGCATCCTCGTCGCGCTCGCCTGCTCGTCGATCGCTGTGTACGGCGTGATGCTCGCCGGTTGGTCGTCCGGTTCGAAGTACCCGTTGCTCGGCTCGGTACGCGCGTCCGCGCAGATGGTCAGCTACGAAGCGGCGTTGGGCCTGGCCGTCGTCACCGTCGTTCTGACCGCAGGAACGCTGAGCACCCACGGCATCGTGGCCCAGCAGGCCGGCTCGGGGCCGGGCGACATCGTGCCGAACTGGACGATCCTCGTGACGGGGTTCATCCCGTTCTTCATCTTCCTGCTCGCGGGGACCGCGGAGATCGAGCGGCCACCGTTCGACTTGCTGGAGGCCGAGCAGGAGATCGTGGCCGGCTTCAACACCGAGTACTCCGGCATCCGGTTCGCGCTCTTCTATCTCGCGTCGTTCATGAACACGATCACGACGTCGGCGATCATCGTCACCCTGTTCTTGGGTGGTCCCGCCGGCCCGTTGCTGTTCGGACCGGACTGGGTCTGGCCGCTCATCTGGTTCTTCGGCAAGGTGCTGATCTTCCTCTTCGTATTCGTGTGGTTCCGCGCCACGTTGCCTCGTTACCGGTACGACCAGCTGATGGACCTCGGGTGGAAGGTGATGATCCCGCTCGCACTCGGGTGGATGCTCATCGTCGCCGCCATCCGTATCGCCAGCGATCGCGACTGGAACGTCGGGCTCGTCGTCGGCATCGGTGGCATCACGATCGTCGCCGCGGCCTCTCTCCTCGCCGCCGCCCGCCGCACCGCCGGACGGCGTCGCGACGAGGAACTCGAGCCGGAAGGAACGCGCTGATGGGGTACTTCGAAGGGTTCGGCGTCACGTTCCGCAAGCTCTTCCACGGCGGCGACGACGGTCGCGTCGTCACTGTCGAGTATCCGAAGGAGAAGCGCGAGAAGGCCCTGCGCCTCCACGGCCGTCACGTCCTCAACCGTTACGAGGATGGAATGGAGAAGTGCATCGGCTGCGAGCTGTGCGCGGGCGTCTGCCCGGCGCGGTGCATCTACGTGCGCGGCAAGGACAATCCGGCCGACGATCCCGTCAGCCCCGGTGA
>JBEEFW010000161.1:0-18020 GCA_041166385.1 Acidimicrobiaceae bacterium | reverse complement strand
TTCCCGCGTGGTCACCTTCCGGAGATCAACCACGCCGTGCAGTTCACGGTCACGATCGAGGGCACCGACACCGTCATCACGGCCGAGGTCGCCCAGCAGATCGGCGACAGCCGCGTGCGGGCCATCTGCCTGAAGCCGACCGACGGCCTCACGCGCGGTACCCCGGTGAAGAACCTCGGCCGTGGTCTGTCGATGCCCGTCGGTGACGGCGTGCTCGGCCACGTGCTCAACGTGCTCGGCGAGCCCCTCGACGTCCCCTCGCTCGAGAACATCGACGACCGCTGGGACATCCACCGCCCCGCGCCCGCGTTCGACACGCTCGAGCCCAAGCGCCTCATGTTCGAGACTGGCATCAAGGTCATCGACCTGCTCACGCCCTACCTCCAGGGCGGCAAGATCGGACTGTTCGGTGGTGCCGGCGTCGGCAAGACCGTGCTCATCACCGAGATGATCAACCGCGTCGCCACCCAGCACGGTGGTGTGTCGGTGTTCGCCGGTGTGGGCGAGCGCACTCGTGAGGGCACCGACCTCTTCATCGAGATGGGCGAGTCGGGCGTGCTCGACAAGGCGTCGCTGGTCTTCGGTCAGATGGACGAACCGCCGGGCGTACGTCTGCGTATCGCGTTGGCGGCGCTCACGATCGCGGAGTACTTCCGCGATGCTCGCGGCCAGGACGTGCTGCTGTTCGTCGACAACATCTTCCGCTTCGTGCAAGCGGGCTCCGAGGTGTCCACGCTCCTCGGCCGCATGCCGTCGGCCGTCGGCTACCAACCGACACTGGCCGACGAGATGGGCGAGCTCCAAGAGCGCATCACGTCGACTCGCGGTCGGTCGATCACCTCACTGCAAGCGGTGTACGTGCCCGCCGACGACTACACCGACCCGGCTCCGTTCACGACCTTCACGCACCTCGACGCCACCACCGAGCTGTCGCGCCAGATCGCCGCGCTCGGCATCTACCCAGCGGTCGACCCGCTGGCGTCGACATCGACGATCCTCGCGCCCGAAGTGGTGGGCGAGCGGCACTACAACGTGGCCCGCCGCACGCAGGAGATCCTCCAGCGCTACAAGGAGCTGCAGGACATCATCGCCATCCTCGGCCTCGACGAGCTCTCCGAGGAAGACCGCATCACGGTCAACCGGGCCAGGAAGATCCAGCGGTTCCTCTCACAGCCGTTCAACGTCGGCGAGGTGTTCACCGGGCTGAAGGGCGTCAATGTGCCGGTCGACGAGACCGTCGAGTCGTTCGAGCAACTGTGCGGTGGCGAGCTCGACGATCTGCCCGAGCAGGCGTTCCTGAACGTGGGCAACGCCGACTCCGCCCGCGCCAAGGCCAAGCAGCTCGAGGAGCAGTAGTGCTCGACGTCGAGCTCGTCTCTCCCGAGAAGATCCTGTTCGAAGGACAGGCGTCGTTCGTGCGCGTGCGCACGATCGGCGGCGGCGAGATCGCGTTCCTCACCGGACATGCGCCGTTCATCGGTGCGCTCGACATCTGTGCGGTCAAGCTCATCCCCGAGAGCGGTGCGGAGCAGCTGGTTGCGGTGCACGGCGGGTTCGTCGAGGTCTCGGACGACAAGGTCACGATCCTGTCGGACGTCGCCGAGCTCGCCGACGAGATCGACGTCGCGCGTGCAGAGCAGGCTCGCTCGAAGGCGGAGGCCGACCTGCGTACCGATCCCGACGACGAAGAAGCGCAGGCCGCGCTGAAGCGTGCAGAGGTTCGGGTCGAAGTGGCGACGTCGACGCCTGCGACCGCGGCGCGTCACTAGCAGTGCCGCGGCTCCGGCTCGCTTCGGCGCTGCTGGTCCCGGAACCACTCGCCCGCGAGATCGAAGGGCTGCGGCGCGCCCTCGGCGAGGACCTCTCACGCGTACCGCCGCACCTGACGCTGGTACCGCCGGTCAACGTGCCGGTCGCTGATCTCGGTGCAGCGCTCGAGCGGCTGCGTCGCGTGGCCGCAGCCGCGTCGCCGTTGGCCGTACGCCTCGGGCCGCCCGCCACGTTCCATCCGGTGAATCCGGTCGTGTACCTGTCGGTGGGCGGCGACGTGGACGGTGTGCGCTCGCTCCGCGACGCGGTCATCACCGGTCCGCTCGCGCGCAAGGTGGAGCACGACTTCGTGCCGCACGTGACGCTCGTCGAGAGCACGACACCCGCTCGCATCGAAGCGGCGCTCAGCGCGCTCGCTGACTATCGCGTCGAGGTCACGTTCGAGTCCGTGCATCTGCTGCAGGAGTCCGATCGGATCTGGCAGCCAATCGCCGAGGCGCGGTTCGAGCCCGCTCTCGTGGTGGGCCGCGGCGGCATCGAGACCGAGATCACGGCGTCGTCGCTCGCCGACCCTGAGGTCGTGGACTTCATGGGCGACCAGCGCGAAGACGCGGAGCAGGTGGTCGTCGCCCGCCGCGATGGCATCGTGGTGGCTGCCGCGTGCGTGCGGGACGGCGGGCTCGTGTCCTACGCGGGTGATCGCGACCTCGAGCGCCAGCTCCTCAAGGTCGCCCGGCTCGACTGACCGCTCCTCAGTGACGGGCGTCTGGATCGTCTGACCGGTCGGGCGTCTCGCCGTATTGCTTGCGGACCTTCTCAGTCTGCTCGTCGAGGTGCTCGTGCGTCGGCTTGCCGTGGTCCTCCTGTTCGGCTCGACCCTCGGCTTCGACCTTGCGATCGCCGGTGAACCATCCCAGGAGCTCCTTGACCTTGCCCATTCCGTCAGCCATTCGGCGGTCTTACCCCCGACTGCTCGATGGGAGTCCCGCGCGGACGGTGGGACGTCAACATCTGACGTCGGCCGCGACACCGCGGTCGGGTGCGGCGCGCGACACATCACGGCTCGGGCCCGTTATCGGGATGTCGCGGATCATCTGGGGGCACCATCGGGCGCTTGCCGGTGCCTTCGACGAGTTTCCAGCCGTCATAGGTCTTCAGGTCGTGGTGGTGCTTGCAGAGTGGGTCGCACTCGTCGAGCCGGGTGTGTTTCGTTTTTCGGAACTCGATGCGGTGATCGATCTCGCAGCGGGTGCTACAGCAGCCCTCCACGGTGCACAGCGGTTGCTGCCACAACAGTGCGATGCGCTGCGCGGCGTTCGGTCCTCGACCGAGGCTCGTGACGTTCAGCACATCGGTGCCCTTCGTGATCACGAGCTTCACGATCGCATCGGTGAGCAGGGCTCGGGCAACGGACACGGGCACCGGTCCGATGCCGGTGATCTCGCAGTACTCACCATCCTCCGCGGCGCCTCGGCGCAACGCCTCGAGGTCGACCCGCAGCAGCATCAGATGGTGCGGCTGCCGCCGGCGCCGCCGGGCCCTGATGGCACGATGTGGCCCAACCGAGGACTCGGACTCGGACTCGACGTCGCGCTCGGCCTCGGTGTCGCCGTAAGCGTCTGCGAGTTCGACGAGCGCATCAAAGGCGTAGGCGTCGCGAGACTCGCGCCGACCTTCAGCCCGGGCCTTGGCGAACTGCTCATCGATGAGCAACCGGAGCGCTGCCTCGATCCGGGCGCCGGCATCGGCGGTGCCGCGCGCTCGAAGGTTCCACGCGCCTTCCTTGTCGGCGAAGGTTCGTACGTGGCGCTCGGAATGGAGCCGGCGATGTGTGGCCTCCCGATTGGGATCAGCGGACGCCTTGACCCGGTGGCATGCGTCCTTGAGCTCCTTGTGGCTCGACTTCTTGGCCTCGTTGATCAGCCCGTGTTGTTTGTTCGGGGCCGCGGCCGCAGCATCGGCGATCAGGACCGCTTGCTGCTCGGAGATCTCCCCGTCGCGCATCGCTTGCTCGACAAGGGGGAGGTTCGTGATGGCGGCAGACGTTGCGAGCGTGTCCTTGGCCGCACCGACAGAGGAGCCGGCTTTCGCTGCGAGGTACTCCGCCGCCGACGCATAGCCGTGTCGCTTCCATCGCTCGGACTCGTCGATGCGACGGGCGAGCAGGATCTTCGCAGTCGCGGCGTGACGCTCGATGCGATCGAAGTGCTCGAAGAGAGGGACCAGCGACTCGCTCGGCACGGTGTTGGGGTTGAGGTCGCCGACCACCCCCGCCAACTCCCGTTCGATGCTGCGGATTCCCTCGAACATATGTGCGTTATCTTACGAAGGGGGTGTGACACTGAGGGGCCCTCCGCGGCAGCAAACGCGGAGAAATCTCAGGACGTCTCACTGGCTCTGGTCGTCGCGAATCGGCGGACCGCGATGAGCGACCAGATCGCTTCGACGACACCGAACGGCCATGCGCCTGACGCGAAGCCGTAGATGCTCGACAACACACACCCGAGTGCGAACGCGAGGATGAACACCCGATGGCGCGCCTCGAGCGCGTACATGGACATCATGAACGTGAGCGCGACGATGCCAAAGGCAGTCAGCATCGCCAGAGTTCATCACGGCGGGCCGTCTCCGAGAGAGGAACAGCAATGCCCAACCCGGTGCCCGAGGCACTCCACCACCCAGTTGTCATTGCCCACAAGGCTCGTCGGCGAGCGGACAGGCAGCTTCGCATCGCCGATGCGATCACGTCTTTCGCCGGTTCGATGCCGTTCGTCTACATCCACGCGGTCGCGTTTGCGCTCTGGATGCTGTTGGTCGAATCCGACCCCTGGCCGAAGCTCACGCTCGTGGTGTCGCTAGAGGCGATCTTCCTGTCAGCGTTCGTGATGATCGGCCAGAACCGGCAGGCGTCGTTCCAACACGCAAAGGCCGATCACGACTTCTTGGAGCAGGAGCAGGAGCTCAAAGCGAACACCGACCTCACCCGCGAGATCCACGTGCTCGCGACGGAGATCCACACCCGCGTGATGACGTGACGCGCTACGGGAACAGTCCTGCGAGTATGCGGGCGACCGGCCAGGCGCCGTCTGACCAGTTCGAGAGCACGGTGTAGGTGAAGTCGCCATTCGGATCGTGCACGGTTCGAAACGACACGCCGGCGTCGTAGCCCTCCAACCTCACTGCGTCGTCCGTCTCGTGGAGCCAGAAGCCGAGCCCGTAGCGAGCGGCGTCCGACGGCGCGTGGCTCCGAGGACGCGTCATCTCCTCGACCCAGTCCAGGGAGACGATCTGTCCGGCGTACAGCGCCGCCCAGAAGGCGTGGATGTCCGCCGCGGTGGAGTAGATGCCGCCGTCGCCGGTACCGCGCACGGGCAGGTGCAAGACGTTGGTCCGCAACCCGTCTGCGTCGAGGTAGCCGATGGCGGCCCGCCCGCTCAGCTCGTCTGAACGGAGGAACGCGGTGTCACCCATGCCCGCGGGCACGCAGACCCGTTGCGCCACGAGATCGTGGTACGGGACGCCCGCGGCACGCTCGGCGATCAACGCGAGCACCACGAAGCCACCGTTGTTGTACGCGAACTGCTCGCCGGCAGGGAACTTCGTCTCGTGACCGTCGAGCACGCGCACGAAGTCCTCGGCGGTGGCGAGCTCGTGGACGGGAACCGGCATGACGTAGTCCGCGATGTCGCCGAGTGAGTCTTCGTCGAGATAGTCGCCGATGCCGGATCGGTGCGCGAGCAGGTGCTCGACGGTCACGTCGTCCGCGATCAGCGGCAAGTCGTCGCCGAGAACCGATCGCGCGGTCGTGCCGAGCTCGAGCAGCCCGTCCTCGATGAGCGACACAACCGTCAACGCCGTCAATCCCTTCAACCCGCTGGCGATGCCGAACTGGGTGTCGAGGGTGTTCGCGATCGAGTGCCCTCGGTGCGCGAACCCGTAGGCCTTGGCGAATGCGATCTCGCCGCCGCGGTCGACCCGCACAACTCCCGAGAACCCGGTCTCGACCGCGACCTGTTCGACCGAATCGCCCACGTCATCCATCGAGTGAACCTAGAGCTCAGGCTTGCGACGCGAGCTGACGATCGATGCGCACGGCGGCGCGCCGCTCGGCCGCCCACCACCGGGCGAACACGATGCCGGCAACGGCCAACGTCAACAGCTCGCCTGACGACCACAGCACCGCGGCGGCGGAGTGCTGGTCGGCCAGAGACGGATACACGTCAGGGAACAGCGGACGACGCGCCGTCAACAACGCGACCCCGACGAAGGCGTGGAACGGAACGGCCAGCAGCACCGCGAGCAGCCTTCCGCCGTGCGGCAGTGGGTGCGGGATGGGATCGATGGCCAGCAACGTCGCCGCGAACAGTGATCCGACCAGCAGAAAATGGGCATGTACCACGCCATGGACGGCGTCGTTGCGTACCGACCACTCGAGCAGTGGCGAGAACACGAGGGCAACGAGGGTTGCGCCGAAGAGCGTCCACGCCACGATCGGGTGAGTCACGACCCGGACGATCCGAGACCGCAGCAATCGGCGCAGCCCGCCCCCGTCGGTCGCCTGCAACGCCAGCGTGATCGGCGCTCCCAGCGCGAGCAGGATCGGCGCGACCATGCCGATCAACACGTGCTCGGTCATGTGTGCCGTGAACCCCGACCCGGGCAGCGTGCCCGCCGCCACGAGCACCGCGCATCCCGTCAGGAACGCCGCGGTCCGTGTCCAGGGCCAGCGTCTCGGTACGCGCTGCACTCCCACTGCGTAGACGAGACCCAGCGCGACTCCCACGAGGAGCACGACCGGCAACGTACTCTGCTAGACCCGAATCAATGAGCGAGCGCAGCGAGTTCGTGTCGGACGAGCGAGCGCCAGCGAGCCGCACGACGATGGGGATCGGGGGCGCAGCCCCCGGGATGGAATGACCACGGTCACCGGCGTACGGGACGACCGCCGCACGTCGCCGTTGGGGGTCGGCGTGGTCGTGTGGCTGGCGTCGGAGCTGATGTTCTTCGCGGGCCTGTTCGCCGCCTACTTCACGCTGCGGTCCTCGGCCACGACCTGGCCCCCCGAAGGCGTCGAGCTCGCCACGGGAAGAACAGCGATCGCCACCGCGGTGCTGGTCGCGTCGAGCTTCACCATGCACGGCGCCGTCAAGGCCGCGCAGCGCGAAGACCGAAAGCGGGCCATCACGTGGTTGGCCTTCACCGCGTTTCTCGGCGTCGTCTTCCTGTCGAACCAAGCCGTCGAGTACGCCGACGCCAGCTTTCGCATCTCGAGCCACGCGTACGGCTCCGCCTTCTACTTGATGACGGGCTTTCACGGTCTGCACGTGCTCGGCGGGCTGCTGTTCATGGGCGCGGTCGCGGGCGCGATCGGCGGTCGTGGTTCGCGCATGCCGGCGGCGTCCGCGGTCGACGTCTGCGGGTACTACTGGCATTTCGTCGATGTGGTGTGGGTCGCGATGTTCCTCACGATCTACGTGCTGAAGTGATCGGGATCCGCCGACGCGACGCGGTGCTGATCACCGGTGTCGTGTTCGCGGCCACGGCAGTCGTTCTCGTGCTCCTGGCCCGCCCTGCCCGCGGCCAGAGCTCATCGGACACGCAGGCGCGCGGCAAGGACCTGTACGAGACGGGATGCTCGAGCTGTCACGGGCCTGCAGGCCAGGGCGTGACGACGCCAGACGGACAGCTTCGCGGGCCGTCGCTGCTCCAGGCCGGCGAGGCTGGCGCGTTCTACGAGCTGTCGACGGGGCGGATGCCGCTGGCCAACAGCGACGATCCACCCGTGCGCAAGCGCGCCGTCTACGCCACGCAAGACGTCGCCGCGCTCGTGGCGTACGTGGGGTCACTCGGCGACGGGCCGCAGCTGCCGGACGTCGACCTGTCGCAGGCCGACGTGGCTCGCGGGGGAGAGTTGTTCCGTGCCAACTGCGCACCGTGCCACAGCGCATCGGGCGCCGGTGGTGCGCTGAGCTACGGACGGGCAGCACCGTCACTCGGGCCCGCGCAGCCCGAGGAGATCGCCGCGGCGGTGCGATTCGGCCCGAGCCAGATGCCGGTGTTCGGTCAGGACGCGCTGACGAATTCCGAGCTCGACGAGGTCGTCGCGTATGTCCGCTATCTGCGAGCGCCTGAGGATCCAGGCGGCCTCCCGATCGGCCGCATCGGTCCCGTGCCCGAAGGGTTCGTCGCCTGGTTCTTCGGCGCAGGCGCCCTGCTCGCGATCGTGGCGTGGATCGGCACGCGGGCACCGGCGAGAGCGAGCCGAGAGTGAACGCGCGAGAGCGCGTGGCTGCGCTGGCGTTCGGGGTCAGCACGATTGCGTCGATCGTGCTCGCGGTCGTGTACTGGCGCGGCGGGCAGACGCAACTCGAGGGCGTGTGCCTGTTCCTCGTGACCGGTGGCATCGGCTTCGGCATCGTGTCGTGGGCGAAACAGGCCACGCCGCACGACGAAGTGACCGAGGAGCGACACTCGGTGGCGTCCTCCGAGGAATCATTCGAGGAGGTCGCGGCCGAGATCGAAGCAGCCGCGGGCGTCGGGCGCCGCCGGGTGCTCATCGGGCTCGCAGGTTCGGCGTTCGCGGCGATGGGCGCGGCGTTGCTCTTCCCGCTCCGCTCGCTCGGGCCGCGCCCCGGCAAGGACCTGAAGCGCACGCCGTATGCGGGCGGCGGCATGCGCGTGGTCACCGAGGACGGGCAAGCGGTGAGCGCACGCGACCTCGCGGTGGACGGTGTGCTCACGGTCTGGCCGGAAGGCCACACCGACGCCGCCGACGCGCCGACATTGCTGATCCGCACGCGCCGCGATCAGAGCTTCAGACCTCGGCAAGGCCGGGAGGACTGGACCGTCGACGGCATCGTGGCGTACTCGAAGCTCTGCACCCACGTCGGTTGCCCGGTCGGTCTCTACCAAGCGGAGTCCGGGCTGTTGCTGTGCCCATGCCACCAGTCGACGTTCGACGTGCTCGACGGCGCTCGGCCCGTCTTCGGTCCCGCGGCGCGCTCGCTGCCCCAACTCCCACTCGGTCTCGACGCGAACGGCGACCTCATCGCGCGCGGCGACTTCTCCGGTCCGGTCGGGCCCGGATTCTGGGACAGGGACCGATGAGCGTCTTCATCGGGCCGGGCGGGCGAGCGCCAGCGAGCCGAACGGCGATGGGGCCCGGGGGCGCAGCCCCCGAGGAGGACCGATGAGTCGGCCGCCGGCACCGGTCACGAAGCGAGTTGCGCGCTGGCTCGATCGCCGGCTCGGGGCGGCCGACTTCGTGCGCACCGCGCTCAACAAGGTGTTTCCGGATCACTGGTCGTTCATGATCGGCGAACTCGCGCTCTACTGCTTCGTGGTCCTCGTCGCCACCGGCGTCTACCTCACATTCTTCTTCCATCCGAGCGCCACCGAAGTCGTGTACAGCGGCAGCTACGCGCCACTTCGAGGGGTGCGCATGACCGAGGCCTATCAGTCGGCCGTCGATCTGAGCTTCGACACGCGCGCCGGGCTCGTGATGCGCCAGATCCACCACTGGGCTGCGCTGCTGTTCCTCGCGTCGATCGTGATCCACCTCGGCCGCGTGTTCTTCACGGGCGCGTTCCGGCGACCTCGCGAGATCAACTGGATGATCGGTGTCACGTTGTTGATCCTTGCCATCTTCAATGGGTTCGCCGGTTACTCCTTACTCGACGACCAGCTGTCCGGCACCGGCTTGCGCATCGCCTACTCGATCGCGCTGTCGATCCCACTCGCGGGTACGTGGCTCGCATCGTTGCTGTTCGGCGGCGAGTTCCCCGGCCCCGACATCCTCACGCGCCTCTACATCATCCACGTGCTGTTGATCCCCGCGGTCATCGTCGTGCTGCTCACGTTGCACCTCGGGATCGTCGTGCGGCACAAGCACACGCAGTTCGAAGGACCGGGACGGGCCGAGGACAACGTGGTCGGCGAACGACTCTGGCCGACCTACGCGGCCAAAGCGCTCGGACTGTTCTTCCTCACCGCGTCGGTGCTGTGCCTGCTCGGTGGCATCGCCCAGATCAACCCGATCTGGATCTACGGACCGTTCAACCCGGCGGAGGTGTCGTCGGCGTCGCAGCCGGACTGGTACATGGGCTGGCTCGACGGTGCGCTGCGCATCATGCCGGGCTGGGAGAGCCGCGCCTTCGGCTACGAGATCCCGAACCCGTTCTTCCCGGCGGTGCTGCTCGCCGGCGTCACGTTCGGGCTGCTGTTCATCTGGCCGTTCCTCGAAGCCCGGGTGACGGGTGACCGCGCTGAGCATCACCTGTGCGATCGCCCGCGCCAGCGCCCCGTCCGTACCGCGCTCGGCGTCGCGACGCTGTCGTTCTACGTCATCTGCTTCTTCGGAGGGGCGTCCGACGTGCTGTCGTCCACCTTCGGACTGTCGGTCAACGCCGTGCTGTGGACGTTCCGCATCGCATTGTTCGTCGTGCCTCCGGTGGCCGCCACCGTCACGTACAGGCTCTGTCGCGAGCTGTCGGCTCGCGATGGCCTTCCGATCGAAAGCCGCGTTCGGTTCACAGACATCCCCGCGCGGCTACTCGGCCGTACGTAGACCAGACTGCTGCATGGACTCGGTGCCCCTGCTGCGCATCGACACGCTCACGAAACGCTATGGAACCGTGACCGCGCTCGACTCCTTGTCGGTGGTGGTGCCGGACGGGCGGGTCGGCATCGTCGGCGCCAACGGTGCCGGAAAGACGACCTTGTTCCGCATCCTCCTCGGCCTTGCTCGCCCGACGAACGGTTCCGTCCAGATCAGCGGCGTCGACGTGGCGCACGATCCGATCGCCGTGCGCTCGCGCCTCGGCTACATGCCCGAGCACGAGTGCCTGCCCCTCGACCAAACCGCGGCAGACGTGGTCGCGACGTTCGGCGAGTTGAGCGGGCTGCCCGTGCGAGCGGCACGGCAGCGGGCATCGGACGTGCTCGACCTCGTCGGGCTCGACGAGGCGCGGTTCCGGCCGATCGGCGGCTTCTCCACGGGCATGCGCCAGCGAGCGAAGCTGGCCCAGGCGCTCGTCGGCGACCCGAAGCTCGTGCTGCTCGACGAACCGACCGCAGGGCTCGACCCCGCCGGGCGGGAAGAGATGCTGGCGCTCGTCGCCCGGCTCGGCACCTTCGGCATCTCCGTGTTGATGTCGACGCACTTGCTCGACGACGTGCAGCGCGTCTGTGACTACGTCGTCATGATCGACGGCGGTCGTCTCGTGGTGGCCGGGCCCACCGACTCGCTGCTCGAGCGCACAGGCACCGTCACCGTCGACGTGGGCGACGAGATTGCCGCCGAGCAGCTGGCCGCCAAGCTCATGGCCGACGGTATGCACGCCGAGATCGCCGAGGACCTGGTGCAGGTGACCGTCGCGAACGACGGCGATCTCGACCGGATCCGCGACGCCGTGGCCGAGCTGGGCTTGCCGCTCTTCCGCCTCGGCTCGCGGCTCACCTCGCTCGACGAAGTGTTCTTCGAGCGGGCGGTGCGCTGATGACCACGATCACCATGACGGGTGCGGTCTACGACCGTGGCTATCGACCGTACGACGGTCCACGCGGCGGGCGAGGCGCGGCGACGCTGGCGCTGTACCGCGCGTCGATCCGGCGCGCGCTCGGATTGCGGCGGTCGTGGCGACAGAAGGTGGCGCCGTTCGTGCTGCTCGGCATCGTGACCATGCCGGCGATCGTCAACGTCGGCATCGCCTACGTCACACGCAACCAGGTCGGACGGCGCATCGAGTTCATCACGTATCGGGAGTACGTCGGCGTGTCGAGCGCGCTGCTCGTCTTCGTCGCCCTCACGGCGCCAGACATCATCTGTCCAGACCGGCGACAACGCGTCCTACCCTTGTTGTTCGCCCGGCCGTTGACCGGCGTCGACTACGTGATCGCGAAGGTAGGTGCGCTCTTCACGATCCTGTTCGCGTTTTCGTTCTTGCCGCAGGTCGTGCTGTTCGTCGGCCAAGCGCTCGTGAGCGACAGTGCCCTCGACTACGTGCTGGACCACCTGGATGTGATGTGGCAGGTACCGGTGTCGGTCGCGCTGCTGGCGTTCTTCTATGCCGTGGTGGGTATCGCGATCGCGTCGCTGGCCAGCCGGCGGATCGTCGCGGGCGCCAGCCTCATCGGTTTGTTCCTCGTCTCGTCGATCACCGCGGGCATCCTCGTCGGCGGCGACGAGGAGCGCATGTACCTCAACGGGTCACCGGCCGCGCTCATCAGCGTGTTGCGCCTTCCGTTGTATTTGCGCGACCTCGTGTTCCTGGGCGAGATCGACCCGACATCGCCGCTCGGTGGTGTGCCCAACGGTGGCACGGCTGCCGTCCTTGCGTACCTCTGTGTGTTGGGTATCGGGATCGCGGTCCTGCTCGGGCGCTACCGGTGGACCGAACGATGACGCTTCCGACCGCGCCGCTCGACCCGGCGTTCGCGCCACACCCGACAGTGGAGGTCACCAACACATCGGTGTGGTTCGGCCAGAAGGTGGCGCTCTCCGAGCTCAGCTGCTCGTTCGGTCCGGGCGTCACCGGTCTGCTCGGTCCGAACGGCGCCGGCAAGACCACACTGATGCGCGCGATCACCGGCCTCATCCCTGTCAATCAGGGATCGGTGCGCGTCGAGGGGAGCAACCCGAGGACGGATCGCGCGGTGCACGCCCGCATGGCGCTGGTTCCTGAGGATGAGGCCGTGCCGCTCGGCCTCACCGCGCGGCAGCTCGTGCGCTACGTCGCCACGCTCAACGGATTGACCGACCGCGACGCTCCGGATCGAGCGCTTGACGAGGTCGGCTTGCTCGATGTCGCGCACCGCCGCGTCGACGGGTTCAGCAAGGGGATGCGGCAGCGCACCAAGGTCGCGGCGGCGTTGGTGGCCAATCCATCCGTGCTCGTGCTCGACGAGCCCCTGAACGGGGCGGATCCCGTGCAGCGGGCCCACCTCATCGACCTGTTCCGCCGTCTCGGACGCGAAGGCCGCACTGTGATCGTCAGCTCCCACGTGCTGAACGAGGTCGAGCGCCTCGCCGATCGCATCATCGTCATCGTGCACGGACGGTTGGCGGCGGCCGGAGGTCAGCGGGCGATCCGCGACGCGATGAACGACCGGCCACGACATGTGTTGATCCGCGCCGACGACCGCCGCCGGCTCGCATCCGCGCTCATCGAACTCGATTCCGTCGCCGGCGTGCAGTTCGACACCGACAGCGTGGTCGTGGCCACCACCGGAGCGAAGGAGCTGGCCACGTCGCTGCCTTCGCTGGCTCGCGAGCTGTCCGTGCGGCTGCGAGAAGTGCGCCCGCTCGACGATTCCCTCGAGAGCCTGTTCCGAGAGTTGGTGCGATGACCGCCACCACCTCGCCGCCGTCAGCGGCTGGGCCGGTGCGGCGTTCGCCGTGGCGGCTTCCGGTGATCGTGGCCTACACCCTGCGCTCCTGCATCGGGCCGAAGCGCTGGGTCGGGTGTTTGTTGCCCTGCGCGGGCGCGCTGCTCTTCGGGCTGCTCGCCCATGCGATGAGGGAGTCCGCAGGGGATGCGTTTGCTCGGGTCGCGGCCGACGGGATCTTCGCGCTCGTCGTGCCGATCGCCTCCCTGGTGATCGGCGACGCCGTGCTCGGCGCCGAAGTGCGATCAGGCGTCTTCCATTTCACGTGGCTGACGCCGACGTCGCTCACGACGATCGTGCTCGGACGCTGGATCGGCGGGTCGATCGTGGCGCTGGTGACGATCGTGCCCGCGTGCGCGCTGGCCGCGATGGTCGCCGGTGACACCGACGGTGTCCCGGCGGTTGTCATCGCGAGCGCCTTCGGCTCGATGGCGTACATCGCGGTGTTCATCGCCATCGGTTGCGTCGCGCGCCGAGCGGCGGTGTGGTCGCTGGCGTTCGTCTTCCTCGTCGAGCGGTTGCTCGGCACCGCGCTCACCGGCATCGCGCAGTGGTCACCGACGTGGGAGTCGCGCGCCGTCTTCGTCGACTTCTCGCCTGGCGCGCCGGCCAGCATCGTGCGCGAGGGCATTCCCGCTGGCGGCGGCGCCATCGTGCGCCTCATCGTCATCACCGTGATCGCACTCCTCATCGCCCGCTGGCGCCTGTCACGGCTCCGGATCGAGGGCGCCGCCGACTAGCCCCTCGCCGTTCCTGCGTCCCCCACCCCGCTACCGTCCGCTTGTGAGTAGCCCGCGAGTGCCCGGTGGTGTGGTGCACCAGCTTCCAAAAGACCTGCGCAAGGCGTTGATCGTCAACGCCACGGCACTTGCTGCTTGGCAGGACATCACGCCGCTGGCCCGCAACGAGTTCATCTGCTGGGTCGAGGACGCCAAGCAGGAGAAGACCAGAGAACGCCGCATTCGCCGGACCCAGGAGGAGTTGGAGGAAGGCCAGCGTCGGCCCTGCTGCTGGCCGGGCTGCACGCACCGCGAGCGCAACGGCAGATGAGTCGTCCGTCAGGCGCGGCGCCTCGACTGCGAGACGAGGCCGACGATCGCGATGGCGAGAATGACGATGCCGGGGATCGCGAACCCGACCCCGACGATCAATCCGTTGACGGCCAGCAACGCGCCCACGCCGATGCCGAAGGGCCACACGCTGCTGTGCGGGAGGTACTGCGCCTCGTGTGCGTGCGCCGCGCCGCCCTCATTGTCCTCGATCTGCATGCGCAGGTAGACGCCGCACACGGCCGCGAGCGCGGACGACAGGCCGAGCATCGTCGTCCCCGCCGGCTCGTAGCTCGCGAACCAATAGACGGTGCCGATGACGGCCATGAAGGTGGCGATGCCGAGGAAGATCCGCGCCTGCACGCGCTGATCGTTCATGGATGGTTCACGTCCCACACGGGACGGTTCGATCGGATCGAGGGCAACGGGCCGTCGAAGTTCTCTGTCGGCGGGGGAGAGGAGGTGGCCCACTCGAGTGTGTGCCCGTCCCACGGATTGTCGCCGGCGAGCGTGTCAGCGTCGCGGCGCCGCAGCGTCCGCCACACGTTCCACAGGAACGGAAGTGTCGACGCGCCCAAAAGCGCGGCGCCGATCGTCGAGATGCGATTGAGCGTGGTGAAGCCGTCGGAGTCGAGGTAGCTGGCCACCCGCCTGGGCATGCCATCGAGCCCGAGGATGTGCTGTACGAAGAACGTGAGGTGGAACCCGACGAACGTCATCCAGAACTGGATGGTGCCGAGGCTCTCTTTCAGCCGCCGGCCCGTGACCTTGGGGAACCAGTAGAAGACACCCGCGTAGAGCGCGAACACCGACCCGCCGAACAACACGTAGTGCATGTGGGCGACGACGAAGTACGTGTCGGTCACGTGGAAGTCGATGGGGGCCGACGCGAGCATCACGCCCGTCACGCCGCCGAGGAGGAACGTCACCATGAAGCCCAACGCGAACTTCATGGCCGCAGGGAACGTGATGCTGCCGCCCCACATCGTGCCGATCCAGTTGAAGAACTTCACACCTGTCGGGACCGCGATCAGCATCGACAGACCCGAGAAGTACGCGAGCGTCACCGCGCCGGTCGAGAACATGTGGTGCGCCCACACCCCGACCGACAGCGACGCGATCGCGAGCGTCGCCAGCACCAGGCCCGGGTAGCCGAACACCGGGCGGCGTGAGAACACTGGCAGTACCTCGGTGATGATGCCGAAGTAGGGCAGCACGAGGATGTACACCTCGGGATGTCCGAAGAACCAGAACAAGTGCTGCCACAGGATCGGGCTCCCGCCGCCGCCGGGATCGAAGATGTGCGCACCCAGGTGGCGGTCGGCGAACAGCATCGCTCCCGCGCTTGTGAGCATCGGAAACGCGATCAGCACGAGCACGCTCGTGACCAGCATGTTCCAGGTGAAGATCGGCATCCGGAACATCGTCATGCCTGGCGCGCGCATCGTGAGCACCGTCGCGACGATGTTGACGCCGGTGAGCACGCCGGAGAGCCCGGTCAGTACGACGGCCATGATCCACAGGTCCGCGCCGTATCCGGGGCTGCGGCTGATCTCAGCGAGTGGGGCGTACGCGGTCCAGCCGAACCCGGCGGCGCCGTCCGCCGTGAGGAAGCTGGCGAGCATCGTGAGGCCGCCGAACAAGTAGAACCAGTACGACATCGCGTTCAGTCGGGGGAACGCCATGTCGCGGGCACCGATGTGCAACGGCACGAAGTAGTTGGCCAGCCCGAACGCGAACGGCCCGAGGAACAGGAACAGCATGATGCTGCCGTGCATGGTGAACAGCTGGTTGAACGTGGTTTCCGACACCACATGGTTCCCGGGGCTGTACAGCTGCACCCTGATGACCTCGGCGAGCGCGCCGCCGATGAGGAAGAAGATGAACGCCGTCACCATGTAGGAGACGCCGATGCGCTTGTGGTCGGTCGAGGTGAGGAACGCGAGCAGTCCTCGCGGCGCCGCCGGGGCCGGTTCCGGCGCGTCGGCGGGGGCGAGGTGCTCGTCGATGGCGGTCATTGGTGCGACGCGATCCAGTTGTCGAAGTCGGCTTGGCTCACGACGTTGACGATGAAGTCCATGCGCCAGTGGTCGAGCCCGCAGTATTCCGCGCACCGTCCGTCGTAGCGACCGATCTCGGTCGGTGTGACGTCGATGACGTTGTCGACCCCTTGGATGAGGTCGCGCTTCACGAGGAACCTCGGCACCCAGAACGAGTGATTGACGTCGGTCGTCTGCAGCACGAGGCGAACGGTCTGGTTGACGGGTAGGTACAGCTCGGGCGGCTCGATCTCTCCGGTGCCGAGCACGGTGACCTTCTCGCTCGGGTACTCGAACTTCCAGCCCCACTGGAACCCGGTTGCGTTCACGATGACCGGAGGACGATCGACCGTGCTCGTGATGCGTTGCTCGACCGCAACGCTGAACCCGAACAGGATCGCCACGATGACGATCGGCGTGATCGTGTAGAAGATCTCGAGCGGGATGTGGTCCGCCTTCTGGTTCGGGATCGCGTCGCCGCGCCGTCGGAAGCGGATGGCGACGTAGACGATGAGCCCGAGGACGACCGCGGTGACGGCCATCGCCGTGAGGAAGAAGCCCTTCCAGAGGGACACCACGTCGGAGCCTTGGCGGCTGGCGGCATCCGGCGCGCCGAACGAGGGGAGCCCGCACCCAGCGAGCAAGACGGCGCCCGCGATCAGCACCGAGCGCTGCCGCATTGCCGCGGAACCTACCCGGATTTGACGCCCAGCCTATTTCCCACAAAAATGACAGGGAAACAAGTCAAAGGAGATTTCCGGGTGGGCCGTCGCCGTCGTTCTCTCATCACCGCTGTCATCGCCGCGCTCGCGATCACGGTCGCAGCCTGCGGCAGCGACAGCGCTCCTGCCGCGGCCCCGGCCAGCAACAGCGGGGGAGCCGTAGCCTCCACCGCGCCGACCACCGTGCGGCTGGGATACTTCCCCAACATCACGCATGCGCCCGCGATCGTCGGCGTCGAGAAGGGCTTCTTCAAGCAGGAGCTCGGCCAGCACACGCTCGAGACGTCAACGTTCAACGCCGGCCCCGAGGCCGTCGACGCGCTGTTCTCCGATTCCATCGATGCGACGTTCATCGGTCCCAACCCGTCGATCAACGCGTTCCAGCAGTCCAACGGCGAGGCCATCCGCATCGTGTCCGGCGCGACCTCTGGTGGCGCGGGGCTCGTGGTGAAGCCGGAGATCACCAAGGTCGAAGACCTGAAGGGCAAGAAGATCGCATCGCCGCAGCTCGGCAACACGCAGGACGTGGCGCTGCGGTCCTTCCTGAAGTCCAAGGGCCTGGCCACCGACACGAGCGGCGGCGGCGACGTGCAGATCGTCCCGCAGGCGAATGCCGACACGCTCACGCAGTTCGCCGCGGGCGACATCGACGGAGCGTGGGTTCCGGAGCCGTTCTTCACGCGACTGCAGCAGGAGAGCGGCGGCAAGGTGCTGGTTGACGAAAAGACGCTCTGGCCCAACGGACAGTTCGTCACGACGCAGCTCATCGTGGCCACGAAGTTCCTCCAGGCGCATCCCGATGCCGTGCTCGGCCTGATCAGGGGTGAGGCCGACGCCATCAAGTTCATGAAGGACAACCCGGCCGACGCGCGGAAGGTCACCAACGACGGCATCGCGCTGATCAGTGGGAAGCCTCTGAAGGACGCGGTGATCACGGCCGCCTTCGCGAACCTGACGTTCACGCTCGATCCCATCGCCGCCTCACTCAAGCAATCGGCCCAGTCCGCGTACGACGTCGGGTTGTTGAAGGACACGAAGCTCGACGGCATCTACGA
>JBEEFW010000160.1:0-3239 GCA_041166385.1 Acidimicrobiaceae bacterium | reverse complement strand
GAACTGCTCATCCCCGCTGTACGCGACTGGCGAGACACCCCTTATCCGCGGTGCCAATGATCCACCCAGCGGCTCCGCCGACGCAGTAGGGCGGCGCATCGCATCGTTGACCACGTATCTCGGTTTGGCAGGTGCTTCGGCGGCGTCGATCGCTCCCAGCATGACGGGGCCAGACGTCGCATCGCCGATCACCACGACGACATTGACCGCCGTCTGCGCCACCTCCAGCGCGGCCGCAGCGATCGACACGTTGTCCGCGGAGAACGCGACGGACTTTGCGGGCTCGATGCCCTTCGAGCGCAACGCACTCTCTACCGAGTCGCCGAAGTTCTGGCCGTAGGCGTCGTCGATGTACGCGATGGTCGCCCGGCTGGCGCCTGTCCTGTCGACCTCATCTGCAATCGCCATCGCCTGCAACGAATCGGACGGGATGGTTCGGAAGAACAGGTTCCTATCCGGGAAGTTGTCGAGGAGGCCGGCCGATGCGGTCGGCGAGCAGGCGAGAACACCCGCGTCGACGATCTCGCCAAGGCCGGCGAGCGCGTTGATGGACGACGCGGGACCGATGATCGCATCGACCCCTTCGGTCAGAAGCGTGGCAATCGCCGGGTCGACGCCGACGAGCGCCACACCCTCGTCGGCGGGAATCATCACGACACCTTGATTGTTGTAGCCGCCCGCCGCATTGATCTTCCCCACGGCGACGGCCGCCGCAGTGCGAATTGCCTCACCGATGTCTGCGTTGGCGCTGTCCTGCGGTATCAGCACCCCGATGGTCAAGATGCCATCGTCGGCACGAGGGACTGGCACGGTCGTTGCTGTCAGTGTCGTGGGCGATGGGCTCGCACCGTCGGAGCTGCATCCCCCCATCACGGCAACCAGGCCGGCCGCAGCCAACGAGGCCGCGAACCGGGTTGATGAACGACGCATGCACGGATTGTAGGGGCCTCGTTGTGCAGGGTTCTCGACCTGGCGTGATCTCACACGGCACAATGCCTGGGTGATACTCGTCGAACGCGATCGCCTGCTCGCCGACAGCACGTTGCTGGGGCGTGCGTGGTGCGAGGCGTGGAGCGAAGCGGTCGACCAATGGTTGATCGATCTGTACGACAACGTTTTCGGCGACCGCTCCGGTGTCTGCCTGCTCGCCGTCGGTGGAACTGGTCGCCGGGAGATGTCGCCGCGCAGCGACATCGACGTGATGGTCGTGCACAGGGGCAGCGTCAAGATGATCGAGGCAGGGTTGGCGGACCTGTGGTACCCGATATGGGACACCGGCATCCATCTCGGGCATGCGGTGCGTTCGTCGAACCAGAAGCTGTCGGTGGCTGCAGATCAGCTCGACACCGCGACCACAATGCTTGCCGGTCGCTGGCTCGCCGGTGATCGTGCGCTCGCCGACGAGGTGTTGGAAGCGGCCCAACGCGCTTGGCGTTCTGATGCCACGTCGTGGCTCGCATTGCTCCGCGATCGCGGAAGAGCTCGGCACCGGTCCGACGGAGAGGTCGCCTTCCTCCTGGAGCCGAACATCAAAGAGGGCAGGGGCGGGCTGCGGGACATGCACGAGTTGCGTTGGCTCGATGCCGCGGGGCGCGGGATCGCCAGCCAGACCCCGGCAGCTCTCGCGGCCGCTTACGACACGTTGCTGAGCGCCAGGGTCGCCTTGCACCGAGTCGCACCGATCGCGGGCGAGGTGATGCGACTGGAGGATCAGGACGCGATCGCACCCGCTGGCAAGTTCGGCACCGCCGACGATCTGATGGCCGCCGTCTCTTCAGCCGCCCGGACGGTGTCGTGGCAATTCGATCGCGCATGGCATGCGGTCGCCCGTTCGACCAAGGAGCCGGCCAAGCCCCGGCCACTCGCGTCGGGTGTGACGCTGCGCAACGGAGAGGTCGAACTGGGCGTCGACGTGTCCCCTGAGCGTGATCCGACTCTGATGCTTCAGCTCGCCCTCGGCGCGGCGCGATGCGAGTCGCCGATCGCGACCCGCGCTCTCGAGACATTGAACGATCGGATACCGATCTGGCCCGAGCCGTGGCCGACCGGCGCCACGGAAGAGTTGGTGGCCTTGCTGTTGGAAGGCCGGCGAGCGATCCCCGTGCTCGAGTCGTTGGACCAGGCCGAGTTGTTCAGCCGCATGTTGCCCGAGTGGGAACCAGTGCGGTCGCGCCCGCAGCGCAACGCCTATCACCGCTTCACGGTCGATCGGCACCTGTGGGAGGCAGCCACGAACGCGGCCTCGCTCGCGGACCGAGTCGCCCGACCCGACCTCCTGGTGATCGGAGCGTTGTTGCACGACATCGGCAAGGGCTACCCCGGCGATCACACCGAGCGCGGCGAGGAACTGGTCGCCCTCATTGCTCCGAGGATGGGATTCGACGACAAGGACACCGGATATCTGGTGGGTCTGGTGCGCCATCATCTGCTGCTGCCAGACATCGCCACCCGTCGTGATCTCGATGACCCCGCGACGATCGACATGGTTGCCGAAGCGGTCGGCAGTCCCGATTTCCTCGACCTCCTGCACGCGTTGACAGAGGCCGACTCGCTTGCCACCGGTTCGTCGGCGTGGAGCCCATGGAAGGCCGAGCTCGTGGAGGAGCTCGTCGAGCGGGTGCGCATGCGGCTCGGGGCAACCGGCGGTACAGATGCGGGCCAAGAGCGCAGATCACCGTTCCCGACCGCCGACATCCTGGCACTGATGGGGGCCGGCGAGGTCGCCGTGCATGTCGACGGTCCACGCATCGTCGTCGTCAACCACGACCGACCCGGCACGTTTGGTCGGCTCGCGGGCGTGCTCGCACTACACGGCATCGACGTCGTCGGTGCACGAGCACACAGCGATGAACAGGGAATGGCCGCCTCGCAATTTCGGATTGCCGAGACACGTGAGGCCGCGGATTGGCAAGCCGTCGAGGCGGATGTGCGCCGCGCCCTTTCGGGCGAGCTGGCATTGTCGGCCCGTCTCGCCGAACGGGCGCGTACGTATCGGCGCCGGCGCCGCCCAGCCGCTGCAGCCGCGTCGGTGTTGTCGCCATCCGTGGTCTTCGTCGACGACGCCAGTAGCAATGCCACCGTCATCGAGGTGCGCGCGCCCGATTCGATCGGCCTGTTGCATCGTGTCGCGTGGGCCCTCGCAGAGATGGGGCTCGACATCCGTCACGCGACCGTGCAGACCATCGGTCCGAGCGTCGTCGACAGCTTCTACGTGCGCACTTCCGACGGTGCGAAGGTGA
>JBEEFW010000159.1:0-73141 GCA_041166385.1 Acidimicrobiaceae bacterium | reverse complement strand
GGTGCAGTCCGGTGGTTCAGTCCGATGACGACGACAGACACGCCTGGAGGCGCTCCTTGGCTTCGGCGAGATCACCCTCGCGGATCAGGTCCAGCATTCCCGAATCCAGTGCGCGTTGCCAACCTGGGCCCTCGGTCGACAGCCCTCGTTTGCGCAATTCGGCGCGGGCTTCGGCGAGGAGGTCGATGAGCACGTCGTACTCGGGGCCGAACTCTTCTTCGTACCGCCGGCGGAGCCACGACGCGAGCGCCGGACTGTTGCCGCCGGTCGCGAACGTGACCAGCAACGATCCCTGCCGGATGCGGGCGGGAAGCGTGAACGTGCAGTTGTCCGGATCGTCGGCGGCGTTGACCCAGACGCCCGTTGCTTCTCCCTCGAGGAACACGGCTCGGTTCACCTCGGGATCGCTCGTGGCCACGACGGCCAGACGGAAGCCGGCGAGGTCGCCCGGTTGATACGACCGGCGCTCGACGTCGACACCCTCGAGCGCGGCGAGGCTGTCGGACACATCCGGGGCGACGACCGTCACGACGGCCCCGGCTTCGAGCAGGCCGCGCACCTTGCCCTCGGCGACCTTCCCGCCGCCCACGACGAGACAGCGCTTGCCCTTCAGGCGCAAGTTGATCGGATACAGCGGTTCGTCCACCGGCATGTGAGCGGTCAGTCAGCGGCGGCGACGGGTGCCACGTCGATCGGCGGCTGCGCCCGGCCGGTGCGACGCTGCTGGTGGAAGCTGAGGATCTGCAGCTCGACGGCCAGATCGACCTTGCGGAGCGAGACGCCGTCAGGAACCGTGATCACCGCGGGCGCGAAGTTGAGGATCGACGTGACGCCCGCTTCGACGAGCAGGTCGGCAACGTCCTGGGCCGCGAGCGCGGGGGTGGCGATGATGCCGATCACGACACCGTTGTCGCGCACGAGGTCCGGAAGATCGTCCATCGGCCGGATCGCGGTGCCGGCCACCTCTTGGCCGACCTTCGACGGATCGGCGTCGACGAGGGCGACGACGTGGAAGCCGCTGGCGTCGAACCCGCCGTAGTTGGCGAGCGCGTGGCCGAGGTTGCCGATGCCGACGATCACCACGGGCCAGTGCTGTGTCAGCCCGAGCTCGCGGCTCATCTGGAACAGGAGGTACTCGACGTCGTACCCGACCCCGCGCGTGCCGTACGACCCGAGGTAGGAGAGGTCTTTGCGCACTTTGGCGGCATTGACGCCGGCGAGCTCGGCCAGACGCTCGGACGACACCGTCGTCGCGTCGTCGCCGATCTCGAGGAGGCTGCGCAGATACACCGGCAGGCGGGCCACGGTCGCTTCAGGGATGCGCCTCCGCGCCCGCTCGGTCATTGCTCCTCGATGGTACGGAGGCGTGCACAAGTTCACAAGCACCGGCACTTGGCAGAATGATCGACGATGTCGACCCATTTGGCCTTGGCGGCCGCCGCGACGTTGCTGGCGCTGGCCTTTGCCATGTGCACGCTCGAACGGTGGCTCGACCGACGCAAGCCCCACGAAGCCGCATGGACCGTCGCGCTGTTCCTCTTCGCGGCCGCCTCCGCAGCACTGTGGGCTGGTGCCTCGTTCGGGTGGAACGGGCTTTGGTTCCGGCTCTTCTACCTGTTCGGCGCAATCGTGAACGTCCCGTACCTCGCGCTCGGCACCGTGTATCTCCTTGCTGATCGCCGCATCGCGCAGCGCGTCGCGATCGGCGTGCATGCCTTCGCGCTGTTCAGCGCGGGAGTTCTCGCAGTCGCGCCATTCAGTGCGGCCGTTCACGCCACGACGTTGCCCCAAGGCAGTGAGGTGTTCGGACCGGTGCCACGGATCTTGGCCGCGGCCGGATCGGGTGTCGCCGCGCTCGTCATCGTGGCCGGCGCGGTCTGGAGCGCGGTGCGGTTGGCGCGTCGCCGGTCGACGCGCCGGCTCGCGCTCGCGAACGCGTTGATCGCGGCCGGAACCGTGATCCTCGGCGCGGGTGGCATCCTCAACTCGGTGCTCAACGAGATGGACGGCTTCGCCGTGTCGCTCGTTGCCGGCATCACCGTGATCTTCGCCGGTTTCCTGTTGACGAACGCGCCGCAGCGAGCGGCAATGCGCGTCGTCGAGGCGGCCTGATGCGCGTCGAGATCGAGCCGGGCGTTCGCCTCTACTTCGACACTGACGGCGCCGGCCTCGAACCTGACGGTCCGGCGATGCGCGAGAAGCCGGTACTACTACTGCTGCACGGCGGCCCCGGCTTCGACCACTCGCTGTTCAAGCCGTGGTTCGGACGGTTCGCCGACACGCATCAGGTCGTGTACCTCGACCACCGCGGTCAAGGCCGCAGCGATCAACGCACGGATTCGACGCACTGGCTGCTCGACGCATGGGCCGACGATGTCGCCCGGTTCTGCGCCGCGTTGGCGATCGAGCAGCCAGTCGTTCTCGGCAACTCATTCGGCGGGATGGTCGCCATCCACGCGGCCGCGCGCCACCCCGACCTCGCCTCGAAGCTGATTCTCTCGAGCACCGCGGCACGGATGGTGCTCGACGACGTGCTCCAGATGTTCCAGAAGCTGGGAGGCGACGAGGCGCGCTCGATCGCAGCGGAGTTCTGGACCGCGCCAGGCGAGGGGATCAACGAGAAGTACATGGCCACCTGCCTGCCCTTGTACACACAGCACAGTGGAAACCTCACCGACGGCGCCAAGCGCGCTCGCATGAACACTCCGGTCGGCGATTTCTTCATCCTCGGCGAGCAACGCACGATGGACCTGCGCGACGACCTCGCCACGATTCGTGTGCCGACCCTCGTATTGGCGGGCGAGCTCGATCCGGTCTGCCCACCATCAGCGCAAGCGGAGATCGTTGGCGCGCTCGAGCCATCGGTCGTGCGGTTCGAGCTGTTCGACGATTGCGGCCACGGCACGTACCGCGACCAGCCGGAGCGGACCGAGACCGTGCTGCGCGACTTTCTCGCGACCTAGGCAAATCCCACTGATCAGCGGAGGGCGCGGCGGAGGACCTTGCCGCCGAGACCCACGGGGAGCGCGTCGACGAACGTCACCCTTTCGGGACACTTGTAGCGGGCGAGACGGTCGGCGCAGAACGCGATGAGACTGTCCTCCTCCACGACCTGATCCGGAGCGAGCACGACGTAGGCCTTCACGCTCTCGCCGCTGTACGGATGTGCGACACCGACGACCGCGCACGCTTCAACCGCTGGATGCTCGAGGAGGACGTCTTCCACCTCGGCGGGATACACGTTGAAGCCCGAGACGATGATCAAGTCCTTGGCCCGATCGACGAGGTAGAGCGCGCCGTCGTCGTCGACCACCGCGATGTCGCCAGTGCGCAACCATCCGTCGGGCGTGAGCGCGCGGGCCGTTGCCTCCGCGTCGTTCCAGTAGCCGGCAAACACGTTCGCGCCCTGCACCCAGATCTCGCCGGCGTCACCGATCAACACGTCGTCTTGGTCGGCGTCGACCAACCGCAGCCGAACACCCGGTAAGGGCACGCCGATCGATCCCGGTTTTGCGGCGATGCCCGACGCCGTCGTCACGACGGGTGACGCCTCGGTCAGGCCGTACCCCTCCGAGATCGTCACGCCGAATCGCTGCTCGCAGCGTTCGGCGATCTCGAGTGGCAACTTCGCCGCGCCTGATGCCGCGAGCCGCACGGTCGCGAATGCTTCGTGCGTCGCCTCGGGCAACGCGGACCACGCCGTCCACATCGCGGGCGCGCCCGGCAGGACCGTGACGCCATGACGGCTGATCGCTTCGAGGGCCGACACCGGATCGAAGCGCTCGAGCAGCACGACACGCGACCCGGCGTACAGCGACAGCCCGAGGACGACGTTGAGCCCGAAGATGTGGAACAGCGGCAGCACTCCGAGGCTGACGTCGAGCTCGTTCTGCGCGCGCCCCGGGTGCGCCTGCATCTGTTCCAGGTTCGCGAGCAGGTTGCCGTGCGTGAGCATCGCCGCCTTGGGCGAGCCGGCCGTCCCGCTGGTGAAGATCATCGCGGCCAGGTCAGTGGCATCCCGGTCGACGACGGGCACGGGCGCCGCCGCGGGCAGATCCTCCGCATGGATCCGGTGCTCGAGCGTAGGAACCTCGGCAGCATCGACGCCGGACATCGAGGGCTCGCCGGCCGGCCCGATGATCACGGCCCGGACGCCCACGGCCACCAGCTCGCGCTGTAGCTCGCGGGCAGGGCTCAACGGGTTCAACGGGACCGCCACCAGCCCGGCGCCCAGCACGGCCAGGTACGAGGTGACGAAGTAGCCGTCGTTCCCACAGAGGATGGCCACCCGGTCGCCCGGGGCGAGGCCGAGCTCGACGAGAGCCCCACGCAGCTGTCCCACCTGCCCCCGCAACTCCCCGTAGGTGGTCGTCTGGTCCCGGTACACAAGGGCCACGGCGTCGTCAGGGTGTCGGTCGATCACGGCCGCGAGGTTCAAGGAATTCCTTCCTCCGGACTAGTCAAGGTTTGAGACGCAGGCGCCGATACTTCCTCTGTCATCGACGAACAGGCAACCCCGGGGAAACCCGGGTGCACGCAAAGCCACGGGCCTACGGGGATTCGCTCCCTATGGCAGCCGGGTTGCCGAATCGAAGGGAAACGAAATGCGCGCTGTGCGCAAGCTGATGGGAGCGGTGCTGGCGGCGGTTGTGATCGCTGCACTGTTCGTGCTCGCGAACCCGGTACCGGCCAACGCGGCCGACAGCGGGGCGGAAGCCGCATTCGTCGCCAAGATCAACGGCATCCGTTCCTCGAAAGGTCTCGGACCGCTCGCGGTGTACGGCGAGCTCACCGGCGTCGCCCGCAACTGGACCGATCAGATGGTCGCCAACGGCGGCATCTCCCACAATCCGAACCTCGCCGGTCAGGTGTCGGCCAACTGGACGAAGCTGGGAGAGAACGTCGGCGTCGGGAACGACGTCAACTCGCTGATGACGGCATTCGTGAACAGCCCGGCTCACTACAAGAACATCGTGGACCCGGCCTACAACTACATCGGCGTCGGTGTGAGCTACGACTCCAGCGGCCGCATGTACACCACACACGATTTCATGGCGCTGGACGACGGCTCGTCGCCCGCCCCCGAACCTGCTCCTGCACCCGCACCCGCACCCAAGAAAAAGGCTGCAGCGGCGCCCGCGTCAGAACCCGCACCTGCCGCGGACGCCGCTCCGGCCGAGCCTCCCCCGCCGCCCACGGCACCCGCGACGCCGAGCCGCATGCACACGGTGCTCGTCGCGCTGCGCACTGTTGGAGCCTGACCGCGCCACACTGACAGTGTGAGTGGGGTCATCGAGACCAGAGGTCTCACGCGCTCCTTCGCCACGGGGATCGCGCTCGACGATCTCACGCTCGACGTGCAACAGGGAGAGGTACTCGCCCTGCTCGGTCCGAACGGCGCCGGCAAGACCACCACGGTTCGCCTGCTGAACGGCGTGCTCCGGCCAGACCGCGGCGAGGCACGCGTGCTTGGTCTCGATCCCACGGTCGACGGCGACGAGATTCGGCGACGCACCGGCGTGCTCACGGAGAACGCCGGCCTCGACGAACGACTCACGGCCCGCGAGAACCTCTTGTTCGCGGCGCGCATCCGCGGCCTTGGCAAGACGCACGCCGAAGAGAAGGTCGACGAGCTGCTCGGGCGCTTCGGGATGATGGACCGGGCCAACGATCCGGTGCAGGGCTTCTCCACCGGTCAGCGCAAGCGGCTCGCGCTCGCACGCGCGCTGCTGCACGATCCGGAGGTGCTGTTCCTCGACGAGCCGACGTCGGGCCTCGATCCAGCGGCGACGCGCGATGTCGTCGAGCTCATCGGCGCGCTCGCCACCGAACACGGACGCACGGTGGTCGTGTGCACGCACTTCCTCGGCGAAGCCGGACGGCTTGCGCACCGCATGGCCGTGCTGCACCGCGGCCGGCTGCAAGCCTTCGGACGGCCCGACGAACTCGCCGCCGCGCTGTGGGACGGTCTCGAAGCCGATGTCGATCTCGGCGCACCGATCGACGATCGCACGCTCGCGTTGGTTCGCGAGGTCGACGGTGTGACGGGCGCGTCGCCGTCGGCCGAAGGCGCTCACCTTCGAGTGCGCGATCGCGAGGCCCTCGCCGCGGTCGTGGCGACGCTCGTCGGGCGTGAGGTGCCGGTGTACAGCGCAATCCCGCGCACACCGACGCTCGAAGACGTGTACTTCGCGATCGAGGCGGGGTTCACATGAACTGGCCGGCGATCCGCGCCGTCATGGCCAAGGACCTCACCGCGGTCCGGCGCTCGAAGGCCGTAGTGCTGCCGATGCTGCTGGTGCCGTTTCTGTTGCTCGTCGTGTTGCCGCTCGTCATCGGAATCGCCGCGCGATCACAGGACCATTTCGACCTGTCCCGCTTCCTCGACAACATCCCGGGCGATCTGGCGCGGCCGATCCTCGCTCTGCCGCAACGCGAGCAGCTGATCGTGTTGGTGAACGGTTACCTGCTCGCCCCGTTGTTCCTGATCGTGCCGCTGATGGTGTCGGCCGTGCTGGCCGCTGACGCGTTCGCGGGCGAGAAGGAGCGCAAGACGCTCGAATCGTTGCTGCACCTGCCGATGGCCGACCGCGACATCTTCATCGCCAAGCTGCTGACGGCGTACGTGCCGGCCGTTCTCGTGTCGTGGATCGGCTTCTTGTGCTTCGCGATCGTGTCGAACAGCGTGGCGTGGCCCGTGATGCACCGCATCTTCATCCCGACACGGCTGTGGGCCGTGATGATCTTCTGGGTCGGGCCCGCCGTCGCGGCTCTCGGGTTGTCGGTGATGGTGCGCGTGTCCGCGCGGGCGCGCACGTCGCAGGAGGCCAATCAGCTTGGTGGTGCGGTCATCCTGCCGTTGATCTTCCTCGCAGTCGGCCAGGCGACAGGTCTGTTGCTCGTCGACATGACGATCGCCATCGCGATCGGCGCGTTGGTCTGGGTGGTGGCGCTGACGCTGTGTGCACGCGGCGCTCGTCGCTTCACACGCGACCAGCTCGCGACGCGCCTCTGACGTCCGTTCTCGAGGCAATAGCCGGCGCCTACCGGCGCCTATTGCCTCGAGAATGCGCTACTTGGCGAAGAACACGAACTGCAGGATCGCCGCGCCGAAGATCAGCACGAGCAACAGCGCCAACGTGATGGTGGTGCCCTTCCTCATCGGCGGTTGCCTAGTCGGATCGGCACGCTGTTGTCCTCATCGTCGGCGAATGGTTCGAGGGTCACGGGATCTCCAGCATGCAGCCCGAGTTCGTTCGCGGCCGAACCGCGGTCGACGCTGACGGCGAGCAACCCGTACGAGTCGACGACGAGCCCGATCTCACCGGTCTTCAGCGCGGCGTAGCTGCCGGCGCGCCGGGCCGTGCGCGTGGTTTCACCGAAATGCAGCCCGATCCGGTCTCCCCACGCCGCCACCTCGTCAGGATCGACGTTGAGCTGCGCGTTGCCGAAGCGGTCGACCCACAGCACCTCGGCGATGATCTTGCCGTCCTCCTCGCGGGTGATCGGCATGAGACCGGGCAGCAGTGTGACCGGATCGACGAGGTCGCCCAGCTCCGCGAGGTCGACGCCGTCACACAGGTAGCCGACCGCGGGTGCGAACACGTCGCGGCCGGCGAACGTCGGGCCGGGCGCAGGCAGTTGGTACTCGGTGTTGTTCAACTCGACCGCTCGGCCGGCGCCACCCACCATCGCCACCGCGGGGGCGAGCAGCCCGTTGTCCGGACCGACCAACACCGACTGGCCGTCGCCGACTTCGACCGCGATCGCGCGGCGTGGTGTCGCCACGCCGGGATCGACGACCGCGAGCACCACTCCCGACACGAGGTACTGCGCACTGCGGGCCAACGCGAGACCGGCGCCGCGGACGTCGTGCGGCTCGATGTCGTGCGTGAGGTCGATCACGGTCGCGTGAGGGGCGATGGAGCGAATGACCGACTTCACGACGCCGACGAACTCGTCGGCCAGTCCGTAGTCGGAGAGAAAGGTGACGGTGTCGTACTGCTGACCCATGGGAGGGTCGAAGGTATCGGGCCTAACCCGCCTGGGTGTACTGCTTGCTCAGGTAGGCGTCGATGTCTTCCTCGCGGAGCCGATACGACTTGCCGACGCGCACTGCGCGCAGCTCGCCGGACTTGATGAGGCGATACACCGTCATCGTCGACACCCGCAGCTGATCGGCTACCTCGAGCACCGTAAGGAACCGAGCGCGCGCCTGGCTCTGCGCCATGGAAAACCCCTTCCTCCGCTGTGGGCACTGTACGCCCCTGTTGCTGGTGTTGTCAGGGGCGACTTCTCATTCTCGAGGCAATAGGCACCGGTTTCCGGTGCCTATTGCCTCGAGTTCGTGTGGTCAGCCCTGACCGAGCTCCTTGGACCGTTCGGTCGCGGCCATGACGGCGTCGAGGAAGGCCGCTCGCATGCCGGCCTGCTCGAGAGCCCGGAGTCCGGCGACGGTCGTGCCTCCGGGCGAGGTCACCATGGCCCGCAGGGCCTCGGGCCCGTCGCCGGTCTCGGTGAGCAGGCGGGCGGCGCCGAGCAGTGTCTGGTTGGCGAGGGTGGCGCTCACGTCGCGCGGGAGGCCCGCCAGCACCCCGGCCTCGATGAGCGCCTCCGCCACCAGGAACACGTAGGCGGGGCCCGAACCGGAGAGTCCCGTGACGGCGTCGAGCAGCTTCTCGGGCACGCGCACCACGACGCCGACCGCCGACAGGATCGACTCCGCCCAGGCCAGGTCGTCCTCGGTCGCGTGTGAGCCGGGCGCAATCGCTGCCGCACCAGCACCGATGAGCGCTGGAGTGTTCGGCATCGCCCGCACCACGGGCGTGTCGCCACCGAGCGCCCGCTCGAGCCGGGTCAATGTCACGCCCGCGGCGATCGAGAGCACCCGTTCGCAGCCGGCCGCGGCGATCGCGGCGCACGCGCTCTCGACGTCGTCGGGCTTCACTGCGACCACGGCGCCGTCGGTCTTCGCCGGCGCTTCGAGAATCGCGACCTCGGGAAACTGCTTGGCGAGATCTGTCCGGCGTTCGGCCAGCTTCTCAACGACGCCGAGGTCAGCGGGCTCGGCCCAGCCGGCCGCGAGTAGCCCGGTGAGCAAGGCCTCGCCCATGCGTCCGCCACCCACCAGCTGCAGTTTCACGTCCGCAGAGTACGCGCGGTTGCCCGGGATCTCCCCTTCCCCGATGGGAGATCCCGGGCGAGGCAGACCGTAGTAGCGCCGAGATTGAAAAGCAATGAAAGTTACTGAAACGGGAGCTTGCCGGGGACGAGTGCGATGACAAACCATCCCGTTGACGCCCCCGGTACAAATCGGGTGTGGACGACAAACCCGTCACAGAACCGTGGAAGCGGCAGCTTCTTGGTATGGAGCGGCTGAGGGGCTTCGCGCTCGGCGTCGCGTTCCTGCTGGCCGGGCTCGCGGTAGCAGTACGAGGCGACGCGTGGGGCTTCGCTCTTGTGTTGGCGGGCATCGCCTGCGTCGTCTGGGTGTCACGCTGGCCGACGAGGAACGGACGCACATGAACGTCGCCGGGCCAGAGTTGCTCATCCTCTTGCTCGTGCTCGCCGTACCAATTCTCGTCGTCGTCGCGCTCGTGAGGCGCAAGCCGTAGCGACTTACTGAAAGCGCGAAGCAAACCCGATGCGCAGGGCGGGGCGGAAGAACTGCTCGACCCAGGCGTAGAGCGAGCCGAGGATGCGGTCGAGCTCGTCGTCGGTGACCGCGTCGTTGGCGATCTGACCGACGAGGAACACCGCGTCCTCCTCGCCGATGGCGAACGACGCGCCGTACAGCTTGAGGTTGCGGCGCAGCAGGTGCTCGTAGAACTCCTGGTGGTTCTCCTCGGGCGCCGGCATCACGTAGGTCTCGTAGTGCAACGTGCGCTGCCGCAGCGTGAGCCAGATCGTGAAGGTGTCCTTCTGCTCGCCCTTCATGCGGATGTACCAGCGCCGCTCTTCGGCCTCGCCCCGATCGACCGCGGCGATCGTCGGATTCTCGAGCTTCTCGCGCTGCGCCCACGCGTCGATGCGCGCCTCGAGCTCCGCGAGCGCCGCCTCGTCGTGCGGGTCAGGCACAGTCAACGAGGGCGCGGGTGGTGAGGTCGGCGTACAGGCGGCGCAAGCGCGCCGCGGTGGTCGACCAGGTGAAGCCCCGCGCGTGTGCGGCGGCCGCTTCACCCATCGCGACCGCAGACGTGCGATCGCGCAGCACGCGATCGATGCCCGCGGCGAAGTCCTCAGGATCGCGTCCTTCGACCAGGAAGCCGGTGCGTCCGTGCTCGACCAGCGTGCGCAGTCCGCCGACGGCGGCGGCCACGACCGGCGTGCCGCACGCGGCCGCTTCGAGCGCGACGAGCCCGAACGACTCCGACCGGCTCGGCACGACACACACATCTGCAGCTCGGTAGTAGGTGGCCAAGCGGTAGTGCGGCTGTGGCGGAACCCAGTGGATGCGAGCGTCGACACCGAGTTCTTCGGCGAGCAGGCGCGCCTTCGCCGCTTCCGCGTCGCCTTCGGGTCCGCTCGGTCCGCCGACGATGACGAGCTCCGCGTCGCTCGTCCGCAGTCCGGCCAGCGCGCTGATCGCGACGTCGACACCCTTCAGCGGCTGGATGCGTCCGACGAAGAGCAGCACGGGTCGTCCATCGGCGGCGAGGCCGAGCGCGCGCTGCGCGCCACGTCGATCGCCAGGGGAGAAGAACGCGTGGATGACGCCGGGCGGCACGAGTTGAATGCGCTCGGACGGAACGCCATACAGGCGGCGCAGCTGCTGCGCTTCCGCGGGACACGACGCGGTGATCGCGTCGGAGCAACGCATCACGCTCACCTCGGCATCGATACGTCGTTGTGGTTCGGCATCACCGGTCTCGGCCTTCACGCGGGCCAGCGTGTGGAACGTCGACACCAGCGGGATGTCGAGTTCGTGCTTGAGCGCGTGGCCGGCGATGCCCGACAGCCAGTAGTTGGCGTGGATCGCGTCGACGTCGTCGGCTGCTCGCAGGTCCGCGAGGACGCCCGCTGTGAACTCGTCGACGACCTCGGGCAGTCGCTCCTTCGCAAGGTCGAAGGGTCCGGCCGGCACGTGCACGACGCGGAAGCCGGGCTCGACATCGACGACGTCGGGGAGCTCGTTGTCCCAGCGACGGGTGTACACGGTCGATTGCACGCCCGCCTGGGCCAGAGAGGACACCAGCTCACGCACGTAGACGTTCATGCCACCGCTGTCGCCGATGCCCGGCTGAACCAGCGGTGAGGTGTGCAGCGAGAGAACGGCCAACGTGCGCACGGGATTGAAAAGCTACCGGGTGAGCTCGGCTTCCCCCTCCGCCTCGGCCGCTTCCCCATCACCGTTCTCGTGACGGAATGACTCGTAGATCCGAATCAGGGTCTTCTTTTGATCCTCACTGATGTGCGGATCGCGCCGGATCTCGGCCATCAGATCCGACGTGCTGTCGCGGGCATCGAGGATGCCGGCCCGCACGTACAGCGTTTCCGAGGAGATCTCCAACGCCCGGGCGAGCTGTTGCAGGATCTCGGCCGACGGCTTGCGCAGGCCCCGCTCGATCTGGCTCAGGTAGGGATTCGAGATGCCAGCCATCTCGGAGAGCTTCCGCAGCGAAAGATGCCCCACCCGGCGCTGATCCCGGATGAACTCGCCCAGATCACGCATTCGGGTCTCGAGGTCGGCCACGTCGCGAGGGTACGCGACCATCGCGAGCGAATGGAAGCCTGGCGCGAGCGGCGCCGCGGACTACAGGCGCTGAGGGAGTGAGTCGACGAGGCCGGCGAAGATGCGGCACACGTCGGGGTCGAACTGCGTACCCGCCATCCGCTGGATCTCCTCGGCAGCTTTCTCGACGCCGAGCGACGCGCGGTATGGCCGGTCGGTGGTCATCGCGTCGAACGCGTCGACGACCTGGAACACGCGCGCCGGCAACGGGATCTGCTCGGCCTTGAGACCTTCGGGATAGCCCGCGCCGTCCCACATCTCGTGATGACAACGCACGATCGACGCCGCGGTCGTCATGAACGGAATGCCCTGCAGGATTTGATAGCCGATGATCGGATGCGTACGCATCACGCGCCACTCAGCGGCCGTCAACGGGCCGGGCTTGTTCAGGATGCGCTCCGGCACACCGACCTTGCCGACGTCGTGCAACAGGAAGCCGTATTCCGCGTCGGGATACTCCGCGGCCACACCGAGCGCTTGCATGAGGGTGTTGCCGTACACACGGCACCGCTCGAGGTGTTGACCGGTGTATGCGTCTTTCGCCTCGACGACGTACGCCATCGAGCGCACCGTCTCGAGGAACGTGGTGCGCATCTGCACGAGGTTCTGCTCGAGTTGCTCGGCGCGCTCCTTCTGACGGCGATACAGCTCGCCGACGTCGAGAGCGAATCGATCGAGCTGCTGCTCCAATGACGCCGGACTTGACATCCCGAGGTCGGACAGCACCTCGTCTGTGCTCATCCGCGTCTCATGACGGCGTGAGCTTCTCCACGGCGTCGAGCAACTCGATCGCCGAGAAGGGCTTCGTGAGGTACGCGTCGGCCCCGGCCTTCGCCGCGCGATCGCGCGTATCGGCATCGTCACGCGCCGAGAGCATGATGACCTTGACGCGCTCGTGGTCGATGCGCCGGCACACCTCGATGCCGTCGATGCCGGGCATCATGATGTCGAGCACGACGGCCTCGGGGCCGCGGCCGTTGATGGCGTCGAGCAGCAGCAGCGCCGCCGGACCATCAGCGGCCTCGACGACCTCGAAGTTGTCGGCCTCCAACACCGTGCGCACCACGCGCCGAATCGCCGAGTCGTCGTCGACGACCAGCACCACTCGCTTGACCGCACCCTGGTCGCTCATTGCAACAACGACTCCACCGAGGCTTCACCGGTGCGATACCGACGGGTGACCTCTGCTTGCAGCGTGTCGATCCGATCGAAGAACTGGCGCCGGCGAGCGGAGATCTCCCGCTCGAGCGCCTCGAGCTCGTCGTGCACCCGGTCGAGCTCGTCGGAATCGAGCGTCGGCAGCGTCTCGAGATCGTGGTCGCCCATGATCTCGTCGAGCCGCGCCGTGAGCTCGGCGTCGACGTCGCCGGGAGCGAGCAGCTGCGGCAGCCGGCCGAAGCCGGGGTTGCGGGTGCGGTCGGACAGGATCTCGGGCAGTTGGCTGATGAGATCAGCGAGGTCGCCGGGCTCAGCCCCCTCGCGCCGGCGTTGCGACTCGGCTCCGACGATGTCGAGGCGACCTTGCACGAGGCGCCGCAAATACGACAAGCCGGTCTCGATCTCCTGACATTCGGCTCGCATCGTGCGCACGTCGGCCATCGGCCGTCGTTCCAGATCTCCGAGATACTCGGCGCCCAGGATGCGATCGAGTTGGGACGACACCAGCATTGACCCCCTCGTGCCCCCACGGGCAGTGGTCCCAGGTTAGCCCTCGGTAGGGCAACGCCCTAACGTTCGGCCCATGCTGAAGACGATCGCCCGGACGGCCGCGGCCGCCACTCTCATCGCCCTCCCTCTCGCCGCGTGCGGGGGTGGCTCATCCACGGGCAGCGACGACATCTCGAAGGCCGACCTCACGGTGCACGCCCTCGACGCGTTGAAGTTCGACAAGACGGACTACAGCGTGCATTCCGGCGACGTGACGATCGCGTACCTCAACGACGGCACGCTGCAACACGATCTGCTCATCGATGGTGTCAGTGGCTTCAAGCTGACGGTGAACAGCAAGGGTCAGGCCAAGGCCGGCAAGGCCAACCTTGCACCGGGCACGTACACGATCTTCTGTGACATCCCCACGCACCGCGAGGCGGGGATGGAGGCCAAGATGACGGTGACCCAGGCGCCGGCCAGCAGCGCCAGCGCGAGTGGGAACTGACCCCCGGGAGTCGAGCCGATAGGCGAGACGACCCAGAGACACAGTGGCCCGGCAGGCGAAGCCTGCCGCCAGAGGGTTCGACGCCGAGTTGCGCCCGTAGCGCGGCCCTTAAGAAGCCTTGAGGATGATCTCCCAACCGATGAAGAAGATCACCGCCCAGTAGACGAAGCCGTAGATGATCGTGTTCTTGTGGTTGTCGAAGACGGCCTTGTTGAAGGGGCTGTCGAGCCCGCCGATGAGGCCGAGAGCGTTGGCCTCGACGAAGGCCCACAGGGCGAGCACGATCACGTAGTAGATCGCGACGTTGCTCAGCTCGCTGTTGGCGTCGGCGTAGCGGCCGGCGAAGTGCGAGGTGAACACCATGAACCACAGCATCGTGAACGAGAAGAACGTGTTGGCTCGTGACGCGCGCGCCGCCTTCTTGGCTGCTCCTGGCTGCGCGGGATCAGCCTCACCGCCGGCCAACTGCTTGCGCACCGAGCCGATGACGATCTGCTGATTCGGCCAGATCACCATCCACACGTTGCCCAGCATCGTGACGCCGAACAGGATGCCAGTGAGGATGCTCGGACCCGTGTACTTGGTGAGGTAGTCACTGCTGTCCGAGGAGTAGATGCCGAGCAGCACGATGCCCATTGCGAAGGTGGCCATCGCCGCCCAGCGGAACCACCACAACGCTCTCCAGGTGAGCTTGTCGAACGCCTCGTTGCGCGCCCCGGGACTGAGCTCGGCGTAGGCCGGGGTCTGCACGAAGTTGAAAAAGTACAGCAAGCCGATCCAGGCGATGCCGACCAGTACGTGCAGCCAGCGGGCCATGAACTGAAGGCCGCCACCGCTCTTGAAGAAGTTGTCGAAGATCACCGAGAGCGTCATGGGCCGAAACCTACCCCCAGCGCGCCTACAGAGGTGTGAACTGCGCGCCTGAGGGGGGTGGAACCCGCAGCCGAAGGGGTAGACAGGTCCGCATGGCTGAAGACGTGTACCGGCTCCCCGACCTCAACTACGACTACGGCGCGCTCGAGCCTCACATCAGCGCTCAGATCATGGAGCTCCATCACGACAAGCATCATGCGGCGTACGTGAAGGGGGCCAACACTGCCCTCGAGAAGTTGGCCGACGCCCGGGACAGCGACGACTTCGGGGCGATCAACAAGCTCCAGAAGGATCTGGCGTTCAACCTCTCGGGCCACGTACTGCACTCGTTGTTCTGGCAGAACCTGTCACCGAACGGTGGCGGTGAGCCGACCGGCGACGTCGCACAGCAGCTCGATCGCGACTTCGGTGGCTTCACCCGCTTCAAGCGGCACATGAGCGAGGCCGCCGGCACCATCCAGGGCTCCGGTTGGGCGCTCGCCGCGTGGGATCCCGCGAGCGACCGCATCATCATCGAGCAGGTCTACGACCACCAGGGCAACCACGGTCAGGGCACGATGCCGCTGCTCGCCATCGATGCGTGGGAGCACGCGTACTACTTGCAGTACAAGAACGTGAAGGCCGACTTCTTCGCCGCGGTCTGGAACATCTTCGACTGGGACGACGTCGAGCAGAAGCTCAAGGCGGCCCGCGCCACGGAGTGGGACCCGAACCTCTAGACGAGGTGGCCCACGACCAGGGCCCACGCCGGCGCGAGCAAGAGCAGCGAGTCGATTCGCCGTAACGCGCTCGCGGGCGCGTCGACCTTCGGGAGGATGACCGACGCGAGCACTTGTCCAGCAGGGCACAGCGCAGCCGCGAGCCCGGCGAGGGCGAACGAGCCGGGGAACACGAACGGCTTGAGTCCGATCGCGGTGATCGCGAACGTCGTCACGACGATGGCGGTCGCGCCGGCGACCGGGCCTTCGAACGGATTGTGGGCACCGCTGCCGACGACGTAGTCGCCGATCTCGTACGCGGCGACGATGAACACGAGCCCGACCACTGCGGTCAGCGAGTACCTCGCGGTCGTGGCAACGCACGCCGCCGCGAAACCGGCGAAGAGCCCGCACCGAATCGTGAACGCCGCGTCGTTCAGTGGATTCGACTTGCCACGCGATGCCGCGGCCGAACTGAACGCCACGAACAGCGCCGCGCCGACGAACCCGAGGATGGCGACACCGACGAGCTGGGTCGACACGGCGCCGGTCAAGCCGATCACGAGCGCGCCCGCGCCAGCGAGCGGACGGTGAGGCCGCGCACCGCCTTTGCGCCACTCACGCGCCGTCTGCAACGCCGCGAATGCCGCGGTCGCGGCGTACAGCGCGGCGACAGTCCAACGGCCGCCGGCGAGCGCGAGCAACGTGAGCGCGAACCAACCCATGCCGAGGCGGATGCGAGGGCCGTTGACGTCGTACACGACCGCGAGACGGCGACGCTTGTACTTGCGGTTCTGCCGAAGGCGGCTGGAGACCTTGCGCTGCTCGCGCTCCTCGACTTCCTTCCACACAGGCTTGCGTTTGGCGGGCGCCTTGCGCGTGGCCTTCTTGACCGGTCGCTTTGCCATCACGCGCCCCCTGACACGGGCGGCAACACCGCGACTTCGTCCGAGTCGCCGATGGCCGTGTCGGAGTCGGCGGTCTCGCCGTTCACCCACACTCGACATGTCGGCAACACCGCGCCGAACTCGGCGCCATACCGCGCGACGGCACCATCGAGGATCTCGCGCACCGTGGAGCCGTCGATCACGTCGCGGCCGGTTCCCGCCGCTTGCCGGGCGGCAGCGAAGAGACGAAGGACAGCTATGCCTCCACCTCGGCCCATCCGTTCTTCACGACGATCGCCCCTGCCGATGTCGCTTCGAACGCGTATGCCTGGCGGCCATCCTTGGTGCCGGCGCCGAAGATCGCCACGTCGATGTCGTTGCCCGGCAACACGTTCGCGGCAAAGCGGACCGCGAGGCGCTTGAGCCGCGCCGGATCGCCGTCGGCGACGGTCTTCACGACGGCCTGGCTGCACATGGCCATCGTGCACAGGCCGTGGGCGATGATGCCGGGGAGGCCGACGCTCTTCGCGAACGCGTCGTCGAGATGGATCGGCATCTCGTCGCCTGACGCTTCGCGATAGCGGAACGTCTGGTCGTCGTCGACATGGATGGTGAACGTCCCCGCGGGCCGGCTCCGCGCGTCGTCGGGAAAGTCGTGCTCGGGCTTGTCCGGTCCGCCGGATTCTCCGTCGCTCATGCCCCGGATGAAGATCGTGACGTACTGCGTGAGCACCGGCTCACCGCGATCATCGGCGCTGTCGACCTTGACCACGACACGAGTGCCGGAACCACCCACTCGGTAGGCAAACATCTCGGCCGACGTCGAGAGCGTCGTGCCGGGAACCAGCGGCTGATGGAAGTGCATGTCCTGCTCGCCGTGAACGATGAACATCATCGCTTCGGGCGGGATGACATCGGCGGACGCGACGAGCATCTGCGACCAGGTCGGCACCACGCCGAACACCGGCGGCGCGTACTTGCCCGACTCGTAGGCGGGGTTGTCGTCGTTCGTCGCCGCGGCGTAGGCCTTCGCACGATCGGCGTCGATCTCCGTGGTGGCCGGCGCGTAGCGCGTGCCGAGCTTGTCGATGGGGAGCATGCGGCAGACGGTAGCGTCCGGCTTTGTGACCAGCCGAGTCCTGCTCGTGCGACACGGCCAGTCGGAGTGGAACGCCTTGGGCCGGTGGCAAGGCCAGGCCGATCCTCCCTTGAGCGACCTCGGACGAGCGCAGGCGCGGGCCGCGGCGCACTCCCTCGGCTCACTCGACGCGGTGTACGCCTCCGATCTGCAACGCGCGACCGAGACCGCGGTGATCATCGCCGAGCAGCTCGGGATCGGTCCGGTGATCCTCGACGCTGATTTGCGGGAGCGCGATGCCGGTGAGTGGTCAGGGCTCACGCGCGAAGACATTCACGAGCGGTATCCGGGGTACTTGCCCGAGGACCGGCACACCGCCTTCGCTCCGGAGAAGGGCACGCCGAAGCGGCCGCCCGGCTGGGAGTCCGACGGACATCTGCGGGCACGTGTGCTCGACGCACTGCGGCGAATTCACGAGGCCGTACCGGACGGCGACGTGCTGGCCATCACACACGGCGGGGTGATCTACGTACTCGAGGACCACCTCGGCGACCCGTTCCATCGTCTGGCCAACGGCGAGGGCCGCTGGGTCGAGATCGACGATGACAAGCTCGCGCTCGGCGACCGGGTCCTGTTGGTGAACGACGACGGCACGCCAGTCACCGTGCCGGACCAGTTGTGAGCACGATCCCGTACCGCGTCGAGGTCGTGCGTTCGAAGCGCCGGCGCAAGACCGTTTCTGCGTATTTGGACGGCGATGTCGTACGTGTGCAGATGCCCGCGTGGATGTCGAAGGCCGACGAGGAGCTGTACGTCACCGATCTTGTCGGTCGAATCATCCGCCAGGAGAGTCGCGGGCGAATAGACATCGCAAGCCGGGCGGCCACGCTCGCGAAGCGCTATGACCTGCCGACGCCAAAGGCTGTGACATGGATGCCAAACCGCAAGACGCAATGGGCCACGTGCACTGTTGCGACGCGCGAGATCCGCGTCGTGGAGCGACTGGCCGACTTCCCGGCGTGGGTGCTCGACTACGTGCTCGTGCACGAACTGGCCCATCTGGCGGAGGCGAATCACTCGGCGCGGTTCTGGAAGATGGTCAACCGCTACCCGAAGGCCGAGCGCGCCAGGGGATTCCTCATCGCCAAGGGGAACGACGAACGATGAGAGCCCGACCCGTCGCTGCTGCCATCACGCTCGTCGTGCTCGCGGCGTGCTCGTCGGGAACGTCGACAAGCCAGCCGACGACCACAACGACGCCGCCGAAGTACACGCCGGTCTACGCCAAACAGGACTGCAACAATTCGACCGAGACCCGAGTCGAGTGCGGCCTGCTGACGGTGCCCGAGGACAGGTCGAAGCCGGACGGTCGCAAGGTGCTCATACCGGTGGCGATCATCCACACTGCGGATCCCAATCCCGCGCCTGACCCTGTCGTGTACTTCTCGGGAGGCCCGGGCGGTTCGGGGCTGATCGAGACCGCGCGATTTCTTCGAAAGTCCCAAACCGGCAACCGCGACGTGATCGTCTTCGACCAGCGCGGAACCGGCGCGGCCGAGCCATCGCTCGCGTGCTCGGAAGTCAGCGCGTCGCTGACCACGATCCTCGGGGCAGCCGCGACATTCGACGCAGAGGCCAAGATCGGAAACGACGCTCTGATCGCGTGCCGAGACCGCTTGCAGGCGCAGGGCGTCGACCTGAATCAGTACAACACCGCCACGGTCGCCGACGACGTGAACGACTTACGCATCGCGATGGGCATCAAGGAGTGGAACCTGTTCGGCGTGTCGTACGGAACGATGGTCGCGTTGACAACGATGCGCGCTCACCCGGAGGGCATCCGCAGTGTCGTTCTCGACTCCGTCGTGCCGCCGGATGTCGGTTCTGGGGCTCCCGAAGTGCTGAGCACGTATGAACGCGTCAAGCAAGTACTGGTGGACGGTTGCGCCAAGGACGCTCGTTGCCACGCCGCGTACCCATCGCTCGGCGCCGACATCGACGAGGTGATTCGGTCGCTGAACGCGTCGCCGTATCAGGGCACGGTCGAGCATCCGGTCTCGCAGCAGCCAACGCCAATAGCCATCACCGGCTCCGACGCGGCGGCCGGACTCTTCCTGTCCTTGTACGACACAGACCTGATCCCGCAGCTTCCGTCGCTCATCCAGCTCCTCAAATCGGGCGCCGCCGGCGGCGTCATCGACCAACTGGCGATCCAGGGGATCGGATTCATCGAGAGTTTCGCCGCCGCCCAGGCCGCAGCCGTGAACTGCCACGACCGGGCCGCATTCATCCACGAGGGCGACGCGGAACGCGTTGCCGCGGATCACCCGGAGACGAGCACGCTGCTGCTGTTCACAACGGTGTCATGCACGAGCTTCGGTGTTGCGCCCGCGCCGAGCGGATTCACCGACGCGGTACGCAGTGACATCCCGACGTTGGTCCTGGCCGGCGAGTACGACCCAGTCACACCACCGGAGCAGTCCAAGCACGCGTCCGAAACGTTGTCGCACTCCACATTCGTGCTCTTCCCGGGCATGGGACACGGCGAGGTGTTCGCGAGCCCCGAATGTCCGGAGATCATCTTCCGATCGTTTCTCGCCACCCCCACGACGGCCGTCGACACGTCGTGTGTCGCGTCGATGGGACCGCCGAGCTGGGCGGTCCGGTAGTCAGAGGTTGGCTTCGGCCTCGGCCTGGTGCGCGATGCAGAAGCGCGCGGCCGGCATGGCCTCGAGGCGTTCGTCGCTGATCGGTTGGCCGCAGGCCTCGCACGTGCCATAGGTGCCGTCGTCGAGTCGGCGCAGCGCGCGATCGACGTCGGCCAGCTCGGCTTCGACCTGCTCCAGGATCGAGAAGTCCTTCTCGCGTTCGAAGGTCTCGGAGGCAACGTCGGCTGAGTGCTGCGCCAGGTGCGACAGCTCGGACGTGCTCTCGTCCTCTGTCTGGTCGTGCAGGTGATCGGCGTCGAATCCCGCTCGAACGTGTTGGAGACGTTCGCGTTCTTCGGTCAGGCGTTCGTGGGCGTCGTCGGACTCCATCGGAGTGCGAGCGTAGCGACGTGGCAGGATCGCCGTCGTGGGTGCACTCGACGGACACATCGCGATCGTCACGGGCGGAGGCGCGGGGATCGGCGAAGCCATCTGCCGCCGATTTTCGGCGGAGGGCGCGCGGGTGGCCGTGCTCGATCGGAATCTCTCGGCCGCCGCCGCGGTGGCAGAGGCCACCGGCGGAATCGCACTGGAGTGTGACGTCGCCGACGCCGCCGCGGTCGAGGGCGCCGTCGGGCGGGTCTATGACGAGCTCGGCAACGTCACCGACCTGATCAACAACGCCGGGATGGGGATGAACAAGCCCCTGCACCGCTACCGCGACGAGGAGTGGGCGCTCGTCATGGGCGTGAACCTCACGGGCACGTTCCATTGCATGCGGGCGGTGATCCCCCGGATGCTCGAAGCGGGCGGCGGGAGCATCGTCAACAACGCGTCGTTCAACGGCGTTCGGCCGTTGTCGGGCGAGGCGCCGTACTCCGCGGCCAAGGCGGCGGTCATCAACCTCACGATGACGGCCGCGGTCGAGTACGCGCCGACGATTCGCGTGAACTGCGTGTCGCCCGGCCTCATCGCGACGCAGCTCACATCGCTCGTCACCTCGAACGAGTCATGGCTCACCTCGGCCGAGACGAGCACACCGCTGCAGCGCGTCGGCACGGCCGACGATGTCGCGAACGTGTTCGCGTTCCTGTGCTCAGAGGCGTCGTCGTACATCACCGGTCAGAACGTGGTGATCGACGGCGGCGCCGGCCTCCCGAACGCGCAAGCCGAGACCCTGATCAAAACGATCATGGACAGTCTGTAGTCACCCACGAAATTGCGTCGCTCAACCCCTCATACGGTGGTCAATCGACGCAAGAACGAAAAGCGGGTGAGCCGCCCGGGGCTCGAACCCGGCCTCGAGGATTAAAAGTCCCCTGCTCTACCCGATGAGCTAGCGGCCCTAGCCAGACGATGTTACGAGGAACGTTTTCGCGACCTTGCATCCAACACGGATGCGATGGCGAGGAGCACGTAGACGATGGCTGTGGCCAGCGGCACCCAGCGGAATTCGTCGTCGGTCACGGGCACGAGCAATGCGCACATGAGAGCGAACACCAGAAAGACGGCAGCGCGTCGATCCATCAGTTGAACACCGCCACGACGCCGTAGCAGGCCGCTGCGATCAGGAACGCACCAGGGATCGTCAACACCCACGCCCAGACGACCCGGCCGGCAACTCCCCAACGGACCGCGGAGAGTCGCCGGGAGGCACCGACTCCGACAATCGCCCCGGTGATGGTGTGCGTGGTCGACACGGGGATGCCCTGCGCAGACGTGAAGAACAACGTGACGGCTGCCGCGGATTCAGCGGCAACACCGCCCGCCGGCTGCAGCTTCGTGATCTTCGTGCCCATCGTCTTCACGATGCGCCAACCGCCGGTCAGCGTGCCCAGTCCGATGGCGAGATGTGCAGACAGCACGACCCACAACGGCACGCCCGACGTCTTCGGCACCTCGTGCTCGGCGATGAGCACCGCGAGGATCACGCCCATCGTCTTCTGTGCGTCGTTGGCGCCGTGCCCGAGGCTGAACGCCGCGGCCGAAACGAGCTGACCCAAACGGAATCCGCGATTCAGACGTTCGACGTTTCGCACTCGATGGAACAGCCACATGATCGTGACCGTGAGGATCATCCCGAGCGCGAGCCCGATCAGCGGCGACAGGATGATGAACACGCCGATCTTGCGCAGGCCGTCCGACTCGAGCACGTGCCACCCCGCCTTGGCGACGGCCGCGCCCGCCATGCCGCCGACCAGAGCGTGCGATGAGCTCGTCGGGAGCCCGAGATAGAAGGTGAAGAGGCTCCATCCGATGGCGCCGAGGAGCCCCGCGAACACGACGCCGAGCGAGATCGAGTCCGGGATGACCACGCCCTTGGCAATCGTCGTCGCCACCTTCGTTCCGAAGACCAGGAACGCGACGAAGTTGAAGAACGCCGCCCACGCCACCGCCTTCCTCGGCGTCAGCACCCGCGTGGAAACGACCGTGGCGATCGAGTTCGCCGCGTCGTGGAAGCCATTGACGAAGTCGAAGGCGAGCGCGACTCCGATGACCGCGATCAACGCGAGGCTCATGACGCAGTCTCAGGCGTGCTTGAGGACGATCGACTCGACCACGTTGGACACGTCTTCGATCGTGTTGAGCGCTGCCTCCATCGCTTCGACGATGTCCTTCCATCGCAGCACGTCGAGTGCGTCGTACTCGCCGGAGAACAGACGACCGAGCGCTTTCCGGTAGATGCTGTCGCCTTCGGATTCGAGCCGATCGATTCCCGCGAGATGCACATCGGTCTGTTTCATCGACGACAGCCGCGCGATCAACGACACCATCTCGTCGGCCATCTGCACGAGGACGGCCGCCTGCTCCTTCAGCTCAGGAAACGCCGGGCCATGCACGGTGAGCCGAAGCCGCGCGGCGACGGCCAGCATGTCGTCCACCACGTCGTCGAGCTCCTCGGCAAGGGCGTGGATGTCCTCGCGATCGAAGGGCGTGACGAAACTCGTGTTCAGGCGCTGGAGGATCTCGGCCGTCAGCTCATCGCCCCGGTGCTCGCATTTGACCACGCCGTCGTTCGACGTGACACCGGAGTCATCGTCGATCAGCTCACGCAGGTGGGTAGCGCATTCGGCGGCATTCTGGGCGGCTTCGTTGAAGAGATCGAAGAAGCGATCGTCGGTTGGGAGAAGTCGGAACCGCATCAGTACTCAGCCTCCAGTCAGCGAGCACCCGCTAGATACTGGATTCGCTCCGAGATGTGCAATGCGTGGTCGCCCAGTCGTTCGTAGAAGCGGGCCACGAGCGCCATCTCCAGAGCGGGTTTCAGCGGTAGCTCGCCACCGGCCAGGAGCTCGGCCAGCTCGTCGTGGAGCGCGTCGAGCTCATCGTCGAGTTCGTCGATCGCCACCGACGCCGTGCCATCTCGGTCGACGTACGCGTCGGCCGCGGCTCGCCACATCGCCACGCCAAGGGCGCCCATGCGGTCGATGAGGCCACGAACGGGCGGAGTGAGTTCGCTCCCCAAGCCCTTCGCCGCTCGACTGGCGATGTGCTCGGCGAGATCGCCACTGCGCTCGAGCTCGGGCACGATGCGCAACACCGACAACAGGAAGCGAAGTTCCGACGCGACCGGCGCCTGGAGCAGGAGATTGCGCTCGACCACACCCTGCAGATCCTCGTTGAGGTCGTCGATGATCTGATCGCGCTGCTTGATCGCCATCGCATTGTCGCGATCACCGGCGAGGAGCGTCTCCGTCGCTGCCGCCAAGCTCTCCGTTACGAGCGCGAACAGCTGGACGACCTTCGAGTCGATCTCTTCCAACTCTTGATGGAACGTCTTCCGCAATGGTTCCAGGCCGAGAACGCTAATCCGCGGCACCGCAACCGGCGCTCATCCCGAGCGAGTCAGATGAAGCGCAGTTCGTCGATCTCCTCGACCTCGATGAGGCGCGCGCACGTGGGGCAGTACCACCGCGCTTCCACCGGCGTGCCGCACGTGCGGTGTTGCACCGCGACGGCCTCGGGATCGCGCGACGCGCCCCAATGAGCGAGCAGTCGCAGCGCGCCCGCGAGCTCCGAGCCGGCGGCGGTGAGTCGGTAGTCGAACCGCGGCGGTCGTTGCGAGTACGCCGTTGCCACGATCACTCCTTCGTGCTCGAGATGTCGCAGCCGCTTCGACAGGACGTTCGGCGCCAGGCCGTCGAGCCCGTCGAGCAACTCGTTGAACCGGCGAGGGCCCTCGAGGAGGGAGTTCACGAGCAGCAGGGTCCACCGGTCGCCGACGCGGGCCACTGCTTCTTCGAGCGCGCTGGCGGAGCCCTGGTCCCGTGGCATGACCTCATCCTGGCCGCTTGCCATCCGCTGTGTCATGGGTACACTCCGAGTCACTTGCAGATTGCAATCTACTAGGGGGTCGGCTCGATGACCGTATTGGAAGAACTCTCGAGTGCCGCAGCGGACGCCGTGGCCCAGGTCGGACCGGCGGTCGTCCGCATCGGCAGAGGCGGCGGGCGAGGGTGCGGTGTCGTCCTCGGCGCCGGTGTCGTGGCCACGAACGCCCACAACCTCCGCGGCGACGAGGCCCTCGTCACCTTCGCCGACGGCCGTCAGGCGGTCGGCACCGTGGCCGGAATCGACGTCGACGGCGATCTCGCGGTGCTCCGCGTCGACACCGGCGACTCCCCCGCCATCTCGTGGTTCAACGGGGGCGCGAGCGTCGGCCAGGTCGTGTTCGTCGTCACCCGCTCGGGTGCCGGCGGCGAACGGGTGTCATTCGGCATGGTGAGCGGTACCGAGCGCGCCTTCCGCGGGCCCCGTGGCCGGCGTATCAAGGGGAGCCTCGAACACACGGCACCGCTGCCGCGCGGTTCGTCTGGCAGCCCGGTGGTGACCGCTGATGGCGCGGTCGTCGGCCTCAACACGAACCGTCTCGGCGACGGCTTCTACCTCGCGCTCCCCGCCGACGCCGACCTGCAGGCGCGACTGGCGTCGCTGTCTGCGGGCGAATCACGCACCCGTCCACGTCTCGGCGTAGGTCTCGCGCCCGCGCACGTGGCCCGGGCGTTGCGTCGTTCCGTCGGGTTGGACGAACGCGACGGCCTGCTCGTGCGAGTCGTGGAGGAGGCGTCACCGGCCGCGAACGCCGGTGTTCGCCAAGGCGATCTGATCGTCGCGGTCAACGAAACTCCCGTGACCAACGCTGACGATCTCTTCGACGCGATGGAAGCCGCCGGCGCCGAGCTTCAGATCACGGTTGTGCGGGGCTCCGAGGAGATCGACATCACCGTCCGGCTCGAACCAACCGGGTAGAACTCTGCCCCATAACTAGAACGCGCCCACACCTCCGAGCTGTGCCCCGCAAGGGTGCGTCTCGAAGGTGTGGGCGGGTTCAGTTGTGTGTGAGTGTTGTAACGCGCTGGGCGCGTGTGTCACGCAAAGTCAGCTCTCCGCCGCCGGATGCCGTTCCAGGTGCCTCCGACTGCCCCAACTACTGCCTAACATCGCCCCCATGCGCGCGGCTAACGGATGCCGCCACCACGCATGGTGAAACTCCCTCTGTTGTATTTGTTCGCATCGCCACCGATGTCGCCACACCGGATTGGGGCCGAGGGTACCGAAAGTCCGTCAGCGTGTATAGGGGGGCAATTCGGTCATTTCTGCCGACGCGGCCAAAGTACCTGGTAAGCCCACTTGGTGTGACCAGGGGCGTAACGACTTTGCAACATTGTCGTAGTGACCACACGGTGACTGCATGAGGGCCCGCGTCACTGACCTCTTCTCGCCGCTTCGCTACCGCGACTTCCGTTTTCTCTGGTTAGCGCAGGTCTTCAGCGAGATCGGCGATTGGGCGGGGCGTCTTGCTCTCGCCGTGATCGTTGCTGAGAAAACGCACTCGACATTCCTGACGGCGCTTGTCACGACTGTGAGCGTTTTGCCGTACCTCGGGATCGGGCAGCTAACGGCGACATACGCAAATCGGTTTCCGCGACAGCGTGTGATCCTCGTTTCGGACATCGGCCGGGCTGGGCTCTTTCTCGCGCTCACCGTGGAGATGCCAATTGGTCTGATGCTGGTGATCGCGTTCGCCGCAGGGTGCTTGACACCATCCTTCGAAAGCGCTCGTGGGGCGCTGACTCCCCTCACCGTCCCTGCTGAGCGATTCGGCGATGCGATTGCGCTCGCCAGTATCACGTTCGACGCCGCGCTGATCTTCGGATACGGGGCCGCCGGCGGACTGATTGTTCTGATCGGCGCGCGGGCCGCGCTCGCTGTCAACGCGGTTTCGTTCCTCATCTCTGCCGCGCTCCTCGTCCAGATCCCTTCTGCTCGGCTCCCAGTTCCTAAGGGCGAACCCGTGCGTGTTCGCGACGGATGGCGGGCGTCAGTCGATGACCCATTCATTCGCCGATTCGTGGTCGGATGGATGTGGGTTGGTGCTTGCACCGTGGTCGGTGAGTCTCTCGTCGCGCTCTACGCGCTGGAGGTACTTCACGAGAGCGCCGGTACAAGTGGACTACTCGCGGCAGCCGTTCCCGTCGGAGCCATTCTTGCAACGATGTTCGCCCGAGCTCGCGGCTCCCAGACCGAAAAACTCAGACGAGCCTCTGAGCTCGCGCTCGTGGGTTCGGTGATCGGAGTCGTCGTCTTTACGGTGGGGCCAGCCTTGCCCGGCATCCTGATTGGTTTCGCAGCCATCGGCGTGCTCAACGCCAGTCGGATTCCGGGCAACGAGGTCGCGGTAGTTCGTCTCGACGACCGGCTGCGCGGCCCGTGGCTCGCGCTGATGAACGGCTTCGTCCTCGGAAGCCAGGCCATAGCCGCCGCCGTTGGAGGGTTACTCGCGACCGGCATCGGCATTCGACAAGCAATTGTCGTGTCGCTCATCGTGTCCGCAATCGTCGGACTGTGGGGGACACTTCGTCCTCCACACGAGATCCGTCACCGGATCGGTGTGCCTACGACGCCACGCTGAGGTTGTAGCCGACGGAGGGCGTCTTCAAGAGGCGAACGATGTCGTCTGCTTCGACGGGGTGGCTGTACAAGAAGCCTTGGGCCTGGTCGCACAGGCGATTGCGCAGGAAGATCTGTTGCTCGAGGGTCTCGACACCCTCGGCCACACACTCAATGTGGAGGCTGCGGGCCATGGCGATCATCGCCGACACGATCGGCGCGTCTTGATGGTGGCTCTCGATCTCGTTCACGAACGAGCGGTCGATCTTCAAACGATCGATCGGGAAGCTGCGCAGGCGGCCCAACATCGAGTAGCCGGTACCGAAGTCGTCGATCGCAAGCTTCACGCCGAGATCGCGGATTTGGTGCAGTGCTCGCGCTGTCGACTCTTCCTCACCGATGGCGATGCCCTCGGTGACTTCGAGCTCGAGCAACTCTGCGGGCAGACCGGAGAGACCGAGCGCTCGCTCGACGACATCGACGAGGCGTTCCGACGAGTGGAAGTGACGGCCGGAGATGTTGACTGCCATGCGGATCGTGGGGAGGCCCTCGTCGATCCACACCTTCGCCTGCCGGCACGCTTCCTGCATCACCCACAGGTCGACGGCCACGATGAGTCCGGATTCCTCCGCCAACGGAACGAACTCGTGCGGACCGATGAGCCCGAGCACCGGGTGCTCCCAACGAACGAGCGCCTCGACACCCACGATCCGGCCGGTGCGGAGATCGACCTGCGGCTGGTAGCGCAGGCGGAGCTCGTCACGCTGAATGGCATTGTGCAATTCGCTCTCGCGGACCAGGCGGAGCTGCGCAAGGTCATTCATGCCGGATGCGTAGGTCTGGAACGTGTCACGACCGAGCTCCTTCGCTCGGTGCATGGCGCTGTCTGCGTTGCGGAGCAGGTGCTCGGATTTCGTGCCGTCGTCGGGGAAGAACGCGATTCCGGCGCTTGCGGTCATGAACAGCTCGTGACCACCGAGATTGATCGGCTTGCGGATCGCGGAGAGCAACTTCTCGGCGATCACGCCAGCAGTCTCAGAGTTGCCGACGCCCGGCAGCAGCAAGATGAAGTGATCGCTCCCCAGGCGAGCAACGGTGTCGATGTCGCGGGCGGCGAGCATCAGCCGAGAGGCGACGTCCTGCAGGAGTTCGTTGCCGACCGAATGACCGAGGCTGTCGTTGATCTTCTTGAAGTGGTCGAGGTCGAGCATCATCACTGCGAAGCGCTCTCGATTGCGGCGAGCGACTGCCGCGGCCTGCGCAACGCGGTCCTCGAACAGCACATGGTTCGGAAGCCCGGTCAGCGCGTCGACGAGGCCTGCGCGCCGAATCTCCTCGACCAGATTCGCGTTTTCGAGAGCAGACGATCCCACGGCAGCGAGGGCATTGAGTAGTTGGAGCGCTTCGCGGTCGAGCGGGTAGTCGGTAAGCGGCTCGGCGACGACAAGCCACTTCTCCTCGCCGTCACCGCGCTGCAGCCGGGCTCCCCACTCGCTCTCCGATGGCGGTACCGAGGACACGCGGGCCACCGCGCACCGCAGGAGGCGTAGAGCCGCATTCGTGAGTGCTTCCTCAACCTCAACCGCGTCCACATGGCCATGCACGTCAACTGAGGTTTCGAACAGGCCCTGAGTCCGTTGGAGGTCGCGCCGCGCACGGCGATGCTCCGCGAGCACATATTGCAGCCCGCCCAGAAGCGGTACTCCGAGGATGACAACCCAGGTCGCGCTCTGCGCAGCGGAACCCGTAAGGAAGCCGAGGACGATCAGGAACGGAACCCGAAACGCGTCGAATCGGAGATCCGCAATAAGCCCAGAGAGAAAGGGTGTCCCAAAGATCCACCTCACGGCGGTGGCCAGCACCACGTCGTTCACCAGGGTGAACGCAACGCTGCCCACAGTCACGGCAAGGAACAAAGCGAGGGGACCGTGACCCAGAACGTCGTGCGTCACGTTTGCTGCGTACACGCCGCCGAGCGCTGCGGCGCACATGATGCCGCTGTTCAGCAGGATCTTCCGGAGGTCGGCCCGCAGAAGCACAAACCCAAGGGCTACGCCGAGTGCGAACGTGCTCACGACGCCAGCGGTCGGCAGCAGCACGAATGCAACTACGAAGACCGCCTGGTCGAATTGCTTCACGAGGTCATCGTCGTTGGGCTGGAAGCCAATCGCACAGGCCCAATGGACGCCTTCAAAAACGATGAATGGAACGAGAATCCAGGGATCCCCGAATCGCGAGCCACTCATCGCCAACAAACCGAGAGAGGCACACACGAGCGTGACCCCGATCGCTCCGACGATCCGGACTCTCGTCACCTGGCTCAGGCGATTTCGGCCCGCTTCCACGGGGGTGGGTGCGGGCGCGTCAGGTTGCGGTGCCTCCAAACCGCTCTGATCGCGGTCTCCGCTCCGCACAGCGTCCTCCCAGCGTGGGCCAAGGCCCAATGGTCCTTCGTGGGTATCGGTCGCAAGCGACCGAACTTGTAGCAAGTTCTCAGAGCTTTTCGTGCACCTCATTCACTCTCGCTGCGCGGCCGCCTGCGCAGATAGCTGGTATCTCCGATTCGAGCAGAATCCGCGATCACCCGCTAATGCGAGAGTGAGGTGTGTTCGACCTCGACTCGCTGCGCCCGATGAAGGCGGTCACGGGAACGCTCCCGAGCGACGAAGCCGGCTGGGCGTTCGAGATCAAATGGGATGGCGTTCGCGTCCTGAGCGGGATCGAGTCGGGGAAAATGCGACTCCGCAGCTCGAACGGCAACGACATCACCGGCCGGTACCCCGAGCTACAGGCGCTCGGCGACGCACTCGCAGAACACCTGGTCGTGCTCGACGGTGAGGTCGTCGCGTTCGACGAGAGCGGGCGCCCGAGCTTCGGACGGTTGCAGTCACGAATGCACCTCGCCAAAGCGGCCGAGGTGCGCGAGCGAGCGGAGTCGGTGCCCATCACGTACGTCGTGTTCGACCTGTTGCACCTCGACGGTAACGACGTGATGCCGTTGTCATACCTCGATCGGCGGCGACTGCTGCAAGAGCTCGTACCGGACGATGGTTGCTGGACGGTGCCCGCGCATCGCGTTGGCGACGGTGAGACGTTGCTGCAGGCAGTCGCCGAGCAAGGGCTCGAGGGCATCGTCGCCAAGCGCGTCGACAGCCCGTACTTGCCGGGCAAGCGCTCGTCGTCGTGGGTGAAGATCAAGGTGCGGTTGCGTCAGGAGTTCGTGATCGGTGGATGGCAGCCGGGCGAGCGCGGCCGGCAAGGGCAGCTCGGGTCGCTGCTCGTGGGCGTGTACGACCACGGGAAACTGCGCTATTGCGGCAAGGTCGGCACCGGCTTCACCATGCGAGAGCTCACGCGCCTCGGCGAGATCCTGGCGCCGCTCGAGATCGACGAGCCGCCGTTCGATCCCCCGCCTCCGCGTCCGATCGCACGACTTGCGCATTGGGTGCGACCCGAATTAGTCGCGGAAGTGGAGTTCGGTGAGTGGACGGGCGAGGGAATCCTCCGCCATCCCTCCTACCTCGGTCTGCGGGATGACAAGGCACCGACCGATGTGGTGCGCGAGGGTTAGTGCATGTCCGACGAGATCCGCTTGGTGCTGCCAGCGGATCCTCGGTATCTCGACGTCGCCGTCGCGGCCATCGAGACGCTCGCCGACCGTGCCGGTGTCGATGCTGACGACCTGGCGGAGATGCGAGCGCTCGTGCACGACGCCCTCGGCGAACGCGTGAGCCATCGCTCGTCGGAGGTCGTCGCGCTCTGCTACGAGGTGGGCGACGGCTTCTTGGGCGTCCGCTTGGAGAGCGGCGACACCTCGTACGCGCACACGTGACCGCCTGACAGCAGGTGCGCCACCCGGTCGACCCGCGCATCGGGCAGGACCGAGCGGATGAACTCGAGTTCGGTGCCGCACGCCGCGCCGTACTGCGTCGCCACGGCGAGGATCGCGCAGTTGTGTTCGACGATGCGGAACGATCCGTCGTCGAGTGACAGCGCCTCGGCGAGGTAACCGTCCTCGTCGAGGATCTGCGTCAACTCGGCCACCTGCTCGGGCAGCGACTTGCCGGCAAGACGTTCCTTGGCCCGGTCGACGCGCCGATCGCGCCGACGAGCGAACATTCGCTCGATGATCGCGGGATCCTCAGCCTCCGCCTCGACGAGCAAGTCGGTTACGACCTGCGCGTAGCGCCGCGGGAACAGGTTGTCGCCCAGCTCGCTGAGTCGGTACTTGTGATGCGGACGACCCGGCCCGGCTCGCACTTCGGTGTGGGTCACCAGGCCATCGCCGTGCAGCGCCGCGAGGTGCTGGCGAACCGCGCTGACGGTGATGCCGAGCGTCGTCGCCAGCTCATCAGCGCGCGCCTCGCCCTGACGTTTCAAGGCATCGAGCAGCGCCCTGCGAGTGGCGGGCAGCGTGTCGAGGGTGGCGGTCTCCGACACGCCGGTCAGCCTACGGGTTCACACAGCCAACACTGCGCAAACTCCCGCTCAGCGGAGGAACTTGGACTCTTCCTCGCTCAGAGGCGCTCCGATGGCGTCGGCGGCCACCGCCTCGGAGAGCACGATGAACGTGGCCTCGCTCTCGACGCATGCCCGGTCCTTGTGGTCGAGGATTGTCGCGCTCGTGCGGAGCTTCTCCGCGCCGCGCTCTTCGACGCGCGCTTCCACGCGGTACGTCTTGTCGAGTCGCACCGGCCGATGGAATCGGCTCGTGGTCTCCCCCGTGACCGCGAACTTCTTGGCCACCGCGATCGTGGCCCACGATTGGGCCTCGTCGAGGATCGCGAGTGTCACGCCACCGTGCACGAGCGTCGGCGCGCCGGAGAATGTGCTGTCGAGCGTGAACTCCGCCACCACGATGTCGCGCTCGTCGTCGTGATGGAAGGGGATGCGAAGGCCGAGTTGGTTCTTCGGCTCGCACACGAAGCAGTTCGAGTCGAAGCCCCACGTCTCGTTGTGCAATCGCACGAGCGCCATGGCTAGACCTTAGGTTCCGGTGCTGCCGAAGCCGCCGAGACCTCGGGCCGATTCGGAGAGGTCATCGACGGCCGTGAACACCGAACGCTCCACAGGCTGGATCACGAGCTGCGCGACGCGATCGCCGCGGTGCACGGTGTACGGCTCGGTCGGATCAGTGTTCACGAGGATGATGCGCACTTCGTCGCGATAGCCGGCATCGATGAGCCCCGGCGTGTTGAGACACGTGATGCCGTGGCGCAGCGCGAGCCCGCTGCGGGGCAGCACGAACCCCGCGTACCCGTCCGGAATGGCCACCGCGATACCCGTGCCGACGACCGCTCGCCCGCCCCCCGGCTCGAGCGTCACCTCCTCGCGCGACACCAGATCTGCGCCCGCATCACCCGGGTGTGCGTACGCGGGCAACGCCGCTGACGAGTCGAGGAGTTTGATCGGTACCTCGGGCATCCGCCGACACTACGTAGGATCCCGGCCGTGCTGGTGTGGATGGACCTCGAGATGACCGGACTCGACCCGGGGCGCAACGTGATCGTGGAGATCGCGACGCTCGTGACCGACGACGACCTCGAGATCATCGACGAGGGACTCGACCTCGTCGTGCACCAGCCGCCCGAGGCGCTCGCTCTCATGGAAGAGGTCGTCCGCGGGATGCACACGTCGTCGGGTCTGCTCAAGGAAATCGAAGCGTCGACCGTCTCGCTCGAAGATGCCGGCGCCCGGACGCTGGAGTACATCAAGTCACACGTGTCCGAGCCGCGGTCGGTCCCGTTGTGCGGCAACTCGATCGGAACCGATCGGCGGTTCCTCGCCGCGTACTTGAACGACATCGAGGAGTACCTGCACTACCGCTCGATCGACGTCTCGTCGATCAAAGAACTGGCAAAGCGATGGTTTCCGAAGGAGTGCGGCGGAGCGCCCGCGAAAGCCGGCAGTCATCGCGCGCTCGGCGACATCCGGGAGAGCGTTGCCGAGTTGAAGTACTACCGAGACGCGGTGTTCAAGCCAACGGGTTGAGGTCCCGGCCTCGCCACGACACCCGCTTGCGTACGTACGTCAGGTAGATCGACCGGACGTAGATCGCCAGGAACGCAAGCAGCGGAATCGGATAGAGCACGAGCGCGAGCACACCGAATCGGCCGATCCGGCGCGCCATCCACGCGAGCTGCACGACGACCGCGGCGTAGAACTGCCAGCCCAGCCACGGGGCCTGCAGGCACAAGGCGATCCACAGCACCACGAGCAGCACGGCGAGGACGCGGGTCTTGCCGGTGCCGCCCGCGATGTTCTTGCTCCACCCTTCGATGAGCTGCCGCAACCCATGGGGATACATGCGGAACGACAACGTGCCCTTGCCGCCGAGGCACACCACGGGACGTCCGCTGGCGAGGTAGCGGCGCGCCAACTCGACGTCGTCGAGCACCGCCGACTTCACCGAGGCATGACCCCCAACGGCTTCGTAGTCGTCGCGTCGCGTGACGAGGCACGGCCCGAATGCGCCGGAGGGTCGCCGGCGACTACCCAATGGGGTGAACGCCTCGGTGCCCATCATCGCGACGATGTTGAAGAACAACGACAGTCGTTCGTACGGACGCACGGTCACGTGGAACGGCTGCACGGACAGCAGCCCCCCGGGGTGCGCGCCCACGATGCGATCGAGCCCGCCCGGCTCGACACTCACGTCCGCGTCGAGGAACACCAGCGTGTCGGTGGTCGAAGCAGCTGCCCCGGTCGCGCACGCCCACGCCTTGCCGGTCCACCCATCCGGCAGGGGCGGGGCATTGACGACGCTCGCGCCTCCGCGGGACGCAACATCGGCCGTGTCGTCACTGCTCGAGTCGTCGACAACGATCAGCTGATCGCCCGGGCGCAGCTCCGGTCGCAGCGATGCAAGCAACATCGGCAACGTCGCCGCCTCATTGCGCGCCGGGACGATGATCGAACACGGTCCATGCGCACCGGCGGGGCCCGGACGGGCGATTCGCCACAGGAGCCAACACGCCGCGGCCAACGGCAACACGGTCCAGATGGTCCGTAACGCTGACACGCCCCTAGCCTCTCAGGATGCCGATGCGCCAAGAGGCCGAGCCCGCGACCACCGAGATCGACGAGGTCGCCCCCGGCATTCTGCGCATGCAGCTCCCGTTGCGCATGCCGGGCCTCGGCCACGTGAACTGCTACGTGCTCGAGGACGAGAAGGGCGTCACGATCGTCGACCCCGGCATGCCCGGCCCGCAGGCCTGGAAGCTGCTGATGGAACGCTTCCAGCTCGCCGGATTCACGTTGAAGAACGTGCACACCGTCGTCGTCACGCACTCACACATCGACCACTTCGGTGCATCGGGGCGAGTGCGTCAGAAGGCCGGCGCCAACGTCGTCACGTCGTCAACCTTCCGCACCTGGTGGGACCCGACTGATGTCGGCGAGGTGGAACTCGAAGGCGAGACGCAGCCCGACCCTCGAGCGCCGTGGAAGATGGCCACACCCTGGGGCGGAAAGCATCCGAGCCCACCTCGGCGAGTGCGCCTGAAGTTCCGCGTGCTGCGCCCAATGATGAAGCGCTGGTTCGCCACGCCGAGTCCGAGCGTTCGTCTGGCTGACGCCGAGACCATCCGTCTCGGCAAGCGCGAGTGGGTGTCCGTGCACACGCCGGGGCACACGCCCGACCATCTCTGCCTCTTCGATCCTGAGGGCGGTGTACTGCTGTCAGGAGATCACGTCCTGCCCACGATCACACCGCACATCTCCGGCATCGATGCAGGACCAGATCCGCTCACCGACTTCTTCTCGTCACTCGACAAGGTCAGCGACCTCCCCGGAGTGACCCGGGTGCTGCCGGCGCACGGCCATCCGTTCGACGACCTCACCGCGCGCGTGAAGGACATCCATCGCCACCACGAGGAACGCCTCGGCAAGCTGAGCGAGGCAGCGGAGCGTCTCGGTGAAGCCCCGGTGGAAGAGCTGTCGAAGCACTTGTTCCGTCAGCGGTCGTGGGGACCGATGGCCGACAGCGAGACGTATGCGCATCTCGAGCACCTCCGGCTGGCGGGCAAGGCCGTGCGCCGCGAGGAAGAGGGCAAGCTCCTCTACTCGCTCAAGTAGAGGGCTGTAGCTGCACCTTGATCGCGCCGCGGTCGCGGGCGCGGGCCGTGTCGATCGCCTCGCGCAACGAGGTGAGCGGGAACCGGTGCGTGACGATGCGCTCGGCGGGATAGCCGCCCGCCGCGAGGATCGCGAGCGCGCGGTCGAACGAGTGCATCTGTTCGCCGGTCGGATCGGCATCGACGGCGTGCGCGAAATTCCCGATCAGGTCGAGCTCCTTGAACCACGCGGGCGTGAGGTCGACGGCCACCCGACCGAGCGAGCCCATGAAGTGCACGACGCCGCGTTGACTGGTGGCCTTGCACGCGAGATCGAACGCTGACGCCGACCCTGCCGCTTCGACAGCAACGGGGTACCCGTTCGTGAGCATCGAACCGCGACCGCGTCCACTCAGCCGGCCGCCGGAGATCGCGGCCAGCGCCTCGATCGCGTCGCGCCCGTCCATCACGGTGTGATGTGCGCCGAGTGCGAGCGCGGTCTGCGCTTGATGCTCGTGCCGCGTGACGACGGTGATCTCGCTGTTGGGCGTGAGCGTTCGCAATGCGGCGACGGCGGCGAGACCGATGATGCCGGCGCCGACGACGAGGATCGGCACGCCGTCGGCGGGCGGTCGACGCAGGAACCCGTGGAGCACGATCGAGAGCGGCTCGGTGAGCGGGATCGCAACCGTCGGCACCGCATCCGGCGCGATGTGCAGCTGGCTCATGTGCGCGACGAGCTGATCGCTCCATCCAGATCCGAGGTCGATGGTGAACCCGTGGCTCATGCCCGGCGTGAAGATGCCTTCGCCGATGCGCAGGCACGTCGAGAAGTGGCCGACAACGCATTGCGGACAGGGATCGAGGCCGCGGGCTGCACACGCGATGGTCGGGTCGACGGCCACACGCGTGCCGACAGGTAGCGCGCACTCCGGCCCTGCTTCGACGATCACACCGCCGATCTCGTGACCCATCTCGAACGGGAAGGCGACGAACGACGCGAGCGTCGGGCTGCCGGTGTCGTCGGGAAACATCGCATGCAGGTCGGAACCGCAGATCCCGCCCCCGGTCACCTGCACGCGCGCCCATGCCGCGCCGGGGAGTGACGGTTCCGGCTTCTCGACGAGCGAGACCGGAAACTCCGGATCCGCGAAGTCGAGCTGGGCCACGAGCATGCCGTTGCAACTTAGGTTGATCGTGAGTAGAACGCCCGCATGGATCAGATCGAACTGTTCAACCGCGCCATCGACCAGACGGGACGCATCGTCTCCGGGGTACAAGGTGAACAGCTCGGCAATCCCACTCCATGCGAGGAGTGGGACGTGAAGGGGCTTCTGAACCACACCATCTCGGTCGTGATGATGTTCGACGGCGCGGCACGCGGCGCCGAGTTCGATGGCTCACATTTCGCCAGCGACAACGTGGGTGGCGACGCGGGCGCCTCGTACGAAGCGGCGGCCGACAAGTTGCACGACGCGTTGCACGCGCCCGGCGTGGTCGACTCGGTGTGGAACATGCCGTTCGGCGCAGTGCCGGGGAACGTGGCCGTCGGCTTCGCCACGCTCGAGATCGCACAGCACGGCTGGGACGTCGCCAAGGCGACCGGCCAGACGCCGGACTTCGACCAGGAGGTCACCGAGGCCGCCATCACCGCGGCGCAAGCGGCACCGGCCGAACTCGTGCGCAACCCCAGCGTGTTCGGCCCAGAAGCCGACTGTCCCGAGAGCGCTTCGATGGCCGACCGGCTGGCCGCTTTCTTGGGTCGCGAGCTCTGACCCCAAATAATGAGTTGACGGCACTCACACAGGCGTAGTTCGATGCCAGGGACACTTCTGGGCCACTCGGGCCTCGAACCAGACCGCACAAGGACCGCAATGCGAACCACCGGCGCGTATCTCTCGGCAGATGGGCTCAGTGCCCGCGCCGGCGCGCTCCGCGCGGTTGCGGCCACCGGTCAGTCGATCGCTACGTGCTCGTGGCTCATCGCTGCCCAGACGAAGCCGGCCACCGACATGTTCGTGGGTTCGCCCAATCACCGAACCCGACGACCTTGGGAGCCCTCGTAGAACCCTACGAGGGACATGAACTCCAAAGGCCGTCGGGACATCCCGACGGCCTTTTGCTTTCTCTGGCTTCAAATCACAAATACAAGATGGGGGAAGGGAACCGATGTTTGCCCCGCAGTTGGAAACTGAGATCAAGGGCTTCGCAGGAGAGCTCGCGGCCACCGACAGGTGGAGCGATGCCCGCTGCAACGATGGCGCCGGCACGATGAGCGGCCTGTTCTTCAGCGAGGAGCTGCAGGACATCGCTCGGGCCAAGCAGATCTGCGCGGTCTGCCCGGTCATCGCCGATTGCCTCGAGGGCGCGCTCGAACGGCGTGAGCCGTGGGGCGTGTGGGGCGGACAGCTCTTCCTCAACGGCAAGGTGCTCGCCAGCAAGCGGCGCCGCGGCCGTCCACCGAAGGTGGCTCGTCCCGAGGACGAGTTCCCTGACGTGCCGGTCCCGGTCCACTTGCAGGAAAGACTCCGCACCGCCTGACAGCCGACTGAAGTGCACCGGCATGACGGAAGCGTCATGTTGGTGCACATCAGTCGCCAGGTGCAGGGCGGGCCGGGGTGACTGCTGCGTTCGGGAGGTGTTCCCCCTCCTTCCGAGCGACACGCGAGCCCCGGTCCGCCAGTGCGGACCACTACCGTCGAGCCGGTGGTCCCCCGTCGTTCGATCGCTGCTGTCGCGCTCGTTTTGGTCGCGATGGTCGCCTGCACCGACAGCGGTAGCCGTGCAAACGATCCGGGCGACGCAACGTTTCAGCGGTTCGACGGCAGCACGGCGACCTTCGCGCAGTACCGCGGCAAGCCGCTCGTCGTGAACTTCTTCTCATCGACCTGTGCGCCGTGCCGAACCGAGATGCCGGCACTCGAGGCCGTGCACCAGTCGCTCGGCGATTCCGTCACGTTTCTGGGGATGGACGTGCAGGACACCGTCGAGGGCGGCAAAGCCTTCATCGACACGGTCGGCATCACCTGGGAGTTGGGCCGCGATCCCGACGGTGAGCTCCTCCAGAGGCTCATCAAGGACTTCCGCCTGCCCACGACGATTGCCTTGACTGCCGAAGGACGTGTCGCCTTCTCCCACAGCGGACCGTTGGACGTCAGCGACCTCACCAACCAACTCCGCGAGCATCAGCTGATCACGTGATCGACGTCGACCTCGCGCTCGCGTTCACCACCGGGATGGTGGCCACCGTCAATCCATGTGGCTTCGCCATGCTGCCTGCGTATCTCTCGTTCTTCCTCGGCGTCGAGCGGGAACGGGCGAGCACGAGCCGTGCGCTCGTCGTGGGTACGGCCGTCACGACAGGGTTCGTCGGCACGTTCGCCGTCGTGGGCTTGGTCGTCAGCCGACTGACACGTTCCGTGTACGACGTCGCGCCGTGGTTCTCGCTCCTGATCGGCGCGGTGCTGATCGTCGTGGGCATCTTGATGCTCCGCGGATTCGATCCCACGGTGCGCCTCCCGCGTCTCGATCGCGGCGGACGCAGCGGCGGCGTCGGCTCGATGACGGTGTTCGGCGTGTCCTACGCCATTGCGTCGATCGGGTGCGAACTGCCGATCTTCCTCGTCGCGATGTCCGGCTCGTTCGGCAAGAACCTCGCGTCGGGCGTCGTGTACTTCGTGTTCTTCGGGCTCGGCTTCGCGGCGATCCTCGTGTCGTTGTCGATCACACTGGCCATGGCGCGGCAGTCCATGGTGCAGCTGATGCGGCGCGTGTTGCCGTTCGTGAATCGCATCGCGGGCGGGTTGATGGTGCTCGCGGGCGCGTATGTCGTGTGGTACGGATGGCGCGAGATTCAGCAGGATCCGAACGACGCCATCGTCAAACGGGTCACCGACTGGTCGTTCTCGACCGGTGACTGGCTGTTGGAGAACCGCGACGCGATCGTGCTGGTGTTCGCCCTCCTGGTTCTGGTCACCGGATGGCTCGCGGTGCGGCCGCGCCGGGCCAATGTTCGCTGACCTGCTGGCCCACGAGGGCGTCGAGGAGGTCTGCGAGCTGCGCTCCTCGTTCGGCTTGATGGCATTTCACGGTGGCAACCTCGAACACGGGACTGATCAGGTGGCGTTGGCCGCCGCCGCGCAGGCCGGCGCGTCGGTGTACGCCGTGCTGCAGCCGCCGGATCTGCGCTGGCACATCCCGTCGACGGCGATCCGTCCAGCCGAATCGGAGCGACTGGCGGCGTTCATCGATCACGTCGACGTCGCAGTCGCGGTCCACGGGTACGGCGCGGAAGGTTTCTGGACGACGCTGCTGCTCGGTGGGCGCAACCGCGAGCTCGCCGCGCACATCGGCGCCGCGCTGCGCGCCGAGCTCGAGCCCCACGGCTACGACGTGGTCGACGACATCGAGGCCATCCCATCGCGCTTGCGGGGCGTGCACCGCGACAACCCCGTGAACCTTCCTCGAGGTGGGGGCGTGCAGCTCGAGCTGCCGCCGCGGGTGCGGGGCACGTCACCGATGAGCAAGCCCGAATACACGGAGGCGCTGATCGCCGGCCTCGCCGAGGCCGCGTCGACCTGGACGATCACGGCGCGAGGCGAGTGACGCTCCATGGTCCGCCGGCATCGACGTCGCGAGTGAAACGGAAGCGATCGTGCAACCGGTCGGGCTGGCTGTACCAGAAGTCGATGGTGTCAGGCCGTAGCCGGTAGCCGCCCCAGTGAGGCGGGCGCGGCACCTCTCTGCCTGCGTAGTGCTGTTCGAGCTCAGCGACTCGCTGTTCGAGCCACGCTCGATCGGGAACCGGTTGGGACTGCGGCGACGCCCACGCGCTGATCTGGCTCCCGCGATCGCGCGAGTTGAAGTAGGCGTCGGAGTCCTCCGCGCTCACCATTTCCACCGGACCCCAGGCCGTGGCCTGGCGCCACATGCCGAACCACGGGAAGACGATGCTGGCATACGGGTTGGCGGCGAGATCGTGGCCCTTGCGGCTCTCGTAGTTGGTGTGGAACTCGAGGCCGCGCTCGTCGATGCCCTTGAGGAGCACGTGGCGCACCGACGGACGGCCATCGGCGTCGACGGTGGCGAGCGACATCGCGCTCGGATGCGAGAGTCCGGCGGCGGTCGCATCGTCGAGCCAGCGCTGCAACTGAACGATGGGGTTCGGATCGAGCTCGTCGAGTTCCATGGGCGCTCTCGTGTCTAGCGTGCCGCGATGGCCTATGACGGATACGAAACGCTGCGGGTGTCAGTGGCTGACGGGATCGCCCGGATCACGATCGACCACCCACCCATCAACCTCTTCGATCTGCAGTTGATGCTCGAGCTCGACCGGCTCGGCGGTGAGGTGTCGGACGACGCCGAGGCGCTCGTCGTGATCGTCGACTCTGCCGATCCCGACTTCTTCATCGCCCACGCCGACGTCACGCTGATCCTGGGACTGCCGCGTGAGGAGCGGGCCACCGCGAACACCGAGCTCGGCTTCTTCCACGCGATGTGTGATCGGTTCCGCACCATGCCGAAGGCCACCATCGCGTTGATCGAAGGACGGGTGCGCGGCGGTGGAAGTGAGTTCGTGTCGTCGTTCGACATGCGCTTCGCGTCGCGTGAACGCGCCCTGTTCGGTCAGCCGGAGGTGCCGCTCGGCATCATTCCTGGCGGCGGAGGCACGCAGCGACTCCCTCGGCTGGTAGGCCGCGCCCGTGCCCTCGAGATCATCCTCGGCGGAGACGACGTTGACGGGCCGCTCGCAGAGGAGTGGGGGTGGGTCAACCGCGCGCTCGCCGACGCGGAGCTGCGGCCGTTCGTCGATGCGTTGGCGGCGCGCATCGCGTCGTTCCCGCCGGGCGCGATCGCGGCAGCGAAGGCCTCAGTCGACAACGCCCTGCGCGACCCGGTGCCGGGCCTGTGCGAAGAGGAGCGGGTGTTCTCGCAGACGCTGCTCGATCCCGAGGCGATCAGGCGCATGGAACGCTTCATGTCGATCGGCGGACAGACCCGCGGCGTCGAGCGCGACCTCACGAGCCTCTACAACAAGTTGAGTTGAGTCGGACGTGGCGGCGCGTCGACCGCGGCTCGCGACCTGATCCTCACGCGCTTGCCGATCATCTTGTTCACCGTCGCCGTGATGCGATCGCGATCGGCCTTCGGCGCGTACTTCCGCGAGCCGTACATGCGGCGGTAGATCGGAAGGAGCTCGGGATGGGTCTCGCCGATGCGGTCGTAGAAGACGTCTTTCGTGCCGTTGCCCAGATGCAGCAACACCGGTGAGATCGACACCGCCCCCGCCTCCTTGCAGGCGCGCACGACCTCCTCGAGTTGGTCGGGATGATCGGACAAGCCGGGGAGAATCGGCGCCACCAGGACGCCACAACGGACGCCAGCCTCATTGAGCGCCGCGACCGCCTTCACTCGCTGCCGAGGGTGGGGCGTGCCCGGCTCGGTCGTGCGCCACACGTGTTCGTCGAGCGTGCCGATCGAGAAGTTGACCCGCACGTCGGCGCGGTTGCTCGCTTCGACGAGCAGGTCGAGGTCGCGCAGGATGAGCGTGGACTTCGTGAGGATCGAGAACGCGTTCGCCCGCTCGACGAGCGCTTCGATGATGCCCTGGGTCAGCCGGTACTTGCCCTCGCACCGCTGATAGGGATCGGTATTCGTACCCATCGCGATCGCATCGCCGGCCCACCTGCGCGGATGCAACTCCGCGCGAACGCGCTCGACGGCGTTCACCTTCACGACGATCTTGCTGTCGAAGTCCTCAGCGATGTTCAGATCGAGATACGCATGTGTCGGCCTCGCGAAGCAGTTGTGGCTCACAACGCCGTTGGCGATGAAGTCACCAGTCCCAGTCGTGATGTCGTACATCGGCATCTCGATACCGAGCGGCTCGATCGCAGTGACGAGTAGATGGCACTTTGACTTGAGCGCTCGTCCGGTGATGTCGCGCTTTCGCGTTATGACCGGATCGACAGAATGGAAGAAGCGCAGCACGTTCTGAAGCCCACCGATGATGCGAACGTTGACGCAGTCATTCGCCGCCGGTGGCTCGACGATGTGAGGTATCTCGAGCTGGCCGAGGCAGCGCGTGATCCAGTCGATGACCTCGCGATCCTTGTTGCAGATACGAACGACCGTGTCGTAGTGACCTTCCGCATCGAAGATGCCGGCGAGAAATCCCTTGGCCCACGCCTCACTGGCTTGGGACGGCCACACGATGAGGTCTCGCACAGCATCGACTGCGGTTTTCTTCGATGCTCGAATCGCCACCACTTCGCGATGCGTCTCAGACTTCGGCGTGAAGAGGTGGGTCTGGGTCGCAACGTCGAACGATTCCAGATACTCACGAGATCGATCGAGCGCCTCAATGTCGGTCAGCGCCAGCCGGAACCGGTGAACAGTGTTGGTGCCGCGACCCCGGGGGTAGGTGTAGGTGCCGACGGTGCCGTCGCCGCGGATCATGCCGCACAGGTAGCCGCGCCGATAGTCCTCATCGTGCTTGGGTCCGTCAGCAAAGCGTCCCGTGCCGATGAGCTCGTTGTTCAGCGTGAGATGCGGCCGATAGGCCGGACCTTGTTCGGTTCCGGTGACGTGTTTCCACCCCCGGTTCGAGAGGAAGCGATGGTCGCCGCTGGCGATCAGCGTCGTCCCGTCGACGAGCGTGATTCGATAGGCCGGCTTGATGGTCGCCCAGTGGTCCGTGACGGTCGTTGCGACGTATCTGCGATAGTGGCCGATTCGTTCGGTACCGACGACACAGTCTCCGACCCGGACGTCTGCCAACGGCTTCGTCCGGCCGTTCCCCATGAGAACGAGCGTCTCTCCGGACGCGCAGTACGAGCAGGCATGCGAGCATCCGCGATACGCGTTGATCGTGTAGCGGAAGCCGTAGGGCGTGCCGCCCAAGTCGTTGATGATGCGCTTCGCCCGGACGTGGAGGAACTCGAGACCGCGGAACTCTCCCCGCCCGGGCTCGCGCTCGAAGATCGACTCGTCGAACAACGCCGACTGCGCGTGAGGCGCGTCGGCCAGCTCCCATCGAAGCTGCGACTCGGACACGCCCCGATGCTAGTCGAACACCTGTTCGATCACCAACCCTGCCGAACTCGGGGTGAATAGCGGGGTCATAGCCCCGTTATCCACCCCCAAGTTGGCGAGCGTGAGTTAGAGCAGGCCGCTCTTGGTCAGGAAGTCCTTCGCGATGACCGCGGCGTCTTCCTTGTCGATGTCGAAGCGCTTGTTCATGTCGATGAGCGTGTCGGTCGTGATGTATGCGGAAATCGCATTCACCGCGGTGACCAGCTCGGCATTCGACGTGAGGTCCTTCTTGCCGACAGGGATCACGTTGTCGGCGGCAAGCATCTTCTTGTCGTCCTGCAACAGCACGTAGTTGTTGGCGACGATGCGTCCGTCAGTGGAGAAGAGGAGCGCAACATCGATGCTGCCCGCGTCGAGCGCAGCGGCGACGGCCGACGGCTCGAGCGCCTGGAAGTTGGCACTCATGTCGAGGCTGTACTTGTTCTTCAAACCGGGGATGCAGAACGGGTTGGTCTCACAATCCGCCGGGCCACCGAGCTTGAGGCTTGCGCCCTTGCTGGCGAGATCCGACAACGTCTTGATCCCGAGTTGATCGGCCTTCGCCTTGGTCATCACGAACGCGTTCGTGTCGACCGCGTCGGTCGCCTTGAACGCGGCGAGACCCTTTGCCTCGAGTTGCGTGGCGAGCTTGCTGACGGTGGCTGCCGCGTCACCGGACGCCTCGCCCTTCTTGCCGTTGAGGAACTCGAGCATCGACGCCGCATATTCGGGGGCGAAGTTGATCGTGCCACCGTCGAAGGCCTGCACCTCGAGGTCACGGAAACCGCCGAGCTTCTGAACCGACACGGTGAAGCCCTTCGCCTCGAGCCCCTGCTTGTAGACCTCAGCGAGGATGGCGCTCTCGCCGAAGTCCTGCGCACCGATCGTGATCTTCGGCTTGGAGGCCGCCGGCGCCTGGCTGTTGGTCGTCGTCGTGCTCTTGTCGTCGCTGCACGCGGCGATCGCCACGAAGGCGACGACCCCGATGGCCAGCAGACTCCTGAGTGGTCTCTTCAACTGAGGACTTCCTTTCGTGGGGGAACATCTAAGCGGGCAACATCGAGGGGGGCAACATCGGGAATGCGGCTCCGTGACAGCCACGGTGTAGCGCGCGGAGCCACCAAGGAGAAAACGAGCTCGGTGAGGATCGCCAGCAGCGCCACGCCGACCGCGCCGGTGTAGAGCTTGCCATCGTCCTGCTGCGCGAACCCTTCGAAGATGTACGAGCCCAGGCTGTTGAAGCCGAACAGGCCGCCGAGGGTCGCGGTCGCCACCACCTGAACGGCCGCGAGGCGCACGCCGGTGATGATCAGCGGCAGCGCTATCGGCAGCTCGACGCGCACGAGAACTTGTCGCTCGCGCATCCCCATACCCCTCGATGCTTCCATGATCGCCGGATCGACGTCACGGACGCCCACGTAGGCGTTGGTGAACATCGGGGGGATCGCGAGCAGCACGAGCGCGACGAGCGTCGGCCAGAAACCAAGACCGAAGCCGTACTGCAATGACAACGGAAACAGAAGCGCCAGGAGCGCGAAGGACGGGATCGCTCGGCCGATGTTGACGACTGACTGCGCGAGCAGTCCGCCGCGCTTCGTGTGGCCGAAGAACATCGCGCTGGGTATCGCCACGACACCGGCGGCGACCACCGACGCACCTGAGAGCCGCATGTGCTCGATCGAGCGGTGCAGGATGCCGCGATCACCCCACCAGTTCGACGACTCCGAGACGTAGTTCGCAAAGTCCTGCACCGCGCCCATCAGCGGGCCACCGTTCGCCGGGCCCACGGCGTCAGCAGGCGCTCGACACCCGCCAAGCCGACGTCGAGCACGATGGCCATCGCGATCGACAGCCCCGAGCCCACAACGATCGGAGTCGAGAAGAAGCCCCGGCGCACGCCCTGGTCGACGATGAGCGCGCCGTAGCCGCCGAGCCCGATGAGTCCGGTCACCGTGACGAGACCAATCGTCGTGACAGTGGCGATGCGCAGGCCCGCGACGATGGCCGGTGTGGCCAGGCGAAGGTCGACCTCGAAGAACCGGCGAGCGGGCCGGTAGCCCATCGCGTCGGCCGCTTCCCTGACGGGTTCGGGCACGCCGTCGACACCCGCGACGATGTTCCGTACGAGGATCAAGAGCGTGTAGCTGACCAAGCCGATCTCGCCGGTGAGCGTGGTGAAGCCCGTCCAGGGCACGAGGAGCACGAACAACGCCAAGCTCGGAATCGTGTACAGCACACCCGTGATCCACGTGATCGGCGCGTACGTCCAACGGAACCGCAACGAGATCACCGACAACGCGCCGGCGATGAGCAGTCCCACTGCGACTGCGATCACAGTGAGCCGCAGGTGTTCGAGCGTGGCGTTCCAGATGAGGTCGCGATGACCGTCGACCCAGTCCCACCAGATGAACGACTGGGCGTCGTTCGCGAGCACCGCGCTCATTTCGCCATCCCGTCCGCGATCTGCTCGATCGTGAGCATCCCCAGATAGCGATCCTCCTCGTCGAACACCGCGGCCACCCGCGTGCTCGAGTCCACGATGAGGTCGAGCGCCTCCCGCAATGCCGTGTCGGGCCGGACCCACGCACGGAACGCCTCCGGCTTCAGGTCGCGCAGGTCACGCACCCCATCCAACTCGTGCGCCCAGGCCCACCCGAGCAGTCGGTCGCCGTCTCGTAGTCCGATCCAGTCGACGCGTTGCTCGGTCATGACGCGCCGCGCGTCGTCAGGCGTCGCGTCGACCTCGACGACCGGCCCGGTCACGAGCTCGACGTCGCGCACACGAAGCAGCGCCATGCGCTTCAACGCGCGCTCACGGCCGAGGAAGCTCGCAACGAACTCGTTGACCGGCGATCGGAGCAGGTCCGCTGGTGGCGCGAACTGCTCGAGCACGCCACCGACGTTGAGGATCGCGATGTAGTCGGCCAACTTGATCGCCTCATCGATGTCGTGCGTGACCAAGACGATCGTCTTGTGCACGCGGTGCTGCAATGCGATCAGCTCGTCCTGCAACCGGGCGCGCACGATCGGATCGACCGCGCTGTAGGGCTCGTCCATCAACAGGATCGGCGGGTCGGCGGCCAGCGCTCTGGCGACGCCCACCCGTTGTTGCTGGCCGCCGGAGAGCTCGGATGGATACCGGGAGAGCAGGTCCGGATCGAGGCCTACGAGGTCGACGAGCTCCGCCGTGCGCTGACGAACACGAGCCTTGTCCCAGCCCAGCAGCGACGGAACGGTGGCGATGTTGGCCGCGATGGTGCGGTGCGGAAACAGGCCCGTGTGCTGGATCACGTACCCAATGCCTCTGCGCAGCTCGTGCACCGGCTCCTCGTGCACCTCCCGGCCCTGCACCTCGATCCGGCCGCTCGTGGCCTCGATGAGCCGGTTGATCATCTTGAGCGTGGTCGTCTTGCCGCACCCCGACGGGCCGACGAGAGCAGTGAGACCGCCCTGTTGCAGCTCGAGGCTGAGCTCGTTCACGGCCGCGTTGCGCGAACCCGGGAACCGTTTTGAGACGCGCTCGAGCCGAATGGCGACTTCTGCGATGCGGGAAATCTAGTCGGCTGGGGCCGCGACGCCACCGAGAGGCGGCGTGTCGATGTAGGGCTCGGCCACCGGCTTCACCAAGCCGCGCGACACCCAGTTGCGCTTGTCGGCCCACACCAACATCGGCGGCAACACGACCAACGCGCTCAGCAGCGCGACGGTCACGTTCATCGCCACGATGCGGCCGAAGTCGCGCAGCAACGGGAGCGAGGAGAATGACAGCACGGCGACGCCGGCGATGGCGGTCATGCCCGAGACGATGAACGCGCGGCCGGTGCGCGACGCGGCGACGTCGACTGCTTCCTTCGGTTCGAGCCCGCGGCGCCGTTCCTCGATGAAGCGCAGCAGGATCAGAGACGTGAACTCCGTACACGCGGCGATCACGAGCGGACCACCGACCGCCGTCATTGGGCTCAGCTTCAGGCTCAGCGACCACGCCACGAGCGACGCCACACCCACCGCGATGAGCACCGGCACGAGCGACAGCAGTGACCGCACCACCGAGCGCAGCCGGACGGCGAGGAAGAGGAACACGAACACGATCGCCAGGTAGGTCAACAGGATGCGGTTGGCCTCGAGGTTGTCGAGCAGACCGACGCCGACGACCGCGAGACCAGCAGGTGTGGCGCGGATGCCCGCTGGCGGATGGGTGTTGGTGCGCACCTCACGCACCATCGGTGCCCGCTCCTCCAACGACGCCACGCCGGTGCGGAACACGATGTTGAACGCCTTGCCTCCTTCCGCCACCGTCGACACTTGGATGTCGACCGGCGCGACGTCGAACGCCGCTTTCACATCGGCGCCCGTCGGAGGGATGTCGCTGGCGCCCGGCACCTGGATGAGATCACCGACGGCCGTCTCGATGCTCGACCCGGTGAGGATCAACCCCTTCGGCCCGTACTGGTCCAACGTCGCGTGCGTGAACGAGTGCGAGAACGCGACGAACTCGTCGGAGAACACGTTGTCGGCGCGGGCGAACACGCCCATCTCGCTCGACGAGTGCACCTCGCTGTCGAGCTTCTTGATGTCCTTGATCGTCTGCGACTTCTGGTTGACCCACTCGATCGGGTCGGTCTGCAACGTGAGCTTGTCCTCGACGGCAAGGCCGCCGAAGAAGATCACGATGCTGGCGATGATCAGCGGGACCGCGGACGCGGCCGGCAGGCTGCCGAGCTTCTCGGTGAACCGACCCAAGTAACCGGGTTCGAAACCCTCCACCCTGCGACTCGTCGGCGACTTGAACTCGCGGATGCCGAGGATGGCGAGCGGGATGATGATCGACGCGAAACAGATGACGGCGATGCCGACGGCGAGGAGCAACCCGAAAGCTCGGAGCATCGGGACCTTGGCAAAGCGCAGTGCCGCGAACGCGAAGATCGCGTCGAACGTGACGACCAGCAGCGCCGGGCACAGGTTCCGCGCCGTCTCCTGGATGGGGTGATCAGCACGACCGACCAACACCTCCTCTTCGACGCGCGCGTGCATCTGGATCGCGTAGTCGATGCCCACACCCAGCATCACGGGCAGTCCGGCGATGGTCACAATCGTGAGAGGGATGCCGAGATAGCCGGCGAGTCCGAACGCCCACACGACACCGATGAGGATGACGACGAGCGGCAGCAACCGCCAACGCACGTTGAAGAACACCAACAGGATCACGATCATGATCGCGACCGCGATGCCGCCCAGCGTGAGCATTCCGCCGCGCAGGTAGTCGTTGATGTCTTTCAGCAAGATCGACGCGCCGGTCGTGACGGTCGAGGCGTTGTCGAACGTGAGCTTCTTGGCCTCCTGCTGCACCGCCGTGGCGGCGACCCCCTCGTCGTCGATCGACTGGTTGCCCAGCAACCGCACGATCACTTGCGCGTGACGGTCGTCGGGCATGAACGATCGCAGCGCTTTGCGCACTTGACCGTCGTTGCCGTACAGCAGGAACTTCACCCACTCGGGATTGTCGAACGTCTGCTTGTCGGCGGGGATCGCCAGCAACCGTGTCGACGTCTCCAGGAAGTCCGCATTGCGCGCCGCGGCTGCCGGCGTTCCAGGCGTCTCCTTCCCGTTCGCCGCCAGCGTGGCCTTGGCCGCCACGCTGTTGGTCGGGTTGCCATCGGGGCTCTTGACGAGATTGTCGGAGAACTCGAGCACGCTCAGCGGCGTGATCACGCCCTTGTACTTCCCAGACGCCACAAGGGTGTCGTGCAGGCTCGCAAACTGGTCGCGTTCGGCCTTTGTGAACAGTTCGTCGATGGTGTGACCCTCGGACATCGTGATCACCGTGAGCATCGCCTGGCCGCCGAAGAGCTCTTGATACGCGACGTTGTCCTTGTAGACCTGATCGCTCTTGTTGAGGTAGCTGTCCTGGCCCGTGGCGAACTCGAGCTTGGTGATGCCGAGCCCGAGGCCGACGGTGATCAGCAGCCCGACAACCGACACCACACCAGCGCGCTTGCCGAGCTGCACCGCGACGTAGGACCAGAACCGTTGCACCGACTACCCCCTGCGGATGGCGGTCGCGCCTCCGAAGTATGGGTGTAGCACCTTCGGAAGTTCGATGGAGCCGTCAGGCTGTCGGTGGGTCTCCAGGATCGCCGGCCAGATGCGCGACCAGGCCATCGCGGAACCGTTCAACGTGTGGCACAGTTCGGCGCCTTTTGCGCCATTCGGGCGGTAGCGGACGTTGGCTCGGCGCGCTTGATAGTCGGAGAACCACGACACCGACGACACCTCCAACCAACGATCGCAGCCGGGCGCGTACACCTCGAGGTCGAAGGTGCGCGCGCTGGAGAAGCCCAGGTCGCCAGTACAGAGGTCGAGGATGCGATACGCAAGACCCAGATCCGAGATGATGTCGGTGGCGCGCTCGCGCATGTCTAGGTGCACAGCGCTGGCTTGATCGGGCGTGCAGTACGCAAACAACTCGACCTTGTCGAACTCGTGCGTGCGCAGCGTGCCCCGCGTGTCGGCGCCGGCCGAGCCGGCCTCCCGCCGGAAGCAGGGCGTGTACGCGGTGAACCGGCGCGGCAAGTCAGCCTCGTCGAGCACCTCGTCGCGGTGCATCGACGTGAGTGGCGCCTCGGCCGTCGGGATCAGCCACAGGTCGTCGCGTTCGACCTTGTAGGCGTCGTCCGCGAATTTCGGGAGCTGACCCGTCGCGATCATCGTCTCGGTGCGAACCAGGGTCGGCGGACGGATCTCCTCGTACGCGCCGACGCCCGACGTGTGCCGGTCGAGCGCGAGTTGCGTGAGCGCGCGGAGTAGCCGGGCGCCGGCACCGCGGTAGACGGCGAACATCGAGCCCGAGAGCTTGGAGGCCCGTTCGGCATCGAGAATGCCGAGCTCCGCGCCGATGTCCCAGTGCGGCACCCGCTGGTGCTCGCCGTACGCCTCAGGGTCGAAGCCAACGATCTCGAGCACCACGTTGTCCTCGGGACCAGCGCCGTCGGGCGCCTCCGCTGCCGGGATGTTCGGGATGCGCAGGAGGGTGTCGCGCAGCGTGGTGCCGATGTCGTCGTACTCGGCCGCGAGCGTGCTCTCGCGCTCGCCGAGCAGCCGGCTCTCCTCCTGGAGGACCTCGGCGTCCTTGGTGTTCCCGTCGCGCCGCAACGTCCCGACCTGCTTTGACAGGGCGTTGACGCGGCCACGCAGTTCGTCACGTTCGGCGACGATCTTTCGGAGGCGTTCGTCGAGCGCGAGGGCTCGGCGCAGGTCGGCTTCGACCGCGGCGTCGCCTCGGCGGGCGAGGGCCGCGCGCACGCCGTCGAAGTCGGTGCGGATGCGCCGAATGTCGAGCATCGGCGAACCGTAGTGGGGTCACGCGACCACTAGGGTCGCATTCCCTTGGGCGTAATCGAAGTGGACGAACTCGGGGTGCAGTACGGCGCCGTCCGCGCGCTGAACGGGGTGTCGTTCACCGTCGAATCGGGTGAGGTGCTGGCGCTGCTCGGGCCGAACGGCGCGGGCAAGACCACAACGGTCGAGACACTCGAGGGCTACCGGCGGCCGTCGTCGGGACGGGTGCGCGTGCTCGGGCTCGACCCGATCGCCGGACACCGGGAGCTCGCGCGCCGCATCGGCGTGATGCTCCAGTCCGGCGGTGTGTATCTCGGGATCAGGCCGCTGGAGGCGCTCGAGCTCTTCGCGTCGTACTACGACGATCACGACGATCCCGCGTTGCTACTCGACCGAGTCGGGCTCACGCACCTCCGCACCAGCACATGGCGGCGGCTGTCGGGCGGCGAGCAGCAGCGACTGTCGTTGGCGCTGGCGCTGATCGGCAAGCCGGAGGTGGCCTTCCTCGACGAGCCGACGTCGGGGGTGGACGTCGCCGGACGCCAGTTGATTCGCGAGCTGATCGCCGAGCTGCGGCAGACGGGTGTGACCGTGTTGCTGACGACGCACGACCTCGAAGAGGCCGAGCGTATGGCCGACCGCATCGTGATCGTCGACAAGGGCGCGGTGGTGGCCAGCGGCACACCTGCGGAGCTGATGCGCTCGTCGGAGGACGCCGAGATCCGCTTCGGCGCCCCCCCTCATCTCGACACGGCCGGACTCGGGCGTGCCGTGAACGCGTTCGTCGACGAGGTGAGCCCCGGCGAGTACAAGGTGGCGATCGCGCCGACGCCGAACAACGTCGCCGCGATCACCGCGTGGCTCGCGGAGCACGACCTTCCCCTCGCCGATCTGCGGGCCGGACGCCAACGCCTCGAAGACGTCTTCCTCCGGCTCACCGCGATCACCGGCGAGCACCCGATCATCAGACCGGAGTCGCGCCAATGAAGGCGCTGGCCGCGCAGACCCGAATCGAGATCACGCTCACACTGCGCCGAGGCGAGTCGCTGTTGCTCATCCTCGGTATCCCGTTGCTGTTGCTCGGGTTCTTCTCGACGGCCGACGTGCTGCCGAAGGGCGACTTCGCCGACTCGGTCGACTTCCTCACGCCCGGCGTGCTCGCGCTGGCTGTGATGTCGACGGGCATGGTGCAGCTGGCGATCGGCACGTCGTTCGAACGGCAATACGGCGTGCTCAAGCGGCTCGGCTCGACACCACTCGGCCGCCCGCGCTTGCTCGCGGCGAAGACGGTCTCGATCATCGCCGTCGAGGTAGTGCAGATCGCGCTGCTGATCGCGTTGGCGATGGCCCTCGGGTGGGACCCGTCGGTACGCGCCGGTGCCGTCGCCGCGGTCGTGCTCGGCACGGTCGCGTTCAGCGGGCTCGGGTTGTTGATGGCCGGCACGTTGCGCGGCGAGGTCACGCTGGCGGCGGCCAACGGGCTGTACCTGGTGCTGTTGCTGATCGGCGGGATGGTGGTGCCGCTCTCCGAGCTGCCGAGCGCCGTGCGATTCGTGGCGGAGCTGTTGCCGTCGGGCGCGCTCGCCCAAGCGCTCGTGGGCACGTTGTCGACCGCGCACACCGTCCCGGCGAAAGCGTGGGTCGTGCTCGCGGCCTGGGCCGTCGTCGCCCCGACACTCGCCGCCCGCACCTTCCGCTGGGAGTAGCGCTCCTTCCAACCTCTGTGTGGGTCGCCGGCGGCCGATTCGTCAGAGTCGGCGCTGGTCACCATGGTGAAACAGCGCGATGAGCACGGCGTCGGGCGGCGCCCGTCGAGGTGGGCGGTCGCGCCGAGACGCCTTTGTGGTACCAGAGCGACATGGAACGTCGCCAAGCGCGCCAAGACTTCGAGGTCGACGACTATTGGCGCCGTTTGCGACACATCCGGTCGTCAAACGCGCCGAGAGTTCGCGGAACCTGATTCGTCTAGATGGAGATGCAGCCGAGACGCGGGGCGGGCTGGTTGTCGTCGACGATGCCGTACGCGCAGATCGTGTGCGGTCCCGGGCCGACGATCGGCACGGACGCGAAGAAGCCGTGAGCCGCGCCGTACGCCGGCCACAGACCGGCCACGTCGTCGCGCGGGATGTTGGCCGGCGTGCTGGTCACGTATCGGCCGTCGACGTAGACGTCGACCGCGATCGAACCGGTGGTAGACGGCGCGATCGCCCATCCCGCCACCACTCCTGATGCCGGCGACGGGACGAGCGCCCCGAAAGGCTTCGACGTGATCGCGAAGTCCTGGCAACCGATCGTCGGCCGTGACTGCTCGAGGTCGTCGACGGCGACGACACACACGCGGTGCGGTCCATCGACGGGTGTCGCCAGCGTCGTGCTGAACGTGGGATGCGCCGCCAGCGACACGACCCTTCGTCCATCGACGTACACGTCAGCGTCGGTGGCGCCGTTCGTGTCGGGATCGAACGCCTCACCGCTCACCGTCACGCCATCCGGCGAAATCACCAGCGGCGCCATCGCGCCCGTCGGCGCGCGATCCGCGATCGACGGTCCGTTCGCGTCGAGGTCGATCGCCTCGATGTGCAGCGGCCGGTGCCCGCCGGCGGCGTACCCGGGCCCGCCGGACCATGAGTGATACGCGAGGTGAAGGTCGCCGAAAGGACCGACGAACACGTCGCCTCCGCCTGGACCGGAGACACCGCCGGTCGTGCCGATCCATGGTCCGCGGCTGCTCACCTCCGTACACGGCCCGAGCGGGCCCTCACACCGCGCGAAACCCATCGCGTACTGACGCGTCGCCCAATAAGCACCCGAGTACACGAGCCAGTCGACACCGAACCCCGCGATCATCGACGGGTTCTCGATCCCGGTGCGCTGCCACGCGGCCGACGCCGTCAGCAGGTGCCGCGGCGGACCGGCGAGCGCCAGGCCGTCAGACGTCAACGCGGCGCCGAACAACTGTTGCGCGAGGGCGCCGTCCGCTTTCCAGTACAGGTACGGCACGCCACCGATGATCGACACCGACGGATCGATGGCACCGTTGCCGCCCGTCTCCTCGCACACCAACGGGCCGCCGTCGACGAACGAGTACGGACCGCCCGGCCCGACGGCCACGAGGCGATCGAGGCAGTGGCCGCCGTACACGCCGAGGATGCTCACGTACATCACCCACTGACCGCCGATCTTGGCGACGCTCGGCGCCCACGTGTAGCCGGGCACCGCCCACGGCGGCAGCGTCGGCGCTGCGTCGACGGGTGGGGTCCAATGCACGAGGTCGGTCGATGCCGAGACCTGCACGTTGCGCGGCCCGGAGTTCGTGGCGAACGCGTACCAGCGGTCACCACCCCATACGACATTCGGATCGGGGAAGTCGACGTCGAGTCGGGCGGCGCGCAACGGCCGGGGCGGGGGCGGCGGAGGCGGCGGCGGGTCGGCCGGACCCGACGGCTCGGACCACGCCGGTGCCTCGGCGATCGGCAGGGTGGGCGGCGTCGTCGTCGGCGCCTCGGCGCGTGACGCATCGACGCCGAGAACCGGCGCGTCGGCGGCGCGCACGATGTCGATGAGGTCGCCGCTGGTCACGCGGTACTGACCGTGACCCAGCGAGAAGGCGTCGCCCGCGAACACGAGCGCGAGCAAGCACAACATCGCGCCGGACCGCCGTCTCACAGCGGCCGAGAGTACAGATGGCTGTCCCATGAGGTTCATCGGGCGATGAACTGGCGCGTTGTATCGGTGTCGGGCTGTTGGTGGGTCAGCTCGTCGGCTCGACGGGGGCCGGACCGCGGCGTTCGAGCTCGTTGAGCTCGGCCTGAACCTCGTCCCACGTCAACACATCGCGCTCGGACACGAGCACGCCGACGCGTTCCGCTTCCTGATGACGCGCTGACCACTTGAAGAAGATCACGAAGATGACCGACCACAGGAAGAAACCGCCGCCGAGCTTCATGATCACCCCGGCCGCTTGCTGGTCGGACACTGCGGAGATGCCACCGAGGCGGGAGGCGGTGTCGTACACGCGGTACACGGGACGCTCGGCGAAGATCAGCCACGCGGACGGCACCGTCGGCACGATGGACTGGCAGAACAGGTAGAGCATCTGCGCGGGGAGCGAGAGCCGCAGCTCGGGCAGCGGACCGCACACCGGCATCCACATGAGCAACGCCGTCGAGACGATCAGCAGGTGCAGTCCGAAGTGCAGCGCGCCGTTCGTGGCCGACGCGTTCACGGTCGGCGGGTAGTGCACGAACACGAACGCGGCGTTGAAGAGCACACCAGCGACGACCGGCCGGCACAACCGGCGCACCACGTTGCCGGCGAACCACCCGTCGCCCACGATCAGCCGGGCCAGCCATGTGGGCATCGCCAGCAGGAACAGCGGGGCCACGGCCATCGTGAACACGAGGTGCTGCAGCATGTGCACGAAGTACAGGTAGCGCTCACCGATGTCGTGCACCGGCCAGTCGGCCGCACCCCACATGAGGAGGAGCGCGAGTGCGAACCAGGCCTTCTGGCGTCGGGTGACGATCGGCGAGCCGTCGCGCACGACCTTCGGTCCGATCACGCGCACCGCGTAGACCGCGAGCCCGACGATGGAGGCGATCAACAACCACACCTCAGGGTGCGGTTGGAAGGCCCAGGGGTTCATGTCATTCAGTGACTGAAGACGTGGAACGAGAACAGCACGATCATGTAGACGAACGTGGCGAGGAGGATGCCGGTGATGAAGATCCGACGGAACAGCTTGTTGTCGAACTTCAGATGCATGAAGAAGGCGGCGACGATCCCAAACTTCACGATCATCATCGGGATGAGCGCGATGAGCAGCGCGACGAAGTTCGTCTTGAAGAATTCGAGGTAGTACGTCGCCACCTCGAGCGCCGTGATGGCCGCGAGGATGGCGGCGATCAGGATGTACTGCGCGTCGCTCGGGTGGGCGTGCGAATGCTCGGCGTGATCCACGTGCCCCGCGGACTCGGCGACCTCGGCGTGCTCGGTGGCGGTCATGGGATCAGATACACCACGGTGAAGATCAGGATCCACACCACGTCGACGAAGTGCCAGTACAGCCCGACGATCTCGACCACCTCGGACCGGGCCTGCGGCAGCCGTCCTCGCAACGACATCATGAACAGCGACATCAGCATCACGATGCCGAGGCTCACGTGGACGCCATGGAATCCGGTGAGCGTGTAGAACGCCGACCCGGCCGTGTTGGTCGTGTAGCCCATGCCGTGCTTCACGAACCCGGTGAACTCGTACACCTGACCGGAGATGAAGATGGCGCCGAGCAGGGCCGTGGTGGCGAGCCAGATTCGTAGGCGTTCGTGGTCCCCGCGCTGGATGGCGGACAGCGCTAGCACCATCGTCATCGAGCTCATCAGCAGCACGAACGACGACACCGACGTGAACGGGATGTCGTACAGGTCGTGAGGCCGCGGGCCGGCCAGCGCAGTGTTCTTGTAGAGCATGTAGGTCGAGATGAGCCCGCCGAACAGCAGGCACTCGGATCCGAGGAACACCCACATGCCGAGCTTCTCGTTGGAGACGCCCGTCTGCGTCCAGCCGTGCTCCCCCGGCTTGGGGTCGTGATGGATCGCAACGTCACTCACTGGCCGCCACCTCCTCCTCCTCCGCCGGTTCGGGGTCGTGCGGCTCGTGCCCGTCGTCGTCATGGTCGTGCGCCGCGTCGGGGTCGGTCGCCGGCTCGAGGCCGAGGCCGTAGATGCCGAGGAACAGCACGAACCCGCCGAGGGCAGCCAAGCCGAGGTTGAAGATGATGCCGTAGCCGATGATCGGCAGCGACGCCGCGATCACGATCGGCCAGTACGACGGCGACGGCAGGTGCACGCCCGTCGGGTCGCCCTTCTGCATCACGTCGGCCGTCGCGGCGATGCGCACCGGCCGGCCGCTCTCGTCCTCGCCGTACTTGCGATGCCAGAACTCGTCGAGATGGGTCACGATCGGCACGTCGTCGAAGTTGTGCGCGGGCGTGGGGTTCGGGACCATCCACTCGAGCGAGCGCGCGTCCCACGGGTCGTCGCCCACCACGAGGTGCTCGCGCTTGGCCTTCGACCGGCTGTGGAAGATGTTGTAGAAGAGGATCAGGACCGACACTGCGATGACGAACGCGCCGATCGTCTCGAGCAGGTTCCAGAAGTCCCAGCCGTAGCCCTCGGGATACGTATACGTGCGGCGGGGCTGACCCTGGAGCCCGACGATGTGCATCGGTCCGAACGTGAGGTTCATGCCGATGAGCACCAGCCAGAAGTGCCAGCTACCGAGCGACTCGGACAGCGTGTAGCCGAACGCTTTCGGCCACCAGTAGTACAAGCCGCCGAAGAATCCGAGCAACGCGCCGCCGAAGATGACGTAATGGAAGTGGGCGACGATGTAGTACGTGTCGGTCTGCTGCAGGTCGGACGGCGACACCGCGTGGGTCACGCCCGACAGGCCGCCGATCGTGAACATCGCGACCAGACCGACCGCGAACTTCATCGCGGTCGTGAAGTGCAGACGGCCGCCGTACATCGTGGCGACCCAGTTGAGGATCTTCACGCCGGTCGGAACGGCGATGAACATCGTCGACACCGAGAAGGCGGCCACCGACAGCGGGCCGACGCCGGAGGCGAACATGTGGTGGGCCCACACGCCCCAGCCCATGAAGCCGATGGCGATACCGGACACGACCATGAACGGGTAGCCGAAGATCGGCTTGCGCGAGAACACCGGGATGATCTCGGAGATGATCCCGAAGGCGGGCAAGATCAGGATGTACACCTCGGGGTGACCGAAGATCCAGAAGAGGTGCTGCCACAGCAACGGGTCGGCACCGGCGTTCACATTGAAGAAGTTCGACCCGAAGTTGCGGTCGAACATCAACAGGAACAGCGCCACCGTGATCACCGGCATGGCGAACACGATCAGTAGCTGCGTGACGAAACCCATCCACGTGAACACCGGCATCTTGAACAGCGTCATGCCGGGCGCGCGCAGGTTGATGACCGTGACGATCAGGTTGATGGCACCGACGGTCGACGCGATACCGGTGATCAGCAGGCCGAGCGCGTAGAAGTCCATGCCGTGGCTCGGCGAGAAGATCGGGTTCGTGTTCGGCGCGTAGCCGAACCAGCCGCCGTCGGCCGCGCCGCCGAGGAACCACGACGAGTTGAGGAACAAGCCGCCGAAGAGGAAGCACCAGAAGCTGAACGCGTTGAGCCGCGGGAACGCAACGTCGCGCGCGCCCACCTGCAACGGCATCAGGTAGTTCATGAACGCCGCACCAAGCGGCATCACCACGAGGAAGATCATCGTGATGCCGTGCATCGTGAACACCTGGTTGTACTGCGCGGCGTTGAGCACGGTGCCGTTCGGATGCACGAGCTGCAGCCGGATCAGCAGCGCTTCGACACCGCCGATGACGAAGAACAGCAGTGCCGAGCCGCCGTAGAGCACGCCGACGCGCTTGTGGTCGACCGACGTGATCCAGCTGCGCCAACCCTTCGACTGCCCGGGGCGCGAGAACACGCCGAGCGCCTGGTGGGGCGCCACGGTGCCGCCCGACGGAAGGGCGAGAGGGCCGGACTCTGGAGCTTCGACGATGGCCATGGTCAGTTCCTCACGAGCCTGGCGCGACGGCGCCGGCCGGGTAGGGGCCCAGGGTCTGGAGGTAGGCGATCAACTGGTCGATCTCAGCATCTCCGAGTTTGAGGTTGGGCATGCCGCGCGCTTCGGTGGGCGCCATCGGCAGCTGTCCGGGTGGATCGCGCAGCCAGGTCTCGAGTTGGTTGCGGTTGAACACGAGTTGTCCCTGCGTGTTGACCACCCAGAGCGGGAATGAACCGCTGGCGAACACCTCGCGGCTCATCAAGTGCGTGAGGTTGGGGGCGTGCTTCGCGATGAGGGCCGCTTTGCCCTCGATCTCGTTGATCCCGTCGATCTGGTGACAGCTCGCGCACTTCGCCTTGAACGACTCGAGACCGGCGGCCGCATCGGTGCCGGCCGCGGGTGTCGGCGCGTCCTTCTGCTGATCCTCCAGCCACTGGTCGAAGTCGGCCTGCGACAGCGCGACCGCGCGAGCGCGCATGTTGGCGTGGGAGAGCCCGCAGTACTCCTTGCATTGACCTTCGAACACGCCCGGCGCGTCGGCTTCGAGCTCGAGGATCTGCGTGCGTCCCGGCACCGCGTCACGCGTACCTGCGAGCGCCGGGATCCAGAAGCTGTGGATCACGTCGCGGGAGTGGACGAGCAGTTCGATCGGCTTGCCGGCCGGGATCACGAGCTCGTTGGCCGTGACGATCTCGGGCGTGCCGTCGGCATTGAGGTCGTACTCGTAGGACCACCACCACTGCTGCCCGTAGACGTCGATTTTCATCGCGTTGGCTGGCCGGTGGCTGATGTTGAGGATCGTGGTGACCGTGGGGAACGCCACCGCGACGAGGATCAGGAACGGGACGATCGTCCACGTGAGCTCGAGCTTCGTGTTGCCGTGGATCTGCTCGGGCTCGAGGTCGTCGTCACTCTTCGCCCGCCGGATCCCGGTGACGATCACGTAGGCGAGCATCACGGCGACGATCACGCCGACGACGCCGGCGGCCAAGAAGACGGGGACCTGGAGGGTGTTGATCTTCTCGGCGACGGGACCCTTCGGCGAGAAGATGTCCTGCTTCCCCGAACACGATGACAGCGCGAACAGCCCCGGGATCAGAACGAGTCGACGGACCCAGCGCATCAGTTGGCCTCCGCCGTCGTGGGAGTCTCGGACGCCGCGGGAGCTTCCTCCGTCGTCGGAGTCGCCGGCTGCCGGCGATCGGGCGGAGTCGTGTGCTGCTCGCCTTCGTGCGCCTCGAAGTTGCGGGAGCCCTCGGCTGCCCCGATGATCCCGCCGGCGAGCACTCCGAGCACGCCGAGTACGCACACTGCGGCCACGATCGTTCGTCCCGCCTTCGGCGCTGTGGCGTAGATGCTGGCCGACGCGAGGATCAGGACTGCCACCACGACGGCGATGATGGCCGCGCCGGTTTCGCTCACGGCCAACAGCACGCGCGACACGCACAGCACGAGCACCGCCACGCCGATCGCACCGAAGAGCGGGATCTCGATCGGGTTCATGACGCGGTTGCGGATGCGGCGGTTCACCTCGGGGTCGCCTGTGGCCCGCTCGGACCACGCCGCCACCATCCACTCGAGCAGCACCACGATGCCGAGGATGACGCCGAACAGGAACAGCAGGTTGCTGGTGACGAGGCCGAGCACCGTGCAGGCCGCCGCGACCGCGCCGATGACCGGCCAGTAGCTGGCGTCGCGGGGCGCGTGGGTCTCGGGGAGGTGGTCGACGCCACCGACGGCTTGCTGCGCCTCGGGGTCCGCGTCGCGGAACGCGATCACGGCGCCCCCGACGAACAGCGCGACCAACGCGGCGGAGAGCAGCACGACGTAGCCGGCATGCTCGCCCATGCCGCCGTAGAAGCCGAACGTGATACCGCCGGTGAAGCCGCCGTGACTGCCCCAGCTGTAGACGACCGCTCCCGCGACGGCCAGCGCGGCCAGACCGAAATAGAACTTGGCGCCGGTGGTGATCATTTGGTCACGAAGATCGTGAACCAGATCACCGCGTAGATCGCAACGGTGACGTACCAATAGAGCAGCGCAGCGACGACGCCCTCGCGGTCCCGACCGGAGTACTGACCGCCGAGTGTGCGGAACGCCATGAGCGCGATGAAGACCACGCCGGCTCCCGCCATCGCGAGGTGCATGCCGGTGATGGCATACACCAACACCCCGACCCCGCTCGGGTCGTGCACGGTGAAACCCATCTGCGTGTAGCTGAAGGCGACGCTGTTGATGTACGACGCGCCGAGGAGCGCCGCGAGGCCGAGGGCGAGGTAGGCCCGGGGCCGGTCGTTGTTCGTGATGGCGTAGACGGCCCAGTGCAGCACGACGAGCGAGATGACCAGACCCATGAGCGCAACGTTGAACGGCGTGAGGTCGATGACGACATCCTTCGGCAGCCACGTGCCGCCGTCGCGAACAACCACCGCCCGCTCCTCGGCGTACAGGCCGAGCAGCCCGGCGAATGCCATGGCGATGCCGGCGCACGCGAAGGCGGTGCCGATCAGCAGCACACGCGGGCGCGCCGGCGGCGCGAGTGCCGGGGCGCCGATGGTGTCGTCGACGAAGGCGACGGCCATCGCTTACGCGTCTCCTTCTCTGGAGTCGAACAACGGTGACGGAGAGTTGACGGTGACCGTGGCGGCATCGGCGACCCACTCGAGAGTGTGGCCGTCCCACGGGTCGACGACGTCGCCCTCGGGGGCGCGGGCCATCGACACGGCGAGGTTGAACACGAACAATGCCACCGCCAGCAGCACGAGCAGCCCACCGGCGAACGACACCGCGTTGAGCGCCGGGACGCCGTCGCGCACGTTCGTGTAGAGCGATCCCGCCGGCTCGTCGAGGATGCCGCTGACGACATCGGGCAGCGAGAGCAGGATCACCCCGAGCAACAGCACGAGTGCGGTGACTCGGGCGGTGCCTTCGTTCAACGGCCGGGTGAGCACGTGGGGCCACCAGTAGTGGATGGCGCCGACGGCCGCGATGGTGGTGGCGCCGAGCACGTAGTGGATCACCGACGAGTCCGCAGTCGTGCCGACGAGGTGCAGTCCGTCGACGACGCGAGCGGCACCGACGGCTGCGCCGACGAGCAGCATGAGCAGCGCGGAGATCGCGAAGAGCAGCGGGCTCGCGAGTCTGATGCGGCCGGCGCGCAACGTCTCGGCGACCGCGGCGGTGAACGCGAGCAGCGGGAGCAGCACGGCGAAGCCGAGCCCGACGTAGAGGGCTTGGCGGGTGAGCTCGGGGTGCTGCACCGTGAGGAACGTCCATGCGCCGAACGACAAGGCGGCGAACGCGCCGATCGCACCGAGCTGCACGCCGCGCATCCGGGCGCGGGTGCGAGCGAACACCGGCACCACGTCGCCGACGAACCCGAGCACGGGGATGGCAAACGCGTAGACCTGCGGTTGGGTGAGTGTCCACCGCAACCACGCGGCGATCTGATCGTTGGCGCCGAAGACGAACAGCTGGTAGCGGTGGTCGACGTAGAGCAGCACGAGCAGACCGAACAGCACGCCCAGGCTGGCGATCCAGATCGTGGTGGCCACGAGCATCGACCAGGCGAACATCGGGACGCGGGCCAACGTCAGGCCGGGCGCACGGAGTGCGAGCACGGTGGTGGCGATGCAGATGGAGCCGAGCACGAGCGCGACGACCACCATCGCGAGCGAGGCGAGGAAGAGGTCGACACCATCCTGATTGCCGCCGAACGGTCCGCCGTTGATCAGATAGCTGATGACGACAACCGTGCCGCCGATCAGGTACGTCCAGTACGCGGCGGCGGCGGCGCGGGGAAAGGCGATCGTGTGCGACCCGATCTGGCGCGGCACGACGATCGTCCCCAGCCCGATCAGGATGGGGAGCGCAAAGAGGAAGACGCCGGCGACGCCGTGCAGCGACAGGGCCTGGGCGAAGTTGTTCTTCTCCAGGACGTTGTACGTCTCGGGCTTGAGGCGCTCGGCGCCGAGAGCTGCGCCGACCCCGCCGCTGACGACCATGAACACGAGCGATGTGCCGACCCAGAGGCGGCCGATCGAGCGATGCCGTCCGGTGCCGAGCAGCCCCGCGAGACCGCCGGTCGGGCGCGGCAGACCGGCGCTCGGAGCGGGTGCAGGGGTCGCCGTGTCGGTCTCGGCGTCAGGCCGGGTCTCGGTCATCGCCATGATCAGGTCGGGACTCTATTCATCACAGCCCAGAGCGCAGTAACTGGTCGGCGGCCATGGCGCCGAACAGCAGCGTGATGTAGGTGATCGAGTAGGCGAAGAGGCGCATGGCCGCGGCCGGCGTGGCGTCGCGGAGCAGCTGGAGCGCGAGGCCCATGAAGACCGCGCCGAGCACCAGCGCCGACAGGAGATAGAGGTTCCCCATTCCGGCGACGGGGCTGAAGAGGACGGTCAGCGCCCAGAGCACCACCGTGTACAGCACGATCCGCGAGGCCGTCGTACGGAGGCTGGCGACCGCAGGAAGCATCGGCACATCGGCAGCGGCGTAGTCGTCGCGGTACTTGATGGCCAGCGCCCAGAAGTGCGGCGGGGTCCAGTAGAAGATCACCGCGAAGAGCACGATCGGCGCCCAGTCGAGGCGGTTCGTGACCGAGGACCAGCCGACGAGCACCGGCACGGCTCCAGCCGCCCCGCCGATCACGATGTTGTGGGACGACGTGCGCTTGAGCCAGAGCGTGTAGACGAAGACGTAGAAGAGCGTGGCGCTCACGGCCAGCACGGCCGACAGCAGGTTGACCGTGGCCCAGAGGAAGAGGAAGGCCACGATTTCGAGGGCTATCGCGAAGGTCAGCGCGTTGCGGGGCTCGATGACCCCCGTGACGAGCGGCCGGTGCCGGGTGCGGTGCATGACCTTGTCGATGTCGCGATCGACGTACATGTTGATGGCGTTGGCGCCGCCGGCTGCCATGGTGCCGCCGAGGACGGTGGCGACGATCAGGCCAATGTGGGGCAGGCCGCGATCGGCGACGACCATCGTGGGCACCGTCGTGACGAGCAGCAACTCGATGATCCGAGGCTTCGTCAGCGCGACATAGGCCGCGGCGCGCGAACGGAGAGGAAGCCGGACCGACTGATGCATGCCGCCGCCGACACTATTTGGCCGGACCCCTTGGGCACCAACGCAGCCGCTTTGGCAATTCCCACTCAGACCTACACAAAACTGTGTCGTTGTGAGTGGGATTTCGACGAGGGTCTCGCTTTCGCCGAGCGCGTACCGGCGGGTGACGTTCCTCGCGCTGGTCGCGCTCGGGGTGATCGTGGTGACAGGGGCGGCGGTGCGCCTCACCGGATCAGGTCTCGGTTGTCCCGAATGGCCGAACTGCGACGCCGGCCACCTCTCCCCCCACGGCAACACCGGCTACCACGGCGCCGTCGAGTTCGTGAACCGGACCTTCACGGGGCTCGTGTCGATCCTCGTGATGCTGGCCGTGCTCGGCTCCCTCGTCCGCACGCCCCGCCGGCGGGACCTCACCTGGCTGTCTCTCGGCCTCGTCGCCGGCGTGCTCGCCCAGATCGTGCTCGGCGGGCTCGTCGTCATCTATGGGCTGTCGCCGCCGTGGGTGATGGCGCACTTCCTCGTGTCGATGCTGCTGGTCGCCGATGCCGTCGTGCTGCATCACCGGGCGGGCCAGCCCGACGACAACCACCCCCGCCCTGTCGTCAGCACAACGGTCACGTGGATGGGCCGCGGCCTGATCGCGATCGCGGCCATCGTGCTCGCCGCGGGAACCGTCGTCACGGGCACCGGTCCGCACGGCGGCGACGAAGACGTCCGCCGCCTCGACTTCTCCATCACCGAGGTGGCGCGGCTCCACGGCATCCTCGTCATGGTGTTCATCGCCGCTGTGCTGATCACGATCTGGCTGCTCGCGCGCGACGGCGCGCCACCGAACGTGCATCGGGGCGCCCGAGTGCTGCTCGCGGTGATCGCCGGCCAAGCGATCGTCGGCTACGTGCAGTACTTCGCCGGCGTACCGGAGCTCTTGGTGGCCGTCCACGTGTTCGGAGCGGTGTGCGTGTGGGTGGCCACCCTCCATTTCGTGCTCCAACTGCGCGCCCCGATGTTGCTGACGGCGTATCCGCACGACCTGGTTGAATTGGCGCCATGAAGGCGACGCTCGCGCCGGCCGAGGTCGACCAGCCGGTCGACGAGGTCAAGGACGTCGCCGATCGGCCGTGGGTCGTCATCGTGTGGAACGACCCGATCAACCTGATGGACTACGTCACGTTCGTGTTCCAGAAGCTGTTCGGTTACTCCCGGGAGAAGGCCACCAAGCTCATGCTCGACGTGCACGAAAAGGGCCGAGCGGTCGTGTCGAACGGCACGCGGGAGAAAGCGGAGCTCGACGTGTTCCGGCTGCATGAGCACGGTCTGTGGGCCACCATGCAGCACGACGAGTAGCGCGACCGCATGGCCAAACGCATGGTGCGGCGCGGCCGCGACGGCACCTTCCAGTTGCGGATCAGCGACGACGAGCGGGATCTCATCGCCAGCCTCGCCGGCCAGCTGCGCGAGCTCTTGACGAGCGACGAGACCGACGGCACGCAGCGCCTCTTTCCTCCCGGCTACGCCAACGATCCTGATCGCGAGCAGGAGTACCAGCAGCTCACGCACGACGAGCTCCTCACGAAGCGGCTCGCGTCCGTCGACATCGTCGAGCAGACCGTGAACGAGACGTCGCTCTCCGAGGACCAACTCAACTCGTGGATGGGCGCGATCAACGACCTGCGACTGGTGCTCGGCACCCGCCTCGACGTCAGCGAAGACAGGAAAGATGTCGCGCTCGACGACCCCCGCGCCCCGGCGTTCGCGGTGTACTACTACCTCACGCATCTGCTTGGGGAGCTCGTGAACGCGCTCTCGGAGTAGCTATCCGCCCACTTTCGCGATGCAGTCGGTGTACGCCGCTTGGAACGCCGCCGCATCCTGCGCGACGAACTGGTCGAACGTCACGGCGTGGACGACGCAGTCCCCGAACTGGAACGCCTTGTCGACGCCGAGGCCGCCCTGATCCACCGCCTGCAACATGAACTCGGATCGGGCCGCCGGGAGCTGCAGCGCGTCGAGCGACCGGTTGTTGAGCGTGATCGGCACGTCGGGACCGAGGTCGCACGCCTCGACGGCCAGGAGATCGCCGTCGGCGCGGACCGATGCGGCGCCCGAGGGCATCGCCGCGACCCACTGGTCGAGCGCGTCGTGCATCTCCTGGTCGTCCGTCGATGTGTCGCCCTGCCAGTTGAGGCGAATACAGGTCTTGCCGCCCTGGTCGTACGCGACATACGAGTCGCCACCCCATCCGTCGACGGCCTGCAACGCGACGGACGGATCGATGCGTTCAGCGAGCACGAGGTACCACGACGTCGAACCGAAGTCGCCGCTGTCGACCACCTCGTCATCGGATACGCCGTCGGGCCGCGCCGGGTCGGCCACGGTGAGCGCGGAGTTCTGCGCGAAGAAGGCACGAAGGTCGAAGACCTGCTCGTCCGTCGACGGTGGTTTCTTGAACGCACTGTCCACCTCGGTCTCGCCCCCTTTCGCCTCGAGGAGTTCGACGAAGGGCGGCCCCAATAGATACGGCGCCGACTGCAGCGCCTGCAACGCAACCGGCACGCCACTCAGTCCGGTGGTGGCCGACTCGACCTCCTTGTTGTGCTGTTCCTCGTACTGCGCCTTGTCTTCGGCCGACAGCGAGTCGATGTACTCGTTCTCGATGCGCACCGCGTCACCCTCGATCAGCGTGCGGAACGCAGTCGACTCTTGCGACGTCGTGAACTGACTCGTGCGCTTCGGCCCGATCGAGAAGTGCTGGTCCTGCAGCACGTGTGTGAACTCGTGCACCAGTGTCACGCGCAGGTCGACCGTCATCTCCGTTCCACGGATGATCACCCGTTCGGTCGTCGGGTCGTAGAACGCGAGCGTCCCGCTGTCGACCAGCGTGTTGGATGCGGCGAACAGATCGACGTTGCTGTTCGACAACCCGAGCGCCCGCAGTTCACCCTCCGCCGCCTTGAGCTGCTTCTTGTCCTCGTCGGTCAGCGCGGTTTCATCGGTGCGCACCCGATCGCTGTACGCCTGGGCGTCGAGGAAGTCGACGAACACAGGCTCCTTGAACGCGAGCCCGCGGTGCTCCTCGTCGAACTGCACGATGTCGAGAACCCGCGGGTCCCACTCCTTCGGATGCGGCGGCCGGTTGTGCGTGCTCGTGTGGAAGATCACGGCCACGACGCCGGCACAGAACACGACCGATGCGATCACCCCCGCCACGGTCATCACCGTGCGGCTCTTCACCGCACAGGCCAGAAGAACGCGCCCACGGTGCCGGGCCCGGTGTGCACGCCAACGCTCGGACCGATCCGGTAGCGCACGACTTCCGTCACAGACGGATGGGCCGCGACGCGCTCCTCGAGAGCGCGCCACAGCGGCTCTGCGGCGGTGTCGGCCATCCCGACGGCGATGCGCAAGCGGGCGCCGAGCTCGTCGCGCGTGCAGTACGCCGCCATCGCGTCGGTCGCGGCTCCGACGTCGTGCACGCTGTCGACCACCTTGAGCTCTCCGCCGTCGAGCGAGAGCACAGGAATGCCGTCCGCAGTCGCAGCGTCGTCGACCACGACACGACCTCCGGCGCGCGCCAAGTCGAGCGCGGACACGACGAACACGTTGCCGACCGACGCGCCGACGGTTTCGGCAACGACGGCGGCCTCGTCGATCGACGCCCCCGCGGCGACCGCATCGGCCGCCTCCCACACGCAACACGAGATCCCGAACGACGAGGTGTTGGTGTCGACCAGCCGGACCGGCACGGGCGCTTCGCCCGCGATCAGGCGCGCGCTGTTCAGCGTGCCCGACACCGCGGATCCGATGTGGATGGACAGGATCTCGGTCGCGCCCTTCGCCACGGCGCGCTCGTAGGCGGCGGCGAACTCGCCGGGACTCGGTTGCGACGTGGCCACCGACGGTGTCGCGCCCCCGGCGAACAAGTCGTAGAACGCGTCCGCGTCGAGGTCGACGCCTTCGGCGAACTCCTTGCCGTCGACGATGATCGTCAACGGCACGATCTCGACGTCGTACCGCGCCACGAGCTCGGGAGGAAGCTGCGCGTTCGAGTCGGTGACGATCCCGATCACGCGGCCCGCCTCGCCATCGCGAATTTGGAGAGAATCACCGCGCTGCTCGCGGCCGCGGCGATCGGCAGGGCCTTCGTCGGCCGCGGGGCCCACAGGTTCGGCCATCCCCGCCACGCCCACACCGCGCCGCCGCCGACCCAACACGCGGACGCGACCGCGGTGGCGGCGTAGGCCCGCTGCTTCCAGCGCGGCGACATGCTCGTGGCCAGCGCGACCGACAGATCGATCCCCATGTACGCCGGGAAGGTCGCGAGGCACTGTCCGACACTCGTGGCCACACCCTTGCCGCCGCGAAACCCGTTCCACACCGGGAAGCAGTGACCCACCACGGCCGCGGTACCTCCGACGTGCGCGCCCGTCGGACCGGCGAGCCGGCGCCCGAAGCCGCAGGCGACCGCGCCCTTCGCGATGTCCGCGGCCATCACGCCGTAGCCCCACTTCGCCCCGAGCACCGAAATCGCGTTCGCCGCACCGGGGTTGCCGCTGCCCACTGCGCGGAGGTCGGTGTCGCCCCCGGTCGCGAGTCGCGACGCCAGGTCGGCGGACGGCAGAGTGCCCGCGAGATAGCCGCCAACTGCCGCTGTTACGAGCCGGAAGCCCCGAACCACAGGGGCACGCTACTGGTGCGCTGCTACCGTGATCGCGCCCTTGCGGGCATCGAGTCCCCATCGTCTAGCGGCCTAGGACACCACCCTTTCAAGGTGGCGGCACGGGTTCGAATCCCGTTGGGGATGCGCAACAGACATACAGGGAGGCGGGGTCATGTTCCTTCGCAGGATCGCAACGGTCGGATCCACAATCGCGCTGGCCAGCGCATTGGCGGTCGTCTACGCGCCGTCGGCCAACGCCGACACGCAGACGTTCAACTTCGTCGACGACGACCAGGAGTACACGGTGGCCGCGGGTGTCTGCGCGGTGACGATCGTGGCCTCCGGCGCCGCGGGCGGCGAAGGCAGCGGCACGCCCGCGGGTCTCGGTGGTCGGGTCACGGCCACGGTCACGGTGACGCCTGGCGAGAAGCTCGTGATCTTCGTCGGCGAGGCCGGGACCGACGGCGACATCACGCCCGAGGGCGGTGCGCCGGCGGTCGGCCAAGGTGGCAACGGCGGCGGTGGCAACGGTGGCGTGGCCGACGTCGACGGCGGCATCTCCGGTGGTGGTGGCGGCGGGCTGTCCGACGTGCACCGAGGCGTTGCTGAGGGTGAGCTGTTGGTGATGGCCGGAGGCGGTGGGGGCTCGGGCTCGTACGGAAGCGGCGAGATCTCGGGTGGTGGCGCCGGAGGCGGCGGCTCCCCTGGTGGTGACGGGCACGACGGCGGCGCATCGCAAGTCCCTCCTGCAGAAGGAGGCGGCGGAGGCACGGCCACGGCCGGAGGTACAGGCGGATCCGGCGCCGTCGGCGGCGGTGCCGGCGACGCCGGCGACACCGATGATCCGAACGTCGGCGGCGACGGTGGCGGCGACGGTGCGTCGGAGTTCAACGGTGGAGGCGGAGGCGGCGGAGGCGGCGGCTTCCATGGCGGGGGCGGGGGCGGCGGCACCACCGACCTCAGCCAGAGCACGTCCGGCGGCGGAGGCGGAGGCTCGAGCTTCGCCGCGGCATCCGCAACGAACGTCGCGCTCGCTCCAGGTGTCCAAGAAGGCGACGGACAGGTCGCAATCACGTCAATTCCCAATGCGTGTGCCGGGCCGGTCGACACCGCACCACCGGCAGACCCGGTCGTGGCCGCGGCCAACCTCACGGGCTGAACCTTTCGAGTCCCAGCACGGGGACGCGATCCGGTAACGTCGCCGCCTGCCACGTTCTCGTGGTGGATGGTCCCGTGGTGCAGTTTGGAGTGCACGCCGGCCTGTCAAGCCGGAGGTCGCGAGTTCAAATCTCGTCGGGACCGCACGTGGGCCTGCGGGCTCACATGGTCGGGTAGCTCAGTCGGCAGAGCGACCGCCTGAAAAGCGGTAGGTCCGGGGATCGACGCCCCGCCCGACCACCCTTGTTCGTTCTCGAGGCAATAGGCGGCGGTAACCGCCGCCTATTGCCTCGAGTTTGCGTTTTCAGGGGCGCTGGCCGAGCTGGTCGACCGTGATCTCGCCACTGATCACCGCGCGCGCCACGTCGGCCAGCCGCGTGTTGCTGTTGCGGGCGTAACGGCGCAGCATCGCAAACGACTCGTCCATGTTGACTTCAGCCCGCTCCGCGAGCACACCTTTGGCCTGCTCGATCATGATGCGGCTGTTGAGCGCGGTGTTGAGTTGCGTGTTGAGCACTTGCGCCTCGAGCACGGCTCGGTGCTGGAGGATCGCAATGGTCGCGATGTCGGCGAACGCTTGCGCGGCAAGCACGTCGGCCTGACGCATCTCCCCGGCGTCGACGTGGAACATGTTGAGCGCGCCGATGACCGACCCGCGCAGGCGCAGCGGCAGCGCATGCACCGATCGGAAGCCGGCGGCGATCGCCTCCTCCGTGAACCGCGGCCACCGCCCGTTCACCTCTCCAAGGTTCTGATTCACGACCGGCTGACCGGTTCGGAAGCAGTCGAGGCACGGCCCGTCCTGGGCCTGGATCTCGAGCAGCTCGAGCATGCGCATACCTTCGCTCGAGGAAGCCACCACCCGAAGTTCACCCGTGGGCGACACCAGCATGATCCCGGCGGCGGCCACATCAAGGACGTCCACGCACCGGTCGGTGAGCAGTGTGAGCAGTTCGACGACATCGAATTCATCGACAAGGGTGTCCGCCAGTTCCACCATTGTCCGCGCCAATACGGCTTCTCTGGCCATAGGAACCTCGCTTTCGGACGAACCCATGTTACGCCCCCTCATCGAGGCGTAAACGTCGAGCGACGATGTCTTCGGCCACTTGGGTGAGCGGGCGCTCCTGCGCGAAGGCGTATGCCCGCAATCGGATGAGCGCCTCCGCCACGCTGACCCCGAGCTGCACCGAGACCATCCCGGAGGCTTGGTGGACGACGAGCCGGAAGTCCGAGCCCGCTTCCAACTCGGCCGCGTACGCGCCGGGCGACGCGTTGGACTGCATGTCCAAGACGGCCCGGGCCGCGACCTCCGCCAGGAGCAGTGCGTTCGAGTGTTGCTCGTCGGTGAGCTCACCGGGCCGGTCGCGATAGAAGTTGAGCGCGCCGATGCGCACTGCTCCGACGCGCATCGGAAACCCGAACACCGCCCTCGCACCCGCCTCGAGTGCCGGGGCGCTGAACGCGACCCAGCGGCTCACCTCAGGATCGGCGAGGTTCGGTTCGATGACCGGTTGCTCGGTGTTGTACGCGTCGATGCACGGCCCTTCGCCGAGCGTGTACTGCAGATCCTCGATCACGGTGCTGACGTCGTTCGAGCTGCAGATCGACCCGCGGGGCGCGTCGTTCGACATCAACATCACGCCGGCTCCCGACATCGATACGACGTCGGCGCAGACCTCACACAGGCGGGCGGCGTCCGGGCGACCCTCGCCGGCGCGTAACTGTTCGAGGATGCGCAAGAGCCGATCGTCGGGCACCGCATGCCTCCTCAGCACAGGGAGGCGCTCGACGGGGACCGGATGAAGCGCACTCGGGCCCGACAAGTTGTCGAACCACGTCGCCGCACTGTACCCAGGTGGGACTAGAACGGCGCAGAACGGGGAAAACGAGACCGGAACATGCTGGCCACCCGCGATGACTGGGCCGCGGCACCGGACTTCCATGTGTGGGTCGACCTCTCGGTCGTGCCTCCGTGCGTCGGTGTCTCCGGCGAGATCGATCTGCTGACGTGCGCGCCGTTCCGCGACGCCCTGAACGAGGCCGCCGGGCACGGAAGCCCGGAGATCGCGGTCGATGTGCGGCGCGTCACGTTCATGGGCTCGACCGGGATTCGTGAACTGATGCGTGCACTCCGGAACCTCGAGCGCATCGAGGTGCGTTCGCCGAACCCGATCGTGCGGCGCGCATTGGAGGCCGCCGGCCTCGGTGCCGGCATCGACGTCGTCGACTAGATCGGCGGTGACTCAGCCGGTGCGCGTGGCCGCCTGCGCGCGCATGTGCAGTCGCACGACATTGCCGACGGCGAACGTCCTGATCTGCACGAGGTCGCACAACTGGTTCGCCATCCAGATGCCGCGACCACCGAGGCTGTCGTCGGCGGGCACCTGACGCCCGACGAGCGGTAGCTCGATGCGCCCGTTGTCGGTCACCTCGCACACGACTGCTTGTCCGTCGTACCAGACACGCATCGTTCCGATCCCACCGCCGTGACGCACGCTGTTGCTCACGAGCTCGTGAGCCGCGAGCACGAGGTCGTCGACACGAGCGCTCGACAGTCCCGCACCGGTCGCCATGTCGGCAACGAGGTTGCGGGCCGAGGCGATGTCGTTGATCCCAAACCGCAACGTCGCCGCAGCAGCAGGCGGCGCAGGGAGCGGCGCATCGAACGGCTCCGCCATCGCCGCGAGATCGCGGCACTGCGCGCTGGTGTCGCGCCACCCGTCGGCTCGACTCACCCACGGATGGCTGCGCTCCGCTTCTTCGATCACGTCGCGAGGAAGCCCGATCGTGTCGTACGGGCAGAGCAGCCGCCACGAACCGGAACGTGCGAACGCGACATTGAGCAGCGTCTCGTGGCGTTGGCACTCGATGAGCTCGTCGGCGGTGCGCCCCGCCCAGATCGGCTCACCGATCCCGCGGACCGGCACCGTCCCTCCCCCGTTGCGCTTCAAGAAGTCGGCCCACGCCGGGATGATGTGCGCCGGGTTGCGCCCGATCTCGGTCATGTCGAGGAACGTCATGCGATCGGCGCTCCCGTCGAGTTCCGCTTGCAACGCACGCAGGCGCTCGTGCGGCACCGCGACCAACATCGGCTCGTCGCCCTCGAGGCCCTCGCGCACGAACGGCACGGTCCCTGCGAGGAAGTCGTCGAGCCCCGCGTAGAAGAGAGCCTCGTGCTGGAACGCGTCGGACCAGTGGTCGTGATTCGTGGCGGTGACAGTCATGCGCTTGCTTTGAGTCCGCCCATTCGAAGGATTTTACGGAGAGTGCCCGCTCGACGCAGGCCTAACCATCCTCGGAACGCACCAGGCCAGCGATCCTGTCGTAATTGTCCCACTTGTCGGAGCAAGCACCGATCCGCGGCATGCGGCGGCGCGTGCGGTCAGCTCGAACAGGCGACGTTGCCAGCCAACCGCGGGTTGGTTCGGTCAGATCGAGTCGACGAGGGACGGCACCAGATCCCACACGGGGATGGCGACGTCGTCCACCGGAATGGCTTCCGGCTCCACCACAGCCTCCTGTCCGAATTCGGACCGGATCGCGGCGATCAGCGCATCGAGTTGCAGGATGCTGCGCTTCGGGACGGTGATCGTTCCCTGCCATTGCACTGAGCGGGCCATGGCGTCGTCGGAGCAAAATGCCACGATCAGTGCAGTCGGGACGGCAGCACTCAGCTGCTTCATGACGTCGAGCCCAGCACCATCCTCCATCGCGGGGTCGAGGACCACGAGCTCGGGCTGGCCGAGGGTCGTCTTGTTGACCAGCTCGTCGAGGCTGTGGGCCTCGATCACCTGGTGGTACCCGAGCTTGGTCATCGCCGCCCGTAAGAACCGCAGATTGAAGGCGCTGGTATCGCACACCACTGCCGTTGCCCGCGCGCGCGCGGCCATCCCGACCTCATGTGCCGACACGCTCATACGGCTCCTTCGGCGCGAACACCCTGCGGGTTGAGGTGATCGGGTCGCACAAGGGCCGTGTGGCCTACGGGCTAGACAATCTGTCAATGCGTTGCCTCGTCACCGGCGGAGCCGGGTTCATCGGCTCGAATCTGGTGGACGCCCTTGTCCTCCGGGGCGACGAGGTGCGCGTGCTCGACGACCTGTCCACCGGCCACCGCGACAACGTCGACCCGCAGGCCGAGCTCATCGAGGCCGAGGTCAGCGATGCTGCGGCGGTGCGAGCGGCCGTGGCCGGCTGCGAGGTCGTGTTCCACCAGGCCGCCCACCGG
>JBEEFW010000158.1:0-5645 GCA_041166385.1 Acidimicrobiaceae bacterium | reverse complement strand
TGTTCGAGCGCATCCGTGGCAACCTGGCGAAGGTGCAGCACTACCTCGTCTTCGACGGGCCCGTTCCGGACGGGATGATCGATGCCGATGCTGCGATCGCTGCGGCGTCAACCGCAGAGCCGGAGGCCGCGGCGTCCGCCGAAGCAGGCGCCACGATGATCTACACCAGCGGCACGACGGGCAAGCCGAAGGGGGCCTTTCGCCGCGGTGCCAGCAACCCCGCCCAGATCGGAGCGATGCTCGCCTTCGTGGGCTACACGCCCAACGACGTCTACATCACCACTGGCCCCCTCTACCACAGCGGTCCCGGAGGTTTCATGGCCATCGCTCAAGCCCTCGGTCAGACCGTCGTGCTGCAACGCCGCTTCGATCCCGAGGATTGGTTGCGTCTCGTCGAGACGCACCAGGTGACCTCGACGTTCAGTGCGCCGACACCCATTCGAATGGTGTGCAACCTGCCTGCCGAGACCAAGGCCAAGTACGACACATCGTCGATGAAGCGGATGATCGCGAATGCAGCACCGTGGAGCTTCACGCTGAAGCAGATGTACCTGGCCGACTTTCCCGACGACTCGTTGTTCGAGGTGTACGGCTCGACGGAGCTCGGCGTCAACACGATCCTGCGACCGGAGGATCAGTTGCGCAAGCCAGGCTCGTGCGGCAAACCCGCTCCGATGGTCGAGATCAAGCTCTTCGACGACAACGGCAGCGAGGTCACCGGCACAGGGCCGGAGCACACCGGTGAACTGTTCGTGAAGAGCCCGAGCGTGTTCGCTGACTACTACAAGCAGCACGACCAGTTCATGGAGGATCAGCACGACGGCTATCAGACGGTCGGCGACATCGCGTACTTCGACGACGAGGGCTACGTGTACATCTGCGACCGCAAGAAGGACATGATCATCTCGGGCGGCATGAACATATATCCGGCTGAGATCGAAGCGGCATTGGAGATCCATCACGACGTTCTCGAGGCTGCCGTGTTCGGCATCCCCAACGAGGAGTGGGGTGAGACGGTGCACGCTGTAGTGGTCGTTCGCGAGGGCGCGTCGATGACGCAGGAACAGGTGATCGCCCACTCGCGTGGCCATCTCGCGAGTTACAAGATCCCTCGCTCCGTCACATGGAGCCCGGAGCTCCCGAAGACCGGCAGCGGCAAGATCCTCAAGCGCGACCTGCGCGCCCCGTTCTGGGCCGGTCGCGCCAGCAAGGTCTGACCGCGGAATCGCGCAGGGATCAGGCGAGGGCCACCTCGATCGTGGGTCCGGCGATCGTCGCCGTGCTGGAATGACACGTCACCGCGTAGCTCCCAGCACCTTGAAGGCCGGCGTACCCGGAGTTCGAGACGTGGGCCTCAGCCGGGACCTCGACCGCGAGATCCCCGCGGAACGTGATGTCCGCCCAGGCGCCGCCGCCAGTGGAGTTCGTGAACTCCACTCGCGCGATCGCGGGCACGACATCGACGGGCCCGTCGTATGCGCACGTCGTCCCGTCATACCGAATGGCGAGGTTTGTCGTGGGCGTCGTCCCCAGGGGTGGCTCGAGCGCACCGATGGGCGCTCTCGGCACGACTCGGGTGCCTGAAACGATCTCCTGCCGGTAGCGCTCGAGCGCGGTCACCGTGTCGATCGATAGATGACCGCCCGTGGTCGAGTATCCAACGGCCTTCTCCGCGAGCCCGAGCTCGGACGCACCCGCTTGGAGCGTGCCGTCCACCAGCATGTGAACGAGCTCGTAGACCGCTACGTCGAACTTCTTGATCATCGATGTGAGCACGTATGGCCGCTCCGAGGGATCGACCTCCAGGTACTGGTCGGAGTCCATCCCGATCGCCCACAACTGTTGCCCGAGCGCGGCGCTTTCGTTGCGCGCAGCCGCGAAGACCCCCTTGCCAGCGGCACCCGAGACGTGCAGCACCACGTCGGCTCCGCTCTCGTACATGTCCGTCGCGGCGGCGAGGGCGAGGTCCTCACGGATGAACACGGATGCCTGGACACCCAAGTACCTGGCGAGAATCTTGATCGAGGGGTTGACCGCTCGAGCACCCGCCTCGAAGCCTGCACGTGTCCGTTCGAGGGCGAGGAACTGGAAGCCGCCGACGAATCCGATGGTGCCCGATTTCGACGTGAGCGCGGCGGCCGCACCTACCAGGAACGCGCCCTCCTGCTCCGCGAACACGACTGACGGGGAGCCGGGCACGACGACGTCCACGTACGCCCAGTTCAACTTCGGATGGCGCTCGACGATCGACCTGGTGGTAACTCCGGCGACCTCTTGCCGCGCGATGACCAGGTCGGTCCCGGCGATCCTGTCGAGAGAACCGTCGAGGTCGGTGAACGGCGGGGTGAGCTCTCGGGCGTCGACGCCAAAGTCGTCCACCGCTCGATCGAGCCCATCGGCGACGAGGCTCTCGACGTCGCCTTCCGCTCGACCCGCGTAGAGCAGCGCGACGCTCGACGGCTCGTCGGGACCGAAGAGGAACACGATCATTCCCGTGGCTGCCAGCACGGCTGCACCGGCCACCAGGCCCCACCAACGGCGTCGGGCACGACGACCGAGTTGCGCCTCGCGCGCAACCCGCGCCGATTCATCCGCGGCGACCTCGCGGTGCCTGGTCACGGACGTGTCGAGGAAGTCCTGCTCGGCCGCGGTCAGGCTCATCGACGTCGATGCCCGCCACCGGTCGTATTCGGCCAGCCGGTTACCTGCCAGCAGGTAGTCACCGTCGCGATCAGCCTGCAGCCACTCTGCGACGGCGGCGTCGAGGGCAGCCCGGCGCTTGACGTCCTGACGGCCGTCCTCGATCCATTCCCTCAACCGCTTCCACTCCCACAGCAACGCCTCGTGCGCGACTTCGACCGTCGGTGCCCCCGAGCTGTGCTCCCGATCGAACGCCAGGAAGCGGTGCCGGCCGAGTTGGTCGATCACCGATTCCATGGTGATCACGTCGACATCCAGTGAGACGATCTCCGACGCCGGCACTCTTCGCCGTCCCCAATCGTCGTGATCTGTGATCGTCACCAGTCGCAGGAACAATTGCCGCGCCGCCTGCTGCTGGTCGAGGGTGAGGCGATGGTACAGATCGTCCGCTCGACGGCTGAGCGCTCCACGCACGCCACCCATCGCCCTGTATGCCGCGACGGTCAGCACGTCGCCCTCTCGACGATCGAACAGGTCGGTGAGCGCGTACTGGAAGATCGGTAGGCCGCCCGGTTCGCCGATCACATCAGCGAGCAACTCGGCGAGCAGCGCCGGCTCGAGGGTCACATCGCTGCGGGCGGCGGGTTCTTCGGCCGCCGATTCCAGCTCGTCCGACGTCATTGGCAGCACATTCACGACGTTCGCCGCCAGTCGTGCCGCGAGCTCGGCGTACCCGAGCGGACGGTGATAGGAGTCGGCACGCAACGTGAGGATCACGACGATGCGCCCGTGCGGGTCGTCGAGCGCGGCCACGAGGTTGGCCAGGAAGCGTCGTCGCTCCATCTCGTCCTCGACCAGTGTGAACAGTTCCTCGAACTGGTCGATGACGAGCACGAGTCGTGCTGCTTCATCGGGTAGGACGCGCAGCGCACTACGCAACAGTCCCAGCGTCTCGTCTTCGAGTTGCGCGGCCAAGCTGTCGGGAGCATCGATCGTCGAGCGCAGCAGCGCCGCCTCCAGCTCGGCGAATGGGTGAGCGCCCGGCACCATCGATGCGAGGGGCCACCGTTCCGATCCCGGGAGACCGCCTTTGCGCAGCGCCGGCACGACCCCTGCTCGCACCACGCTCGATTTCCCGGAACCACTCGGGCCGACGAGCGCGACCAGCCGCGCGCCGGAATCAATTCGTCCGAGCACCTCGGCAACCAAACGGTCGCGTCCGAAGAAGTCCTGCGCATCCGACTCGCGAAATGCGTGGAGGCCCTTGAACGGGTTGACGACGACTCTTTCCGGCTCCGTGGTGCGGGTCGCCGATCGGGGGACAAGGCGGCTGTCGTGCACCAGGATCTGCTCTTCCAGCCGCCGTAGCTCTGGTGACGGCTCGATGCCGAGTTCCTCGCCGATTGCGCGACTGAAGCGCTGGAACGCCCGCAACGCCTCCGCTTGCCTGCCTGCGCGGTAGAGCGCATGCATCAGCTGACGCATCGGACGTTCGCGCATCGGGTGTTGTTGCACCAGGTCCTCGAGCTCACCGACCAGTTCGCCCGAAAGGCCGCGTTGCAGATCGGCCTCGATTCGAGTCTCCAGCGCTTGGACCTTCAACTCCTCGAGCCTGGCGATCTCTGCTCGCGCGAAGTCGTCGTACGCGAAGTCCTGGAGCGCGTCACCGTGCCAGAGCGCGAGTGCCTCGCGGAGGATCTCGGAAGCGGCGTCGGGTTCGACCGCCATTCGCGCTCGCGCCTCGTCTACGGCCGATTCGAAGCGCCTGGCGTCAACGGCCCCGGGATCAACGCGTATCAGATAGCCGTGATCGCGAGTCATCAGCACAGTGCTCTCGCCACGTTCCGAACGGTGCGGTTCGAGTGCGGAACGCAGACGTGAGATGTGCACCCACAGGGCTTTCTCTTTGCCGGCGGCATCGTCACCCCACAGTTCCTCGAGGATCCGATCGGTCGGCACCACACGGTCGACGTGCAGCAGGAGCAGCGCGAGCAGGGCGCGTTGCTTGTAGGGGCCGAGATCGATTCGATGTCCGTCAACACGCGCTTCGAGCGGGCCGAGGATGCGGAACTCCATCATGCCCCCTCCAGCTGAACCGCACCGACTTACACGGAACTTAACAGCCGGACGTACATGGTAGGGCGCCTGCAACTTGCTGTTCAGCTCGATGGACGACGGTGACCGGCATGACCAACAAAACCACCACCAACACCACCAACATCACTACAGAACACGCCTGTGTCAGGCGCCTGCACGGCGTGGTAGCTGCCGTTTCAGTCGTGACATGCGCAGCGGCGCTGCTGACAGCGTGCGGCTCCGACAGCTCAACGGCGGGATCATCGCCGGTGACAGTTGCCGAGGTCGCGAGCACGTCAGCGGCGATCACGATCCCGTCCACCACAGCGGCATCCGCCGAGCCCTTCCGATCCGAGCTCTACCGCTACGTCGTCGGGTCCACCGACTGGAGCGGGAGGCCGGCGACGATTGCTTGGGACGGTACGGGATCACCGGGCAGCGGCGACCCCACCGTCGACATCCTTCACGCATCGGATACACAGCAGGCGTACGCGTTCGCAGGTCCGACCACCGCGACTCTCGAGGAGTTCGTCGCCGCAAGTCGCGCCGCCAACGCCGCGGCTCGCGGGTGCCCCGAGGTACCCGCTGCGACCGCGTCGATCAGCGTCTCCGGTGAGACGGGGATTCTCGACGAGGTGGTCTGCGGCGTGTTCGCGCTCTCCGCCACGGTGATTCACGCCGGTCAGGTGTACGTCTTCTTCACCTACGATCAGCCGGGGAAGGAAGATGCGATGCGCGCCTGGTTCGGCTCTTTGCTCGACAGCGTCGCCTTCGACTAAGGGCGAGTGGTGATTGCGAATAAGCGCTACGTCAACGTTTGACGGAGCCGCGTGCCGCCCAGGCCTGTGCAGTCAAGACGAAGGGTGGTGGCGGCAGCATGGTTCGGCACAGCTCGCGCAGTTGATCTCGACCGGCCGCGTCGAGGCCGG
>JBEEFW010000157.1:0-8410 GCA_041166385.1 Acidimicrobiaceae bacterium | reverse complement strand
GCGCCCGACGATGAGTGGGGTGAGGTGCCGGTGGCGTTCGTCGTCGTGCACGATGAGATCACCGAGGCCGACTTGCAGCAGTGGGTGCGGGATCGTTTGCGCTCGTCGCGCGTGCCCGCCCGCATCTCCTTCCTCGACGAGCTGCCCTACAACGAAACCGGCAAACTCCTCCGCCGCACCCTCCGAACCCCATGAACGTTTGGGCGTCGGATCGTCGTGGGGACGATGAAACGCCCAAACGTCGGAGGTGGATCGGTCAGAGCTGGCCGGTGATCATGGCGCCGAGGAAGCCGGCGTCGACGTGGAGCGCTTCGCCCGCCACATAGCTGGACCGGGGGCTGTTGAGGAACAACAACGGCCACGCCTGCTCCTCGGGATTCGAACGCCGCCCTGACGGCCCGACGAACGCGTCGATGAGCTCCTTGCCGGCCTGCGCCTCGAACGCCGGCATCATCGCCGTGTCGGTGGGACCCGGGTTCGTGTTGTTCAGACGGATGCCGAAGTCCTTCATGAGGCCGACCGCCCGCCACGCGACCCATGCGTTGGTGGCCTGCTTCGACATCGCGTACCCGCCGAGGATGACCTCGGGGTTGGCCTCGCACCATGCGACACCCGACTCGAAATCCGGGGACTGCACGAGCGGGTAGAGCGTCTCGAGGTTCAGCTGCCAGTTGAGGCCGGCGTTGGACGCGACGCAGACCGCGGCTGCGCCTCTCGGCATCTTCGGTACGAGCGACTCGATCAGGTGCCGCGCGCCGACGAAGTTCACCTTCATCGTGTCGAGATCGGAGAACGGGGGGCCTGGGAGCCCGGCCACGCTGAAGATGGCGTCGACCGGTTCGCTGATCGACGCGACCGCGTCGTCGATCTGCCCCTTGTCGCGCAGATCGACCTGCAGCGATGCCGCTACCGCCAACTCGGTTGGTTTCACGTCGATGGCGGTGACGTTGGCGCCGAGATCGATGAGCGCGCTCGCGGTCGCGGCCCCCATGCCAGACGCCGCGCCGGTGACGACCGCGTGCTTGCCCTTGTAACCCAGTACGTCGTCCACCCTCATGCTCCTTCGATCTCGTCGACCAGACCCCATGACAGCGCGGTCGGGGCATCGATCATCGCACCCGTGAGGGCCATCGATCGAAACCGCTCACGTCCGATGCGCCGCGGGATGCTCACCGTGCCGCCCGCGCCGGGTACGAGCCCCATGCCGATCTCCGGCAGCCGGAACGTGGCATCTGGTCGCGCGATCACCCGGCCGGCGAATGCGGGGATCTCGACGCCGGCGCCGATGCACGCTCCGTGGACGGTGACCGTCGTGCGATCGCGCAGCTGGTGCACCGCCCGCCCGACGTTGCGTTCGACGCGCAGGAGATGGGCGCTCGCCGGATCCTCGAGTGTTCCGAACTCGTCGAGGTCACCCCCGCTGCAGAAGTTCGCCCCGGCGCCGTCGATGACGATGTGCTCCACGGACGGGTCGAGCGTGGCGATCATGAGACCGTCGAGCAGCGCCTCGCGCATGGCGGCGTTGAACGCGTTGCGCACGTGCGGGCGATTGAGCGTGAGCTGTAGCGTTCCCCCGCTTCGCGCGACCAGCAGCACGTCGTCTTCTTCGGCTCGTTCGCGTCGCCGGCGAGCCGCGAGCCACGATCGATGCTCGGGGCCGGCCTGCAGCGTCGAGTACGTCGCCGATTCCACGATCAGCGCGCTCTCCACGTCGAGCGACGCGGTGGCATCCAGCAGCAGATCCAGTGCGGCCGACGCGATCGGGAGGTCGTGCACGCCGGTACCGTACGCGCACCGATGACAGCGCTCGCAGAACTGACGGGCTTCGCCGACGGTCCGCCGCTCGAGCCGACTCACGAGGTGGTCGAGCGCATCACCGCGCTCGGTGCGCCGATCGGGGTCGATGCGATGACGCTGCTCACCGAGCGAGCCGCCATCTGGAGCTACACCCGCAACGGTCGCGTCTCCTGCGGAGGCGCGACCCGGCTCATGGCAACGGCCGACGCCTGGATCGCCCTGTCGCTGACGCGTTCCGATGACGAGGAGCTCGTCCCGGCATGGATCGGCTGTGAGCCCGAGTGGTCTGTCATCGAAGCGACTGTCAGCTCCGCGTCGGCGGGCGAGCTGGTGGAGCGCGGTCGTTTGCTCGGGCTGCCCATCGCGGTCCTCGGCGAACGGGTGGCCGGCGATCTCGCCGAACGGCGCCTCATCGACGAGGCGGCGCCGCTCGACCGCCCGCCCCTCGTCGTCGACCTGTCGTCGCTGTGGGCGGGTCCGCTCTGCACTCGTCTTCTGCAGGCCAAGGGCGCACGCGTCGTCAAGGTCGAGTCGAGGACGCGGCCCGACGGAGCGAGAAACGGTCCGGCGGCGTTCTTCGACCTGATGCACGCCGGCAAAGAGTTCGTGTCGAACGACTTCACGCGTGACGCGCTCGTCGACCTTCTCATGTCCGCCGACGTCGTCGTCGAGGGCTCGCGCCCGCGCGCGCTCGAGCAGCTGGGTATCGACGCGCGCGAGATCATCGCGAACGGCCCGCGCGTATGGCTGTCGATCACCGGCCACGGACGAGGTGAACCGCAGCGCGACTGGGTCGGCTTCGGCGACGATGCCGCGGTCGCCGGCGGGCTTGTCGCGTGGTGGCGGGACACGCCGTGTTTCTTGGGCGACGCCATCGCCGATCCCTTGACGGGCATTGCGAGCGCGGTCGCCGTGCTCGCAGCCTTGGAACAAGGCGGGCGGTGGCTGATCGACTGCAACCTCGCGGGTGTGGCCGCCTACGTCGCTGCGGGCCAGTAGCGCCGACGCAGTTCCTGCTTGTAGAGCTTTCCGGTGTCGAGGCGTGGCAACTGCTCCATGAAGTCGACCGAGCGCGGGCACTTGTATGCCGCGAGGTGGTCGCGGCAGAACGCCATGAGCTCGGCTTCGAGCTCGGGGCCTGCGTCCTCCCAGCGCATCGGCTGCACGACCGCCTTGACCTCCTCGCCCATCTCCGCGTGGGGCACCCCCAGCACGCCGACATCCATCACCTTCGGGTGCGTGACGAGGAGGTTCTCCGCCTCCTGTGGATAGATGTTCACGCCGCCCGAGATGATCATGAACGCCTTGCGGTCGGTCAGGAACAGGTAGCCGTCCTCGTCCACGTAGCCGACGTCGCCGACCGTGCCCCGGCCTTCATCATCGATGGCCTGGGCCGTCTTGACGGGATCCTTGTGGTACTCGAAACGCGGGCCGCCGCTGAAGCTGATCGTGCCGATCTCGTTCGGGCCGAGCTCGTGGCCACTCTCGTCGAGCACATGGATCACGCCGACCATGGCGCGGCCCACCGAGCCCGGTTTCGTGAGCGCTTCCTCGGAGTTGATGAACGTGGCGCCCATGCCCTCGGTGGCCGAGTAGTACTCGTAGATGATCGGGCCCCACCACTCGATCATCTGCCGCTTCACCTCCGCGGGACACGGCGCGGCGGCGTGTACGACGGCCACGAGGCTCGAAACGTCGTAGCGAGCACGCACTTCCTCTGGCAGCTTCAGCATCCGCACGAACATGGTCGGGACGAACTGCACGTGTGTCACCTGGTACTGCTCGATCAGCTGCAGGCATGTCTCGGGGTCGAATCGGTCCATCACCACGATCGATCCGCCGAGTCGCTGTGTGCTCATGGACCATGCCAGCGGCGCGGAGTGATACAGCGGAGCGGGACACAAGTAGACGCTGTTCTCACCCAAGCCCAGCGCGACGGCGAGGCCCAGCGCGCCGCGCACGCCTTCGCCGAGGGGCGCCAACGAGAGCTCGCGTTTGATGCCTTTCGGGCGGCCGGTCGTGCCTGACGAATACAGCATGAAGTCGCCTTCGGCTTCGTCGCTGATCGGATCCGTTGGCATCGCTCCGACGGCGTCCTCGTACCGCTCCCACCCTTCGAGCTCGCCGTCGAGCAGCAAGCGAGTGTGCGCCTTCGGTACGCGGTCGGCGTCGAGCTCAGCAGCCACCGCCGCGAGTTGGCGAGTGGAGACGATCACGGCGGCGTCGCAGTCATCGACGATGTACGCCGCTTCGTCCGGCGTGAGATGCGAGTTGACTGCGGTGTAGTACGCGCCGGATCGCTGGGCTCCCCACGTGACCTCGAGGAACGACGGATGGTTCTCGGCGAAGATGGCGACGGATCCGCCTTGCCGAACCCCTCTCGCACGCAACAGTTGCGCGAACTGGTTCGAGCGAGCGTCGAGCTCGGCGAAGGTCGTGACATCACCGGTCGCGGCCATGACCACGGCCGGTCGGTCTGGCGCAGTTTCGGCGATCGCCCGCGGATGCATCAGTGAAGCTTGCCCGCGAATTCCTGCACGAGCCCGAAGACCTCGTGCGCGCACTCGACGAAGACCTCGACCTCGCCGCCGCCCGGGTCGACGACCTCCTCCCAGTCTTCGAGCTCGACGTCGGCCAGCCCGAGCGCAGCCACCCGGTCGGCCAGCGGCGCCTCGCCCGCGGACAGGTCGCGGCACAGCCGTTTCAGGGTGGCCGTTCGGCCGGCGGCAGTGATGTGGTTCCTCCGCACCCACAACACATGTTCGGGAGCGAGCCCGACGATCAACGTCGCCTTGTCGATGTCGGTGTGCGACGCCTGGCGGCTGCGATGCGATGGGAAGGCAAGGCCGACGGATTCGAGCGCGGTCCGAGTGCGCCAGCTCATCGGTTGACCGTCGATGGTGAGCGTTCCTGCGGTCTCCACCAGGATGCCGGGCAGGCGAGCAGCGAGGGCGGCGCCGGCCATCACCGATCGCGCTGCGTTGCCCGTGCAGAGGAAGAGGATGCGGTCCTGCTCTCCAGTCAGCGAACACGCTCCGCGTCGTAGATCTCGATGGATGGCGGCTCGGTCGCGAGCGCCGCGAGCGCGGTGACGAACTCGCCGGAAGCGGGCACACCGAAATGAGCGTCGAGCGCGGCGCGGTCCTCCCAGTGTTCGAGGAAGACCAGTCGCAGTGGATCTTCTACGTCGTGGTGCACGGAGTGCAGCAGGCACCCAGGTTCTGTGCGCGAGCGCTGGACGTGTTCGAGAGCGAGCTCACGGGCGCGCGCCAAGCTCGCCGGTTGGACCTTCACGCTGCCGGTGACGATGATCATGAGCTCGAGTCCTCTCGTTCGAGGATCGCGTTCGCGATCGTGATCGGATCCTGCAGCGGCCCGAAGTGACCGAGCCGATCGAAGCTCTGGAGCGTCGCGTTCGGCATGGCCTCGACTACGGCCGGAGCGAACAACGCCGGTCCCCAGTCGCCCTCGACGTGTCCGACCGCCACCGTCGTGGGGGTCAGCACCTCGGCCGCCAGCGCGACCGTCGCCTGGCCGGTGGCCGCGAAGGTGGCGGCTTCGTACTCGGGCCGGCACTTCAGGCGCACCGTGCCGTCAGGTTCCTCGATGAATCCGTGCTCCACGTACGCGGCGAGCGCACCCGCTTGCAGGGTGTTGAGCGGTGGACGACTCGCGTAGCGCATCAACGCTTCCGCCTTGGAGGGGAAGGACGGCCGGCGGTGCAGCGCGACCTCGCTCATCGGATTGGAGCCGAGCGGCATCTCCCCGGAGGCCGGAATGATGATCGGTTCGTACAAGTACGCGGACTTCAACGTGCCGGGCGCCCGGTGTTCGACCAACACCGCAACAGCACCGCCCATCGAGTGCCCGAACACCGCCAGCGGGCTCGACGTGAGCTCCTTGATGACGGCCTGCAGATCGTCGGCCATCCCGTTCCAGTCGAAGCGGCCGTTGGCGGGTGCCGCCGTGTCGCCATGGCCGCGGAAGTCGATCGCCCACACGCGGTGGCGCTCGGCGATCCGTTCGGCCATCGGTAGGTACGCGTGTGCGCAGAACCCTGTGGCGTGGCAGATCAGGAACGGTTCGCCATCGCCTCCGAGATCGTGGACCACGACGGTGACACCGTCGGTTGAGGCAACTTCCACCTCAGTCGCCGTGGGTCTCGACGGTGCGGTAGTCGCCGAACGGCTCGTCGCGCTGTTGCAACGCTTGCGTCAGCCCACCACGCATCTCCTCGATGAACTTGTACATGCTCTCCTGTCGCGTGCCGAGCGCACACAGCTCTGTGCCCGTACGGATCGCGGTGCGCAGTCCCATGACCTCCATGCCGCGATGCACCACGCGCTTGTTGAGCTGCGCGATGTCGGGCGGGATCAGCGCGATGCGCTTGGCGACCCGCACGACCTCGTCGCCGAGTTGTTCCGCCGGGAAGGCTCGGTTCGCCCAGCCCAGCTCGACCGCCTCGACTCCGGACATCGAGTCGCCGGTGAGCATCATCTCCATCGCGGCCCGCATTCCGCACAGCCACGCGTGGAAGTGCATGTCGGGGACACCGAAGCGCACCGCGGGATAGCCGATCTTGGCGTCTTCGGCGACGTAGACGAGATCACAGCCGGTGGCGAGCTCGCTGCCGCCGGCCAGGCAGTAGCCGTGGACCTGCGCGATCACGGGTTTCGCGAGATCCCAGATGCTCATCCAACCCTCGGTCACGTGACGGGGCCACTGCCCGTCGCCGCCTGGCGTGTAGTACGGCATCTCGAGGCCCTCGTTGCCGCCGCCGAGGTCGTACCCGGCCGAGAAGCACGTACCGGCACCCCGCACGATCTGCACGCGCACGTCGGGGTCGGCGTCGCCTTCGCGGAGCGCATTGAGGATGCCTCCACGAAGGGCGTGGTTCAGCGCATTGCGCTTTTCGGGACGGTTCAGGGTCACTCGGCGCACCATGGGGGCCGGTTCATCGATCAAGATGACGTCGTCGTTCACGAAGCAGTCCTAGCAGGGGAGCGCGTCATGCCGCCCGTCTTCAATCAGGTCAACCTCGTCGTCGCGGAGATGGAAGCGACGCTCGCCTTCTACCGGCGGCTGGGCTTCACGATCGACAACCCGCCCGGGGAGTGGGCTGCGCACCACGTCGAGCTTCGCGTGTCGGACGACATGTCGATCGAGTTCGACAGCGTCTCGTCGGCGAAGATCTGGAACGCGGGAGCCCACGAGTCCGGTGGCAACTCGGTCGTGCTGAACTTCGGCGTGCCCACGCGCCAGGCGGTCGATGACCTCTACGCGCACATGACTGCGGGCGGCTACAAGACTCAGCAGCCGCCATTCGACGCGTACTGGGGCTCGCGCTATGCCGTCGTCGAGGACCCCGACGGCAACGGCGCCGGACTGATGAGTCCACCGGAGCCGGATCGACGGATCCCGTGGCCCGACCCGAACGCGAGCGAAGAGGAGACTGGACGTGGCTGATCTCGATCTGGTGAAGCGCCTCGGGGCGGGAGACCACGGTTTGGTGGTCGTCGCCGTCGCCCGTCCCAGCGGAACGGTGAGTACGTCGGTGGTGAACGCGGGCGTGCTCGACGACCCGGACGATGGGGAACCCCGCGTCGGCTTCGTCGCTCGGGGCGATGCGAAGAAGGTCGAGTTCATTCGCTCGAGCGGGCGAGCGGCCGTCGTGTTCCGCTCCGGGTGGGAGTGGGCCACCGTGGAGGGGCCGGCGCGGATCGTGGACCGCGACAGCCGCGACGCCGCGGCCTACGCCACGTTGTTGCGCGACATCTTCAAAGCCGCGGGCGGCACGCACGACGACTGGGACGAGTACGACCGCGTCATGGCCACCGAGGAGCGCGTCGCCGTTCTCGTCGAACCCAAGCGCATCACCAGCAACTAGTCCAGCAACGAGACCAGCAACGAGACCAGCAAATCCCACTCAGGCGTCTACAAATTTGTAGACGCCTGAGTGGGAATTCGAGAGGGGTCAGCGGTACTGGAAGTCGGCGGGGCGCTTCTGGAGGAAGGCAGTGATCGCCTCACGCTGATCTTCGGTGAACGACGACAGGATCTGCGTGCGGTTCTCCATGTCGATGCCGGCTTGGAGTGAGCCGATCTCGAGTTGGCTCCACGCGACTTCTTTCGTCATGCGCACACCCCACGGGCTGTTCGCCGCGATCAACGATGCCGTCTCCAATGCCGAGTCGAGCAGTGCGTCGTCGCTCACGACCCGCGTCACCAATCCGATGTGATCCGCCTCGGCGGAGTCGATGATGCGGCCCGTCAACATCAACTCCCACGCCCGGCTCGCGCCGATGAGCCTTGGCAGCATCCAGCTCACACCGATGTCGCATCCGGACAAGCCGATGCGCACGAACGCGACGTTGAAGCGCGCGGCGGTGCCCGCGATGCGAATGTCGCTGCCGAGTGCGAGAGCCAGACCGCCGCCGGCCGCCGCTCCATTGACGGCGGCGATCACCGGGACGGGGAGCGCGCGCATCTGCGGGATCAGCGAGGCGATGTGCGTCTGCGTCGAGAAACCGCCGACGACCTGTCCGCGGCCTTCAGCTCCGGGAACTGTTCCGTAACCACCGAGATCGAGCCCGGCACAGAACCCTCGGCCGGC
>JBEEFW010000156.1:0-2961 GCA_041166385.1 Acidimicrobiaceae bacterium | reverse complement strand
CGTGGAGTTGGCGCGGGCACTTTGCACGCAGCCGACCGTGCTGTTGCTCGACGAGCCGAGTAGTGGGCTCGACACAAGCGAGACGATGGGCTTCCAACGCGTGCTGCAGATCGTCGCGGAACGCGGCGTCGCCGTGCTGCTGATCGAGCACGATGTCGAGCTGGTGATGGCGGTCTCCAACTGGATCTACGTGTTGGACTTCGGCACGCTGATCGCGCAGGGCACGCCGCGCGATGTGAGCGTGGATCCCGCAGTGCGCGCCGCGTACCTCGGCGTCGACGAGAGCGAGGTGGACGATGCCGGCGCTCGAGCTTGACTGCGTCGTCGCCGGTTACGGCCGGGTCGAGATCCTCCACGGCGTGTCGCTTGCCGTGCCCGAAGGCGCTGTCGTGGCGTTGCTGGGGCCGAACGGCGCGGGCAAGACGACGACGCTGCGGACGATCTCGGGAACGGTCGTGCCGACCAAGGGCGCGATCCGTCTCGACGGTCGCCGCATCAGCGGACGCTCGACGAGCACCATCGCCCGGCTCGGTGTTGCACTCATCCCCGAAGGGCGCGGCATCTTTCCGTCGCTCAGCGTGAAGGACAACATCGAGATCGCGCTTCGGTCCGCCCGCCGTGGGTCACAGACCGGTCGACGCGAGGGCTACGACCGGATCATCTCGACCTTCCCTCGTCTGGGCGAGCGGCTCACGCAGGCGGCCGGCACGCTGTCGGGGGGCGAGCAGCAGATGCTGGCGCTCAGTCGCGCGCTCGTCGCCGAACCGCGCGTGCTCATGATGGACGAGATCTCCATGGGCCTCGCGCCGATCGTCGTCGACCAACTCTTCGACGCGGTGGCCATGCTGCGCGAGCAGGGCACCACGATCCTGATGGTCGAGCAGTACCTCACGCACGCGTTGCAGCTGGCCGACATCTGTTACGTGTTGTCCAAAGGCGAGGTGGCGTTCGTGGGCGAGCCCGCCGAACTTCGTGACCCCGCCGTGGTGAGCCGCTACCTCGGCGTGAGCGCCACGTAGCCCGGCGACGCTCGCTAGTCCCCGCGATCGGAGGCTTTGGTCGGGTACTGGAAGGTGCCGTCGAAGCAGTCACCGGCCGGGCCCGTCCGTTGCACCCAACCGTCGACGCTGTCCTGCCACTGCGCGATGGAAGTGCAGTCGGGCTCGATGGCCGTCGGCTGGTTCGGATAGTCCTTCACGATGAAGTCGATGGGGATCGACAGCCCGTTGGCGGTGTAGTTGTTCAGGCCCCGCAGCCAGTCCTCGAGACCGGCGCGTGTCGGAGCGGGACCCATCGTCTGCAGCGCTTCGACGAGCGACTTGCCCGCCATCCAGCCTTCGAGCGACCACTGGTGCAGCGGCGCATCGGGCTCATACGTTGCAAAGGCATCGCGGAATTCCGCCACCGCGGGGTTGCTGAGAGCGTCGTAACTCATCGTGTTGCCGCTGATGTAGATCGAGTTGCGGCAGACGTCGGAGAAGTCGGTTCCGATCTCGTCGCCGTAGGACACGACCGTCGACACCTTGGCCGTGACCGTCAACCCGTACCGCTGCATCGTGTCGCAGAGCTTGCGGTTGGTGCCGTCGTCGATGACGTCGAGGATCATGTCGGTGCCGTTGGACTTCATGTCTTGGACGGCTTGGTCGAAGTTCGGGTTGGCGAAGTTGACGTCGTACCCGGTGACGTCGTAGCCCTCGAGCTTGAGACCCTCCTGCACGAAGGCGCCCGCGTCCTTGGAGATGTTGATGAGGCCGTAATAGAACACCGCAGCCTTGTGCGTACCGAGGTTGTTCTTGAACCAGCGATAGATGCCCGTGGTGCTGTAGATGTTGTCGCTGTAGCAGACGTTCTGACCATCGCGCGGGCAGCCGTTGCCGTAGATCGACCAATAGTGCGGGAACCGCGACGCGGCGTTGCTGATCGGCAGCGCCATGAACATCGGCACGCCCTGCCCGTCGATGTACGGGACGGCGCCGCCTTCGGCCCGTGTGTTGTTGCCGACGAACGCGAACACCTTCTTGTTCTCGACCAGGTCCTGAGCGCAGGCGAGGGTCCTCGTGCGATCCTCGCCGTCGTTGCAGCTCTCGAGCCGGATCTTGCGGCCGTGGACCCCACCGTGGTCGTTCTGCCACTGCACGAACGCCTGGAGTCCGCGCAAGGGCGGGGCGAACGCGTTGCCGAGGATGCCGTCGACAGCGGTGATGTTGCCGATCACGATCTCGCTCTCGGTCACGCCGGTGTCGCTGGCCTGGTTCGGTCCGTCGGCTCCGCCGACCGCCGCGCCTCCTTCGCCTGTGCCCGTACCCGTGCCGGTGCCCGTTCCGGTTCCGCTGCTGTCGCTGGCGGTGCCGGTACCTGTGCCGGTGCCCGTTCCGGTTCCGCTGCGTGTGCCGCCGGCGGTGCCGGTACCGCCATCGGCACCGGCTTGCACGAAGGCGCTCTCGGGCAGCCGCGTACCGCACGCCGCCGTCGCGACGAGCGCGACCGCCAGGACCATGGCGTGACCCCGCCGCCGAACCTTGCGCAATGTTCTCTCCCCCAAAGTTTCCTCGTCCGTTCTTTCGCCCTCGGTAGGGGCGGTTCCTGTCAGATGCCTCGAAGCAGCCGGTAGACGCCGGCCATGTTCTCGTTCGTCTTTCCCGGCAGCGGCACCGGGGTGCCCAGAGCGCGTGCACCCCAAACGATCATCGCGGTGCGCTCGGTGAGCTCGGCGTTGTGCAAGGCCTTGTCCGGCGTGTCGCCCATCGTCACGATCCCGTGGTTGGCGACGATCGCGGCGCTGCGATCGCCGAGACGCGAGGCGACCTCCTCTCCGAGCTCGTCGCTCCCGGTGGGCTTGTAGTCGCAGATCGGGACATCACCTCCGAGATACACGACGACCTCCTCGATGATCGCGGGGATGGGCTCATGGACGAGCCCGAACATCGTCGCGTAGGCCGCGTGGCAATGGATGACGCCCCC
>JBEEFW010000155.1:0-3047 GCA_041166385.1 Acidimicrobiaceae bacterium | reverse complement strand
GCCGCCACACGTCGTTCGAGGAAGAGGCGTTCGCGCAGGAGATGATCAACGCCACCGCGGACTCCGCCGAAGGTATGAAGGCCTTCATGGAGCGACGGTCGCCCGACTTCCAGGGCTGGTAGTCGCTCCGCGCTCTTCATTGACGGTACGGTTTGTCTGGTTGTGCGGGCGGGAACCAATTGCTGAATCCGTCCGCGACCAGGAGTGGCAGTGTCCATCGTGCAACCGCTACCAGCGCTGATCCACTCTCGTCGCCGCCTCGCGTCGGAACTGTTGAGCGCCGCGGCGCGTCACTCTGCCGTGGTCGACGAGATCCACGATCTCGAGTTGTTGCGCGACCAACGACCGTGGACCGAAGACGAAACCAACCGCTATGCCGAGCTGCGAGAACTCCGAGGCGAAGCCCGACGACGCCACGATCTCGCCGCACGCGATCTCAAGCGTCTGATGGCGGGCGCCCGGATCTGGTAGTCGGGTCAACGCCGATGCGCACGTAGGCGTCGTCGGGGATCGCCGTCACGTCCTTGTACACGTGATGGATGCAGGGCTCTCCGGCCCGCTCTGGTGGATACTCGATCGACGTCGGCGCGCTGCCCCACTCGACCGGTTGGATCTCGTTGTTCACCGAGCAGTGCGCGCAGTACACCGGCAAGGCGTCGCGTTCGAACGTGCGGGGACCGCGCTCGTGCAGTGTCAGGTAGGGCCCGCCGTCGTCGTCATATCGCCCTTCGTCGATCAGTCGGCCCCCGCTGCCACAGCGAAACGACAACACGATCTTCTCGTCGTCCTCGGAGACGGTGCACGCGCCGCCGTTGGCCACCATCGCTCGGGCGATCGCCTTGGCCCGCACGGTGGCCGTCAACGTGTCCCACGCCGGGGCGTTCTCGGGCTCGCGGCGCGCACGGATGAAGTCGTCGCTGCTCGCCCGCAATGCGCGCTCGACCGCGTCCTCGCCGAGCTCGCGTCCGACGAACGAGAGCAGCGACGTGATCCATTCGATGGAGTAGATCTGCAGACCGCGCGTGCGCTGCGCGGCGTCGTCGATGTGATTGACCGCGTCGTCGAGTCGACCCTCAGCGATCGCCTGCTTGGCGCGTTCCCACGGCGCGACCGTCATCGACTCGAGCTCGGCTTCCGTGAAGCTCATCGCTACCTCCGAGTGAGTAACAAGCACCCGCCGAGAGGACCGCCGCCCGCCGCCGCGATCCCGACCTCCGGCTGCCGCCCGCCCGGCCGTACGACCTGGCGTTCGCCGCCTTCGCCCCACAACTGCACACACGCCTCGTGAATGAACCCGTAGCCGTGCAGCCGTCCGGACGAGAGCTGGCCGCCATGCGTGTTGAGTGGGATCAGGCCATCGCGAGCGATGCGCTCCCCGCCGTCGATGAACGGACCGCCTTCGCCCTTTCCACAGAAGCCGAGCGCTTCGAGCCAGGCCAGCGTGATGAAGCTGAAGCCGTCGTAGCACTCGGCCACGTCGACGTCGGCGGGCGTGAGATCCGTGCGCGTCCACATCTGGGCGGCCGCATCGCGGAGCGCCATCGTCGTGAGGTCGTCCCATTGATCCCACGACGGCCGGCCATGGATCGCGGAGCCGACCGCTTCGACCTGGATCGGCGTCTTGCGCAGCCCGGAGGCGTCGGCGCGCGACACGATGAGCGCGGTCGAACCGTCCGCAGGCACGTCGCAGTCGTACAGGCAGAACGGCCACGTGATCATGCGCACGTTCATGTAGTCGTCGAGCGTCATCGGCTCGCGGTACACGCCCTTGGGATTGACCTCGGCGTTGCGGCGACCGTTCAGCGCGATCCATGCCAGCTGCTCGCGCGTCGTGCCGAACTCGTGGAAGTGACGCGACGCCATCATCGCGATCCAGTTCGCGGCCGACGCCGCGCCGTACGGGATCGTCCACTGCATGAAACCACCGATGCGCGGGAGCTTGCCGCTGCCGACGTTGACGTTGCCACCGACACCGATGCCGGCCCGCCCGCCTGTCCCTTGCGCGGAGCCCTCCCACACCGTCCGGAAGCACAACACGTGATTGGCCAGCCCCGCCGCCACGGCAAGACAGGCGTTGATGACCGAGCCGAGCTGGCCCGGCGACTCCATGCTCCCGGCGAACCAGTTGAGGTTCAGGCGCAATGCGTCCTGCACGTCGGTGACGCCTGCACCGGAGAACCCCGGCGGACTGTCCATCGCACCGGGGTAGGTCGCGATGCCGTCGATGTCGTCGCGCGTGAGTCCCGCGTCGGCGATCGCATCAAGGCACGCGTCGAGCGTGAGATCCAGCGGGTTGCGGAAGAGGCGACGGCCGACGTCGGACTGGCCGATGCCCGTGATGACTGCGCCGCGCTCGCCGACGTTCATGTGGCTGGCTCGAAGAACGGCAGCCACACGTCCTCGTAGTTGTCGAACACGACGCGCACTGGCATGTCGACGTACACGTCGTCGGGCTCGCAGCCCACGATGCCGGTGGTGAGGCGCAAGCCTTCCTGTTCGGGGAACTCGACGATCGCGATCACGTAGGGCGGGTCGAGTCCCGGGATCCAGGGTTGGTAGTTGATGGTGAACCCGTGCACGGTCGCGTTGCCCGACACGGCTTCGGGCGCGGTGTTCTTCGACAGGCAGCTCGGGCAGCGGGGCGACCACGGATGGATCCACGTGCCGCAGTCCTGGCAGCGCAGGAACCGCAGCTCGCCGTGCTCACCGCCGGTCCAGAAGTAGTCGTTGGTGTCGTTGAGGCGAGGCAGCAGCCGGAAGGGTTGGTTCGTCACTCTTCCTCTTCGACGGCCGGAGCCGCATCGAAGCCTTCGCGAGCATGAGGCAACGCCTCGACGGCCGCGAGGATGCCGAACGCGGGAGCGGTCAACATGATCGCGCCGACGACATCAGCCCACGTTGCGCCGACTTCGCGCGCCAACATCGCGTGCCGCACGATGCCTTCAGGATTGCGGGCGATCACGGTGCACACCATGCGAATGAGCTCGTGCGTCTTGCGGTCGGGCGCGGCGAGCGAGTCGATCTGACCGAGCCACGCGCTCTGCGCG
>JBEEFW010000154.1:0-20858 GCA_041166385.1 Acidimicrobiaceae bacterium | reverse complement strand
CGATGTCGGTGGTTGCTGCATAGATCTGACAGGTTACGGCCCGCGGTCCCCCAGCGAAGACCCGTCACTATCGTTGGTCTTCGTGCCCTTCGACGACGGCGAGGACGACGACGCACCTCTCGGTGGCACGCCGCTGCCCCCCGACGACCGCTTGTGGCGTCATCCGTCGGAGCTCGGCCTGTCAGTCGGCGTCGCCTTGCCGTCGACCGCGACCGACGCATCGGGCACGAAGCTGTGGGCCGTTGCGGTCGTGGCCGGCCTGATCGGATCGGCGCTTTCGCTTGGCGTCGTTGCCGTCAGCGGCAGGCTGTCGACCGACGTCGTCGCGAAGCCGGTGATCCAACAGGTGGCCGTCCCCCCCCTCGTCGAGATCGGCATCGACCGCACGTCGGGCCACGGTGTGATCACCATCGCCAAGTCCGTGTCGCCCGCCATCGCCCGGATCGAGAGCGCGGCCGACAAGGGCAAGACCATCGGATCGGCGATCCTCGTGCGTACCGATGGCTATCTGGTGACGAACGCGCACGTCGTCGCCCACATCGCGAGCGTGGAGATCGTGCTGGCCGACGGCACCGATGTCCCGGGGCGGGTCATTGGCACCGACACGATGACCGACATTGCGGTCGTGAAGATCGACCGCGATCAGCTACCGGTCGCGGTGCTCGGCTCGGCCACCGATCTGGAATCGGGGCAGACGGCGATCGCGATCGGGTCGCCCCTCGGACCGGCCGGCGGACCGTCGGTCACCGTGGGCGTGATCAGCGCGCTCGGGCGACGCGTGAACAGCTCCGATGAAGTCGAGCTGCGCGACATGATCCAGACCGACGCACCGAGCGCCGCAGGGTCGTCCGGCGGCGCGCTGTGTGATGGGTCAGGGTCAGTCATCGGCATGACAACTGCGATCTCGTCGTCGACCGACTCTGCTGCGAACGCGCTCGGGTACGCGATTCCGATCGACATCGTGCGCGCTGTCGCGGACGACATCATCGCCACCGGAGCCGCGCGTCACTCGTGGCTCGGTGTCGAGGGAGCCGATCTCGACGCGGTGAACGCGAAAGGTATCGGCGTCACTGGCGGAGCGAAGGTCACGAAGGTGATCGACAACAGCCCCGCGGCGCAGGCTGGGCTCCAGCCGGACGATGTGATCGTCGCGCTCGACGGCGCGAAGATCACGACGATGTCGGCGTTCGTGGTCGCGCTACGCGGTCATCACCCGGGCGACTCGATCTCGTTCGACATCATGCGCGGCACCACGCCGCAGACGATGTGGATCACGCTCGGCGAAAAGAACCACTAACGACGGCGGCGTACGAGCGCGACGACGCCGGCGATCACGCCGAGCACCGCGGCCCCCGCACCGGCGAGCGCGAGCTCCTGACGGCGCTGCGGGCTGACCGTGGCCCACGGCGCCGGACGATGCCCGGCCACGTACGCCTCTTCGTTGGTGAACGTGGGCTTCCAGCCCGCCGCCTTGATGCGGTCGTTGGCAACGACCCACGAGTGCATCGTGTAGGGCAGCAGTCCCGGCGGCGCGCTCGCGGGGTCGAGCCGCCAGCGCAGCCACGCCAAGCGCCGCGCCGCGGGCTCGGGCACGCGCACACCGGGAACGCCGGCGAGCGCTCGGAGCTGATCGCCGGAGATCCATCCGTCGGGGCTCACGTTGAACGGGCCGTCGAGCCGGGAGCTCAATGCCAGCACCACCGCCGACGTCACGTCGTGCAGATGCACGTACTGGCTCGGCGGATCGTCGGGTCCCGCGGCGCGGATCGCCGACGTCTCGCGCAGTCCGCGAGCGAGCCAGCCGCTGGCCTCCTCCGCGAGCGGGACCGCAGGACGGAGCACGGCGACCGTCGCACCCGGGTGCTCCTGCTTCCAGTCGGCCGCGAGGCGTTCGCGCTCCGCGGCACGGACGGCGAAGTCGAGGTCCGGATTCGGCCGCAGCGGTGCATCTTCGGTGAGCGGCACCGGGTTGTTGGCCCACGCGCCGTACGCGGTGGCGCTCGACAGCAACACGACGTGCGTGGCCCCGACCGCACCCGCGGCGTCGAGCACCGCGCGGGTCTCGTCCAGCCCGCCGCTCAGGTGGATCACAGCATCGGCCCCCTCGAAACGGACCTTCAGATCGACGCTGTGGAGGTCGTGCTCGTCGAGGGCGATGATCCGATCGATGCCGTCCAGGCTCCCCAGGGCGGCCGCGACGCGGCGGCCGAGAGGATCGGCCGCACCGCTGAGGACCACGGTCGACATCGCCCTACCATGCCCTCGTGAGCGATCGCGGTCCACTCGACCCAGGCGATGACCCTTTCCGGAACATCCCCCTGTTCGGTGATCTGGCGCGAATGCTCCAGCAGCAGGGGCCCGTGAGCTGGGATGCCGCCCGTCAGTTGGCGGCGTCGATCGCCACCGAGGGCGTGTCCGAACCGAACATCGATCCCCTCGATCGCATCAAGCTCGAGCAGCTCGCCCGCGTGGCCGACCTGCAGGTGGCGAACGCTTCCGGGCTCACGACGTCGCCCACGGGCCGGGGCGTCACGGTCGTGCCGGTCAACCGCAACCAGTGGATCCAGCAGACGCTGGCGTCGCACCGACCGTTGCTCGAGGCGCTCGCCAGCTCCCTCAGCGGCGGGACCGCCGCCGGTCTGCCCGGCCTCGGCGACGACATGGACGACACTGACGACCCGATGAGCAAGATGCTCGGCGGCATCATGCAGGCGTTCAGCCCCGTGATGCTCGGCATGACCGCGGGATCGATGCTCGGCCACCTCGCCGTTCGGTCCCTCGGCCAGTACGACCTCCCCATCCCGCGGCCGCCGAGCGACGAGTTGATGATCGTGCTCGCGAACGTCGACGAGTTCGGGCGCGAGTGGAGCCTGCCGGAGGACGACCTGCGGCTGTGGGTGTGCGTGCACGAGGTGACGCATCACGCGGTGTTGTCGCTCCCCCATGTGCGGGCGCGACTCGACTCGCTGCTGCGCGACTACGTGAACGGATTCGAGCCGGATTCGAACGCGCTGGAGAACAAGCTCGGCGAGCTCGACGTCAGCGACCTGTCGGCGCTCGACAACATGCAGTCGCTGTTCGGTGATCCCGAGGTGCTGCTCGGCGCTATCCAGTCACCGGCGCAGCGCGAGCTGTTGCCGCGGCTCGAGGCGCTGGTCGCAGTCATCGTCGGCTACGTCGACCACGTGATGGACGAGATCGGTCAGGGACTCATCGGGTCGTACGACATGGTCACCGAGGCGATGCGGCGCCGGCGGGTGACCGCCGATCCGTCCGATCGGTTCGTCGAGCGGCTGCTCGGCCTCGAGTTGACGCAAGCCCAGTACGAACGCGGCTCGGCGTTCATCGAAGGGGCCGTCGAGCGCGCTGGTCCCGAGGCCCTCGAGCGCCTGTGGCGTTCAGACCGCGAGCTGCCGACCCCCGCCGAAGTCGACGCCCCCGGCCTCTGGCTCGCGAGAATCGACATCGACGACCCAACTGCCTGAGTCGAAATCCAGTGCACAGCGACACATTTTTGGGACGCCGCGGGTTTGTGTGGGTCCACCCCGCGCGACGCGGACGTGAACGACGCAGCAAGGACGACCGACGTCGGGGCCGCGTCGTCCTCAGGCCGGCTCCTGGTCGAGGCGCGGGCTGCGTTCACCGCGGGTGGTCGGCCGTGCCGCGAACTCTTGGCGCGTTTGGCGACCGGATGTGTCGCCATCGGCGCCAATAGTCGTCGACCTCGAAGTCTTGGCGCGCTTGGCGACATTCCATGTCGCTCTGGTACCACAAAGGCGCCTCGGCGCGACCGCCCACCTCGACGCGCGCCGCCCGACGCCGTCTTCATCGCGCTGTTCACCATCGTGACCAGCGCCGACCCCAATCAATCGGCCGCCGGCGACCCACACAAAGGTGAGGAGAACCACATTTATGTGTCGCTATGCACTGGATTTGGTGAGGGCGGGGACGGCGGAGCGCTTGGACGCGGTCCAGTAGGCGAAGGCGGCGAAGCCGGCGGCGCCGGCGACCACGAGAAAGCCGAGGCGCGCCGGGATCGGGACGATGACCGGCAGGAACGCGCCGATCACCCACAGCAGCTGAAAGCGCGTCTCGAATCCGGCGAACGAGCGACCAAAGTTCGCGTCTGGCGCGTCGCGCTGCACGATCGCGTCGAACGCGAGCCGGCCCGCGCTCGCGCCCAGCCCGACCAGCAACGCGCACGCCGCGGATCCGAGCAGTCCGCCTTGGACGGCACATCCGAGCGCGCCGGACGCCACGACCACCAGCACACCGACGAGCATGCGCTCCTCCGTGAACAGCAGGCGGAGTCGCGGGGCGATGATCGCACCCAGCAACGCGCCCGCCACGCTCGTGACCAGCACCACCCCGAAGTGCCATTCAGGGGCCGTCATGGGGTGGCCGGTGCCGGCGCTCGGGAACCCGGCCACGTGCCGGGCTGCACGTCCGATCGCCAGTCCGATCGGCACCGGCGCGTCGTTGCCGCCGCCCTTCAGATCGAACGCCAGCAGGAACGTGAGGAAGCCGACGATGCCGCGCAACAGTCCCATCGCCTCGGCGGCGTGCACGATGCCCGCGCCCCGCAGCTCGATCTCCTCAACGCTGTCCGCGGGCTCGGGCGCCACTGCCGCCGGTGCCAGCCGCGTCGCCAACGCCGATGCAGTGCCCGCCGTGAGCGCAGCCAGCACCAGCGCGCTCTCGGGGCCGAACAAGCGCACCAGCCCCGCGGCCGGCGCACCGACGGCCAGCCCGATGACGCCCGACAGCAACGACAAGCGCGAGTTCGCGCGTACGAGCTCGGACTCGTCGGTGACCACCGTCGGTACGAGGGCGGCCTTCGAGATGCCGTAGGCCTTGCCCAGCACGAGGATGAGGAAGGCCGCGGGGAACAAGAACAAGTCATCGACGTGGCTCACCATCAGGAGGCAGACAAGCGCCCGAAGCCCGGTGGACAGCACCACGACCAGTCGGCGTCCTCCTTTGATCCTGTCGATGGCCGGGCCGACCAGCGGCGCCACCACCGCGAACGGCGCCATCGTCAGCACGAGGTACAACGCGACCTTGTCGCGCGCCGCGCCGGACGGGATCGAGAAGAACAACGTGCCGGCCAGCGACACCGTGACGAGCGTGTCGGTGGCGACCGAGAAGGCGTGCACGCGCGCGAGTCGCGTGAACGGCGACGTGGCGAAAGCGTCGCCGGCGAGTGGTCTCATCGGCGCAGAGAGTTTGCGCCACCCTTCGTGACTACTCACGGGGTCATGCTACGGGCGTGCGGGGAGCCTCGTATTTGTAGCCGTAGCCGCGGATCGTGACGATGTGCGTCGGGTTCGACGGCTCGGGCTCGACCTTCCCCCGAAGGCGCTTGATGTGCACGTCGAGCGTCTTCGTGTCGCCGACGTAGTCAGAGCCCCACACGCGGTCGATGAGCGTGTCGCGCGTGAGCACGCGGCCGGCGTTCTCGAGCAGCAGCGCCAGCAACTCGAACTCCTTCAAGGGCAGCCGCACCGAGCTGCCGCGGATGCTGACCTCGTGCCGTTCCGGATCGAGCATCACGTCGCCCACCTGGATGGCATCGCCCGACGGGTACGGCGCGACGTCGCTCGCCGGGGTGCGACGCAACACGGCGCGGATGCGAGCGACGAGCTCACGCAGCCGATAGGGCTTGGTCACGTAGTCGTCGGCGCCCACCTCGAGGCCGACGACGGTGTCGATCTCGGCACTCTTCGCCGTGACCATGATGATCGGGACCTGTGAACGACGGCGGAGCTCCCGGCACACGTCGACGCCGGACACCTTCGGCAGCATGACGTCGAGAAGCACGAGGTCTGGGCGCACGATGTCGAACATCTCCAACGCCTCGCTGCCATCGCGCGCCACTCGCACCCGGAAGCCTTCCCGGCTGAGACCGACGGTGAGAGCCTCGATGAACGAGTCCTCGTCCTCCACCACGAGGATCGTGGTCTCGGACATGTCAGCCTGCTCGCATCGCACTGGCGCTGGATGGGCCGGCGGGCAGTACGAGCGTGAACGTGGAACCGTCGCCCTCTCGCGACGCGAGCTTGACCTCACCGCCGTGGTTGCCGGCGACGTGCCGGACGATTGCCAGCCCGAGCCCGGTGCCGCCCGTGTCGCGGCTGCGGCCGCGGTCGACCCGGTAGAAGCGTTCGAAGATGCGTTCGTGATCGCGCGTCGGAATGCCAATGCCGTGATCCTCGACGTCGATGGCGACGCGTCCGCCGTCGCTGGACACCGACACACGTACGTCCACTGCTGATCCGGCGTCGCTGTACTTCACCGCGTTGTCGAGCAGGTTGTAGATGGCCGACACGAGCTGACGGCGATCACCCATCATCGTGAGGTTGCGGCGCGCTTCGGCAACGCGTACTTCGATGCCTTGCTGTTCCGCCGCGGGACGCATGCGCTCGACCGCTTCGGCGACCACGAGATGAACGGGCACGGGTTCGCGCGTCGGGTCCTCCTCCGCCTCGATGCGGCTCAGCGCGAGCAGATCGTCGATCGTGCGGCCGACACGGAACGCCTCGGTCAACATGCGCTCGGCGAGGCGGGTGCTGATGTCGGCGTCGTCCTCGGCGAGCAGCGTCTCGGCCAGCAGCCCGAGCGCGCCGATCGGCGTCTTCAGCTCGTGGCTGATGTTGGCGACGAAGTCTCGGCGCACAGCCTCGAGCCGGCGGCGCTCGGACACGTCGTCGATGACGCCCAGGGCGCCAACGGTCCGACGCTCGTCGTCGAGGGGTGACGCCGTCACGACCAGCGTGCGGCGCGGCGGTCCGAACAGATCGAGGGTACGGGTGTCGCTGTCACCGTCGAGCGCCTTACGCAGCATCTCCTCGATGGCGGCGCCGACGAGCGCATCGCCGTGCCGAGCGGACGAGAACGTGGTGGCCGCTTGGTTGCGGAATGTGACCTCGCCGTTGTCGTCGCAGATCACCACGCCTTGCGGAATCGTTTCGAGGGCCTGGGCCAGGCGCCCGACGGCCACGGTGGCATCGCCCCGAGCCAACACGGCGGAGTCGACCGCGCGTTCCAGCCGAACAAGGTTCTTGTCGAGGAAGCGATGCTCGGTCGTCGACGGCGTTTCCTCGAGGCGCAGCGATGCGTTCACGACGCGTCGCACGAGACCGCGGCGTGCACGCCAGATGAGCATCGCGATCGCGACGACCACCATCCCGGCGGCGATGGCCGCGGCGATGGCCACGCTCTTCGAAACCGTCACGACAACAGCCAAACTCACCGCACTACCTTCTCACGCCACGCAGCGCCCGCAGCGCGCGCTCTCGTCAACGGACTTCAGCGGCGAGGTGATCCGGGTCGCCGGTCAGGAGATACCGCAGGCGAGCGCCGATGATCGTGGCGTGATCACCGATGCGTTCGAGCGCCCTGCCGGCGGCGAACGTTGTGATCGCGACGCGCGCCGCTTCCGGACCGGTGAGCCGCAGGAGCTCGGCCAAGAGCCGCTCGTAGAAGACGTCCATCGACCGCGCCGGCGTCGCCAGCTCCGTCGCCACGGCGAGATCGAGCGTGGCCCATGCGCGCAGCGCGTCGCGGTATCGGTCGATCACTTGGTCGGCCATGGCGCGCAAGATGTCGTACGTCGGCGGGTTCGACGCGATGAGCTCGTGGTCGGGTGCGAGCTTGATCACCCGTAGCGCGAGATCGCCGATGCGCTCGAGCTCGGACAACACACGCAGCACCGACACGATGAACCGCAGGTCTGACGCGACGGGCGCCTCGCGGCGCAGGAGGTCGTAACAACGCTCGGTCAGCGACACGTTCATCGCGTCGATCTCGTCGTCGGCCGCCAGCGCAACGGGCACCACACCGGTGTCGCCCCGCTCGAGCACGTCGCGCATGCGCTCGAGGTTCTGGTCGACGCGCACCGCCATCAACTCAACCTGCAGCCGGAGCTGCTCCAGCTCGGCGGTGAATGCGACGCGCATCGGGGACATGAAGCGCTATCCGAATCGACCGGTGACGTAGTTCTCGGTGCGGTCGTCGGTGGGGTTGGAGAACATCTTCTCGGTGCGGTCGACCTCGACGAGCACGCCCGTGCGCACGTCGCTCGTCTCGTTCACCTCAGTGGTGAAGAACGCGCATCGATCAGAGATCCGCGCCGCCTGCTGCATGTTGTGGGTCACGATGACGATCGTGTACTCCTGCTTGATCTCGGACATGAGGTCCTCGATGCGCCCCGTGGCGATCGGGTCGAGCGCTGAGCACGGTTCGTCCATCAGGATCACTTCGGGGTTCACGGCGATCGCTCGGGCGATGCACAGCCGCTGCTGCTGACCGCCCGACAGGCCCAGCGCCGACTTCTTCAGGCGATCCTTGACCTCGTCCCACAGCGCGGAGCGCCGCAGCGCCCGCTCGACGATCTCGTCGAGGTCGCCCTTGTCGCCGCCGATGCGCGGCCCGTACGCCACGTTGTCGTAGATCGACTTCGGGAACGGGTTCGGTTTCTGGAACACCATGCCGACGCGACGCCTCACCTCCACCGGGTTCACCTTCGGGTCGTAGAGGTCGACGCCGTGATACGTGATCGTGCCTTCGACCCTCGCCGTGTCGATGAGGTCGTTCATGCGGTTGAAGCACCGAAGCACCGTGGTCTTGCCACAGCCCGACGGCCCGATGAACGCGGTCACCTCGTGCTTGCGGATGGGCAAACTCACGTCGCGCACGGCCCGGAACGAGCCGTAGTACACAGACAAGTCCTTCACGTCGAAGACGACGGGATAGTTGTCGTCCGCCGCGGACGCCTCGACGGTCGGCGTCACGTTGACGGTCAGATCGATGTCAGGCACGTCTTTGAGCTCGGTCTCCGTTTGGGTCACGTCGTGGCCTTCCTCCATTCGAACATCAGCTCCGCAGGCTTGCGAAGCGAGCCGTCACGAACCGAGCGAGCAGCGTGAGCACCAAGACCATCACGATAAGGGTGAGGGCCGCCCCCCAGGCGAGGGGCTCGCCGCCGGGCTGCGTCGCGTTGGAAAAGATCTGGGTCGACAGCGCGGTGTTCTGCTGTCCGAGCTGGTCGACGAGGTGGGCAACACCGGGGAAGTGACTGATCGAGCCGACCGTGAACAGCAGCGGCGCGGTCTCGCCGGCGGCCCGCGCCAAGGCGAGCATGCACCCGCTGGTGATGCCGGGCAGGGCCGCAGGCAGCACCACGCCGATGGTCGTCCGCCAGGTGCGGGTGCCCAGTGCGGCGCTGGCCTCGCGCAGGTTGTCCGGCACGAGCTTGAGCATCTCCTCCGTCGAGCGCACCACGATCGGCAGCATCAGACACGCGAGCGCGAGCGCGCCGGCGAACGTCGTGCGTTGATGGAAGTGGAGCACGAAGACCGTGTAGATGAAGATCCCCATCACGACCGAAGGCACGCCGGTCATCACGTCGGTGAGGAAGCGGATCGCTGACGCCAGCCGGCGCTTCTTGCCGTACTCGTTGAGGTACACCGCTCCGAGGATTCCGATGGGGATCGCGATGAGCGACGCCAATCCGGTGATGAACAGCGTGCCGATGATCGCTGGCTGCATGCCATACACGACCGGATCGGCCACCGCCCCGAACTTCTCCGCGAGCGCGGCCGACGCGATGTCGGTGGGGATGTCGTTGGTGAACCAGTCGGCCCTGACGACGCCTTGGCCCTTCTGGATGACCACGACCATGACCGCGGCCAGCGGGATCGCCGCGATGAGGAATGACAGCATCATCGCCGAGGTCGCCGCGCGATCCTTCCAGCGGCGGTTCCGAGTCAGCGTGACGGTCAGCAGATCGAAGTCGGTGTGGTCCGGCGCAGGAGACGGGGGCACGTCGATGATGGTCATCACGCCCCCTTGAGATTGCGGTCGAAGGTGGCAACGAGGTATCGGGCGCCGATGTTGATGACGACCGTCAGCACGAACAGCGCCACGCCGAGCCCGATGAGCGCCGCTTGATAGTCACCGGACGACTCATTGAGGTTGTGGGCGATGACCGAGGGCATCGCCTCGCCCTGGGCGAAGAGGTTGGCGACGATCTGCGGGCTACCGCCGATCACCAGTGCGATGGCGATGGTCTCGCCCATGGCCCGGCCCAGGCCGAGCATCACCGCGCCGCTGATGCCACTCGTCGAATACGGCAGCACGACGCCCTTGATCATCTCCCAGCGCGTGGCGCCGAGCGCGAGTGCACCGTCCTTGTCGTTGCGCGGGACGGTGAGGAAGACCTCCCGCGTGATCGACGTAATGATCGGCGTGATCATCAACCCGACGATGAGTCCGGCGGTCATGAAGCTCTGTCCAGACAGGCTCGGCCCGAAGACGCGGTTCAGCACCGGCACGGGATGCACGAAGTCGGCGATCGAGTTGAAGATGTCCTTGAGCTGAGGCCGCAGCACGAGAAAGCCCCACAGCCCGAACACCACCGAGGGCACAGCGGCGAGGAGGTCCATGACCGTGGTGATCACGCTGCGCAACCGCCGCGGCGCGACCTCGGTGACGAAGAGCGCGATGCCGATGCTCACGGGCACCGCGAGCACCACAGCGATCAGCGACACGATGAACGTGCCGTAGATGAACGCGAGCGCACCGAACTTGCCCTGGTTGGGGTTCCAGTCGTTGCTCGTGATGTACGAGAGCCCCATCTTGGAGAATGCCGGCCATGCTCGCTGGGTCGTCGAGAAGACGATCGCCGCGAGGACCAGCAGCGTCGTGAGACCGGCCGCCAGCGCGACCATCCGGAACACTCGGTCCGCGCCGGCGCCCCGACCGTTTCCGGTCAGGGCGCCGTCGTCAGGCTTCTCTGTGGGGGCGACCGCCACGGAACTCCTAGGTGGTGATCTGGCTCAGTTGGTCGATGGCCTGCTGCGCCAGCGCCGAGGGAAGTTGTGCGTAGCCGACGGACTTCGCGAGGGGTTGTCCCTCCGTGAGGATGAAGTTGAGCCAGCCCTTGAGGGCCTCCGCAACCGCCGCATCTGTTTGCTTCTTGTACACGATGATCCACGTCGGCGACGTGATCGGGTAGGAAGCATCACCGGCAGCGTTGAGCGGGTCGTACGTGAGGTCGGGCTTGATGTCGGCACCGGCCAGCGCGGCGCTGGCACCGTCGAGCGTCGGGGCGACGAACTTGCCGGCCTTGTTCTTGATCGACGCCGTCTTGAGGTCGGCGTTCACCGCGTCGGCCAGGTCGACGTAGCCGATCGAGCCATCAGTGGTCTTGACGATAGAGGCGACGCCGCTGTTCTTCTCGGCCCCCTGCGTCGAGGCCGGCCAGTTCACCGTGTCACCCGAGTCGAGCGTCCACACCGTGGGGGCGGCGGCCTTCAGGTACTTCGTGAAGTTGCTCGTGGTCCCCGACCCATCGAGGCGATGCACGACGGCGATCTTCGTGGAGGGCAGCGTCACGCCGGGGTTGTCGGCGGCGATCTTGGAATCGTTCCACGTCGTGATCGTGGCCTGGAAGATGCCGGCGAGCACGTCCGCGCTGAGCTGCAGCTTGTCGACGCCATTCACGTTGTAGGACACCGTGATCGGCGCACCGACGGTCGGGAAGTACAGGACGTCGCCGCCCTTGAACGTCGGCTTGTCGGCGTCCTTGATCAGGCTGTCAGTACCGGCGAACTGCACGACTTGGTTGGCGAGGTCCTGCTTGCCGGCGGATGATCCGCTCTTCGTGTAGTTCACGGTCACGCCGGACGCCGTCTTGGCGAACGCCGACTTGGCCTTCTGGTCGAACGCGTCCTGGAAGCTCGATCCCGACCCGTTGAGGGTGCCGGTCAGCTTGCCGTAGTCGACGCTCGCGCCCTTGACGCTCGCGGGGCCCGAGAAGCTCGAGCCCGTGGCAGATGTCGTCGTCTTGTCGTCGCTGCAGGCGGCGCCGATCACCGCCAGCGCGGTCAGCAATCCGAGCGCCCATACCCGTCGTCGCTTGTGCATGCCCGCAACCTACGGAGGGCGGGTTACCCCTCAACCGGAGATGGGTGAACCGGAGGTGAACGGCAGCCGAACGTTCGCGAGCACCGCCGCGTCGTACGGGTACGTCAACCGCTCGACGGCCTCGTCGAGCGGCAGCCAGATGAGCTCGTCGATCTCGTCATTGGCCTCGAAGGGTCGGGACCCGACCACCTTCATGTCCCAGTAGCGCACGACCTTGGGCCGGCCCTTGCGGTCGACGTACCGGGTCGGCAGGAGCTCGCGGCCGAGCGTGCAGCGCAGACCGGTCTCCTCCTCCACCTCGCGCACCGCACACTGCTCGTCGGTCTCGCCCGGATCGCGCTTGCCCTTCGGCAGCGACCAGTCGTCGTACTTGGGGCGATGCACGACCGCCACTTCCGACCGTCGCTCCCCGTCACGGATCACCACGCCGCCGGCGGCGCGGACGACGGTGTCGGTCACCGGTCGGCGCGGACCTCGCGAGCCGACGCCAGCTCTTGCAGCCGGAGGTGCGTGTCGCAGCCCTCGACCGTCGGCACCTTCGACCAGCTGCCGTCGGGCCCGAGCGACCACGCCAGCACGTCGTCGGCCAAGTTCACTTCGAGGATCTCGCGCAAGCGCGCCTGCAGTTGCGGATCGTCGACCTCGACCATCGCCTCGACTCGCCGATCGAGGTTGCGGGGCATCCAGTCAGCCGAGCCGATGTAGTACGCCGCCACACCCGGGCCGTTCCCGTTGCTGAACTCGAAGATGCGGGAGTGCTCGAGGTAGCGGCCGACGATCGAGGTGACGCGGATGTTGTCGGACAGTCCCGGTACGCCCGGACGCAGGCAGCACATGCCCCGCACGACCATGTCGATCTGCACCCCCGCCTGCGACGCGGCGTACAGCGCCTCGATCATGTCGGGATCGCTGAGGCTGTTGATCTTCGCTCGGATGCGACCGTTGCCCGGTCGCTCGGTGGCGGCGTTGGCCTCGTTGAGGATGAGCTCCTTCATGCGCGGCCGCAGCGAGTGTGGCGCGACGAGCAGCTTCTGGTAGCGCACGTTGCGCCCGTAGCCCGTGAGGTAGTTGAAGAGGTGCGAGAGATCGGCGCCGATGTCGTCGTCCGACGTGAACAAGCCGAGGTCTTCGTACAACTTGGCCGTGGTTGAGTTGTAGTTGCCCGTGCCGATGTGCACGTAGCGCCGAATGCCTTCTGGCTCGTCGCGCACCACCAACGCCGTCTTCGTGTGCGTCTTCAAACCGACGAGCCCGTACACGACGTGCACGCCGGCCTCTTCGAGCGACTTCGCCCAGTCGATGTTCGCTTGCTCGTCGCCGCGAGCCTTCAACTCCACGAGCGCGGCCACCTGCTTGCCGCGCTCAGCCGCCCGGATCAGGTAGCGCACGATGGGGCTGTCGCCGGAGGTGCGGTAGAGCGTGAGCTTGATGGCCAGGACCTGCGGATCGACGGCCGCCTGGCGCACGAACTCCTCGACGCTGGCCGCGAAGCTCTCGTACGGGTGATGGACGAGCACGTCGCGTTCACGCAGCACGCTGAACACGTCGACCCGTTCGTCCTCGTCGACGACGAACGCCGCTGGTGTGACCGGCGCGTAAACGGGGTCCTTCAGGTCGGGACGATCGAGCGCGTACACGGCCCACAGCCCACCGAGGTCGAGCGGCGCGACGGTGAGGTAGACGTCGTCGTCCTCCACATCGAGCTCTCGCCGCAAGAGATCGCGCACGACGTCGCTCGTGTCCGCGTCGAGCTCGAGGCGCACGGCTCGGCGGAAACGACGGCGCCGCAGCTCGAACTCCACGGCCGCGAGCAAGTCGTCGGCCTCTTCCTCCTCGAGCGTGAGGTCGGCGTTGCGCGTGACGCGGAACGCGTAGTCGTCGACGACCTCCATCCCGGGGAACAGCTGTGGAAGGTGCGCGCCGATGACCTGCTCGAGAGGAACGAAGCGTTCGCCGTCTGGAAGCACGAGAAAGCGCGGGAACAGCGGCGGCACCTTGACGCGCGCGAACCGCCGTTGGGCGGTGACCGGATCGCGCACCAGCACCGCGAGGTTCAGCGACAGGTGAGAGATGTACGGGAAGGGATGACTCGGATCGACGGCAAGTGGCGTGAGCACCGGGAAGATGCGCTCCTCGAACACCTCGTCGAGCGCCTTCACGTCGTCCTCGTCGAGTTCGGCGTAGGAGCTGAAGATGATGCCGACCTGCGCGAGCGCTGGACACAACTGCTCCAGGAAGATGCGCTCCGCCTGTTTTGTCTGCTGCTCCACGCGATCGCGGATCTCCAGCAGCTGTTGCGCCGGCGTGCGTCCGTCAGGAGTCGGCGCCACGATGCCCGCCGCCACCTGGTCCTTCAGGCCGGCAACGCGAACTTGGAAGAATTCGTCGCTGTTCTGGCTGAAGATGGCGAGGAACTTGGCCCGCTCGAGCAGCGGAACGTCGTCCCGCTCCGCGAGTGCGAGCACCCGAGCGTTGAAGTCGAGAAAAGACAGCTCGCGGTTCAACACCCTGGCGTCGATCTGGTCGGACACCGCCAAAGAGTACCGGCCGGTTTTCCGGCCTTACTCTGCTGCCTCGTCCTCGGGCAGGCCGAGATCCCAGTCGAGCAGCAGGTGCTCACGCTCCGCGTCGCGGACAACGCGCTCCCGGTTCCGGCGGAACTGCGGGTCGTGGGGCGGGAGCAGCTCGAGGCGGGCCATGACGCGGGCCCGGAACTCGTCGATGACGGCCCGGTCACCGAAGTCGGAGTGCACTTCCCAATGCGGCGCGACAGGGCCGAGGTAGATCACCCGGACGTGGCCGCGGGGTGGTTCGTTGACCTCTGGTTCGGCGCTGGCCATCGACATGAGGGCAGAACTCTAACCGTCCCTTGACCCTGTCCTTACCCCCGGTCGTGTCCACTACGGGTGGATTTCTCGCTCGCCAGGGAACCAAATCGGTCTCGGTTCCGTAGAAGACATCGACTGGAGGTCGGATGGAGACGAAGTGGATGCAACGGGGTCTGTGCCGAGAGATCCCGCCCGCGACGTTCTTCCCCAGCGATGGGGTCGGAGTCGAGATCGCTCGCCGGATCTGCGCCACGTGTCCCGTCCAGGAGCCCTGCCTCGAGTACGCCCTCGAGCAGCGCATCGACCACGGTGTCTGGGGCGGTTGCTCCGAGCGAGAACGACGGCGCATCCTGAAGCGCCGTCGCGTTGCCGCCGCTAGCGCAAGCTGAAGGCGTCGAGCACGGACGCCGCGGCGTCCCGCAGGTGGTCGAGCACCGAACGATCGCTTCGGCCGCCGACGTCCCGGGCCGTCTGTTCGAGTTGGTCTGTCGACACATCACCGACGACCATCACCGTCGTCCCGTCGGCCTCGTAGACCAACGCCTTCGGGCCGGGATCCGTCGACTCCCACGGCTGACCCGGCAATCCCGCGATCGGCCGGCGTAGACCGTTCTTCAGCTGCGACCAATCCACAGGGGCTGGCACGATCGAGACCTCGACCCGCTTGGTGTTCGTCAGTGACGCGCGTGCGGAGTCGACAGGTGGCGCCACTCGTGCTCGCTCTGGGGCGATGGCGAATCCGAGCACGACGATCCAGGCGGCCGCCACGGCACCCACCGCTCCGACCGCCGTCCAACGCGGCCGGCGGCCGGCGCGCAGCAGGCGCTCGTAGAACCCGAACGGCGGATCGACGGCGGGCGCGGCGCGCAACGCGGCGCGGACATCGCTCGTCGCCGCGAGCTCCGATCGACACACCTCGCACTCGGCGAGATGCGCCTCCACCGCGGTCGTCTCGTCGGCGTTCAGCTCGCCGTCGAGGTGGGCGCTCAGCAGCTCGCCGAGATGATCGGACGTCACCGCGTCAACACCTCACGCAGTTGGCTGCGGCCGCGATGAATGCGGCTACGGACCGTGCCCACCGGGACCGACAGCGCGCCCGCGATCTCTTCGTAGGTGAGGCCGACGACGTCGCAGAGCACGACGGCGGCGCGGTACTCGTCCGGCAACGAGCGCAAGGCGGCCTGCACATCTGCCGGCAGCTGCTCCGAGGCGACGACCTCGTCGGGGCTGGGTGCACCGACGGCCACGCGGTCCATGTCGTCGCCCACGAGATCGAGGGGGCGGCGCTTCTTGCGGCGGACATCGTCGAGGAACGCGTTCGTCACGATCCGGCTCAGCCAGCCCTCCATGGAGCCCGGCCGGTACGTGGCGAGACCTCGCTGCACCCGCACGAGCACCTCCTGCACCAGATCCTGCGCGTCGTCATGGTTCCCGGTGAGCCGGTAGGCCACCGTGTAGAGGAACCGCCCGTGCTCGCGGGCCACCTGCTCCCAGGTGGGCGGATCCGTCACCAGAACGTCAGGCTCGGAATGATGGTTCCCAGTCGCGGGCGGAGCGTAGTGGGGCGTGCCAACGTGGACGGCCGTGCTCGAGTGCGTCGTCAACGTCAGTGAGGGCCACGACGTGCCCCGGTTGTGGGCGATCGCCGCCGCCGCCGGGAGCGCGCTGCTCGACGTGCATCGGGACGAGCACCACAACCGAGCGGTGCTCACCGTCGCCGGCGACGGGGTCGAGGATGCCGCTCGCGAGGTGGCCCGAGCGACCGTTCGGATCCTGGACGTGTCCGAGCACTCCGGCGCGCATCCCCGCATCGGGGTGCTCGACGTCGTGCCGTTCGCGCCGCTCGAGGGCTCGACGCTCGACGACGCCATCGCCGCCCGCGATGCCTTCGCTGACTGGGCGGCGAGTGAGCTCGAGTTGCCGTGCTTCCTGTACGGGCCGGACCGCTCCCTGCCGGAGGTGCGCCGGCGGGCATTCACCGCGCTCGCGCCAGACACCGGCCCGGCGACGCCCCATCTGACCGCCGGTGCGTGCGCAGTCGGCGCGCGGGACGTGCTCGTGGCCTACAACCTGTGGCTCGCGGATGCAGAGCTCTCGACGGCGAAGCGCATCGCCGCGGCGGTCCGCTCTCCGATGGTGCGAGCGCTCGGTCTCCAGGTGGGACGCGGCGTCCAGGTGTCGTGCAACCTGATCGTGCCGGAGACGGTCGGGCCGGCCGAGATCTACGACCGGGTCGCGCTCGACGCTCCGGTGGAGCGGGCGGAACTTGTGGGGCTGGTGCCGCGGAACGTGCTGGCGGCGGTGCCGCCCACCCGGTGGGACGAGCTCGACCTCAGCGAGGATCGAACGATCGAGCGTCGAGTGGAGGCTCGCCTCAGGCAGTAGCGCCGGCGGCCGCCCGGCGGGCGAGGGCGCGCTGGCGGCGGATGCGGCGCCGCTCACGCTCGCTCATGCCGCCCCAGATGCCGAACTTCTCGCCGTTGGCCAACGCGTACTCGAGGCACTCCTCCCGCACGACACACCCTCGGCAGACCTCCTTGGCCTCCCGGGTGGACGCGCCGCGCTCCGGGAAGAACAGGTCGGGATCGACGCCCAGGCAGTTGGCGAAGTCCTGCCACGACCGGACTTCGACCTCGGTCTCTGGTGCAGTGGAAATGCGCATGTCGGCCTCCTCGACCCGGAATGGCGACCAGACCGCCCCTGGCCCCATGTCGCAAACGGCACAGCCATGGCATCGGGTCAATGCCACCCCTGTAACTACACTGATGTGATCTTGCCCGCTGGGCGCACTATCGCGCAAGGGGCAAGATGTCCGATATGGACATCTGGCCCCTCCGAGCGGACATCACGACCCTCGACGTGGACGCCATCGTGAACGCCGCCAACTCGACGCTCCTGGGCGGAGGTGGGGTCGACGGGGCCATTCACGACGCCGCCGGGCCGGAACTGCTCGAGGCCTGTCGAGTGCTCGGCGGGTGCGAGACGGGTGATGCCAAGGCCACGCCTGGCTACTCGCTAGCGGCCCGCTGGGTCATCCACACGGTCGGTCCGGTGTGGCAGGGCGGCGGCGCGGGCGAAGCCGACCTGTTGGCGTCGTGCTACCGGCGATCGCTCGACATCGCCGACGAGCTCGGCGTCGGCACGATCGCGTTTCCGGCGATCTCGACAGGGATCTACGGCTACCCGAAAGAGGAAGCCGCACGCATCGCGGTCGACACACTTCGGAGCGCGGCGACACGGGTTACAAAGGCGTTGCTTGTTGCCTTCGACGCAGCCACAGAGCACCTCTATGAGGTACACATCCAGGACGCTCAGTGAGTCGCGCGACGCGGTGCGCGAGCTGGTCTTCCGACCTATATACGCAGGTCACGCAACCCGATTGGATCACGTCATGTTCACGCGCCGAATCGCTACAGCCGCTGTGCTGCTCGCGTTCTTCGGCGCCGCGTGCGGGACGCATTCGGACACGAACCTGGCCGCCGGAGCAGGCGCCGCGACCGTCCTTCCCGGCGCAGCGGTAGCACCCCTGGCGGCCGCGGAAGCAACCACGACCACCGCATCCACGCTGCCTCCCGACAGCACCGTCGAACCGGCCCCGACCCCCGTCGTGAAGGCCGCGCCGAACCCGGCCCCCGCCACCATCGAGGTCGATTACCAGCCGAACGAGGGTGAGACCGCGACGGCCACCATCGACGGGCCGGGCGGGTCGCAGTCCAAGTCATTGGACGGCGGCTCGGCTGTGTTCACCGGTCTGGCCGCGGGCACATACGCGGTCACGATCACGGTCGACAGTGCACCGGTGGAGGCGAGCGACGGCACCGGAATCGGGACCGCCCGCCAGATCACCAACGGAGAGAAGGTGCACGTCGAGCCGGGCGAGCACGGTGTGATCGTCTGCGACGACAACGGCTGCTCCGGAGCGCTGTAGGCAAGAACTTCCGCTGGAGGGAGTCGGCAGTCATGAAATCCCACTCAGACCTACACAGAAATGTGTATCTCTGAGTGGGATTTGCCGTTTTGGCTAGCGCGTCCGGCTGCCCTGGCGTTTCGTGCGGTGCTCGACGAAGTCGACGAGGACGTAGTCGCCGAGGGTCTCGGGGGTCGTGAAGAAGGCGCGACCGCCGTTCATGTGGGTGAGCTTCTCGACAAACGCCTTCAAGTAGCTCGTGGCGTCGAGCATGAACGTGTTGATGCGCACGCCCTCACGCGTGCACCGCGCCACCTCGCGCAGCGTGGCGTCGACGGTCTCACGCACGGGCGGGTAGCTGAAGAACGGCTCGGACATCCCCGGCTCGAAGTGAGCCGTGGGTTCGCCGTCGGTGATCATGATGATCTGCTTCGTGCCGCCCTGCTTGGCGAGCAGGCGACGGCTGAGCATGAAGCCGTGCTGCATGTTGGTGCCGTACACGAAGTCCCACGACACCTCGGGCAGATCTTCGGGCTTCAGCTCGCGGGCCACGGACGAGAAGCCCACGATGCCGAGGTAGTCACGCGGGAACTGCGACGAGATGAGCGAGTGCAACGCCATCGCCACCTTCTTGGCGGCGAGGAAGTTGTCGCGCATCGGCATCGAGAGCGAGAGGTCGAGCATGAGCACGCTGCTCGTCTTCGTCAGATGCTCCGTGCGCTCGATCTCGAAGTCGTCGGGCTGCAGATGCACAGGCGTGCCCCGCCCCGAGCGCTGGATCGCGTTGCGCACGGTGCGCTCGATGTGCAGGTTGAACGGGTCGCCGAACTCGTACGGCTTCGTCTCGTACGCCCGCTCGTGGCCGGCGCCCGTGCGCTCGAGTTCGTGTGAACCCATGCGATCGCGGCTGAGCTTCTTGAACAGGTCGTTGAGCGCGTTGGATCCGATCTTGCGGATCCCACGCGGCGTGAGCTCGTAGCGGCCCTCGCGGTTCTCGATGAGGCCGGCCTCCTCGAGCATCTTCGCCAGTTCGCTCATGCGCTCGAGGCTGTGAGCCGCATCGTCGCCCAGCAGTTCGCGCGCCCGCTCGGTGTCGACCTCGGCCAGGGCGCCAGGACTGGTCGCACCGCGCAGCAGGTTCTCGAGCTGGTCCATGTCGCCGAGGTCTTGCATCAGGCTCGCGGCGTCGGCGAAGCCGAGCGGGTCCTGACCCTGGAAGTTGTACTTGCGGTCCCACCCCATCTGCGGGAAGAGCGATTGGAGGTTGCTGGAGAGCTGCTCGACCTGCCACCGGAGGTCCATGTCTTCGAGGAGCTGCTCGGACAGACCTTGGAGCTGCGCCCGCTGCTCGGGCGTCATCGAGTTGAGCATCGCCTGCATGGCGGCCATGCGCTGGGCCATGATCTCGAGCAGCTCGTCGAGCGTCTGCGGGTTCTCCGGGAAGAAGTCGCCGTAGCGGTCCATGAACTGCTCGAACGCCGGTTGCGTGTCGTCGCCGCGCTCGCGCATCTCGAGCAGTTGGTTGAGCTCGGCGAACATGTCCTTCATCCGCTGCATGTCTTCGGGCGAGATGTTCTGCATCGCGCCGGACATCTGGTTGAAGTAGCTCTTCACCAACTCTTCGCGGAGCTGCTCCATGAGTTGCTCGAACTTCTCGCGCGCCTCGGTCGACGTGAACTCGTACTCCGACAACTCGCGCACTTGACCGGCGAGATCGGGCGGAAGCATGTCGAGCTGCAGGTTCTTGTCCTGCACGACCTGATCGGTGATCTCCTGCCGGCGCTGGTCGCCCGACTCTCGAGCTTCTTGCCCGAGCTCATCGAGACCCTTGCGCTCCAGCTCCACGACGTCGCGCAGCTCCTGTGCGATGTCGTCGTAGACGCCTCCGAGGTCGTACTTGTCGAGCTCGTCGCGCCGGCGACGGCGCAACTTCTCCATCAGCTCGCGCATGCCTTGGACGCGTTCGTCGTTGCGGTCCCGGAAACCGGACTGCATCAAGCGACGAAGGGCGGCGTTGAGGTCGCCGTGGTACAGCAGGTCGTCGGTGATCTCCCCGAACACGGAGTCGGCGTCGATGTCGAAGCCGGTCTGCGAGCCGTCCCACCTCGAGTACCGGAACTCCGGAACGACTTTGCGATGCCAGAAGGCCATTGCCGAGGAGGTTATCGGGCGCCCTCGGTGACGAATCGATCGAC
>JBEEFW010000153.1:0-2646 GCA_041166385.1 Acidimicrobiaceae bacterium | reverse complement strand
TCGTGGAATCGCGCGCTGCGGCCTTCGCGCCACCGCCCGCCGGCGCGGTGGAGCTGCTGGGCGTTCTCGAGCCCGGCGACGTCGCGGAGATCGGCGAGCGGCCCGTGCGTCCCGACGACGATCGCATCACCGTCTACAAGTCGGTCGGCGTCGCGGTGCAGGACGCCGCCGCCGCGTCTCTCGTGCTTGCTGCCGCCCTCGCCAATGGCATCGGCGTGGAGCTCGATCTCTAGTCAGGCGTAGGTGCGCACGAGTTCGAGCACGGCGTCGACGTCGGGCCCTTCGCCGGTCAACGCCGTGGCCGGCGGATCGACACGACGGGCCGCGACGAGACAGAGCTCGACGCCATCACCCGTGATCGTCGTCGACGCGTCGTCTTCCGGAGCGAAGGTCCACGGCTCGCCGTTCGGCCCGGTCAGCGAGAACGCGACGGGCCCGCTCAGCTCCCGTCCCGCGATCGCGAACGCGTAGGGGAGTGTGCGCCACGCCAATCGGGCGATGTGGTGCAACCGGGGTGCGGGCGCGAGATCGACGTCGAGCGCCTCGGCGACGTCGCCGGTGTGGATCCACGTCTCTGCGAGTCGAGTCGTGGCCAACGTGCGCACCGACAGCTGTCCGGCCACCCAGTCGACCCGAAGGTGGGGATCGCTGGCCGCCAGCAGGTCGTGCAGCTCTCGGGCCCCGCGGGCGTAGCGATCTCGAAGCGCGGCGTTCGGCCCGCCGCGTTCACGCTGCACCATCAGATCTGCGCTCTCGTCGACACTGGAGGCCGGCCCGACATTGCGGCCGACCTCGGTCAGGTAGTCGGCGAGTCGCCCGCTCGCACTCGCGATCGCCATCTCGTTGGTTTGGGCGACGTGCAGGACGACGTCGGCCACCGTCCAGCCCTCGCAGCGCGACGGGCGTTGCCAGCCCGCATCGTCGAGCCCGGCCAGGAGGCCCAGAAGTTCCGCCTGCTGCTCAGCGAGTGCAGCAACGTTGTCGTCCACAGCGCTCCGATCATCCGCTCGGCTCCCACCGGAAGTACCGGCGAGCCAACACGATGCCGATCATGGTCCACGCGGCGAGCACGAGGAGACTCGAGATCGGCACGCCGGCCGCGGGGTCGTACGCCGACCGGAGGCTCGTCGTGAGGGCCTTGATCGGAAATGCGCTGATGATGTGATCGAGCCACGCCGGCAGGACGAGGCCGTAGGAGAAGGTGCCTGACACGAGCGCGAGGGGCAGGTACGTGCCATTCGTGATCGCTCCCGACGTCTCCGCCCGGCGGATGGCCGCGCTGATCGCCAGCCCCAGCGCGGCGAAGCACAGGATTCCCAACGCGAGAACGCCGAACAGCAGCGCGATGCGACCGACGCGCGGCGAGATGCCGAACACGAGCCGGCCCAACACCACGGTCGTGACCGCGATGAGAAGCGAGGTCAGGAGGACGCTCGTCAGTTGGCCCGCGATGTACAACCCGGGTGGTAGCGGTGTGGCGCGCATTCGCTTGAGCACGCCTTCCGCCCGCAGTGTCGCGATCGTCGCCGCGAGGGTTCCGTAAGCCGCGACGATGATGCCGAACGCGAGGATGCCCGGAACGAACAGCGTCAACGGGTCGAGGTCCGGTCGTCCTCGCACCGTGTCGCCCGAGTTGATCGCGCCGAAGATCAACAGCAGGCCGATCGGCAGCGCAAACGTGAAGAACGCCGCCTCGGGGTTGCGCCAGAACGCGCGCTGTTCGAGCCGCACCTGGTGAGCGAGCAAACGGGGCGTCGTCATCGTGCGACCAGCTCGAGGTAGACGTCTTCGAGCTTCGGCGGGGCCACCGTGAGATCACGCAGCTCGCCGTGCTCGTCGAGCAGCGAGCGGAGACTCGCAGACGCATCCTGGGTCTGGATCACGATCGTTTCGCCCGCCGACAGGAACGTGATCGCCGAAGGGATGCCGGCGCGTCGCGTCAGCTCGTAGGGAGTGCCGACGGCCTGGATGACGCCGTTGCACAAGATCGCCACCCGATCGGCCAGCCGCTCGGCCTCGTCGAGGTAGTGCGTCGTCAACAGCACGGTCTTGTCGAGTGCTTGCAGGTTCTCGATCGCCGCCCAGCAGCGGCGGCGCGCCTCAGGATCGAAGCCCGTGGTCGGTTCGTCCAGGAAGATCAGATCGGGATCGCCGGCGAGCGCGAGTGCAAAGTCCAACCGTCGCCGTTGCCCGCCAGACAGACGGCGCACCAGCGTCGAACGTTCGTCGCGCAGCTCGACGACCTCGAGCAGCTCGTCGAGCGGTCGCGGGTGGGGGTAGTAGGCGCGCCACGCATCCAGGAGCTCGCCGACGCGCAGGTGGTTGGGGAACCCGCACTCCTGCAGGACGACGCCGGTGCGCTCGCGCAGCTCGCGCGGATGGGTCGAAGGATCGAAGCCGAGCACGCGCACGAACCCGGCAGTGGCCTCCCGGTAGCCCTCGAGGATCTCGACCGTGGTCGTCTTGCCGGCCCCGTTCGGGCCGAGCAGCGAGAAGACCTCCCCGCGACGAACTTCGAAGTCGACGCCTGTCAGCACCGGCCGGTCGCCGTAGTCCTTGCGGAGCCCTTGCACGACGATCGGCGTGTTAGATACGGTCATGTCACTAAGATACGAGTCTGTATCTAAGTGTCAAGGGGCTTCCAAG
>JBEEFW010000152.1:0-2610 GCA_041166385.1 Acidimicrobiaceae bacterium | reverse complement strand
GACGTCGTCGCCGCACGAGGACGACCGCCCGAGCGAAGGCGCGCGCGATGCCGATGGCCGCGCCGATGTTGCGCAGCGTCAGGCGCCGCTCGATGCCGCGCCCGGGCAAGAGCGTGACCTCGAACCCCGCGTCGGGAACCAGGCGGGCCTCGATACGGCCTTCGCTCCCGACGGAGTGAATCGACGATCGCTCGTGGCCTCGACGTACGAGCGCATCGGCGATGGCCAGCCCGGGAAGCACGTGCCCGGCGGTCCCGCCTCCCGCGATGATCGCAAACGTCTCGGTCGTGTCAGCCACGCCGGGCGGATGGGTGGTTGCCGCTGCTCCGAGCCACGTTCAACAGGATGCCCGACGCCGCCATGGTGGCGAGCAACGACGATCCCCCGAACGAGATGAACGGCAACGGCACACCGGTGATCGGCAACACGCCGATGACCGCCCCGATGTTCACGAAGGCCTGCACGCACAGCCACGTGGTGATACCGATGGCGAGCAATCGCCCGAACGCATCGGGAGATTGGAGGCCGGCGCGCACCCCGAGGAAGGCGAGAACGACGAAGAGCGTGACGACGAGCAGCGCTCCGAAGAGCCCGAGCTCTTCGCCGATGATGGCGAAGATGAAGTCGGTGTGGGCGTAGGGCAGGAAGCCCCACTTCGCCCGGGAGGCGCCCAAGCCGAGGCCGAAGAAGCCACCGGACGCCAAGCTCACCTGCGACTGGATCGTCTGGTAGCCGGTGTTCAACGGATCGTTCCACGGGTGCAGGAACGCCAGCACACGCGCTCGTCGATAGCTCTGACCCATCGCCGCAACGCACGCGGCGAACGTGCCGGCGGCGCCCCAGCCCACCAGCGGGCGCATCGGCACACCGGCGACGAACAGGATCGAGAACGTGATCGCGGCGATCACGATCGTCGTTCCGAGGTTGGGTTGCAACATGATCAGCAACGCAAGCACGCAGAAGGCCGCCATCACCGGCCGCAAGGTGACGCGTGTGTCTTCGATCCATGCCGCTCGGCGCGCGAGCAGGTCGGCACTGAAGATGAGGATCGCCAGCTTCGCGAACTCGGACGGTTGGATGCCGAACGTGCCGACGCCGATCCATCGCGACGAGCCGTTGACGTTCGAGCCGATTCCGGGCAACAGGACGACCACGAGCAAGCCGATGCAGCCCGCCAGCAACGGCCACGCCAACAGTCGGAGCCGGTGATAGTCGGTGCGTAGCGCGATCACGAACGCGACGGACCCGAGCGCAAGCCAGATCAGCTGGCGTTCGAAGTAGTAGTACGACGACCCTTCGGAGTGCAGGGCGGTGACCGACGACGCCGACAGCACCATGACCAACCCGATGAGGTTCAGTACGACGATCACCGCGAAGAGCGCGAGGAAGCCGGAGTTCGCGACGCGCGGGCGCGCGGGCTTGGCCGGCGGCTTCGCGCGCGAGCGGCTCGTGGCGGTCATGCGGATGCTCCGATCAAGATGCGTACCTGGGTGCTGAAGTCCTCGCCGCGCTCACCGTACGATCGGTACCAGTCAAAAGACGCGCATGCTGGCGAGAGCAGCACCGTGTCCCCGGCCTGCGCGAGCCGGCCGGCGGCCGCAACCGCGTCGCTCATGGAGCCGGCGACGACCACCGGGCGGACGCCGGCAAAGGCGGATTCGACCTCGCCGGCGGCGTCTCCGATCGCCACCACGGCGCGGACGTGGGGAGCCGCTTCGACGAGGACGCCGAGGTCGAGGCCCTTGTTCTGGCCGCCGGCGATCAACACGCTCGAGTCGAAGGACTTCGTGGCGGTGAGCGTTGCGTTCGGCGTCGTCGCCTTCGAATCGTCGTACCAGCGCACGCCGTCGCGCTCGCCCACGAGGGAGATGCGGTGCGGCAGACCTTGGAAGCGAACCAGCGCCTCGCGACAGCCTTCGATCGTGGCGCCGCCGGCGAGGGCCGTGGCGGCCGCGGCGAGACTGTTCGTCAGGTCGTGCGGAAAGGCGCGTGGAAGGTCGGCGACGTCCACGAGGACCGCACCCGCACCCGTGAGGAGCTGGCCGTCTTCCACCCGGTAGTCGGCGCCGTCCGCGAGCCCGAACGTCACATGGCGGGCGGGCGCATCACGGAGGTGGCGCAGGACGACGGCATCGTCGATGGAACCGATCGCCACATCGGTCGACGATTGGTCGCGCCAGAGCTTCGCCTTGGCCAGCTCGTACGACTCGAGCGAGCGGTGCAGGTTCAGATGGTCGGGCGAGAAGTTGAGCCAGGTACCGACCTTGGGCGCGAACCGTTCGCTGTGATCGATCCGGAACGACGACGCCTCGACGACGAACACATCGATCGCGGGATCGTCGATCGCAGCCACCAACGGGACCTCGGTGTTGCCCACGGCGGCGGCGCGCACGCCAGACGCCTGCAGCATGTCGGTCGTCAACGTCGTGACGGTCGTCTTGCCGTCGGTACCGGTGATGGCGAGGAGCGGACGGTCGTCCCAATCAGCGGCCAGGTCGAACTCGCTGCGTACCGGCACACCGGCGCGGCGGGCCAGGTCGAGCGCGACGTGCACGTCGCCGACGCCCGGAGACGGGATCACGACGTCCACGTCGCCGATCAGCCGTTCAT
>JBEEFW010000151.1:0-16424 GCA_041166385.1 Acidimicrobiaceae bacterium | reverse complement strand
CCCTTCCACGGGTCGCGGTCGTCGAACTCCCGCAGCAGCTGCTCGGGACTGCGACCCTCGGCACGCTTGATCGAGTAGTGGCTACCGGAGCGATCGGAGTTGAACCCGAAGCGGCCGAGCTTCCACGGCAACGTCCGTAGCTTCAGTCCGTTGCCATAGAGGATGTGGCCGACCACGTCGCGCACCCGCCACCCGACGCACAGCGTCGGCTGTTCCCAGTCCTCTGGTGCCAGCGTGTGGAGGAACGCCGAGAAGTCGGCGTTCTCCTCGTCATGCAGTCGACGGAAGTCGGTCGTCATCACGCGGGAGGCTAAACGCGGCGGACAGTAGGAGCAGCCAGGCGACCCCGAGCGTGACGCCAGCGATCACGTCAGACAGGTAGTGGGCCAGCACGACCACCCGGGAGTACGCGATGCCCGCGACGAAAGCGCAGGTGCCGACCAGCGCGAAGAACCTCAGCCATTGGGTGAGTCGCGGCCAAGCGATGACGAGCAGCGCGCCGTAGAAGGCGGTGGCGTCGAGCGCGTGACCCGACGGCAGACCGAAACGGCTGATGAGGAAGTACGGGAACGGCAGGTCGGGCCGGAGGTGTCCGATCACGACGCGAACGACGAGGTCCAACAGGATTCCACCCACCAACGCCGTCGTGAGGAAGATCGCATCACGACGGCGGCCCATTTGGTAGAGCACGAACGCCAGGACGATGACCGCGCCGAGCAGCAGCGGGGCATCGCCGAACAGCGAAAGAACGCGCCCGAGCTTCTGTGAGGGCCCGTCTCCGATGAGGACCTCGATGGAACGGACCTTGCCGAGGCGACCGTCGCTGTAGTGGTCGGCGAGACGACGATCGAGGTCGACGAGGCGACCGTTGGTCATCACCTGCTGCACGACAACCGCGAATCCCAGCAGCGCGACCAACGCGCTCACCACTTGCGCGCGACGCGCGGTCACGGAATGGTGTTGATCTGCGACTCGATGTGTTCGCGATCTTCAGCGTCGTCGACGGTGTCGAGCACGGCGCGAGCCAGTCCGATGTACCGGTCTCGCTCCGCGGAGTCGCCGCTGACCGCGTGAGCTCGGGCCACGCCTTCGTAGCAAGATGCCAGCAGCCAGTCGTCGCGGCCCGCACCTTGCGCGCGCTCGAGCGCCGAGGTTGAAAAGCGCATGGCGATGGACGCGAGGCCGAGGTGGCAGGCGGCGTGGGAGATCTGCCAGTCGCCGATCGCCTTGTTCTCGTCGTTGCCGATCGACTCCCAGTGGTACCGAGATGCGAACACGGTGGTGAGGAGCTCGGCGTCATCGGCCGGCGACCGCTCCGGCTTGTCGATCAGATCCCATGATCGGTTGAACGCGGCGCCGGCGAAGGTGCGATGCCACGCGTTGACGGCGTCGTCGTTGGAATCCACGGACGCACAGACTAGGGATCGAGCGGTGCGCCCCTGATGGCGCGCCGAATCGCCGCAAGGAGCCCAGTCGCCCCGAGCACCAGAATGAACCCGAACACGGCAACCCACACGACGAGCCATCCCACCCAGCGCGCCATGCCGCCAACATCCAAGCCGCACTCGAGCTTGCTCACCTTGGCCTCGGACAACGCACTGATCTCAGCGGCCGGGAACGTGAAGGTCCGATAGGTGACCATTCCGCGATGTGTCTTGTAGTCGACGACGACAGACGTGGCGGCGCTCGGCTCGATCGGCGGTTGCAAGGGCAGAGTCGTCGTGAAACCCTCAGACGACTTACCGACGACGACGACACGCGGACTGGTGTCGACCGCGTCGATCTGCCACAGCACGGCTTCGCCCTGCACGAGACGAACCTGGTGGATGAGCTCGCCACCCTCGACTTCCCACCCAATCGCCGCGTCGCCTTGCGCAGTACGGCCGGCCACTGGCCCACCCTGGCGACACTCACATCCGTTCAGCGTCATGACCGCGACAAGCGCGAGGAGCATCGAGAACCGTGCTCTGCGCACGGCTCCATCATGGCGTCTATGCGCTGTCGGCCGTGGCAGGAGATCCGCGCTCAGGGCCGCGTGGCCAGCACGACGAGCAGGGCGCCGCGCTTCTGCACGTGCGTCTCGGCGCGAGCCTCGACGAATCCCGCGGCCGTACACAGATCGGCGAACGCCTGGCCTTGGGCCGCGGTCCATCCGTGGCTGCCATGACCGGTCGCGCCCGAGCGCACGCGGCGCTCGATGGCGAGGAATCGTCCACCGGGTGCGAGCACTCTGCGCGCCTCCGCGAGGCCGGCATCGAGATCGCGCCAGTGATGCACGCTCGCCAGCGACCACAGCACGGTGGCGGCACCGTCGGGCAGCGGGAGTGTCTCGGCCGCGCCCTCGCGCCACGTGATCGACCCGTCGCGCGTGAGTCGTCGCGCCAGCGACAGCATCACCGGTGCCGGATCGACGCCGGTGACGGTGGCGCCGCGACGGGCGGCCGCGCGTGCTGCCGTGCCGGGGCCGCAGCCGACGTCGACGACGCGGTCGTCGCCCGTCACGCCGGTCTGGTCGGCGGCGAGCCGCGCGGCAGTGCCCCGTCCCGCGATCATCGTGAGCCCGACGAGGAGTCCGCTGAACCCGGAGAAGCCGGGATGACCGCAATGGTGATTGGGAGAGAGCGAGGTGTGCCTCGAGGTGCTCATGGCCGGCAGCTTGACAGTTGAACCCGGGTTCAAGTCAACTGCTTCTCGTGGACCGCGATCTGGCGACGATCGGTGAGGTGGCTCGATCTGCCGGAGTCGCCACGTCGACCGTGCGGTACTACGAGCGGCGGGGCCTGCTGCAGCCCGATGCCCGTCAGTCGGGCCAGCGCCGCTACCGCCCCGAGACGCTGCGCATCCTCGTCTTCATCGGCATGCTGCAAGACGCAGGGCTCTCGCTCGACGACATCGACGGCATTCTCAATGCCGCCAGCGTCAACGAGTGGAAGGACATCGGGCACCGTCGCCTCGAAGCGCTGAACGACGAGATCGATCGTCTCGAGCACGCCCGTGGGTATCTGCAAGGAGCGCTGATGTGCCGCTTCGATCATCCCCTCACTGAGTGCAAGATCATGGGCGAGGAGATCGACCGGCGCCTCGCAGCCGAGGTCGAGTAGTGCCGAAGTACGTCGGGCTCCTCCGCGGCGTCAACGTCGCCGGCAAGAACAAGGTCGCGATGGCCGAGCTGCGATCGCTCGTCGAGTCGCTCGGTCATTCCGACGTCAGCACCTTCATCCAGAGCGGCAACGTGATCTTCGCGACGAAGAAGGCCATCACGCCGGCGAGCCTGGAGACCGCCATCGCGAAGACGTTCGGCATCAACATCAGCGTCGTGCTGCGCACGGTGCCTGAGCTCGCCAAGGTGGTGACGACCAATCCTTTTGGTAGCGCCGACACGTCGAAGCTGCATGTCGGGTTCATGACCAAGAAGCCGCCCGTCGCCGCGGTGAAAGCTCTCGACGGCGACGAGTTCGCGCCGGAACAGTTCGTCATCAAAGGCACAGAGTTGTATCTCCACCTCCCGAACGGCATGGGTCGAACGAAACTCCCGGCGTACTTGGACCGACGACTGAAGGTCCCGACCACTGTCCGCAACTGGAACACGGTGACGAAGCTGCTCGAGCTGGCGCGATGAATCCTCAACCGCTCGACACCGCGCACGAGCGCTGGGACGAATGGTGGACGGAAGCCAAGCAGCGCGCCCGCTGGAGCGATCCAGAGCCGGCGGTGCGCGAGCTGCTCCCGATCCTTCGCGCACGAGGCGCGCAGCGGGTGCTCGATGTGGGCGCCGGCATCGGACGCCATTCGCTCGCCTACGCCGTTGGCGGCTTCGCAGTCGTTGCGACCGACGCGAGCACGACCGGTCTCGACGAACTCCGCCGGTCCGCAGCGTCAGCGAGCTTGTCGATCGAGATGCACGTTGCGCCGTTCACGGCGCTGCCGATTGACGACGACAGCGTGGACCACGTGCTCGCGTGGAACGTGCTCTATCACGGCGACCGCGAGATCGTGCAAGCCGCGTTCAGGGAGTGCCACCGCGTCCTTCGTCCGGGCGGGTCGTTCCAACTCACGATGCTCTCGAAGCGACACCGCGCGTTCGGCGTCGGCCGTGAGGTGCGACCCGACACATTCGTCGACGACCGCAGCACGGGCGACAAGGATCACCCGCATTTCTACGTCGACGCCCCCGACCTCACGGCTTTGCTCGCGGCATCCGGGTTCAACGTGGTGTCGCTCGTCGACGTCGACCAAGACCCGCACGGCAGTTTCCACTGGGTCGTACTGTGTCAAGCATCTCTTGACAGTCCGGAGTCGTCAGGGAATACTTGACGGCGTGGAGTTGCCCAGCGAGCTCGTCGACGCGTGGTCGAACGTGACCCACGCCGACGACTCCGTCACCGCGCTGGCCGGCATGGCTGCGTTCCGTGAGGCACTCACTCGGTGGGAGGCAACCCTCGCTCGCGACGCGCTCGCAACTGGGGCGTCGTGGACGACCATCGGGCAAGCGCTGGGCACAAGCCGACAAGCCGCATGGGAGCGACTCCGCCCGGGCATCGCCGCGGCAATCGAGGCCGACCGACGTCACCTCGAGGAGCAGCGGATCCGGGCGGCCAAACGACGTGGGAGGACACATGACCGACGCTGACGACATTGCCCGCCGTGCACGCGAGATCGGCGAACGCGCGCAGCGCATCGCAGAGGACTCGAGTGACACCGACGCGTTGCGCGAGGAGCTCGATCGCCTCGACGCCGAGCTCGCGCAACTCGATGAGGAGCAGCGCCGCCTCGACGAGGAGCTCCGCGATCGCGGTGAAGGCAACACGACCGTGCTCGATGAGGACGAGTCGGATCGTCCTCAGTGGGCCGAGACGGTGTTCGATCTCGTGTCTGACGTGACCGAGCGCATCAGCTCACTCGGGAGCGGAGGATGGCCGTGGCGCTCGAGCGAGACGGTCGAACGCACCGTGCCCCTCGCTGACGCAACGGCCGTGGTGGTCGACAACCGCGCCGGCTCGATCAAGGTCACATCGGGTGACAGCGACGCCGTGCAGGTGTCGGCCGAGTTGTTCGCGCCGTCGCCGCATCATCTCGAGGAGATGACGGTCACCGCCGAGCGTCTTGGATCAGAGATCCATGTCCGTTGCGACTGGCCGAACCACCGCCACGGACGACGCGCACGAGTGCTCGTGTCCGTCCCGTCCGGTACACCTGTGCGAGCCAACACGCTTGGTGGAGCGATCAGCATGAAGCAGACGCGCGGCCCCGCGCGCGCCGGCACCAAGGGTGGCTCGATCACGATCGTCGGCGCGAACGGTGACGTCGAAGCGCGCACGGCCGGCGGCAGTATTCGAGTCGACGACCACACCGGACCGGTGCACGCCACCACGAGCGGCGGGTCCATCCACCTCTCCGGTGTCCTCACGGGCGAGGTCGAAGCCAAGACCGCCGGCGGCTCGGTGCACATCGAAGGCGCCGAGCGCGCAACGGTCAATGCCACGACGTCGGGAGGCTCGGTCCACGTTCGTGGGCGGCTGACCGGTCACAACCACATCCGGACCGCGGGCGGGTCGGTGAGCGTGTCGATCCCGTCCGACAGTCAGGTGCACATCGACGGCAAGGGCACGAACGCATCGTCCGACTTCAGTGATCTCACGATCGATCGAGGCCGCATTCGAGGGACCCTCGGTGACGGCAGCGAGGGAACCATCGAGTTCCGCACCTCCGCCGGTGCGGTGACGCTCGGGAAGACCTGACCGGTCCTACGCGGCCTCGTCGCTCCGGCGTCGTCGCAGGAGCAGCGCGATGACGATGCCGCCGATCACCAGCACGGCCAGCACGATGAGAGCAATCGGCGCGCCACCGCTCGACGACTTCGCGTTCGACGAGCTCGAGGCGGCTGGCGGGGCGGAGGCCGACGACGCCGAGGTCGTCGTCGTTGTCGCCGCGGCTTGGGCGACCTCGACTGCGCCGACGTCACAACCGCTGCCCTGCGGGCGAACGGTGCCCACTTGGTCGGCGGTGATCTCAGCGGCACCGTCGGCCTTGCACGACGCCGCCGCGATCGCGTCCTTCAGTGGGCTGGTGTCGCTCGGCTTGCGGGTCTCGGTCTTGCCCCCGTTGTTGCCCAGCGCGCCAAGGGCGGGATCGCCCGCGTTCTGCCGGTCGCCTTGAGCCGCGTTGGTGAATCCGCACGTGTCATCGTCGGAGAAGTTGAACCCGTTCGAGGTCGTCGATCCTCCGTCGATGAAGCAGTTGTCTGCCCCACCCTTCGCCTGTGCCACGACCGAGCCGAAACTGGTGAGGCCACCGCCGTTGAAGATGACGACGTTCTCTTCGTTCTCGGGGCCGCTGCCGTTGTCGACGACGGTCGCATAGACCAACGTGACCGACTCGTCCGAGAAGACTCCGACGTCAGGCGTGTTGTTGGCCACGGTGGAGTTGACGATCGTGACGGGCCCTGAACTTCCGACGGCGGCCTTGTTCGCGTTGGTGTTGTTCGTGATCGCAGAATTGAGGACCGTCACGGAGCCTGTGGCTCCGATGGTTCCTGAAGCATCGGCGCTGTCCGCGCTGGTGGTGTTCTTGGTGATCGTGGATCCGGACACGGTGATGTCCAGCTCGCTATCGGCCGCGCTGTTGTAGACGGCGGAGTTCTCGTTGATCGTCGAGTTGATGATGGCGATCCCGCCATCCCCGAAGAGCGCACCACCACCTTCGGATTTGTTGCCGGTGACGGTGGAGGCGGCCACGGTGAGCAACCCCGGGCCGAAGTGCGCGATGCCGCCGCCAACCTGCGTGTTGTTGAACGTGGCGTCGCCGCCCGTGATGGTCACGTTCTGCACCGTCAGTGCGCCGGCGCCAGTCATTTCGAATACTCGGATCGGGCAGGTCTGCCGGATCGTGTGGCCGTGACCGTCGAGCGTCAGGTCGGTGTCGCTGATCCTGGTCACGTCGAGCGCGTTGTCGCCGCAATCTGACAGCTCGATGTCCGCATCGAGATCGATCTTGGTCTCGGCCGCGTTGCCGAAAGCGGCGCGTAGCGCGGCCTCAGTGCTCACATTGGTCGCCCCCGCGGGTCCCGCGGTGGCGACGACAACGCCCGACACCGCCAAGCACACCGCAGCCGACACGAGCCAAACCTTGTGCCCCCGCGCCATTGCACTCCCCCCACCGTTGACCCGCGCCCACGCTATGCCGTTGGGGCGCGGCGCGCTGGTCAACCGCTCAGCGGCGATAGACCGACACGACGTTGTCGCTGTTCGCGGTGAACGCCTGGCGGTGCCAGCCGCCCCATCGCTCCGACAGCTGCAGCCCGGCAATGCGAGCCATGAGGTCGAGTTCGCTCGGCCAGGCATAGCGCTGCATGACCGGGTTGAACGTGACACCGTCCTGCGTCACGTGCACGTGGTTCTCGTAGAGCATCTGCGTCGACGGGTCGAGGCGCAGTAGATCGAATCGCACCGAGTCGACCGAAATGCTCTCGGCATCGACGTACTGACCCGCACGCAGATGATCCATGAACGTCAGGGTGCATCCTCCTTCGAGCACGAACGCCCCGCCGTCGCTGAGGTGGGCTGCGACGTTCTCGAAACAGCGGATCTGGTCGTCCTGCGTGAGCAGGTTGAAGAACGAGTTGAAGGCGACGTAGATCAACGGGTACGCGCCGGCGACACCGACGTCGGCGAAGTCACCCACGACCACGTCGATGGCATCACCGCCCGGCTTGGACCGCAGCTTCGCAATCATCGGTGGCGAGAAGTCGATGCCATCGACGCGCACACCGGTGGCGGCAAGGGGCAGCGCGATCCTGCCGGTGCCGATCGCGAGCTCGAGGGCGGGACCGCCACCCGCGAGTGCGGCGAGGAACGCCACGGTCGCGTCCTCATCGCCCCGTTGCGCGAGATCGTCGTAGACCTCGGCGTTCGCTTCGTCGAAGGTCATGATCGGCTTGTAGTCCTTCATCGCAGCGATTCGACTCGCGTCCGGCCGTCCGCGCAATCGAAATTGCGTCGCCTGACCACCGCATGAGGGGTCGAGCGACGCAAGAACGCGTTGGGGATGGGCGCGAGACTCGTGTGGATGGCCCTGACAAGCCGTACGGCCCGACGCGGGTTCGCGGTTTGTCTCGTGGTGTGCACGCTCGCGTCGGGATGCGGCAGCTCTCGCTCGAGCGAGCCCGACAGTCTGCAGCATCGGGTTCAGCTAGCGGTCGATGAGTTCGTTTCATCACGGTTGATCCCAGGGGCGAGCGTCGTGGTCATCGACCGCGACATCACCGCACAGGTCGTCGCAGGCGTCGCCAATGTCGAGACTCGGGAACCGGTCGGCGCGCGCACACAGTTTCGCGTTGCGAGCGTTGCGAAGATGTACATCGCGGCGATCGCCCTACGGATGGTTGAGCGGGGCGACCTCTCGCTCGACGAGCGAGTCGGAACCCTCGGTGTGACGCTGCCGGCATCGCTTGCGTCCGCGCGAGACATCACGCTCCGTCAACTCTTGTCGCACACCAGCGGTCTGAGCCAGACGTTCACTCGCGACGAGGACCGAGGTCGTCCGCTCACCATCGCCGATCGGCTCGATCGAATCCCTCCCCCAGTGTGCGAGCCGAGTGCATGTTGGAGCTATGCCGACGGCAACTACGTACTCCTCGAGGCTGTACTCGAGACAGTCGTCGGCCGATCGCTGAGCGAGGTGTTCGACACCGAACTACTGACACCGCTCGCGCTTGACGGCACCCGGCTCGTGAACGCCGCCGTCGACGACGATCCACTGCCTTCGCAGTACGCCCTCGTTCGTGACGACACGAATCGGGTCGCAGAGCCTGGCCGCCTCTTCGAGCAGTCGCTGCCGCGGAGCGCGACGCTGGTGACGACCGCTGGCGATGCGGCGAGTTTCGCGGATGCGCTGTTCGCCGGTGACGTCGTTAGCAAAGCAACCCTCACGGCGATGCTCGATACGAGCGTCATGCGCGATCTGCCCTGTCCTGAAGGTTGCAAAACGGAGTATGGGCTTGGCGTCTTCCACTACAAGCTCGGAGGGCACGAACTCGTCGGGCACGATGGCTCGTCGGGGACGATCGTCGTCCACGACCGGATGAAGGACCTCACGGTTGCGATTCTGACGAATGGTGGTGACCAAGCGATCGGCGCGTTCCTCGAGAAGGTGCTACTCGCGATCGATTCGTGACCCAGGGCGGCGGCTCGGTGCGGTGGCAGGCTCGCCCGTGAGGCGTCGATGCGAGAGGATGACTCGTGATGGCGAAGATCCCGATCACCGGCAACGCGGACGCCGACAAGCTCCTCGAAGATGAACCACTCGCGCTTCTTCTCGGCATGCTGCTCGACCAACAAGTGCCGATGGAATGGGCGTTCATCGCGCCCTCTCGATTGAAGGAGCGGCTGGGCGGACAGCTCGACGCGTCGACGATCGCTCAGATGGACGAGGACGAGTTCCTCGCGCTGTGCAAGGGTCCGCCGGCGATCCATCGGTTCCCGGGCTCCATGGGCAAGCGCGTACAGGCGCTCGCCCGGCAGATCGTGGAGGAGTACGACGGCGACGCGAGCCGGATCTGGACGGAGGCGAAGGACGGCGAAGACCTGCAGCGACGGTTGCTCGCGTTGCCAGGGTTCGGCCCGGACAAGACGCGAATCTTCATCGCGCTCCTCGCGAAGCGCTTCGGCTTCCGTCCCGAAGGTTGGGAACAAGCGGCCGGGCCGTTCGCCGACGACACGCCGCGATCAGTCGCCGACATCGACTCCGCCGAAACGCTCGCCCGCGTTCGCGAGTGGAAGCAGGCCATGAAGAAACAAGGAAAGACGAAAGCCGACTGATGGAACTCGTCGACATCTACCGCACGACGCGCACGAGGCTGCTCGATCTCGCGGCCACGCTGTCGCCCGAGCAACTGGCGGCGCCGTTGTCCGCCACTCCCCCATGGGTCGTGATCGACGGCTATCGACACCTCGCCGGCGTGTGCGCCGACTTCCTCGACGGACGGCTCGAGGGCGCAGGCACTCCCGGATGGACCGCCGCGCAGCTGGAGGCACGCGACGGGATGTCGATCGACGAGGTCTGCAGCGAGTGGGCGAGCCGCGGCCCCGAGCTCGAGGTGCGAATCGAAGCTGCCGGTGACGCGCTTTCGTTTCTCGCATTCGACGTGTGGACGCACGAACAGGACATCCGTGCTGCCGTGGGCGTCGGTGGCGCACGCGACGAGCTCGTACCGGCACTCGCATCGGCCGCGCTCACCACGTTCGGCCCGCGCTACTCGGGCGGCGGTGCGCCGAGCATCAGCGTTGTGGTCGACGGTGAACCACACTCGCTCGGCAGCGGCGACCCCGCGGCCACGCTCGACACCTCCGCCTACGAGCTGCTGCGCATCATCTTCGGACGTCGCAGCGAGGCACAGATACGCAATGCCGGCTGGACCGGCGATTGCGACAAGCCGATCGCGGCGATCCATCTCTTCGACCCACCGAAGCACGACATCGCTGACTAGATGTACATCTAGAGGGTCAGACGCGGCGGGCGTTCGAGCGCATCACGTCGTCGAAGCGCTCCCAGTCCATCGAAAAGATGGCGGTGTGGTGGCCGGGGCGCCAGTCGATGGTGCCTCGACTGATGCGCAGCTCACCCAGGAGCTCGTCGTCGCTCCAGACGCTCACGGTGGCGTCGGCGTTCTGGATGTCGGTTGCTGGCAATGCCAGCTCTACTCGGTGCACCGCCATGCCCAGACCTCCTATGTGATCCTCGGGGCGACCTCGGTGATGAAGCGCTCGAGGCTTTCGGTCGACGGATAGTCGCGGAACCAGAGCACGAACTCCTGACAGCCGGCGTCGGCATACGCCTGCACATCGGCGGCGACCTTTTCGACGGTGCCGACGAAGTTGTTCTTCACGTACTCGTCGTGCGGTCCGCGGCCCCACAGCGAGCCTCCCCCCGGCGAGTCGAGCCACCGTTGCAGATCGGCCTCGGTGTCGAACAACCGACAGTCGGGGCCATGCGTGCGCACGATGTCGTCGAACGGTCGCTCGATCTCGTCGCAGTACTGCTCGAGGAGTTGCGACTTGCGCTTGAAGCTCTCGAGGTCGGTCTGCCAGTTCGTCGCATCGGCCTGCCGGGCGGCAATGCGCAGCGTCACCTTCTCGCCGCCGCCACCAACCCACACCGGGGGCAGCGACTGCAGCGGCTTCGGATCGCACAATGCGTCCGAGAGCTGCACGTGCTCACCCGCGAACGTGACTCGCTCCTCGGTCCAGAGTTGGCGAACGGCGGTGATGGTCTCATCCATCGCTCGTAGCCGCTGGCCCGCGGGCAAGAAGGGCCATCCGTAGGACGCGTACTCCTCGTGGTACCAACCGGCACCGATGCCGAGGATGAGCCGGCCTTCCGACATGACGTCGACGCACGCCGCTTGCTTCGCGAGCAGTCCGGCGTTGCGGTACGACGAGCAGGTCACGAGTTGTCCCAGCTTTGCGCTCGTGGTGATCTCGGCGAGCGCGGCCATCACGGTCCAGGCCTCGAAGACATGCGTCGGCTCGCGACGCGGGACGGTCTCGACGTGGTCGTACACCCAGAGGTGGTCATAACCGAGCGCCTCGGCGCGGCGAGCGACATCCTTCGCCGTCGCCCACGCTTCGTCCGCCTTCATCCCGGACAGCTCGAGCTTCCATCCCTGCGGTACGAACGCTCCGAACTTGAGGGTCACAGCGGCGAACGTACCATGACGGCCGTGTCAGCTTTTCGGGTCGATGAGCTCGACGTGCGCGTGTTCGCGACGGAGGAAGCACTCGGCGCGGCAGCCGCCGACGATGCGTCCGCGGCGATTCGCGCCGCGGTTGAACAGCGCGGACTGGCCAATGCGATGTTCGCCACCGGCAACTCGCAGTTCGCGTTCCTCGCCGCGCTCACAGCCCGCACAGATGTGCCGTGGGACCGCGTGACCGGTTTCCACATGGACGAATACGTGGGGATGGACGACACCCATCCCGCAAGCTTCGCCCGGTACATGCGCGAGCGCCTCGTCGACCTCGTGCACCTCGCCGCGTTCCACTACGTCGACGGGACGAACGACGCGGCGGCCGAGTGCTCGCGTTACGCGGCGCTCCTGCGGGAGCATCCACTCGACCTGTGCTGTCTCGGGGTGGGCGAGAACGGACACCTTGCCTTCAACGATCCTCCGTTCGCGAAGTTTGACGATCCCGACGATGTGAAGGAGGTCGAGCTCGACGACGCGTCGCGACGACAGCAGGTCGGCGAAGGTCACTTCCGCACGCTCGACGACGTCCCCCGTACCGCGATCACGGTCACGGTCCCCGCGTTGTTGCGCGCACGACGCGTGCTTGCGATCGTGCCCGAGAGTCGCAAAGCCGACGCGGTGCGCCGCGCCCTGGAGGAGCCGATCGCCACGAGTTGTCCGGCGTCGGCGCTGCGGCGGACGACGCAGGCGACGCTCTACCTCGATCAGGCGTCCGCGGCCAACGTTTCGAACGTGTGAACAGGCGGCCACCATCCGCGACTTTGGGACGGCATCGCGGTAAACCGACACTCCATGACGTTGCTCACCACCGAGGTGCGAACGCTCGTTGGGTCAGAGGTCGATGTCGAGACGGCGGCCGGCATTGTGCACGGGACATTGTTGTCCTACACCGCACAAAGCCTTTGGCTGGTTGCCGGCGAAGACGACCTCATGGTGCCCATCGCGTCCGTTCGTTCGGTTCATTCACAGTCCGTCTAGCTACTTTCCTTCCCCCATCACCCATGCGAGGCCACCTGCGACGTGGCGCAGGTAGTCGACGCTCTCGCACGCGCCGGGAAAATGTCCCAGCGTCGTGGAGAAGACGCGACCGTCACCTTCGGTGAAGCACCACGACAGTGGGAACCCGTAGTCCGGCCGCTGCGCGCCGTGCGCGGTGAGGTCGAGTTCGTCATCGGGCACCCGCAAGAGCACTCGCGCGTCGGGGCGCAGATCGCGGAACTGGTACACCTCGTCGTGCCACGTCCATGTGGAGTCGAGGTGGCGCAGCGCGGGGTGGTCGGGCTCGAGCACGTCGAGGGTGAACGACTGCGTCCACGGGTGACCGTTGAACCGGGCGCCGACGATCTGGCCGTAGTCGTCCCAGCCGTAGCACGAGTCCGTGGCCGAGTGGATGGCGACGACCGCGAGGTGTCCCTGCCGTAGGCGGTCGAGCAGGGCCGCTCGTTGTGCCGGGCTCCACGGCGTCTCGCCGATCGTGAACAGCGCGACGACCGCAGCGCGCGTGAGGGCGTCGGCGTCGAGCGCCCGCACGTCCGTGCAGCGCTCGAACCGAAGGCCGGCAGCGCCGGCGAGCTCCGCCATCGCGGTGGCCGATTGGTCGAGCACCGAGTGCGCACCTGCCGGGCCGTCGTGATACGGCGCGACCTGCGTGACGTAGAGCAGCCGGTCAGCCGGACACATCGACGAGTCCCTCCCAACCGGCCGGCGGTCGAGCGAGCCTCCAGTACTGCTCGGGCACCGGAGCGTTCATGCGGGCATCGAGCATGTGGTCGGCCTGCAGCGGTGGCAGCTGCGACCGGTACGCCGTCAGGGCGCGGTTCTTGCGATCGGTGTCCAGCTCGACCGGCACGATCGAGGGCGTCGGCCACAATCCAGCGGTGAAGAGCGAGCTGATGCGCCATGCGAGCAGGCCCGGCAGGTGGCAGTAGCCGGCATCCTCGTAGCAGTACCAGGCGACACCGTCGAGGTCGTCCATCACGATGCGTGCGGCGCGATGCGTGAGGTCGTGGTCCGGGTTGGCCAACCCGAACGGCACGAACACGGACGTGGGTTCGAGATGTCGAAGTGCTGCGGCCAGCGCTGGCGCGATGTCGCGCGGTTGGTACCCCTCCGACTTGTCGAGGTACTGATGATCGCTGAACTCCAGCCAATGCGGGACGGCGCCGAGCTCCGCGAGCGCGGCGACGTCCTCGCCGCGTCGCAACGCCACGATGTCGTCACCGGCCTTGAAGCCACCGAGCGCGTCCCACTCCGTCGGAGTAGCGGGATAGGCGGGCGGGCGGCCGCCGAAGACCGTGACGACGGTCGTGCCGGGATGCCCGGCGAGCAGGTAGCCCGTGCCCATGACGGCGTCGTCGAAATGCGGCGACACGACGACGATTCGCTCGAGCTCATCGGTGGGAACGTGCACCCATTCGGACATGCTCATCGCTGGGCCCTTCTACGCGAACTGCGGGAGCCACTGCGCGGTGGCAGCGAGCAACTCGGTCGTCATCGCGTCGATCGATCGAGCGTCGATGCGACCGCCGAGCGGGTCGAGCTCCATCGCGGCGCGGACGAGGTCCGCATCGCCGTTCACCGCGGCTTCGACCGTCAACTCCTGCACCGCGACGTGCCGTCGAGTCCATTCGGCGCACGGCGCGGGCGGCACGAGCGCGTCGCGTCCGCGGATGCCGTCGGCGTCGACAACGCACATCGTCTCCACGACCACGTCGTCCGGAAGGTACGGCGCCTGCCCGCGGTTCGGCAGGTTCAACGGCAGCTCTCGGTGCGTGCCCGTCACGAGCGAGTCGATGATCGGTGCAACCATCTCGCCGGACTGCCACGCCGGCACCGGTTTGTCGCCGTCGATGATCGTCTGCATCTCGGCGCGGTACGCAGCCTCGTCACGCTCGCGATCGGCGATCGATGTGAGCGCGACGCCCCACGCCTTCCCCCACTCGGCCTCCTCCGTCAGGATCGACGGGAAGAACTCGGCCACATGGCGATCGCCCGCTCCTGGCAACGCGCCGAACTGATCGAGCATCGAGAGTTTCAGCTGGTGCTCCTCTGCGAACCACGAGGTCTCGTCGGCCCGGTCGCGCAACGCTGCTCGAAGCGCCTCGAACCCATCCTCGCCTCCGACCGTCAACTTCGTGATCCACGGCAGATGGTTGACACCGGTGATGTCCATCGACAGCTGGTCCGCAGGAACACCGAGTGCGATGGCCACGAGCCAGCTCATGATGACGACCTCATGGCAGAGACCGACGGCCTTGATCGACGTCTCCTTGTTGATCGCGCGCGTCAGGCACGTCATCGGGTTGGTGAGGTTCATCAGCCACGCGTCGGGACACTGCTGCTCCATGTCGCGGGCGATGTCGAGCAGCACGGGGATGTTGCGCAACGAGCGAATGATGCCGCCCGGTCCGCACGTGTCGCCTACAGACTGACGCACGCCGAAGCGCTCGGGAATCGTGAGGTCGTGCGCCATCGACGTGAAACCACCGGTGGAGATCGTGACCGCCACGAAGTCCGCTCCGTCGAGTGCCGCCTTGCGGTCGGTCGTCGCCTCGATCGTGGCGGCGGCACCGACCTCGCGGTTCATCCGCGCGCAGTACGCCTGCATGAGCTCGAGCGACGCCGCGTCGACGTCGTGAAGCACGATGTTGGCGTCGGTCAGCGACGGGGTCGTGAGGATGTCCGCCGTGAGCTTCGGACCCCACTGCCTGCTGCCCCCGCCGACGATGACGATCCGCATGCCCACCCCCGGCGGGCATGGTCTCGGAAACCTGACACGCGTGTCAAGGTTGCGGCAGGCCGACCCCGGTTCGCTCTCGGTCGAGCCAGCCCAACAGGACGGCGACGGCGCGCGGATCGTCGCGGAGGTTGTGACCGGCCCCAGGGATGATGCGCACCTCGGCGGAGCCGTGCGCGTCGGAGATCACCCGGGCGTCGAAGTTCGGGACGGAGTCGTCATCGGTGCCGTGCACCACGAGCATGGACCGAGGGGTGTACTGCGCGACGCATTGCAACGGCCGGATCGTGCGCAGCTCGCGCGACCACTGGTCGAACGACGGCGGGAAGCTCGGATCGGTGACGAGACCGACTTCGCGGGAGTACTCGAGCAGTCGCCGGGGCTGGCCGGCCCAGTCGTCGAAGTCCGCGGGACCGCCGAGCACCGCCACGCCCTGCACGCGCGAGTCGCTGGCCGCGGCGCAGATGCCGAGCGCTCCGCCCGTCCCGAATCCTGCGAGCCACACACCCGATACACCTTCGAGGCCGTGGGCGTGATCGACCGCAGCCTCGATGTCGGTGAGCCAGCCGCCGAGCGAGAACTGTCCCTCCGATGCGCCGGCCCCCCGGCAGGTGAACGTGAGGGCGTACCAGCCGAGCTCCGTTGCGATGCGCTCGGCCAGCTCCGGATAGGTGGCCGCCGTGGCCGCCGCGCCGCCGGCGGCCGTGTGGAAGCTGTGGGCGAACACCACGGCAGACACGCCGGATGCGCTTCGGATCGAAGGTCGTGCGAGATGCCCGGCGAGCTGCAGTGAACCGGACGAGAACCGATAGCCGCCGGTCATCAGTCCTCGCTCGATCTCATCCCTTCGCACCGGTCGCAGCGGTGGTAGCCGCGGTTGCGGGCCTCAGGCAGCGTGTCGGGGCCGAAGGCCAGGTACGTCTCGGCTTCCATGAGCTCGCCGAT
>JBEEFW010000150.1:0-2753 GCA_041166385.1 Acidimicrobiaceae bacterium | reverse complement strand
TGGCTCGATTTCGACAAGGTTGCGAGCGTGATGGCCGAGAAGCGCGTCGTTGACGCCCGCAACCTCCTCGATCGCGCCGCCCTCCAGCGTCGCGGGTTCGCCTACGAGGGCATCGGGAGGTAGCGGGCGTGGGGCGGATCGTCGTCACCGGTGGGGCCGGCTTCCTCGGCTCGCACATCTGTGAGGAGCTGCTGAAGCGCGGCGACGAAGTGATCGCGATGGACAACCTGATCACGGGGTCGATGTCCAACATCGAGCACCTCTTCGGCGAGAGCGGCTTCACCTTCGTTGAGCAGGACGTCAGCCTCTACATCTGGGTACCTGGCGACGTTGACGCGGTGCTCCACTTCGCCAGCCCGGCATCGCCCAAGGACTACCTCGAGATGCCCATCCAGACCCTCAAGGTCGGCAGCCTCGGCACCCACAACGGGCTCGGCCTGGCCAAGGCCAAGGGCGCCACCTTCTTCCTGGCGTCCACGAGCGAGGTGTACGGCGATCCTCAGGTGCACCCGCAGACCGAGGACTACTGGGGTCACGTCAACCCGATCGGTCCTCGCGGCGTCTACGACGAGGCCAAGCGCTTCGCCGAGGCCATCACGATGGCGTACCACCGCTACCACGGCCTCGACGTCCGGATCGTCCGCATCTTCAACTCGATCCTCGCCGACGAACAGGTGCTCTACGACGACGGCGTCGAACTCCGCCGGGAGACAATCGGCAACCTCGCGGAACGCATCGGCCACAACGTTGATCTCGACGGGTACACCGTCCCCGCGTTCGACCGCGATATGCAGCTCGACCACGCCGAGGCCATTGCCCTCATCGGGCACCCAACGGACGCAGCCTGCTTCCGCGTCAGGACGCAGTACGGCCGCGAGATCAAGGTGACCGGAGATCACAGCGTCTTCGTGCGCGGTGAGCTTGGTCCTGTCCCTCGGCCCGTTCGCGAGCTCGCAGTCGGCGATCGAATCGCAATCGCGCGGTCGCTGTCGGTGCCGGAGCGCGATCGCGAGCACGTCGATGTCATGGACGCATGGGTCGCCCGTGGCGGCGACCCATGGGCATTGGAGCTCCGTAGCCCTGGCCTCGGCGGGGTGGCGTGGGACCGACGTCACGAGCTGTTCAGTCTGATGGAGGGGGCGTGTCGGCCGCGGACGGCATCCTGGCGAAATGGCATTTGGACGCGAATCATCCGCATGCGCGCGACAGACCGGATGCCTGTGGGCGCGCTTGAGCCCCTTGGCATCGAGTGGCCGAACAGCGCGTCGGTTGTCATGCGAGTCGCCGGCGGCTCGTCACCCCTTCCACACCGGATCGAGCTCACGGATGAGCTGCTCTGGGTGCTTGGCCTCTATGTCGCCGAAGGCTGCTGGCACGAGAAGGGCAAGAACGCCTTCATCAACATCTCCGCCGACGATGAGCTCCTCGACAGGGCTCAGAAGGTCGTCGAGCGCGATCTCGGTCTTCACGTGGTGCGCGCAGCCGGGACGCCGGGCGTTCGATCGGCCTCAATGGTCATTCACTCCAAGCTGCTGCTTCGGGTGCTGGAGCACCTCGGGTTTGAGGACGGACGCAAGCGCATTCCGGGCTGGATCCTCGGTCTGCCGCTCTCCCGGCTGAAGTGGTTCGTCGAGGGCTATCGCGAGGGCGACGGTGTCCACTCGGGAAAGAAGCTCGCGGAGGCGATTCGCCACGAATTCTCGACTGTCTCTGACGAGCTCAAGGACGATCTCATCGTTGCGTTTGCGCGCTTCGGGCTCGTGCCAGCAGTCGGTCACTACAACTCGACGCTCAGGCAACGCACCGGCGACCGGCGCTATCCCTTCTGGCGGCTGACGCTGTCGCATGTCGCACCATGGAGCCCGCTGGAGTGGGACGAGGGTGTACAGCAGTGGCTGCGTGCGCCCGTTGAGGGCGATCTCGTCTGGGCCTCTGTCACTGGCATCGAGCCAGTCGAGCCCACGCCCCTCGTCTACGACTTCTCGGTGCCCGGTCGTGAGAACTTCTGGGCAGGCACGGGTGTCATGGCCCACAACACCTTCGGTCCGCGGATGCGAGCGCTCGACGGGCGGGTCGTGTCGAACCTCCTGGTGCAGGCGCTCGAGGGCAAGCCGCTGACCATCTACGGCGACGGGAGTCAGACCCGGTCGTTCTGCTTCGTCGACGACGAGGTTCGAGGTCTCCTCGCTCTGCTCGACAGCGACCTCGTGGGGCCGTGCAACATCGGCAACCCGAACGAGTTCACCATGCTCGAGCTGGCCTCCCTCGTGCTCGAGGTCACCGGCTCGTCGTCGGAGATCGTGTACGAGCCGTTGCCGGTCGACGACCCGACGCAGCGCAAGCCCGACATCACCCTCGCCCGTGAGCGGCTCGGGTGGGAGCCGCAGATCCAGCTGCGCGAGGGGCTCGAGCGCACGGCTGCCTACTTCACGAAGGTGCTGTAGCTGTCGACATCAGATCGGGCGTGGCTTCGTCTGCCGCTCGCGCTCATCGCGTGTGGGCTGCTCGTCGCCGGCGTCTGCGCGTTCAAGGGACTCGGGCCTGTCGTGCGCACGGTGGTCTGGCCGTCGAGCATCGACACGCCAGGCAGCGTGAACCTGAAGCTCTCGCAGGGCACCTACATGGTGTACGAGCGGACGGGGCGGAAGCGGGGCGGCGGTGGCATCACCTTCACCGAGAACGGCTCGACCTCGCTTCGGCCGGAGGCGGTGCGCGTCACCTCTCCGTCCGGCAACGCCGTGCCGACGACCTTC
>JBEEFW010000149.1:0-2639 GCA_041166385.1 Acidimicrobiaceae bacterium | reverse complement strand
GGGCTTGACCATGAAGCTCGTCGGAGCGACGCAAGGAATGGACGGCAACGGCTTCATCACCGCCGGCTCGCAGGGTCTCCAGGTCGACTTCACCCGCGCCGTCGACACGGGCGGCCAGGGGAGCGGCACGTACTTCGTGCGCTTCAACTTCGCCGTGGTGTCGAGCAAGTCGCTCGCCCGCAATCTCAATGTTCCCACCTCCGGCGGATCGATCACTCCGCCGTCGTTCTCGACGAGCACCCCGACCCCAGCGGCCACGAGCGGCTTCACCGGTGGCACGGTGGCCGTGCCCGCCGCAGCCGCGGCGCCTGCCGCCATCACGCCCGGCCGGATCGCCGCGCTCTTGAACTTCGACCTCCGATGGCTCTATCTCGCGTTCACCCTGGCCGGCTTCGGGATGTGCATCGCGCCAAGGCTTGTCCTTCCGGCGCGGCTACCTGGCGTCAAGGCCTGACAAGGAGCATTCATGGCAACCGAGCCCGCCCCTCCCGCCGATGACGACCTTCCCGACCCCGCGCTGTTCTGGCGTTGGGTCGGCAAGGCGACGCGCCCCGTCATCGGTTGGGTGCTGCTGGCGCTGGCCGCACTGTTCATCCTCTTCGGCTGGATCGGCGTGTCGGGCACGCCGGTCGTCGCCAAGCAGATTCCCTACGTCGTCTCAGGTGGCATCGCCGGTGTGTTCCTCGCGGTCTTCGGTGCGTACTTCCTCGGTACCGAAGAGCTCCGCAAGGACTCCGGGCGACTCGACAAGCTCGAGCGCATGGTCGCCGAGCTCCATCAAGCGCTGCTGACGCGCGCCGACGCGCCCGCGCCTTCTGCGACGATCGAAGCCGACACGGCCACGCAGACCAACGGCCAGGCCTACGTCTCGCTCGCGGGCTCGGACATGTACCACCGGCCGGAGTGCTCCATGGTCGCGTCGAAGGCGAACTCGGCGAGGCTCGCACCTTCGACGATCCTGAAACGACAGCTGACACCGTGTCCGCTGTGTGAGCCCTCGCTGATCGACGCGCCCTAACCGATCAGTGGACTACGTCCAGATCATCCTCACCGGCATCTTCGCCGGTTCGGTGTACGCCATCGGGGGCACGGGCATCGTGCTCACCTACAAGGCAACCGGCGTCTTCAACCTCGCGCATTTCACGATCGGACTGTTCGCCGCCTACGTGCTGTGGCAGATGAACGGCGTGTGGGGCATCCCGTTGTGGATCTCCGCGCCGTTCGTGCTCTTGGGCGTCGGGCCGGGCATCGGCGTTCTGCTGTCGTACGTGTTCCGTCCGCTCCAACGACGACGGGCGAGCACCTCCGAGAAGCTCGTGGCCAATCTCGGCGTGCTCGTGATCTTTCTCGGGCTCATCAACGTCATCTGGGGCGGGGGCGTCAAGGGCAACAACAAGGAGCCCGTGCCTCAGTTGTGGCCGGATCACCGATTCGAGATCGGCGGTCTCACATTCGACAACAAGCAACTCGCATTCCTCATCGCCGTGCTCCTCGTGGGTGCCGCGCTGTACCTGCTGCTGCGGTTCACGTTCCTCGGCACGAGCATCCAAGCGGTCGTCGACCGGAGAGAGCTGGCCGAGCTGTCAGCGATCGACGCGAACCGGGTGTCGATGGTCGCTTGGGCGATCGGCTGCGGGTTGGCCGCGCTCACCGGCGTGCTCCTGGCTCCGCCTGTGCTCGAGCCGATCCGCATCATCTTCTTCGGGATCGAGATGATCGCGGTCGCCGTCGTCGCCCGCCTCGTGAGCTTGCCCATTGCGATCGCGTCCGGACTGTTGTTGTTCGGCGCGACCCACGACCTGCTCGACAGCTTTGACCCGTTCGGCCAGACCGGAGCGTTCCACGACTACTACCGGCAGCTGGTCAGCAACTGGTCGGTCGTGATCCTGTTCGTCGCGCTGATCAGCTACCGGAAGCTCGACGAACTGGGGGAGTCGGTGCCGACGGGCCAAGGCATCGTCGCCGCCGACATCGGCCGTCGCCACGGGCTGCGCGTTTCCAACGTGATCGGCGTCGGCGCGGTCGTGGCCGCGGCGCTCGTGCTTCCGCTGTTCCTCAGCGGGATCAACATGAGTTACGCCCAGCAGATGGTCGGAATGCTCGTGATCTTCACGTCGCTCGTCTGCATCACCGGGTTCTCCGGCCACATCTCGCTCGGCCAGGCGTCGATTGCCGGTCTGGGCGCGTTCTTCACCGCGCGCGCGGTGAACGGACTCCACTTTCCGGTGATCCTCGCGATGCTGGTCGGGGCGAGCGTCTCGATGTTCGCCGGACTTCTCGCCGGCTATCCCGCGCTGCGGCGCAAGGGGTTGTTTCTCGGGCTCACCACCCTCGGCCTCGGGCTGCTCATCGACCGGCTCGTGTTCAACTCCGACCTGTTCTCCGGAAGCGGGTCGACCGGCCTCGTCGTGCACCGGCCGTCGCTCTACGGGCTGGACCTCTCCTCCGCCCGCAGCTTCTACTACTTCGAGCTTGCAGTCGCCGCGCTTGCTCTGTTGTTGGCGAACAATCTTCGCAGCGGCCGGCTCGGACGCATCCTCGGCGCGATGCGCGACTCGGAAACCGCGGCGAAGGCGATCGGCATCGACCTCCGGCGCTACAAGCTGTTCATCTTTGCCGGCAGCTCGTTCATTGCCGGG
>JBEEFW010000148.1:0-91396 GCA_041166385.1 Acidimicrobiaceae bacterium | reverse complement strand
CGCCCTTCACGTCGGGCATCGTGGCCGCATAGAGCTGCGGCAGCGCACCGTCGGCGTCCGACTGGGCCACGAGGCGATTGCCGAAGGCCATCGCGCGCGCCATCAGCGCGCTGCCGGCCATCTCCGGCCCGGCCGCCTGGAGGTGCGTCGACGCGTAGCCGGGATGCGCCGCCGCCGCGATCAGTTCAGAACCGTCGCGGGTGGCTCGACGGTCGAGCTCCAACACGAACAGCAGGTTGGCCAGCTTCGACTGCCCGTACGCCCCCCACTTCGAGTACCGCTTGCGCCATTGGAGATCGTCCCAGCGCATCTTGCCGATCCGGTGGGCCTGCGACGATGTACTCACCACCCGCGGGCTCTCCGCCGCGAGCAGCAACGGCAGGAGCCGGCCGGTCAGCGCGAAGTGTCCGAGGTGGTTCGTGCCGAACTGCATCTCGAAGTCGTCGGCCGTCCGGCGCAACGGGATGGCCATGACACCCGCGTTGTTCATCAGCACATCGATGTGACCGACGCGCTCGGCGATCAGTTCTGCTGCGGATTCGATCGACGACAGGTCCGCGAGATCGAGCGGGATCACCGATGGTGTTCCGGTCGTCGCACAAGCTTCTACGGCCTCGAGCGCCTCGGCCGCCTTTGCGGGGTTCCGACACGCGAGCAGCACCTGCGCGCCGGCACGGGCCATGGCTTCGGCTGAGCGGAGACCGAGTCCGCTGTTGGCGCCGGTGATCACCACCGTCCTACCCGTCTGGTCAGGGATGTCGGCCGCGGTCCACGAAGTCATGTGCTGCATCTTGCACCATCACGCCTTCGAGTGAATCAGGCGGCAGTGTCGCGCGATCCCCCCGCGCGCGGCGCCTTCAGCAGCGCGCCAATCGACTCGGCGTCCTGCGGCATTGCAAGGTAGAAGCCCTGGGCGTAGCGGCAGCCGAGTTCCCGCAGACGCTCGAGTTGGCTCTCGGTCTCGACGCCCTCCGCCACCGCCTGCAGCTGGAGCGTCTGGGCCAGCCGAACGATCGCGCGGGCGAGGGCCGACTGTTCGGCGTCGCCGTCGATGCCTGCCACGAAGGAACGATCGATCTTCAAGCTGTCGATCGGGAAGCGCTGGAGATAGCTGAGCGACGAGTACCCCGTGCCGAAGTCGTCGACCGCGAGGCTCACCCCGAGCGCCTTCAGCTCCTTGAGCCGCGCGACAGCCGTCTCGGTGTCGTGCATCATGGCGCTCTCCGTGATCTCGAGCGTCAGGCTCTCGGCGGCGAGTCCTGCTGTCTCGAGCGCTGTGGTCACGTCGGACAGCAGCTTCGGATCGGACAGCTGGCGCGGCGACAGGTTCACGCTCACGTTCAGCCTCGGCACCGTGTCGAGCTCGAGCTGCCAGGCGCGCACTTGGAGGCACGCCTCTTGGAGCACCTTGCGTCCGATCACTTGGATGAGCCCGGTCTCCTCCGCGAGCGGAATGAAGGCGGCCGGGGCCAGCAGCCCGCGCGTCGGATGCTCCCACCGCACCAGGGCTTCGACCCCGCCGATCCACCCGGTACGCACGTCAACGATTGGCTGGTAGTGCACGCGGAACTCGTCGCGCTCACACGCCCGCCGTAGGTCGGCCTCCACTTCGAGCCGCTCCACCGCAGCAGTGTGCATCTCGGGCTCGAACACCTGGCACCGGCCTCGACCGCGCAGCTTTGCGGTGTACATGGCCAAGTCGGCGTTGCGAAGGAGTTGGTCGGTCCCTGCGCCGGGCGCGTCGAACGCGACTCCGATGCTCGCTCCGATGAACACCTCCTTGCCGACGATGGCGAACGGCTGCCGCAACGCGGCGATGATCCGCTCGGCAATCGCGGTGGCGCCGTCAGTCGTGTTGAGGTCCTCGAGCAGCACGGCGAACTCGTCGCCACCCAACCGCGCCGCGGTGTCGCCCTGGCGAAGGCAGCGCTCCAACCGCGCGGTGACCGCCACCAGGAGTTCGTCGCCGACGGTGTGCCCGAGGCTGTCGTTGACGGTCTTGAAGTTGTCGAGGTCGACGAACAACACGGCCACTCGAGTGTGAAGCCGCTGGACGCGGGTGAGCGCGTGCTCGACGCGGTCACGGAAGAGCGCCTGGTTCGGGAGGTTCGTCAGCGAATCGTGGAAGGCCTGATGCGCGAGCTCGCCTTCGAGCCGCTTCGTCTCCGTGATGTCGCGGAAGCTCCACACGCGGCCGACGACCTCGCCGGCGACGCGTTGCGGCTTCGAGTAGCGCTCGACCACCCGACCGTCCTTGAAGTCGATCAGATCGCGGCTCTCCGCCTCGGGCTGCGAGTACAGCTCGCGCACCTTGGCGGCGAAGCTGTCGGGGTCGACGAGCTGTCCGAGCACGAAGCCCAGGGCAACGCTGTCGTCGCGCGAGGCGAGCACCGCCTCGGGCAGCTGCCACATCTCGGCAAACCGCTCGTTGAAGCTGGCAATGCCTCCGTCGAGGTCGACGACGAGGATGCCGTCGGCGGTCGCGTCGAGCGTGGCGTGGAGGAGCGACAACGTCGTGCGCAACTCGATGTCGACCGACTTGCGCTGGGTGATGTCCTGTGCCGTGCCCGCGACGGTGACAGGCATGCCGAGCTCATTGCGCTCGGTGACCGTGCAGCGTCCGTGCAGCCAGCGAACCTCGCCGCTGCGGAGCACGACGCGATAGTCGATGGCATGGTCCTGACCGGTCGTCACTGCGCCTTGCAGACCGGCGACGACGGCGTCTCGATCCTCAGGATGCACCTGGTCGAGAAACGCGTCGAAGCCCGGTTCGGTGTCGCGGGGGTCGAGATCGAACAGCCGGTACAACTCGGCCGACCACGTCGATCCGCGGGTGGCGATGTCCCACTCCCAGTTGCCGAGATGCGCGACGGCCTGCGCTTCGGACAGCTTCTCCTCGCGATCGGTGGTGGCCTCGAGCTGTCGTTCGTTGAGCTTCCACGACAGGATGCCCGCGACGCTCATGCCGAGAACGAACACGCCGTGGATGCCGGCCCACTTCCACGGATGATCGATCGCTGATTGGTGGTTGTACACCGACTCGGGCGAAACCGCGCCGGCGACGCCGTGCTGCGCGACGACGTACCCGATGGCCACGAGGAACGGCCACCAGTCCTGGTAGAGCGTGATGACACCCACCATGACGAAATAGTGGAAGTGCATTTCGATGAGTCCGTCGGTGAGATGCACCAAGACCGCTGAGCACGTCAGCAATCCCATCGCGGTGAAGATGGTGGTCTCGCGACGGTGCTTGCGCAGCAGTAGTGCGCCAACGGCGAAAATGGCGACGATCGACATCTCGAACAGGACATGCAGCAGTCCCACCCCATGCACGATGCCGATGACGAGGATGCCAGGAAGGTGCAGCCACAGGAGGGTGAGGATCCCGCGATGACGGCGCGCCCACACCTCGTCGGACAGGGTGCTTCCGCGCGGGAGCCACTCCCTGACCACTGCAATCCACGACGCAAGGCGAGAGCCCGGCACCGTCCGCCCATGTTGGATGTCCACGCTCACTCCGTTGCCCGACGGGGTCGTTCCGGAATGATCGGCAGATTCGCTTCAGAAGTTGAACAAACCGGACGTAGTCACCCGGTTTCGGCTTCGAAAGCGGTGACGAGCCCTCGGGGCGCGCGGTGGCGCCATGACTCCGTCAGCAGCTCCCTCAGCTCTTTGACACCAACGGCTTTGAAGCGCACGAGGACCATCGGATGCCCGTCGTAGTGCGGGGTGGTGAAGAACTTCTTGGGCGCCGACGCGATCAGGGCCTCCTTCTCCCCGACGTCTTCGACCCAGACGGCGAGGACGTCGCCTGCTTCGAGTACGCGGGCGAAGAGCTTGTCCTTCACGCGGAAGCCGGGGGTGCCGTACGACGGCTTCTCGGTCGTCGCCGGCAAGGACAGCGCGACACCACGGACGTCATCCTCGGTCACCATCGGTGCATGATCGCGTGATGTCCCGCATCCTGACCACACATGCCGGCAGCCTCCCCCGGCCGGCGGCGCTCGCCGAGCTGCACGGCCGCCGCAGCCGCGGTGAGCCTGTCGACGCGAACGAGCTCCGCGACGCCGTCGAGAAGGCCACAGCCGACGTCATCGCGGCCCAGCACACGGCCGGCATCGACATCGGCAACGACGGCGAGCAGGCCCGCGAAAGCTTCTTCACCTATGTGCAGCACCGCATGACGGGCTTTGGTGACGCGAGCCAGCGGGCGATGATGCGTGACCTCGCGGAGCATCCCGACTTCCTCGAGCTCCAGATCCCTCGCTTCCAGCGCATCAAGGTGAGCCTGTTCGGCGCGGCAGCCGCGATCGGCGACGTGACGTACCGCGACACATCGGAGGCCGAGGCCGAGTGTGCGCTTGTCGCCGACACTCCGTTCAGCCAGACGTTCATGACCGCAGCCTCGCCGGGGATCATTGCCGCGGCGATGGAGAACCGTCACTACGCGTCGCGTGACGAGTACGTGCGCGCGCTGGGCCGAGCGCTCGCGATCGAGTATCGATTCATCGTCGACCAAAAGCTTCTGCTGCAGATCGACGCGCCCGATCTCGCGATGGAGCGCCACACGTTGTTCGCGGACCGGCCCCTGGACGAGTTCCTCGAGTGGGTCGAGCTCGTGATCGACACGATCAACCACGCACTCGAGGGGATCGACGCGTCCGCAGTGCGCCTGCATGTCTGTTGGGGCAACTACGAGGGCCCTCACACGCACGATGTTGCGCTCGACGCGATCCTGCCGGCGATCTATCGAGCGCGGGTGGGCGCGCTGGTGGTGTCGATGGCGAACGCCCGTCACGAACACGAGTACAAGTGCTTCGGCCGCCATCCGCTGCCTGACGGCATGTCGTTGGTTGCAGGTGTGATCGACACGACGAACAACTACGTCGAGCACCCCGAGGTCGTCGCCGACAGGTTGGAACGGATTGCCACGGTGATCGGCGATCCCCGCCGCATCACGGCGGGGACCGACTGCGGGTTCGACACGTCGGCCGGCCTGGGCGACGTCGCACCGTCGTTGGTCTGGGAGAAGCTGCGTGCGATGCGCGAGGGCGCGGACCTCGCGACCTCGCGGCTGTTCTAACCCTCTCCGCTCCACAGCGCGATCGGATCGAGCGCGACGCGCTCGCCCAGTTCACCCGCATCCTCCGATCCGCGGAGCACCGCCGCGAACCCCACAATGGTGTGATGCGGGAGATCGATTGTCCACGGCATCGGCGGCGTGTCAGGCGGATAGAAGGTGACCTGTTTGTAGTTGTCGATGTCGGTTTCCACGCGAGGGAACATGCCCATCGACTTGATGAGCGGGTCCATGTCGATCGGTTCGAATGCCCGCGCCCGCAATGGCTCCAGGTGCTGCCACGCCGGACCTTTCGTGCCGTGGAGCGCGAAGCCTTGGCACGCGATGAGCAAGCTGTTCGCTCCGTCGGGATCGCCGCCCGCAGCGAGCGCGTTGATCTCGCCGGCCGCCATCGAGCGCGCCAGCATGTAGCGCACTGGCTTCGAGCTGAGATGCCACAGCTCGTCGAGACGCGCTTCGCCATAGAACCGCCACCACTCGAGTGCCAGGTCGGCCGCGGTCACCGCACCACTATGGCGTGAAGTGGTTTTGTCAGCCGCGATGGAGGCGCGCGACCAGCCGCGGGTATGCCGCTTCGCACGTCGTCAGCGTCGCCATGTTCGATCGACACATGTAGAGGTCATCGCCCACGATGCCGAACTGGTACACCATGTTGAAACCAAACGTTTCGCTGCGACAGGCGCGGCCATCGTTGGTGTGCGACACGGTGAAGGTGACCGAACCGGTGCCACCGGACGTCACGCTGCCTGTTGCACCTTCGCCGTCACCCGTGCGGTGGCAGTCACCGCCGTCGTAGGAGGCGTGATAGCTCCCGCCCGTGATCGCGCCCGAGTCGGCGATATCGATCGTCGCCGACCCCGCTCCGGTCGACCCACTCGGCAGGCCACCCTGTCCGGCGGCGTCGAGCCCCGTAGGGTCGTCCAGCCCTTCGACCAACACGTAATGGCCCGCGAAGCTGGCGAGCTCGCCGCCGCCTGCGGTCGGGTTGCTCGCGACGTTCGACTCCTTCTTCGAGTCGCCACCGCCAACCAGCAGAAGAATCGCGGCGACCGCGCCGGCCCCGAGCACCAGGAAGAACAGGATCAAGTACTTCGACGTGCAGCCTGCTCGCGCTATGTCCGCGCGTTCTCCGTATCTGAGGCCCCCTTCCATCTGGTAGTTGATCTGTCTGTCGAGGGTGGCGTCTTCCTGCTCCGCCGTAGTCAACTCCGACGGAGGTCGCGGCGGCGGGTCGGTGCTTCCGACCGCGAGGTCGGCCACCTCGTGCGCCGTCTTGTCATACGCCTTCTCCGCCTCGGCGTCGCGCACCTTCTGCCGCTCCGCCTCGACCCGTGCCCTGGCCTCGTCGTCCGCCATCCCCCACCTCCGCTACCGCTCGCCATTCGTTGTACCAACAAAGCGAGAAGGCGTCACTGGGATCAGTCGGACAAACGGTTCACACCCGAGGTGCCTCGCGCTCTGAGGAGCAACAGCACAGCGCCGCCCATGACAACGAGTCCCACGACGACATGGACGACCATCCAGCGTTGGATCGTCTCGATGTTGATCTCGCTTCCCCCGAGCAACACGAACCGCGCCTTGTTGTCGAACAGTGGCCGGTAGCCCGACAGATTTGTGCCGACGGTGACCGAGAAGAGCCCGAGCTGATCCCATGGCAGCAGCGCTCCGGTGATCGAGGCCACCAGACACGCTCCGAGGATCGCCCACGAGTGCAATGCGTCCCACGTGCGCACGCGGTGCTCGACGACCACGACGACACCGAGCGCGAGCGCGGTGCCGATCACCAACCACGAGTCGAGGTGATGCAAGGCGCGCATGTTCTGCGCGACTCGGACTGCGGCGGAGTTGTTGCCAGGCCCGAAGTCGAACCGCGCGCCCGACGCAGTCGGCCGGTAGTTGAAGAACAGATACACGCCAGAGGCGGCGAGGAAGCAGAGCTGACCGAGCACCGCCCACCCGAGCACCCGCGCTGGCTTCATTGCGCGGCCGCAACCGCGAGCAGGTGGCGCATCTGGTGTGTCGCCCAGCGCTGCATGATCAATTCGACCGGGCGTTCGAGCATGCGCGCCGCGCCACGGCCGATCCCATGCACTTCCACGCTCAGGTCGCATCCCGATCCGCTGGGCGTCGCCATGCCGATCATCCGAGACTCGATCGGTCCGTCCACTGACTTGATGTCGACACGACCGCCTCGTGTTCGAGTTGGCTCGTCCACGCTGCGCACGACGCAACCGGACCTGATGTCGCGTCCCATCACGCGCACGCTGACATCGAGTCGGTCCCCGGTCGCAATCATGCGTTGCGGTCCGATGAGCACGACGCCGACGAATGCGTCCCAACTTCGAAGGTCGGCAATCGTGCGAAAGACCTGATCGACCGTCACGTCGGAATGCCCTGTCAACTCGAACGAGATCGCCATCGCCCGCTCCGCTTTGCCGAACCTCGCCGCCGCCCGGCGAGACCCGGTCACCGTAACCTCGTGCCGACGACATGTGAAGAGACCGCGGTCACCGTGAGAGGCTTCCGGAATGCTCGAGGTTGCTCCCCTCACTGGAACGATCGGTGCCGAGGTCGGCGGTGTCGACTTGGCCGACGGGGTGTCCGACTCCACGATCGACGAGATCAGAGAAGCGCTGCTCGAGTGGAAGGTGCTGTTCTTCCGCGACCAGCACCGGCTCGATCGGGCTCGACACGTGGCCTTCGGCCGTCGCTTCGGCGAACTCGAAGTGCATCCGATCACGCCGAAGGACCAGGACCAGCCCGAGGTCTTCGTCATCCCCGCTGGCGGCAAGTTCCGCGCGCCGGACAACTGGCACTCCGATGTCACGTGGCGACCGGAGCCGTCGTTGGGGTCGATCCTTCGCGCCGTCGAACTCCCGGCGCTCGGCGGCGACACGTTGTGGGCCGACATGGCGAAGGCGTACGACTTGCTCGACGATGAGACCAAGGAGCTGATCGACGGGCGCAACGCCACCCACGACTACGCATCGGCGTTCGGCCGCAAGCAGCCACCCGAGGTGCAGGCGCGGATGCGGGCGGAGCATCCGACGGTGGAGCACCCCATCGTGCGCACGCATCCCGAGACAGGACGCAAGACGCTCTATGTGAACGTCGGCTTCACGCGGTCGATCGTCGGGATGGACGACGCCGAGGGACGTCCACTACTCGAACGCCTCTACCGGCAGTCGTCGATCGTCGATGTGCAATGCCGCTTTCGGTGGCAGCCCGGATCTGTCGCGTTCTGGGACAACCGGGCGACGCAGCACATCGTGTCGAACGACTTCCTGCCGGCGAAACGCGTGATGGAGCGCGTCACGATCGCGGGCGACAAGCCCTTCTAGGTCTGCTCACGCGGCGGGGACGACGCCGATCTGCTGCAGGAAGCCGAGGGTGTCCCACACTTCCCACGTCTCGGAGATCTTGCCGCCGGACACGCGATGGATGGCGATGGCGTCCACGCGGATCTTCTTGCCGGTGCCGGGGATGCCGTTGACCTCGCCGACGTGCGTGCCCGAGCCGGTCCACCGTACGACGACCTTGTCGTCGGTCGAGAAGATCTCCTCGATCTGCCAGTGACCCTCGACACCCTCCTGGTACACCCTGACCGTGTCGGCCACACCCTGGGGGCCGTCGGCGGCAGGAACCTGCGGGTCGTGGAACTTGTGATCGCTCGTGAACAAGTCTGGTGCGAGTTCGAGCTTGCGGTCGTTGTTCATCTCTTCGTAGAAACGGCGGACGACTGCCTCATCGGCTGCTGACATCGGTCCCCTCCCAGGGTCGTGCTTGTTGCGCTCCGTTCGTCGTTCGCAGGCAGCGCGGATCACTCGAGCGAGGGACTCCCGTCTGCTTGTGGAACCTCGCGACCAATCGTGGATACGCAGCCTGGCAAGTGCTCACCGTCGCCACGCTCGACCGAGAGGTGGTTGCGCCGGTATTCGCGCGCTGGGCGACAGTTCTGGTCGCCACGCGCGCGGAGAATCCGCGTCGAGAGATTCTCCGCGCGTGCAGCTACCGAAACGGTCGTCGCTCGTCCGAATCGGACCGGCGCGCCAATGCCGGGTCTCGCGACTCGGCGCGGCGCCCGCGACAAGCGTCAACCGTCCGGTATCGCTCGCCCGACCGAAACCGCGCGTTCTCGAGCTCCGAAGTCGCGAGAACGGCACGTTCCGAGCGGATGTTCGTGTCGCCGAGACGCGCGTGAGGCCCCCAAGGCTAAGCGATGGTCTTTGGACCTGGACGGAGACCTCACGTACGCCGTCGGAACGGTGAAGGCTGAGGGGCATGGATCTCGCGGCGATGGTCTCAGAGCTACTTGCTGAACACGAGACGCCCGGCGCCGCCGTGGCTCTGATCCATGCGGGCGAGCGCACCATCGTGACCGCCGGCAGGCGCGGCGCCGACCGCGGGCCTGTTGAGCACGACACGATCTTCGCTGCGGCCTCGCTCACCAAGCCTGTATTCGCTGTCGGTGTGATGACCCTGGTCGACGACGGGGCTCTGGAGCTGGACCGACCGCTCAGCGAGTACCTACCCGAGCCGTACCTGGCCGAAGACGCCCGGGAGGCGTCGATCACCGCGCAGATGGTGCTCAGCCACACGACTGGTTTTCCCAACTGGCGGCAGGGCTCCAATGATCGAGTGCATCCGTCTCGCGGTGCGCCGCACCTGCGGTGGCCGCCGGGGACGCGCTGGGGCTACTCCGGCGAGGGGTTCTCCTACCTCCAGCAGGTGATCGAGTATCTCTGCGCTACCCCGCTTGCCGATTACCTGGCGGACGTGGTCTTTCGCCCGCTCGGCATGATCGATTCGACTTTCGCGTGGCCGGACGCCGATGAACCTCGCTTGGCCATCGGCCACGACGAAAGCGGCGCGGCGAGACCTCTGTTTCGTCCTCCGCAGGCGAAAGCTGCCGCCGGCGGCCTGTTCACCACGCCGGCCGACTACCTACGGTTCCTTGATCACTGCCTGACGGACGAGCAGCGGATGTTTGTGCCGCATGCGCAGATCGACGAGGAGCTGGCGTGGGGTCTCGGGTGGGGTATCGAGATCAGCGAGGAGAAGGCCGTCTGGCAATGGGGCGACGACCCCGGTTACAAAAACTTCGTCATCGGGCGGCCGCTGCAAGGAGTCGGCGTGGTCGTGTTCACCAACGGCGACCGCGGCGACGAGGTGTACAGCGCACTCGTACGCGAACTACTTCCGGGACGACACCCATCACTCGACGCCTGGCATCGACCGGGCTGGCTGCGAGGATGGCAGGCGAGCTGATCCGAAGGCGCCACCTGGCTGCGCCGTCATCGGCGTTCGGTGAACGTCGAACCACAATCCGTCCGCCCACAACGATGAGCAGCGCCCATGACCTCGCGCGAGTCCTCGCGCGCTGCACTTCTTCGACATGCGGGGTAACGCCGGTCGTCGTTCTAGATGTGGCGACATTCTCGTAGCCACGCAGCAGCCGTACGCGTTCCTCTTTCCGCTCCTTGATCGACTGAGAAAGCGCGGGCGGCCGACTCACCGAGACGAACATCCCGATCGATGTCGAACTGATCCGGTGCGAGCTCGAACCCGAACACGACACTCGCGATCTACGCGCGGGGCACGACCAAAGGCGACCGGTCAGCTGCGGAGAGCTCGGCAAGCGCTTCTTTTCCAACGACGGCCGACGAGGCACGCGGGACGAATGCGGCGGGATAGGTCGCTCGAAGACCTACGACCGGGACGGTGGATGGTCGTCGTATACGAATGCTGGTATTCGCTCGGCGAATCCGACGAGTGCTCCGAGCCACCGCGCCGTCCAACCAGTTTCGAGCTGACGTGCTGGGATCTTGAGAAGCAACATCTCGTCTCTGATCTCGAAGGTCAGTCCGCTGCACTCGTCCATCAACCAAGTCATCAGGAGCGGGTGCATGAGATCGCTCGCAAAACGTCGATCCCTGCAGGTGAAAACGAAGGCGTCATTGAACTCGGCCGACTCCGTCGTGATGTCGCGATAGATGAGCTCGGTTCCGATCTCATCACGAAGCTGTGGCCTGATCGCCAACGGTTCCGGCACCCCAAGTGCGATCCGGCGACCTCCGTGCACGTCGTACCGCCAAGCGATCGTGGTGTTCCAGCGCGACTTGATGGGCGATCGGTACTCCACGATCCAGGTGTCGAAACCTCGCACAACACCGCGTACCCCCATGGCGTGCTTCGGTGCACTGGACCATCCGCTGTGGACCGGCAACGACGCTGCGTACTCACCTTCGACATAGGACATCTTGAAGGCATCAATCACGCCATGCAGCTCGTCCATGAGTTCGGCCTGGTGACGCTCCGAATCGCGTTTTGCACGGACACCTTGGAACACCTCCGCGCCCAACAGGACCGCGAACATCGCGACTACGAGCAGGGCCCCCGGCACGAGCTGCATCGTGCCACCTGCGGTCTGCTCGATCCGCAAGCACGCAATCGCGGGATGGACGCGGGATGGGTCACGTTCGGGCAACGGTCGTTGTTATCTGGCAACTTGCTGACCAGGCGGACGGAGTGGGCGCACACAGACTCGAACTGTGGACCTCTGCCGTGTGAAGGCACCCCGCCGCGATCTCGGCAAAAACCGTGTGACCAGGGACTACCCCTATCTACGCAGGTCACGATGCAATTCGATGGTGACAGCAGGTGACTGTTCATGACGGCTGATGACGCTCCAAACGCGGAGCATTTGGCACGTGTATGGCACGACGATCGACGCCGGCGCGCGATCGGTTGCCCATAACCGACGACCGTGCTGTGATGAGCGGCCGATGACAACGGCGCGGGTGCGCGAGGACGATCGCAGACTGCGTACATCGCGCAGCCGCGTCACACCGCGCTGCGTCGAGCTCGGCCAGCTACCTCTGTTCCGCGACCCTCAGCCGAAGGACATGCGCGATCGTCTCGACGCCTGTGCAGATCGAGCACTCGCGCCATGGGGCGATGTGATGGCGGCTCTGCGCATCTCCCTCAATCGGAAGCGCGGCCGCTGGCTGCAGCACCACGCGACTCGACGCCGCGGACGCCGGCCCCGCTCGTACCAATCCCCCTGCGGCCGTTCCCACCACCCAGCATTTCGGATTGATCCCGCCATTCGATGCCTCGAGTGGCAACGCGAGACGATCGAGGGGGTTGCGGCGCGGCTCGGCACTCTCGTCGCGTTCCTCGAGGCGGGGGTCACGCTGCCGCCCGCCGACGAGATTCTCGACATGCTCCGCCGCGCCGACCAAGGCGAATTCGAGCTCGGAGCCGCGCAGCGCGCGCTCATGCAGCGCACCTTCACCGAACTGCTGCAGCTCGGCGAGCCCGACGACGTTCAGGCTGAGATGCAACGCCTCCTCGATTGCGTCTTGCATCACCTGTCACTCGGGCCCGACGCAGTGGCCACGGCCATCGAGGCATTCATCGACGAGCTCCTCGCCGGCGAAGCCCCCTCGAGCAGCCATCGGTCGCCGCCCCTCGTCGAGCGTTCGCCCGGTGCTCTGCTGCGATCGTCACCTCAACAATCGCACGCGCCTCCGGTCTCGTCGCTGAACCGATAGCTCCACCGCCCCGCTCCCCTTCGGGACCGCAGCGGTTCTCTCGATTCACGCGGCGAAGGCTGACCACGTTCGATGCCACACGCGTCGACGACGGCTTCGCCACTCACCCCCAGAAAGGGTGTGGAGGCCTGATGGCCAACCTGCTCACGATCCAACAAGCCGCCGAGCGGCTGAACCTCACAGAGCGCGGCATCCGCCGTCTCGTGATCAACGAAGGATTGCCCACGATCCGGCTCGGCCGAACGCTGCGCTTCGATCCCAACGACCTCGACGCGTTCGTTGCGTCATGCAAGCAGCAGCGCAGCACTGCCTCCTGGCCGACGTCGGACAAGTCGCGTCACCCAACACAAGTCACCGAGCCGTTCCCGATCTCACGACGCCGCAAGGCCGTCTAGCTCGTGGCCAGCCATCTGGCCGTCGTGAGCGACGATCCACCCCAACTCGAACCGTGGCGCGGCGTAGTCCGCAGCCACCTCACGCGATTCGCCGGCAACACGCTCGCGGCCTACCGGCGAGATCTGACTGCCTGGGAGGAGTGGTGCGTTGACCACCATCTCGACCCGCTCCGAGCGCGGGCGCACGACGTCGAGCAATACCTCGACTCGATCGACCTGCGCGCCGCCACCAAGCGAAGGCGACTCTCGGCGATCGCGTCAGCGTTTGAGACGGCGAAAACCATGGGTCTCATCACCGGCGACGCTCCGACCGCAGGAATCGAGCGACCGAAACCTCAGGCCAGAGCGCGCTCCCTCGACGCAGCACAGGCGCGACGACTGCAAGCCTGCGCCGCCGATGCCGGCCAGTTCACCGCGGCACTCGTCATGCTCCTCATGCGCGCACAGCTCCGAGTGAGCGAAGCCTGCAACCTGCACGTCGAGGACCTCGACCTCGGAAGCGGCCGCTACAGCATGCGAATCGGCCGTCGCGGAAGCTTCGCGTTCGATGCCGAGACGCTGGTCGCCATACGTCAGTACCTCGGTGCCCGCCGCACCGGGGCCCTGTTCGAGCGCGGCGACGGCACCCAACTGACCCGGTACGACGCACGCCGAATCGTGATTCGCCTAATTGACGCCGCCGGCCTCCCTCCGTTCCTGTCGGCCGACGACCTTCGCTTCGCCGACGTCGAATAGAAGGCCTGTGACCTTCATCCAGCTCGATCGTGACGCGTGGGACGCGCTGCGCGGCCTCATCTCCCCGGCCGCCAAACTCCTGCTCTTCGAGCTCGTCAGCAGCGCGTCGTGGCGCGACAACGATCGCGGCTGCCTCGAGGGCGTCACCCTCACCGATCTGGCCGAGCTCGCGGCGTGCTCCCGCCGGCGAATCTCACAGCTCCTCGAGGAGCTCGAAACACTCGAGCTCGTGAAGGCAACGGGATTCGGCTCGAGCCGACGCGGCCGCCTCGAGGTCGTGGCATACGACCGCCTCGTCCACCGACGGACTAGCCGACACTCGGGTTATGCGCTTCGCGACGAATCGCGCGAAGACGACGACAAGCAAATGACACCGACACCGCGCGATCCGACGCGACCATCGCGCGAATCAGCGCGAGGCCTCGCGCCCGATCGCGCGCGCGACCTGGGTGTTCGAGTCGTAGATGTAGATGGGAAGACCACCTCCTCCCCGCCACGGCGGATCGAAGGCACATCGGAGGAGGTGGACCAGTTCCGAGCATGCCTACCGCGAAGTGTCAACGAGGCTGTGGCAGCGCGCACGCCGACTCTCCTCGCCCGCCTGGTGCGGGCTCGCGTCGCCGGCGACGGGTGGCGACCAGACGAACTCGCTGACCGCGTGTGCGACGAACCCTTCGACGGCGTCGAGAGCATGTCCGGCGTGCTCCAGCACCGACTTCGAAACCTGGCCGGCACGGAGCCGCCTCGAGCCGCCGCGCTGCGCGCCGCCGACGAGCTGGCGCTCGAGCTCGTGCAGCACCAGGCCGCCGACGTCGACGAAGCCCAGGTACGCGAGAAGGCCGAGTACTTCTTCGCCATGGAGCCTGTGGACGTTGCCGATGCCGCGGTCGATCGCACCGTGGCGCAGTGGCGCTCGTACCTCGACCTCGACGCCGCATGGCGGGCCGAGCGAGCGGCCACGTGATCTCGCGCGGCGCAGGTCTTCCGTCGCGGCAGCTGCAGCCGCACGCCCGCAACCAAAGGAGCTCGAGCTAGATGGCCGAATCGAACAGACCTGAGGACTTCGCCACGCGACTTGCCGACATCGAGTCACAGCTCCGCATTCTTGGTACGGCGCCGCGGGCAACACACACGTCGGTGAAGGGCGGATCGTTCACCATCCTCGACGACGCCGGCAAGACAGTCGTCGTGCTTGATCGCGATGGCCTCAAGATGTACGACGCGACCGGCCAACTGCGAACTCGGGCGGGCTACATCAACGTTGCCTCGGGATATGGATTGTCGGTTCTCGACGCCGCCGGCGCGCTGCACTTCGAGGTGAACGACGACGGCTACCGGCAACCGTGGCTGGCGACCCCGTGGCGCGACAACACCTTCAGCAAGGCGACAGCGTCGGGTGCGTTCGTCGCGCTGTGGGCGGCTCGCATGGAGATCCTCGAGTCCCGCGGCGTGTCGACGTGGCTCGGATGGCAGACAGACGGCGCGACGACCGGTGAGATCCGACTGCGGTCCAGCGGCGGTTCAACGACGAACGCTGTCGCGGTCGCCGCGGGTGCATCCGGCTCGCAGCAGTTCCGGTGGCTTCATGGCGGCACGCTGAACACCGGCCCGTTCAGCATCTTCGCTGAGGCGCGGGTGACCGGTGGGCCCGGCAGCGTTCACCTTTACGACCCGGACGCGCCGCTGTACCAGGTCGACGAGCTGGTCTGTACTGCGACCGGCCTCTAGCTAGCTGTCGCACACACCGTCGGGCTCGTAGCAGATCGTGGTGGGCGTCGTCGTGGTCGTCGACGGCATCGTCGTGGTGGTCGTGGTGCTCTGCTCGAGATTGTCAACACGCCCCTCGAGGTTCGTGACGCGTTGATCGATCGGCGCCGGCGTGCCGGGGGCCGAAGTGATCGGAGCCGGCGTCGATGTCGTCGTCGTTGCCTCAGACGATGTGGTCGTGGGCGGCCCGCTAGTCGAGGTCGACACGACTAGATCGTTGATTCGACGTGACGGCGACCCGCTGTCACGGTTGTTGGTAGCGACGCCGAAGGCGACAGCGGACAACGCCACGCCGACGAGCACTCCTGCGGCGCCAACTCGCCAGGTCACTCGTCGAGGCAAACCGTCGTCGCTCATGACCCATTCACCGTACGCCCAGCGTGGGGCCCGGGTGGTTGTGCCGCTGCCCGAGGGGCTGCGTCAACTCATCTCAGAGCTGCGCTCCACGCCGTCGGGTCGTGTCGATCGAGAGGCTCTCGCGCCTCGGCTAGTTCGCCGCCCAGTGCCGAAGAGCAACGGATCGGTTGCCGCGAACGGAGCGAACGTCTGATGCTGATCTGCGCGCCGATGCTTGTGCGCAGCGACGAAACTTTCGAGATCCTCGGCATCAATCCGGATTGTTCGTCCCAGGCGCACGACGGTGAGCCCCTCGTTTGCGATGAGCCGGCGGACGCCACGCTCGGTCATGGCAAGCCGCTCAGCCGCCTGCTCCACGGTGAGCAGAGTTGTCACCGCCAGGGCTCCGCCTCACGGCGCCGGGCCCGATTCAGCACCAGCGATAGCGGCCCGGGCTCGAGGCCCAGTAACACCCGAGGTTCCGCCGTCACCGTCGTGTCGTCGGTCGATCGGGCGAGCCTCAAGTGCATCTGCGCCAGGCGCTCAGCTCGGCCCTCGGCCATCTCAACTCGGCGGCGCAGTTGCCGGTTCTGGCCCTCGAGGCGAGCCAGGCGTTCGCGTGCTCGCTTCTCCAGCACCAGGGCCCGAGACTGGGCCTGAGCCAGACCGAGTCGAAATCCCTCAGCGCGCCGCCGCTCCCGCTTGAGGGCGCGTCTCGCCGCAGTGATCTCGACACGCAGCCTCTGCGCCTCGCGCCGGACCGCAATCGGTTCGGCGAAGTCTCTGGCCTTCGCTGCGCGGTAGGCGCGGGAGCGCTCAGCGGCGTTCTTCCATCGACGAGGTCGACCTCGACTCTTGTCATCCATCCGTCGATCGTGCGCTGCTGCCGTTGCCCGGATCGTTGCCCGCATCGTTGCCCGAAGGCTTTTTTCGTTGCCCGAGCCCCGAGCCGCGCCCGATCCGTTGCCGCAGGCGTTGCCCGAAGCTCCCGCCGCCGGCCGAAAGGCATCCAGCACACGAAAACCACCGGACTCGAACAGCTCGGTCGCCGCACGGACCCGCGAACTCAGAAACAGCCGCCGGACCAACGAATCCGCCCGTCGCGCAGCACCGGAAAGGTGCCCTACACACTTGCAGGTAGCGCTGCGCGGCTACCTGCGCGACCGCCGTCGCGCGCACAAAGTCGGCGCGCGCGCCTCCCCGCGGACGTCCCCTCGAGCCTCGGGCGGGGCTCGGCGAGGTCTTCCGGCCAAAATCTCCCAGACCCCGTACATCCTGCGAGATGCCTTGGTGTGGGTACTCAGTGGGGCGGCTCGACGAGAACGTGATGACAGGCCCCTCAGCTGCGCCGTACGGTCCTCGCGGTGGCACAGAGCGAGGGCCCAGGCGCTCATTGCCCTTGTGGCAAGCAGTGACGCCGCCGGTGCGCACCGAGGTGGCGCCCGGCGTCTACGAGCTGGAGCGCGCGGGTTCAACGGCGAGTGCCTCGGCTGGGTCCCCACGGACCCGGACGTGGTCATCGCTGCGATCCCTGTCGTCGACGAGCGAGGCGTCGGCGACCGTTCGACGCTCCCCCTTGATTCCGGCGGAATCAACCGCCCGTGACGACGTCGGCGCGGCGACTAGGTCCGAGCGTTGGCGAGTTGTGCCATTGCTTCGTCCACGTTGACCCCTCGGGCAACGAGGGCCTCGTCGAGCGCCGCACGTAGACGAACGGCCTCGTTGCCCCGGATGCGTGCCAGGAAGTGGCCACGTGCTTTCTCGATGGCCGCTTGGGTGTCGCCGCCGAGGTTTGCCCCCAGGTACATGGCGATGGAGGGTGCGTGTCTCGACGACAGTTCCGGGCGGTCGATGCATTGCTGCAGAAGGAATCGGGCTCGCTCGAGGTGGCCGAGGTCGAGCCCCTTGAGGTGCTCGACCTCGTGGATCTGAGGGCGTCGCGCTGCTGCAGCTTCTTCCGCTGCAGCCCGCCTCTGGTCGCCTTCGGTGTCGACCAGCGTCCCGTCGAATGCGGTGATCGCCGTCACGGGCATCATCACCTCATCGCCGGTCTCATCGTCGATGAACCGAACGATCTCTTGTGCTCGACCAAGGAGCTGGACCACTTCCATCGACGCTCGCTTGCCGCGCACTCGATGCCACCCCGCCGAAGTCTGCACGGCCGCGATGTCCTGGACGTCTCTCATGCTGTTCCTATCCCAAATCGAGTGAAGCAGGCCCGCACTCGTTGCGCGAGGTCGGTACTTCGGTTGCCCTTCGTGATCAGACCCGACGTTCCGCCGATGTCGAGCTGGTAGACCCGGCCGCCGTCCGCAGGGTCCATCTCGGCACGCGCCTCTTGGAGGAGCGCGTTGAACATCGGCCGGCTGACGGTGATGCCTGCGTCACAGACGTACTGGACCTGTGTTCCTGTCTCCGTGATCGTCACAACTGCCACGTTGCTACTCCTTGGGTCTGGCGCATCGGGTCATGTACCGCCGATGGCCGAGATGGTCTGATGTTGTCAGCGTCGTCCGGTGGCACTCTCGGCTGTCCAGAGTTCGACCGCGGCCTTCAACGTGCGGCGGGTCTCGAGATCTGCGCCCTCGATCGCTTTACGTAGGGCCGGCTTCGACATCTTGGCAACCTCGCCGACGTCGGCGCCGGCGGCGCGGGTGAGCAGTCGTGTGATGGCCTTCTCTCGAAGCCACAGAGCTGACTTGCCGAGGTCGCCGGCGATCGCCTTCAGATCAGGCTGATTGGCGGTCGCAAGTGTGAGCTCCACATCGAGCCCTACATCAGCGACCGCGGCGAGCTTGCGGTAGCCGTCAGCCATCCGCGGATCGTGGACAGTGTCGGCCATGTCCAGCATGTGTGCCTTCTGCGCACCCGGCATCGCGACCTTGCCCGTGACGGCGTCGACGAGCGTGTTGTCGACCATGTGCTGGACATGCACCTTCGTCAGGTCGAATGACTCGAGAGGTTTGCCCCGACGTCGACCGTGTTTCGCTGATACGGCCCTGGCGAGTCGATCGGCAGCCGCTCGCGCTGGCGCTGAAGACCACCCTCCGTCCAATGTCATCGGGCCGCTCGCCGCCCGGCCTCGTCGGCGACTGAGACTGCGTCGTACAGATATCCACGACCGATCTTCCTTCCGACAATCACTCGCTGCTCGCGCAGCCTTCGGACTTGCCGCTCTTGAAGACCCAGTGTCGAGGCCACCTGTCCTGCAGTCATCTCGGGCATGTTGGACCCGCCCGCTCCCGACGCGTGACCGGCATGACCGAGCGGCTGCTCAGAGGGGTCACCTGAACCGGTCATGGCGGTCACGGCCTCTGCCGCCCGACGAGCCATGTATCGGCTAGCCGCATCCTCGAGCTCGGCGAGCAGCTCGAGGACACCGGGCGTTGCGGAGCTCAAACCGTTGCGACGCGCCTCGGCGTTGCACAGCTCGCGAAGACGGCGCGGATCCAGTGACGCGCACTCCCGACCGGTGAGCAGCACAGAGCCGTCAGGTACGCGCATCGCCGCTCCCGTCGATTCGGGTCCGCTGCTGGTACTCGAACCTCGTTAGCGTGCGACCCCGGCGAACAGCCCGGGCGGTCTCACCGGTTGCGCGGGCCGCGCCGCGCAGAAGTGAGTCGGGAAGTGAGGGCCGAAACGCGCTGTCGTTCGGACTCAGCTGTCGGTAGATCTCCTCCTCGGCTTGAGCTTGTGCGAGCGCCCGGGCGCTGGCTTCGGTGGCAGCCGCGAGCTCGGCTGCGCGTGCGTGTTCTCTATGCCGCCGTTGTCGGCGCGCGAGGTCGGCAATGGCTAGATCGACTTCCTCGGGCGGCATACCTCGCTCGACCAGCTTCTGTCGCAACGCGACACGTTTGCGTCGGTCTCGTTCGCCTCGACGGCTGCTCACCCGGCGCTAGCCCGTCCGCGGTGCGGGTACTCACCATGTCGGCGTACCTCGAGAACGCGATGACAGGGTGCTGCCACTCTCAGCTCAGAGTTGTCCCGTGCAAGTCGTCGTGATTCCAGCGGAATCACCTTCAGGCGGCGCGTGCACGTCGAGCTGCTCGCCAGTCTCGGCCGTGCGCGGCCCACCACCGCCTCTTGCGCTCACGCGCCAGGGTCTGCGACCGCTTCGCCCGACAGCTCAGGCCCAGTCCCGTTGACGTCGTCGGCTCCGCGGTGCACTGGGGACACAGCAGCGCGGTTTGTCGCCGAAGGGTGGCCAACTGATCGAGCTCGGCGTCGGTCAGCATCGCTCAACCCTCGATTGAGCTCGTCGATTGTCATCCCCGCCCAGATGCCGTCGACTGCTCCGACCTCGATGGCAACACGAGCGCATCGAACCTTCTGGCCGCAGCCCTGGCAGATCGCTTTCGCGGCCGCGTGGTCGGACAGCTCGGCCGAGAAGAAGAGATCGCCTTGACCGGCGCAAGGGGGCTGCTCCCACTCATCACCACCATCGGCTGCAGCAGACGTGTTCACCAGCATGCGATGCCGCGAGACGCACTAGTCCGAACGCAAACCATGCGGCCGTGCTGCATTGAAAGTGTACGAAGACGTGTGACACTCGCAGGTGATCGTCGGTCGCCTAGGCGCCGGGTAGCTCGTCAGTACCATCCGGCGGGGGGTCTCCCGGCTGCCGCCTTTCCCCCCTTGGCGTGCGGCCGGCTGACCCTCCGGCCCTCAGCTCGGAGGGCTCGCGTCTCGGTACTGGCGGCCCGCCATCGCTTCACGCATGTCGTCGAGCGCCGCCTCGCCGAGATACACACTCGTCGCCTGGATGTTGGAGTGACCGAGCATGTCGCGCACGATGGTCAGGTCCTTGCAGCGCTTGTAGACGTCGGTCGCTGCCGTGTGGCGGAGCGCGTGAGCGGATAGGCCGTCGTAGGGCCGGCGCTTCACTCCTGAGCCGGCGAAGAGCTTGTTGATGCGGTGAGCCACGTACGAAGGTGAGATCCCGCGGACCGGGTCGAGCTTGCTCCTGACCAATGGCCCAGCGATCTCGCCGACGTCGGCGAAGTACTCGGCCAGCGCCCGTCCCACCTCGGCCGGCACCGGTACCTGGCGTTCGTGGCTGCCTTTCCCGCGCACGTGCATGGTGTGCTGCACCTGGTCGTAGTCGCCGACCTCGAGCCGTGAGATCTCGACGCACCGCAGCGCCAGGCCGACGCCGAGCCAGACGAGGAGACGGTCGCGCGAGTCGACACACGCGATCCATAGACCTGACACTTGATCGGGTCGCATCGATCGATGCGCACGCCGAGGCACCTTGACCCGATGCCGGCGCAACATCGGTGTGCGAGCGATGATGCGCTCCTCGACAAGCCATGAGCAGAAGCCACGCACGGCGCCGAGCCGGTTCCGACGCGTGCCCGGCGCGAGATGGGTGATCTGCTCGAGCCAACGGTCGATCGCCTTCTCGGTGAGCTGCGCGAGGGGTCGACTGCCGAACGACAGCGCGAAGTCGTACAGCGACCAATTGAGACTGTCGACGGTTGCTTGCTCGAGCTCCCCCCGTCGACGTCGATCGTTGACGTACTGCATTGCGAGCGGAAGCAGGGTGAGCGGCGTTTCTGACCGTCGACGCGGGTTGCCCCTTGGCCGGCGCGGCACGCCGCGCCGATGCTCAACGACGGGGTTCGTTGCCACCAGGCCGTGGCCGACAGCCCACCGGTAGAAAGCGCCGATGCCGCTGAGGTAGGTCGTCTTCGTTGTCGCGGTCACGTGGAGGGTTGCCGCGTACGCAGCGACGTCGGCGGGCTTGGCGCTCGTGAGCGGTCTGCCGTTCAGGGAGTCAGCGAAGTGTGAGAGCTCACGCCTCCGCTTGTCCGTGGTGGCCCGCGATCGGAGCGAGCTCGTGACTGCGATGAACTCTCCGATCAGCTGTGCACTCGTCGACGACGCATCGATGCGACCGGCTGTCGTCAGCATTGCCGGCGCCGGCGTCGTCGACGACCTGCCGTGACGATCGAGCGATGATCTCTGACGGCTGAGATGTAGTAGCCGGGCTCGGGGGCGGCCGCTGCATGACCAGTCGTGCACTCGTACCAGCGCAGCACGACCGCGTCTTGGTCGTTTGCGCACAACGCGTCAACAATCTCGCTCGCCAACGCGTCTGAGATGTCTTCGGGCAGGAATGGCTGCCCCTGGCACTCCCACAGTACGAGCTCGGTCTCGAATACTTCGATCGCGGCTCGGACGACGTCGATGGCACGCGGCGATCCGAATGGCGGGGTGCAGTAGTCACCCATGATCTGCCGCCGTGAGATCCTGGGCCGTCCAGTGCCGTTGCTCAAGAGCGGCACGCATCGCGCTGTGCTGGGTCCGCCGCATGTAGATCGACGTCGTCGCGAGGTTCGCGTGGCCGAGGAACTCCTGCACCACGCGCAGGTCGCCCGCGGCATCGAGGAGGTCGGACGCGCCGCCCGCTCGCAGGCCGTGGCCGGAGAAGCCGTCCCACGGTCGGCCCTTCATCCCTGTGCGGGCGATGATCCGCGTGAACAGGTTGGACACGGTGCTGGGCGTCACGCCGGCGCCCGGGCTCAACTCGTTGTGAACGAATGGACCGCTGCTCGCGCCGCGCTCGCGTAGATAACTGGCGAACAGTCCTCGAGCGACCGTCGGCACCGGGATCGTGCGCTCGTGCAGTGCTTTGCCGATCACCCGCATGTCGTGCGTGGTGGTGTCCCAGCTGTCAACGGTCAAGCGCGAGATCTCGACGGCTCGCAGGCCGAGCCCGTACGCGAGCCAGACGATGACCTGCTCGCGAGTCGTGCGGCACACCTCAAGGCAAGCGACGAAGTGTTCCAGGCGGATGTCGCGCGGTTCCTTGCGCGGCCGGCGGATCTTGGCGGCTCCGCGGGTGAAGTCCTTGACGATGATGTCGTTGTCGACCATCCAAGCAGCAAAGCCTCGGATGCTGCAGAGCTCCTTGCCGCGGGTAGAAGCGCGGAGGTGCGTGTTCTTCTCGAGCCACCGATCAATGACCCAGCGACCCAGCTGGTCAAGCGGACGGTTGCCGACGACGTCGTCGAGATGCCACAGGTGGTTGCGGATCGATCGAGCGGTGTCGTGTGTGATCTCGCCTCGCCGTTGTCGGCCGCCGACGTACCGCATGATGTACGGCGTGAGGGTCGCCATCCTCACGCCGGCGCCGAGTTGGGCCCGGAGCGATAGCCGCGGCCGGCCATCGCTTCTCGCATGGCCACCATCTGAACGCGTCGAAGGTAGATCGATGTCGACGAAAGATGTTGGTGACCAAGCATCTGCTGCACCACGCGGAGATCGCCGCAGCGGTCGAGGACATCGCTCGCCGCGGTGTGACGAAGCGCATGGGCGCTGACGCCATCGTTAGCGGCGCTCTTGACGCCGGCCACGAGCATCCATTCCGACATGTAGTGCGAGAGAGTCCCGGGGGCTAGCGACCGGTTCTGGTAGTACGACCGAAGAAGCGGGCCCGAGCTCGCCGGATGTTCGGTGAGGTACGCGCTCAGCGCCGTCGCCACTTCGTCCGTCACCGGAATCTCTCGCTGGTGACCTGCCTTGCCTTCGATGAGGAGCGAGGCATCGCCACGCGACCAGTCCTCGACCTTCAGGCGGTGGACCTCCACGCAGCGCAGGCCGAGGCCAACCATGAGCCAGACAATCGCCTTGGCGCGGGCGTCGGGCGCGACCTCGAGGAGCAGACCGATCGAGTCCTCGTCCATTGCACGCGGAACTGATCGAGGCTTGCGTGGTGACCTCATCCGCGCCATCGGATTTTCTCGGAGCAGGCGCTCCCGGACGAGCCAATCCAGGAACAGGTGCATCGATGACCACTGCGTGACCCTCGTGGAGGGCTTGACGGCTGCTCGCGCTTCTAGCCATCGCTCGATCGTGGCCACGTTTACCGCGTTGACCGGTCTCGCGCCGTGAACGTCGGCGAGCAGGCGCAGCGTGCTCCAGTGGTTGCGAGCAACGGTGGGGGTCAGCTCGCCGCGCCGAACTCGAGCTCGCAGGAAGCGAAGCACGTGCGGCGCGAGGGAGCGTCCCTGGACAGAGTCCTCCGCGTGGAATTGCTCAACGTCGCTGATGCTCGACACAGACCCTCTCCCCTGTCGGCGTATATGATCGTATACAGATCGTCGGGAGGGTAGATCCGTGACAGCGCGTCGACAAGGGATTGCTGAAGTTCGGGAAATGTCTAACTTCGGGCATGGTCCGAATTCCCGCCATGTCGCAAATTGGGACCAGTCACAATCGGATCAGCGTCCGGAAAACCCGTACGGTGCGCGGCTCATCCGAACACGTCCCGAATTTCCGAACGGCGCGCGCCTACGGTCGCGACATGGCATCTGCAAGATCTCGCACATCTGCAAGATCTGGCAGCGCGACGACTCGACGCGTCGACGTTTCACAGCTTGTCGGCGCGGCCGAGATCGCCGAGCGGCTCGGCATGAAGCAGAACAACTCGCTGCACGCATGGCGCCGGCGTTACGACGATTTCCCCCAGCCGGTGGCCACGCTCAAGCAAGGAATGGTCTGGTCGTGGCCCGACGTCGAGCGGTGGGCTCGCAGCACCGGTCGACTGACGACGAGCAAACCTTCGGTGCGGAGGACTCGCACCTCGTAGACGTTGAAGCCCCGGCGGTGCGGTGAACACCCCGGGGCTTGGCCATCACACGACAGGAGCGTGACGACATGGCTGAAGCTACTCGCAGCAAGCGGCACTTCGGAGCGATCCGATTGCTGCCGTCGGGGCGGTATCAGGCGCGCTATCCCGACCGAACTGGGCGGTACCGATCAGCGCCCAACACCTTTGCGACCAAGACCGCCGCGGCGAAGTACCTCTCCACGATGGAAGGTCAGCTGAACCGTGGCGAGTGGATCGATCCGGCCGCCGGCAAGATCTGCTTCGAGGATTGGGCGCAGCGCTGGTGGCAGACCACGACTGGACTGCGGCCGTCGACTCGCGCTCGCGACGCGAGCTACCTGAACAGTCTGATCCTGCCGGAGTTCGGCGACGTCGCCCTCGCCGACATCGACCACCTGGCCGTCACGAGCTGGGTCGCAGAACTGGGAACGACAAAGAGCGCCGCGACGGTCGTGAAGGCCGCGCAGATCCTCGCGAAAGCCCTGCAGTCCGCTGTCCACAGTGAGCTGCTGAGGTCTAACCCGTGTGATCGGGTGTCGCTGCCACGCGTCGAACGGAGCGAGATGCGCTTCCTCACGCCTGGACAGGTCCTCGACTTGGCGGCCGCTGTCGATCCCCGGTACCGAGCCGCCGTCTTCGTCGCGGCGTATGGCGGACTGCGCGCCGGCGAGCTGTTCGCGCTGCGACGGTCGCGGGTCGACCTTCTTCGCGGGCAGCTCGACATCTCGAAGACCGACTCGAACCTCGTAGAGGTGAGAGGAACGCTCCATTTCAACCGTCCGAAAACGAAGGCATCCCAGCGAGTCGTCCCGATTCCGAAGGTCGTGATCCGCGAGCTCGAGCGACACCTCGATCAACTCGACTCCGTCGAGCCAAACGCTCTGCTCTTCCCAAACTCGGCAAGCGGCCCGGTGCGTCTCAATCTCTGGCGCCGGCGAATCTGGATCCCCGCCGCGGTGAAGGCTGGGCTCGGCACGGTGACGAAGATCGACAAGAAGCGCGAGCACTATGAAGGCCTCCGCATCCATGACCTCCGCCACACGGCCGTGGCGCTGTGGATCGAGGCGGGCGCCCCACCCAACGAGATCGCCGCGCGGGCTGGCCACACGTCCGTCGTTACCGTCCTCGACCGCTACGGCCATCTCCTACCCGGAGCAGACGATCGGGTCACGACCGCGTTGGATCGCATCGCTGACGACGCGCGCCCGACGCGCGAGGCGCATGTCGTCGATCTCAACAGCAGAGGCACAGGAGGCCACTGATGGACCGCTTCGTGGAGGATGCGTCGACGCAGTACTCCGATTGGAAAGGCACCGCCGCGGCGGAGCCGGCCGTCGACGAGCCCGATCTCGCTGTGCGGTTCGGGATCGATCGCGAGCGGTGGCGCGTGGTGGGCGCCAGCATCTACTACGAGCTCTCGGTTCACCTGACCCTGTACATCGCCGAGGTCGGCGTCGCCCCCTCATCCTCCGGAGTTACCGACGTGCTCGCGTATTCGGTCGTCGACGACGACTTCGATCTCAACCAGCTCGCCCAGTGCTTCGATCGCCTCGACATCGTTGTGAGCGACGCGCACTCGGGGCGCATGCGCGTCGTCGGCGACTTCGCGGAGCCACCCGACGCCGACTCGTAGACAGCACCGATGAGCGCACGATGGCGCGGGCGCGTCCTGGTCCTCGAGGGCGAGTACGACTCGACCATCGACGGGGAGCTCCAGGCCGCCGTCGAGCAAGCGGTCGTCGAGGGCCGGACGCGGCTCACCGTGGATATGACTCTGCTCGAGTTCCTTCGCGACTCGCTCGTCGGCTCGCCACTCGTCAGCCTTGGTGAGAACAACCCGCTGGTTTGGGGAGCGAACCGCGGGATCGCCATCACGCTTCGAGCAGGGGCCAGATATCTCCGTGGGTCGCTGCTGAGTGTCGGCGTCGACGACGTCGTCACGCTCGTGGCCGTCGACGGCGAGGTTCCGGCGGCCGAGCGCGTCGTCGTGGCGGCCGCAGCGGCTGCAGCGCTCGAGTTGATCCGGGAGGAAGACACACTGGTGGCCAGATATGTACGGGGGCGGCCGCTCGGGGGCGACGATGCGCTTCTCGAGCGGGGGTCGTTTCACCTCTGGCTCAAGGACCGAATGGCGTCAGCGTCGGCTCGGCGCGCTCGATTCGCAGAGCTCGCCCTGGCGGATCCAACGGCGAGCCCGGGCGAACTCGTCGAAGCCTGGGAGCTGGAAGCTGGGTATCGCCTGCCGAGAGACATCGACGAGCGCCACGACAACGTCGGCTGGGTGCTGCGCACGACACACCCAGGCTGTTCCAACAAGGATCTGCGCGCCGCGCTCGAGTTCTTGCTCCGCGAAGACGCCCGACGCGATCGAGCAGATTCGTGACCGTCGACGCGCGACCGAGCGCGATGGATTTGGCACGTGTATGGCACGGCCTCAGCGCGGCCCGTCGAGGAGCTCGCCGGAAAAGCGGGTCTGAACAGGATGTTCCTGGGTGGGCGCACACAGACTCGAACTGTGGACCTCTGCCGTGTGAAGGCAGCGCTCTAACCAACTGAGCTATGCGCCCCTTTTCGGGGTCGCGCAGGCTACCGCGAGCGGAAATTTCTTCGAATACCTGTTGCGTTGTTGGTCGAACACTTGTACGATCCCCTCCACGTCCTCGGACGCTCGGAGCACTGCTCCCTTCACACGGTCACTGCGACTCGAAGGTTCTGATGCCTGCTCCGTCTGCCGCCACTGATGCGCTCACGCTCGACGAGTTACGCCGCGTCGTGTGTCTGGTCGTGGCCGACTTTGATCCGCAGTGGCTCGACCGATCGGCGGCCGTCGAGGCGATGGAGCAGTGGTCGACGATCGCTCACGCGGCGGACGCGGCGCTGGCGATGGCGGCTGCCCGCGTTGCCGTCCTTGGTCCGCCACCGTCGGCCGGCGCAAGGACCGCCGCTGACTTCGTTGCGAAGACGACCGGCACGACGAGCGCGAAGGCCACCGAGAAGATCAAGACCGGCAATGGGCTGCGCGACAACGACCGCACGCGGGCCAAGGCTGTTGCCGGAGAGCTGTCAGGCGAGCAGACCGCGGCCATCACCGATGCGCTGACCGTGAACCCGAACGCCGAAGACAAGCTCCTCGGGGTCGCGGAGCAGGGTTCCCTGGGCGAGCTACGAAACGCCTGCGCAAGGTCCAAGGCCGAGGAGCAGGACCTCGCCGACGTCGAGAAGCGCATCCACTCCAAACGAGCCTTACGGCGGTGGCGCGATGCCGAAGGAGTCGAACACCTTCACGCCGCCGGCACCCGGATGACGATGGCGCGCATCGACCGCGCGCTCAAACCGATCATCGACAAGATCTTCAAGCAGGCCCGGACCGACGCTGTGCGCGAACCGCTCGAGGCCTACGCCTACGACGCGCTCGTCACCATCGCGGACGAGTCGGTCGAACCGACCGAGACAGAGACCGAGACAGAGACCGAGACAGGGCCGAGCACAACGGCTCAGCCCGCAGCGACAAGCAAGCGGCGGCGTAGGCCGGCCGCGACGATTCAGAACCTGACGATCGTGCGCGCCGACCTCTCGGCCCTGAAACGCGGTCACCTCGCTCCTGGCGAGACGTGCGACATCCCTGGTCTCGGTCCGATCTCCGTCGAGGCCGCTCGGGAGATGTTGGGCGAGTCGATCGTCAAGCTCGTCATCACGAAGGGCGTCGACGTTCGGAACGTGACGCACCTCGGTCGAGGCCCGAACGTCGCGCAGAAGGTTGCCCTGCTGTGGGAGCAACCATCGTGCATGCGCGAGGGCTGCAATCGCTCCGCTCGGCTCGAGTACAACCACGCGTACGGCGCCGAATACCACAAGACGAAGCACACTCGTGTCGACGAGACCGAGCCGCTGTGCGATCCCGACCACGATCTCCAGACGTACGAGGGTTGGGCGTTGGTGGAAGGCACGGGGAAGCGCCCGATGGTGCCTCCGGACGATCCGCGGCATCCGAGAAACCGGCCGCCGCCGTGACGCACTCACGGACGTGCGCGCCGAAGAGGCGCAACGATCAACCTTCCTTGGGAAGGGGCGTTTCAGCCTGTCTTGCGGAAGGTGGCATAGACGATCGCCGAGCCGGGCCCCTGGCACTCCTTCAGGCTCGGTGCCATGTTGGCCGGGCAAATGGCCACGTCGTTGCCGACGATGCCGATCGGCAACTGCACCCCGGTTTCGTAGCTGCTGTCCATGCACGTGGTCGTCTGCAGCGGGCCCAGCCACTTGATCTGGCCGATGGCGCCGACATCGCCGTACGGCGCGACCGATCCGGACACCGAGGTCGCGTTGAAGACGAAGTCACATGTCAGTTCAGGGCTCGCTGCGTGCTTCTTGAGTTGCAGCGTGCCGCCAGTGATCGTGCCCTTGTCGTCGACATCGAAACCTCCCGTTGGCCGGGACAGCGAAACGTCGCTGTAGGCGCCCGGGTCAGTTGCGAACATCATGGGCCCGTTGGGGTCGCCGAAGCCCTCCACGAGCTCGTAGTGCCCCGCGAACTTGGCGATGTCGGTGCTGCCCGCCCCGGAGCTCGAGGCAGCCGCACCGTTGAACGCGCCGCCCGCACCGCCGGTCGCGGTCGTCGACGACTCGTCGTCTCCGCTGTTGAGAAACACGACAAGACCGATCGTTGCAAGAACGACTCCGATGGCCGCGATGACCTTTGGTGCGCAACCACGGACCTTGTCGGTCTGCTGCCGCTCCTTGATGTCCGCCACGTCCTCCACGGCGAACCGCGCCTTGGTCTGGCGGTCTGTGGCGGCCATCACCTCTTCCAGCGTGTTGCCGACCGGCGCCGTGGCCGCCTGGGCCTCCAGATACGAGGCCTTGATCATCGCCTCGCTGAGCTCGCGGTCTTCCTGGCTCTGCAACAGGACGCGCATCTGTTCGTTAGCCGCAGCCGGCGACCGCTCCGCCGTGTCGTGAATCTGGGCCTTCATCGACTCGAGCCCCTCTCGCCGGCGCTGCAAGGCGGCTGCGGCGTTGGCCTTCTCCGCGTCGCTCGTCGCCAACCCCAGCCGGGTCTCGGCGTCCGTCACGCGGTCTTCCTCGTTCGACAGAACCCTTCGCCGCAGGTCTTTGTCGAGCCGCTCCGCCATCGTCGCACCTCTCCCCGCTGGTTCTCCTGCGTTGCACCAGAGCTGCGTGCAGAGTACGTCAGTAGGTCCGGAGCTCGACTCGGTTCCCCGCGGGATCACGGATGTAGATACCGCGACCAGTTCCGCGTGCACCGAAAAGGTCCATAGGTCCCATCTCGACATCGAACCGACCGGAAGCGGCCAACTCGTCGAGGTCGATGTCCTCGACGGTCAGTGCGACGTGGTCGACGTTCACGCCGGAGCGCTCACCCGCGAACACGTCGATCAACGTCGACTCACTCACCCGCAACGACGCGAACAGCACCTCGCCTCGCCGCCACTCGTCGAGTCGTTCGGGTTGGAGGCCGAGCTCATCTCGGTACCACGCGATGAGCGCTTCCACATCGGAGGTGACGAGCACGTAGTGGTCGACGCCGGTGACCCTCATCGCTGGCACTATTCAGACCTCCAGGCAGTAGACGGTGACGCCGGTCGACGGCTGCAGCCGCTCGGAGCCGACGGGACATTGCTGGTTCGTGTCGACCTCGGCGATCACCAGTCGCGCTCCCGGGGTGCCGCAGGGCGCGGGCGTCGCCGACGTTCCGCCGGAGACGGTGACGGTGACGGCGACACAACGGCCGAGGTTGTTCCCTGGTGTGGGCTTCGACTTGACGCCGCCGGTCGCGGCATAGGCAGTGAAGACGAAGATCGCGAACAGCACGAAGACGAGGATCATCCAGGGCAGCCCGCGGATGATGCGCGTCGTACTGTCGATTTCCTCGAAGTCGATGCTGTCCGGTGGGTCCGGTCGGTCCGGTCGGTAGTCGTGCGGCATGGTGCCGTCGGCACGCGATGCGAACATGGAGGCGGGCGCGCGTTCGAGGTCGTACCTGCGGCGGCGCCGCGGGTTGCCGAGGATCCGCCAGGCCTCGTTGACCTCGCGCATGCGGCGCTCGGCGTCGGCACGCTGCCGGCTGTCGGCGTCGATGTGCCGGTCGGGATGCGTCTCCCGGGCGCGATCGAGGTACGCCCGGCGCACGTCGTCGGTGCCGGCCTCAGGCGACACCCCGAGCACGTCGTAGTGCGACCGAGCCACCGGCTCAAGGTAACCGTACGGGCCAGGACATCTAGCCTCCGCCGTATGGGGAAGACGGCGAGCACACCGACGGCGAAGTCTGAACGGCGTCGATCGTGGTGGGGCTGGGGCTGGGAGGACGAAGCCCTCTCACGCGACACGGTGACGAAGCTCGGCCAGGCGATCGCAGGACGCTTCGGTTGGAGCGACATCGAGATCCGTGAGCCGGCTGATCTCGCCAGCCTCGAGTTGCGAGCACCGCGTGTTCGGCCGCCGAGCGCGCTCGCCGACCTGTGCTCGACGACCACGTTCGATCGGGCATCGCACACGTACGGCAAGTCGTACCGCGACGTCGTGCGCGGCTTCCGCGGGGAGTTGGCCGCGCCGCCGGATGTCGTGGTGTTCCCGCGCCACGAGGCCGACGTGGTCGCGCTGCTCGACTGGTGCGCGGGCGCAAATGTCGCCGCGATCCCCTACGGCGGTGGGTCGTCGGTGGTCGGCGGCGTCGAGGCCGGTCTCGTGAGCGACAGCTACGCCGGTGTGGCGTGCATCGACCTCACCCGGCTCGACCGCGTGCTCGAGGTCGACACAGTGTCGCGGGCGGCCCGCATCCAGGGTGGCGCGCTCGGCCCGGTGCTCGAGGAGCAACTACGACAGTTCGGGCCACACGGGTACACGCTGCGGCACTTTCCGCAGTCGTTCGAGTTCTCGACGCTCGGCGGCTGGCTCGCGACTCGATCGGGCGGCCATTACGCCAGCGTGTACACGCACATCGACGATCTCGTCGAGTCGATCCGGATGGTCACGCCGTGCGGCGTCACCGAGTCGCGGCGGCTGCCGGGGTCGGGTGCGGGACCGTCACCTGATCGGCTCGTCCTCGGTTCCGAAGGCACCCTCGGCGTGATCACCGAGGCGTGGATGCGGGTGCAGGATCGCGTTCGCTTCAAGGCGTCGGCGGGTGTCCACTTCACGGACTACTGGGCGGGCGTGGACGCGACACGAGCGGTGGCGCAATCGGGGCTGTTCCCAACGAACTGCCGGCTGCTCGATTCGGGTGAGGCGATGATCGCCGCCGGCGTCACCGACGGCACTGCATTGCTCGTGCTTGGGTTCGAGTCCGCCGACCATCCAGTGGATGCGTTGATGGCGCGCGCCGTCGAGCTGTGCCTCGACCACGGTGGAACGCTCCCGGAAGGGATCAAGAGCAGCGGCCCCGATGACGCGGCCGCGGCCGCTGCTGGTCGGGAAGGCGCAGCCGGAGCCTGGCGCAACTCGTTCTTGCGCGCGCCGTACGGTCGCGACGCGCTCGTGGCGATGGCCGCAATCGTCGAGACCTTCGAAACGGCGTGCACATGGGCTGCGTTTCCGGAGTTGCACGCGGGGGCTGTCGCCGCGGTCGAGAAGGCGCTGGTCGACATCTGCGGTAGTGGGTGGGTCACGTGTCGGTTCACCCACGTGTATCCCGACGGCCCGGCACCGTACTTCTCGATCACGGCGCCGGGGCGGTTCGGTTCCGAGCTCGAGATGTGGGCCGAGATCAAGGCGGCCGCGTCCGAGGCGGTGCTCGCGCACGGCGGCACGATCACGCATCATCATGCGGTGGGCCGTGATCACCGTCCCTGGTACGACAAGCAGCGGCCCGACGTGTTCGCCAGCGCCCTCACCGCGGCCAAGCACGCGCTCGACCCGGCCGGCGTCCTCAACCCGGGAGTGCTGATCGATCCAGCCTGACCGTCAGCTGTACCCGGCAGCGCGCTCTCAGGAGAGCTGCACAGTGCCGCCGGCGCGCCAGTAGAGGTTGCCGGGCGCGTCGCGTTCCATGAACTCCTCATCGACCAGGTAGCGACGCAGCGCCGCGGTGTCCGGATGGAAGCGGCGCAGGGTGTCGTTCACATCGCGTTCGCTGTACCGCACACCGGGCTCGAACTCCTGGGCAAGCAGGTCGAGGATCACCCGACGCTTCTTGGACTGGCGCGGGATCTGCGTGATGCGGCCGTCCTTCATGAAGGTCGACAAGACCCGCTCACGGTCGTCTCGGCCACCCGGTTCACCCGGTTCACCCGGTTCAGTAGCCAAGCGACGGGTCGACCAGACCGAGGAGCGGCTCTCCCGCGCTCCAGCGCCGGACGTTTTCGGCGATGCGCGCCGCGAGCAGCGGCACGGCCATCTCGGGCGTGTTGCCGACGTGCGGTGTGATGATGCAGTTCGGCATCGACCAGAGCGGATGTCCTTCGGGCAGCGGCTCGGGATCGGTCACGTCCAGCGCGGCACCACCGATGCTGCCCGCTTCGAGCGCCGCGACGAGATCGTCGGTCACGATGTGGCCGCCGCGGGCGACGTTGACGATCCAACTGTTCGTTCCCAGGCGGGCGAGCTGCTTGCGACCGATGATCCCGTGCGTCTCCGGTGTGAGCGCGAGCGCGAGGACGACACCGACCGCGTCGGTGAGCGCGTCGTCGAGCTCGCTCACTGCCACCACACGAGCGGCGCCGGCCAGAGGCGGCCTTCCCAGAGAGGAGGAGGCAGTGTCGGGACTGCGGCGGACGACGGTGACGTCCGCACCGAACGGCTCGAGCAGTCGGAGCAGTGACGTGGTGATGCCACCGCCGCCGACGATCACGACCTTCGCCCCGAGCAGGTTGGTGCCCTGCGGCGGCAGCCACGTCGAGGCGCGCCCGTACGCGCCGAGGCCGCGGAGGCCGGCAAGCAGCAGCGTCAACGCGTGCTCGGCGACCGGTTCGGCATACACGCCCTTCGCACAGGTCCACGTCCGGTCGCCGTGTTGCGAGATCACTCGGGCAAACGGCTCGACGCCGGCGTAGGGAAGCTGCACCCACCGCACCGCGCTGTCGTCGTTCCGAAGGAGTTGGTCGAGCGCGGCGGCGTTCGATGTGTCGGCCCACACCAACCCTTCGGCCTCCGGAAGGCCAACCACCGTGCCGCCACCTTCGCGAATCGCGTCCGCGATCCACGGCCGCACGCCTTCCGGCATCAGTGCGACCTTGGGGACGTGCGCTCCACTCATGGCGGCGCAACTTATCCAGGGGCATGATGACCGCGTGCCTGAACCTCCGTCCGATGGACAGCCCGACCTCCAAGCACTCGCAAAACGGCATCTCTGGTTGCACTTCGCTCGGATGGGCGCCTACGCGGATCCCGGCGGCAACGACGTGCCGATTTTCGTGCGGGGCGAGGGCGTGCACCTGTTCGACGACAAGGGCAAGCGGTATCTCGACGGCTTGTCCGGATTGTTCACCGTCCAGGTCGGTCACGGCCGCGCCGACATCGCCGCCGCCGGCGCGAAGCAGGGCGAGCAGCTCGCCTACTACCCGATCTGGTCCGCGGCCCATCCGGCGGCCATCGAGCTCGCGGCGCGTCTTGCCGCGCTCGCGCCCGGCGACCTGAATCGAGTCTTCTTCACCAGCGGCGGTTCGGAAGCAGTCGAGTCGGCGTGGAAGTTGGCCCGGGCGTACTTCCGCGCGATCGGCGAGCCGCTGCGGCACAAGGTGATCGCGCGAACACTCGCGTACCACGGCACGACGATGGGGGCGCTGTCGATCACCGGACTGCCGGCGATCAAGGCGCCGTTCGAGCCGCTCGTGCCCGGCACCTCCCACGTCGCCAACACGAACCGCTTCCGGTCGGTTTTTCCTGAAGAAGTGACCGCGGATGACGCGCGGTTCTCGGCGGCGTGCGCCGACGTCATCGAGCAGGCGATCGTCGCCGCCGGTCCGGAGACCGTCGCGGCGGTCTTCCTCGAGCCCGTGCAGAACACCGGAGGCTGCCTCGCTCCCCCGCCCGGCTACTTCCAGCGGGTCCGCGAGATCTGCGATCGCTACGGCGTGCTGCTCGTGTCCGACGAGGTGATCTGCGCGTTCGGCCGCCTCGGCACCATGTTCGCGGCCGAGCACTACCAGTACCTGCCGGACATGATCACGTTCGCCAAAGGGGTGACGTCGGGGTACTCCCCGCTCGGCGGTGTGATCGTGCGCGACCGACTCGCCGAACCGTTCATCGGTTCATCGGCCGGATCATCGAGCTTCCCGCACGGCATCACGTTCGGCGGACATCCGGTGAGCTGCGCGGTGGCGATGGCGAACATCGACGTGATGGAGGACGAAGCTGTTCTCGAGCACGTGCGGGCCAACGCCGGCGAGTTCCGGCGCCACCTCGACTCGCTGCGCGATCTGCCGATCGTCGGCGACGTGCGCGGCGACGGCTACTTCCTCGCCGTCGAACTCGTCAAAGACCCCGACGATCACTCGGTTCGGTTCACGCCGGCCGAACGCGAGAAACTCGTTCGCGGGACGGTCGCGCCGCGGTTGTTCGAGTCCGGACTCATCTGCCGCGCTGACGACCGCGTGGATCCGGTCGTGCAACTCGCACCGGTGCTCACCTCTGGACCCGACGAGTTCGCCGAGATCGAATCGGTGCTCCGCACCGTGCTCACTGAAGCCCAGAAGACAATGCACACGTGACGACGGCCTCTCGGACATTGACAGTCGGAGTTCCGGCGGAGATCAAAAACAGCGAGTACCGCGTCGCGATCACGCCCGATGGCGTACGCGAGCTCGTGCACCACGAGGTCCCCGTGCTCATCCAGGCGGGTGCGGGCGAGGGCGCGTCGATCCCCGATGCTGACTACCAGGCGGCGGGCGCCGAAGTCGTCGCTGGACCCAATGCCGCAGAAGGGGTCTGGTCGCGCGCCGACCTCATCTGCAAAGTGAAGGAACCCCAGGCGTCGGAGTTCCCGTACCTGACCGCTCGGGGCGACAGCCTGGTGCTGTTCACCTACCTGCACCTCGCCGCCTATCCCGAGGTGGCCAAGGCCCTCCTCGCGGCGAAGACCACCGCGATCGCGTACGAGACGGTCCAGTTGGAGGGCGAGGGCGGGCATCCCGGGGCGCTGCCGTTGCTCGCTCCGATGAGCGAGGTCGCCGGCCGGATGGCCACCCAAGCCGGCGCCCACTTCCTGCAGAAGGAGACGGGTGGTCGCGGCGTGCTGCTCGGTGGCGCTCCGGGCGTGCGCCCCGGGCGCGTGGTCGTGCTCGGCGCGGGCAACGTCGGCTGGAACGCCGCTTGGATCGCGGCCGGCATGGAGGCCGAGGTCGTGCTGCTCGACAAGAATCTCGACCGCCTCCGTTGGGTCGACCAGATCCACAAGGGCCGCATCATGACGCTGGCGTCGAACCGCGGCGCCGTCGAACGCGCGGTGGCCGACGCTGATCTGCTGATCGGGGCCGTGCTGGTGCCCGGCGGCCGAGCGCCGACGGTCGTGACCGAGTCGATGGTGGAAGGCATGCGGCCTGGATCCGTCGTCGTCGACGTCGCGATCGACCAGGGGGGTTGCATCGAGGGCATCCACGAGACCACGCACACCGATCCGATCTACGTGAAGCACGACGTCATCCACTACGCCGTCGGCAACATCCCAGGCGCGGTTCCCAACACGTCGACGTACGCGCTGACGAACGCAACGCTGCCGTATCTGCTCGAGCTGGCGACCAAAGGAATAGAGACCGCGTTGCAGCGCGATCCTGCGCTGGCCCACGGGCTCAACACCCGCAACGGCGAGATCACCCATCCCGCGGTCGCCGAGGCGCTCGGCGTCAGCTGACCTGGGTCAGGCGAGCAGTCGGTCGGCGAGCTGCTCCAAGCCCGCCACCCGGCTGCCTTTCACGAGCACGGCATCACCGTCCGCCAGCGGCCCGAGGGCCGCGAGCGCGCCCTCGATCCCACTCACCGTCGCCGCCTGATAGTCGGGCGCATCGACCGCGATCACGTCGATCCCGAGGTCGCGTGCCACCGCCGCGATGCGCCGGTGCTCTGCTGGACCGCCAGGGCCCAGCTCGGCCATCACACCGAGCACCGCAACCCGCCGTCGCGCGGGCAGCACCGCAAGCGATCGAAGAGCAGCTTCCATCGAGGTGGGGTTGGCGTTGTACGCGTCGTTCAAGACCAGCGCACCGTTAACCGCGCGCTGCAGGTCCATCCGCCACGGGGACGACGACGCGGTGCGCAGTCCCTCGGCAACTGCAGCAGGATCGGCCCCACTCGCCATCGCACCGGCGGCCGCGGCGAGCGCGTTCATCACCTGGTGGGCGCCCCGCACAGGCAGCTGCACGTCGGCGCCGCCCCACGGTGAGTGCAGCCGGAACGAGGCGCGCAGCTCGTCGTCGATCGTGATGGCGGAGGCGGTGACGTCCAGGCCGGCGCGATCGATGCCGAACGTGACCACGCGGGCGGTCGTGCGTGAGGCCATCGCGGCCACCAAGGGGTGATCGCCGTTGAGGACAGCCGCTCCATCCGGCGGCAGCGCCGCGACCAACTCGCCCTTCGCCGCGGCTACCTCGTCGATCGTGCCGAACATCTCCGCGTGAGCGAGTACGACGGTGGTCACGATCCCCACGGTCGGTCGCGCGATCTCGCACAGCAGGGCGATGTGCCCGCGACCGCGGGCCCCCATTTCGACCACCACCGCTTCGACATCGTCCGGGCTGTTGGCCAGCGTGAGCGGCACGCCCAATTCGTTGTTGAAGGACCGCGGGCTGGCGTGCACTGCGCCGACGAAACTCGCAGACAGCGCCGCGGCCGTCAGGTCCTTCACCGTCGTCTTGCCGACCGAGCCGGTGATGCCGATCACGCGGTCCGGCAGTCGGGTTCGCGCATGCGTGCCGAGGTCGATGAGTGCCCGCTGGGTGTCGGCAACGACAATGGCCGTGGCGTCGACGGGCTCGAGCCCGGCGCTCGTCAGGTAGGCGCGTGCTCCGGACCGCACGGCGTCTGCGATGTACTCGTGTCCGTCACGTTCCGCCGCGATCGGAACGAACAGCTGACCAAGGATCACAGCGCGCGAGTCGATCTCGGCGCCGTCTACGTCGATATCGGAGCCGAACACCTCACCGCGCACAGCGCGCGCGATCTCAGTGGCCCGGAACCGCATTGGCGGAGTCTTACAGTTACCCCATGGCCATTCCGGACCGCATACGGCTCGTGGTCCTGTTCGGAGGTCAATCGGCCGAACACGAGGTGTCGTGCATCTCCGCGCTGCACGTGCTGCAGGCCGCCGACCCCGATCGCTACCACGTCGTGCCGATCGGCATCACTCGCGACGGTCGCTGGATCGACACCGGCGATGCCGTCGCCGCGCTCACCGGGGCGGCCGGCGCCTTGCCGTCTCCCGACGACAGCGACGGCGCCGAGCTCGACCCGCTACCGGCGATCCTGCCGACCCCGGCTGCTGGCCGAGGCGAGGAAACCGCGCAGGTTGTCGTGCTCCCGCTGTTGCACGGCCCGATGGGCGAGGACGGCACCGTGCAGGGCCTGCTCGAGCTCGCCAGCGTGCCGTACGTCGGTGCCGGCGTGCTCGGCTCGGCGTTGTGCATGGACAAGGCCGCGTCCAAGGACATGCTCGCTCACTACAGCCTGCCGCAGCCGCGCTGGCTGAGCGCGCGACAACAGGAGCTCGACGCGACGTTCCTGCGGCGAATCGTCGACGAGCTCGGACTGCCGGTGTTCGTGAAACCGGCGAACCTCGGGTCGTCCGTTGGCGTCACGAAGGTCCACGGTGCCGACGAGCTGCTCGCCGCGATCGACGAGGCGCTGCGGTACGACGATCACATCATCGTGGAGGAGGCGATCGTCGGACGCGAGATCGAAGTCGCGGTGCTCGGCAACACCATGCCGCGCGCCTCCGTGCCGGGCGAGATCGTGCCCGCGCACGAGTTCTACGACTTCGACGACAAGTACCTCGACGGACAGGCCGAGCTGCGCATCCCCGCGCCGATGAGCGACAGCGAGCGCGACGCCATTCGCGTGCTCGCTATCAAGGCCTACCAGGCGCTGCGCGTCGAAGGCATGGCGCGGGTCGATTTCTTCTATGAGACCGAGGGCAAGTCTCGTGGGTTTCTCGTCAACGAGCTGAACACGATTCCGGGGTTCACGCCGATCTCGATGTATCCGAAGCTGTGGGAAGCATCGGGTCTGCCATACGCCGCGCTCATCGACGAGCTCGTGCGGCTCGCGCTCGAACGGCACGAGCGCCGGTCGCGTTTCGAGACGAAGCGCTGACCGAGATCAGGTGACCAACGCGTCGCGTAAGAGCGACAGCAGCGCGTTGCGACGGCGTACCAAGGAGCGCAGCGTCTGCTCCTGGCCGAGCGCGCCGAGCACCTCCACCTCTGTGGCCACGCCCATCACCATCGAATAGGCGGCGATCAACACGAGTCCCGGGTCGCGCGCCCGAAGCCGGCCCGCGACCATCTCCTCTTCGAGGAACCCCATCGCTCGTTTGACCAACGGATCGAGGCGGGCGACGAGCTGCGCCGACGCCGGGGGCCCGAGCCGGGAGACCTCGCGCAGGAACCCGAGCAACGCCGGCCGGCGCGCCGCCAGCCGGAAGACCTTGCGCACGACCGCCTCGACCCGACCCCAACCGGCGCCGGCACGGCCAAGCGTGCGCTCGAGCTCGACGATGAGCTCGTCGGCGCTGGCGTCGATGACGCCTTCGAGCAGTGCGTCCTTGGTGGAGAAGTAATAGAGGATCGTCTGCTTGCGCACGCCCAGATCCGCGGCGATCGCGTCCAGCGAGGTGGCCTCGAAGCCACGGGTACCGAACGAGGTGAGCGCGGCGTCGAGCACGCGCTCCCGGGTTCCCACCGGGCCGATCGTAGGAGGACCAGGCCATCGAGCAGGGGTGCAACCGGATCGCGTCGAAATCTCGCGTATGACGAAAGCGTTACGACGCACGATCCTGCCGGGCGCGTTCGCCGCGCTGCTCCTGCTCTTGGCCTCGGCGCCTTCGGCCCAGGCCAAGTCTTCCGCCGCCGGTGGGCACCCGATCGCCGTTCTCGCGGCCAGCACCTCGTCGAACTGGTCTGGCTACAACCAAGGGATCCTCGAGCCCGGCAAGTCCGGCGGATTCCACCAGGTGTCGGCCCAGTGGGTCGTGCCCAAGGCCACGCAGCACAAGAAAGGCCGCGCCGAATACTCGGCCACGTGGGTCGGCATCGGCGGCGGCTGCCTGGACACCGCCTGCGCCACCACGGACTCGACCCTCATTCAGGCTGGCAGTAGCCAAGACGTCGCCGCGAACGGCAAGGCCACGTACGAGGTCTGGTACGAGCTGATTCCCGGCCCGTCGATCAGCATCACCAGCGTGGCCGTGAAGGCCGGCGACACCGTGTTCGTGGACATCCGTGAGGCCGCGGCCAACAGCAACGTGTGGACGATCCTGGTGAAGGTGAACGGCAAGCAGTTCTCGACCACCCTCCCGTACTCGTCGACGCACGCCACCGTCGAGTGGATCGTGGAGACCCCCCTGATCATCGGCACCGACGGAACCGGCGTGGCGGCGATGCCGAACTTGGCGAAGGAGACCTTCACCGGGGCGACGGTCAACGGGACGAACGCCGCGATCACTGCGGCCGAGCAGATCGTGCTCCAGGACGGCAACGGCAAGCGTCTGGCCACGCCGTCGAAGCCGACCGGCGGCAACCGGTTCTCGGTCTGCACCTACGCCAAGACCTGTACCTGACCGGTCTTCCCCTGCTCTCTACCAAATGGTAGACAGGGGGGCGTGACCGGGATTCGGGAATCCCTGGCGGGTAAACGCATCGCGATCACCGGCACGACCGGGTTCCTCGGCACCGCGCTGCTGGAACGACTGCTCCGCACGGTGCCGGAGTGCGATGTCGTGCTCCTGTTGCGGGCCGGCCGGCGTTCGACGGTCGAGCAACGGGCTACCCGCGAGATCTTCCGCAACGACGCGTTCGACCGCCTCCGAGAGCAGCTCGGGGACACGTTCGACGACGCGATCCGCCGACGAGTCACGGTGATCGCCGGTGACGTCGGTCGCGATGGACTGGGACTCGCCGAAGACGATGGCAGTCGGGCGGCGCTCGCGGCCTGCGACATCGTCATCCACTCCGCGGCAACCGTCGCGTTCGACTCCCCGCTCGACGGCGCCGTCGAAGTGAACCTGCTCGGCCCGACACGACTCGTCCAGACCCTGCAGGCGCTCGGCTCATCGGCCCACCTCGTCTCCGTGTCGACGTGTTACGTCGCCGGCAACCGGCGCGGCGCCGCACCGGAACAGTTGTTGAGCGACAGCCCGTTCTTCTTCAACATCGACTGGCGCGCCGAGGTCGACGCCGCTCGTCGCGCCCGAGCCGACACCGAGGCCGAGAGCCGTACCCCCGAGTTGCTCACGCGCTTTCGCAAAGAGGCGCGCCGGGAGCTCGGCGCCGCCGGCACCCCCTTGCTCGCCGAGAAGACCGAGCAGCGTCGCAGCCAGTGGGTCAAAGCTCGGATGATCCACGCCGGGCGCTCGCGTGCGACATCACTCGGATGGCCGGACGCGTACGCGTACACCAAGGCGCTTGGCGAGCGCGCCCTCGTGGAGTCCCGCGGCGACATCCCCGTGTCGATCGTGCGCCCGTCGATCATCGAGTCCGCGCTGTCGGAGCCGAAGCCCGGATGGATCCGCGGTTTCCGCATGGCCGAGCCCGTGATCATCTCCTACGCCCGTGGACTGTTGAAGGAGTTTCCCGGCGTGCCCGAAGGCATCGTCGACGTGATCCCGGTCGACCTCGTGGTCGGCGCGGTGTGCGCGGTCGCGGCGCGTGGTCCGGATCCTTCCGGTCAGGTCGACGTGACCCAGGTGGCGTCCGGCTCGGCCAACCCGCTGCGGTACCGCCGGCTGGTGGACCTCGTGCGGGCGTGGTTCCTCGAGAACCCGCTCTACGACACGAAGGGTCAGCCCATCGTCGTGCCCGACTGGACCTTCCCGGGTCGTGGGCGCGTGCAAGGCCAGCTGACCCGCGCGAAGCGATCGCTCGAGCGGGCCGAGGCGGTGCTGCAGTCGTTGCCGTTGCGCGGGTCGCAAGCGGATCTCACCGCGCGTATCGAGGAGAAACGCGAGGAGGCCGAGCGCGCGCTCTCGTATGTCGAGCTGTATGGCGCCTATGCCGAATGCGAGGCGGTGTACGGCGTCGACCGCCTGCTCGCACTCTCCGACTCGATGCCACCAGAGGACCGCGAGCTGTTCGGTTTCGATCCGAGGGTCATCGACTGGACGACCTACGTCCACGACATCCACCTGCCATCCGTCGTCACGCATGCGCGCGTGCGGACGACTCCCGGCAAGACCGCCGTCGAGAGTCGCGACGCGCGGCTGCGACGACAGGTGCTCGACCCGGCCCGCCACCTCGCGGCGTTCGACCTCGAGAACACGCTGATTGCGTCGAACGTCGTCGCGTCGTACGCGTGGCTGGCGACGCGTCGGTTGCCGACCGACGAACGGCTGCGTTTCATCGCCCGCACGCTGGCCGAGGCTCCGCGTCTCCTCGCGATGGACCGGCGGGATCGGGGCGACTTCCTCCGTCATTTCTACCGTCGTTACGAGGACGCTCCGATCGAGCAGCTCGACGCCGACTCCAGCGAGATGTTCAGCGATCTGATCCTCACGAAGTCGTTCCCGGCGGCCATCCGCCGAGTGCGAGCCCACCGTGCACTCGGACATCGCACGTTGCTCATCACGGGAGCGCTCGACTTCGTCGTGAAGCCGCTACGACCGCTCTTCGACGACATCGTGTGCGCATCGCTGTCGGAAACTGCTGACTCTCGCTACGCGGGCGAGCTCACCGACGTGCCCCCGACGGGCGAGTCACGCGCGCAGCTGATGTTCGACTACGCGGCAGCAGAGAACCTCTCGTTGGCCGAGTCGGTGGCCTACGCGGACTCCGCGTCCGATCTCCCCATGCTCGAGGCCGTTGGCTTCCCGGTGGCCGTGAACCCTGAGACTCGTCTCGCCGCGATCGCCCGCAAGCGGGGCTGGCTCGTCGAGCACTTCAGCAAGGCGCCCGGCGGCCCCCGCAAGCTGCTGCCCATCGCACCCCCGCGGGTCGTGGCGAGGTGACCTCGAGGTGAAAGCGCTCCTGTTCGAGCGCAACGTGCCGAAGTACGCCGCCGCTGCCGTCGCCGGTCGGCTCTCTCCGGGCAAGGGCGCGGCCGTCGGCCCGATCTCGTTGCAGGACGTCGACGAGCCGGAAGCGCCCGGTCCGGGCTGGGTACGCGTCCGCCCCCGGCTGTCCGGCATCTGCGGCAGCGACCTCGCCACGATCGACGGACACTCCTCGCGCTACTTCGAGCCGATCGTGTCCTTCCCGTTCGTGCCCGGCCATGAAGTCGTCGGTGACCTCGACGACGGCACCCGAGTTGTGGTCGTCCCGATCCTCACGTGTGTCGTGCGCGGCATCGACCCGCGCTGTGGGCAGTGCACCTCTGGACATCCGAACCGGTGTGAGCGCATTGCGTTCGGACATCTCGAGCCCGGGCTGCAGACCGGCTTCTGTGAGACGACAGGCGGTGGTTGGGCAATCAGTTTCGTCGCGCACGAATCGCAGCTCGTGAAGGTGCCTGCTGCGCTCACCGACGAAGAAGCTGTGCTCATCGAACCCGCGGCCTGCGCCGTCCACGCCGCTCGCGGCGTGCTCTCCGACGACCCCTTGGCCGAGACAGTGATCATCGGCGCCGGCACATTGGGTCTGCTCACCGTTGCTGCGCTGCGCGCCGTGGGGCACCGCGGCTCCATCCTGGTCGCCGCGAAGCATCCCGCTCAGCGCGACCTGGCCAAGTCGCTGGGCGCGGATCACGTGGTCGCGCCGAACGAGCTCAACCGCACCGTGCGCGCCAGGACCGGGGCGATGGTCATCGGCGATCAGCTCACCGGCGGCGCGAACACCATCGTGGACTGCGTCGGCAGCGACGACTCGCTCACGCAGGCACTGGCGATTGTCGCTCCCGGCGGCGACGTCGTGCTTCTCGGCATGCCCGGCTCCCGCACGAGCGTCGACCTCACGCCGTTGTGGCATCGCGAGACGTCGCTGCGCGGCTGCTACGCGTACACCTCCGACGACTTCGCCACCGCAACCGCGCTCGTCGCCGATGCCAGGCTCGGTCGGCTCGTCAGCGCGACCTATCCGCTCTCCCGGTATCGCGACGCCATCGCCCATGCCGCCAACGCCGGCGCGCGCGGCGCCGTGAAGATCGCGTTCGACCTCCGCAACGAGAAGGAACGGAACCGATAGCCATGCCTCGTCCCGGTTTTGTGCTCGACGTCGACCGCTCGACACCACCGCTCCTCTTCTGGCACGGCGAAGGCTTCCGGCTCGAGCGGCTGCCGGCCGACCGGACGCGCGTCATCTATCCGCCGGAGCCGCTCGATGCCCTCCCTCACCCCGACGCCGCGATCCGGCACGCGTTGCTCAACCCCCTCGGCGACTCGAAGCCCCTCCCGGAGCTGCTGTTCCCCGGGATGCGGCTCACGATCGCGTTCGACGACATCTCGCTGCCGTTGCCCCCGATGCAGCGGCCGGACGTTCGCCAGCGGGTCATCGAAGCCGTGCTCGACCTGGCCGCCGAAGCGGGCGTCGACGACGTGCACCTCATCGCCGCGCTCGCGTTGCACCGGCGCATGACCGAGGCGGAACTGCGCCATGCCGTCGGGGATCGCGTGTACGACGCGTTCGCCCCGTCAGGACACCTCTACAACATGGATGCCGAGGACACCGACAACATGGCGTTCATCGGCACCACCGACCAGGGCGAAGAGGTGGAGATCGTGAAGCGGGCGGCGGAGTCCGACCTGCTCGTCTATGTCAACATCAATCTCGTCGCCATGGACGGCGGCTGGAAGTCGACGGCCACCGGGCTCGCGTCCTATCGATCGCTGCGACATCACCACAACGTCAAGACGTTGCAGCACTCGCGGTCATTGATGGACCGGCACAACAGCGCGCTCCATACGAGCAACTGGCGCATGGGCAAGGTGCTCGTCGATGCCGGGGTCAAGATCTTTCAGATCGAGACGACGCTCAACACCGACACGTTCCCACCGCCGTTCGACGTCCTGATGAAGCGGGAGTGGGAGTGGTCGGCGAAGGATCGCGCCGTGTTCCTCGGTTCGAGCAAGAGCCTGGCGCGTACGCCGAATCGTCTGGCGCGCCAGATCTTCCACTCGATCAAGGCGCCCCACGCCATGACGAGCGTGCAGGCCGGCGAGGTCGATGCGGTGCACGACGAGACCATTCGCAATGTGCACAAGCAGCAGCTCGTCGAGGTCGAGGGCCAGACCGACATTCTCACGATGGGCCTGCCGTACATCGGTCCGTACAACGTGAACTCGATCATGAACCCGATCCTCGTGATGTGCCTCGGGCTCGGCTACTTCTTCAACCTGTATCGCGGGAGGCCACTCGTACGTGAGGGCGGCGTCCTCATCATGAGCCACCCGACGCCGTGGGAGTTCCATCCGGTCCACCACCCGAGCTACATCGATTTCTTCGAGCAGGTGCTGGCCGAGACGACGGATCCACTGCGCATCGAAGCCGAGTTCGAGAAGAGCTACGCCGAGGACGAGTGGTATCGCCACCTGTACCGGACGAGCTACGCCTACCACGGCGTGCATCCCTTCTACATGTGGTACTGGGGAGCGCACGCTTTGCAACACCTCGGTCGCGTGATCATCGTCGGCGGCGACTCTCGGGCGGTGCACCGGCTGGGCTTCATGGCCGCGTCGACGATGAACGACGCGTTCGAGATGGCGTCCGATGTCGTCGGCCGGTCGCCGACGATCACGCACCTGCATGCGCCGCCGCTGCTGTTGGCGGACGTGAAATGAAGCTTCGCCTCCCGAAGCTGCCGTTCCCGTTCACAGCGGCCTCGACGCCCGCGAGCGTGGAGCCACTGCCGCAGAAGAAGCACACCGGCGTGGACTACGAGACCGACTGGGCACGGTCGTTCGGAGCGCGCCTGGCGAGGGTCGCGTTGCTCGACGGTGTGATCCGGCCGACGATGCAGGTGATCGCCAGCCCCGACCGACGCGGTGTCGACAATCTCCAGGACCTCCGCCCCCGGGCGGGAAGCGACGATCCGCCGCAACCGGTCATCTTCGCGGCCAACCACCACAGCCACGTCGACACGCCGCTGGTGCTCTCCACAATCCCTGAGCCGTGGCGCCACAGGATGTTCGTGGGCGCGGCGGCCGACTACTTCTTCAAGACCCGGGTCACGTCCACGGCCTCGGCGCTCGCGCTCAACGCCATTCCGATCGAGCGCACGCGCGTGTCACGGCGATCGGCCGACGACGCCGCCGAGTTGATCGACGACGGTTGGAGCATGTTGATCTTTCCTGAAGGGGGACGATCGCCGGATGGCTGGGGGCAGCCGTTCCGCGGTGGCGCCGCCTATCTCGCGCTGCGGTGCAGCGTGCCGGTCGTGCCGGTCCATCTCGAGGGCACCGGCCGGATCATGCGCAAGGGCAGCAAGCGGCTCCATCGATCGGCAACCCGCATCACCTTCGGCCAGCCCCTGTGGCCGGACCGCGATGCCGGCGACGACTCGCGCCGCATGGCGGCTCGCATCGAACGCGCCGTGGCCGCGCTGGCTGACGAGGCGAACACCGATTGGTACACGGCCCGACTGCGCGCCCATCACGACGCGACACCCGCGCTCTCCGGTCCCGAAGCGCCGTCGGCGTGGAGACGAGCCTGGGCGCTCGGCGATCGTGGCCCGAAGCGACGGCGCGCCACCAAGCGCCGCTGGCCGGATCTGGGCTAGTCCCGGTCAGGCCGGGATCGTGAAGCAGAGCTGCGCGCCGCCGGCGGTGCCGTCCTCGACCCAGAGGCGGCCGCCGTGCGCCTGCACGACGCGGTGACAGATCGCCAGCCCGATACCTGATCCCGGCCGATCGGCCGACTGTGCCAATCGGGAGAACATCGTGAAGATCGCCTCGCGGTGCTCGGGCGGCACGCCGATGCCGTTGTCGGACACCCTCATCAACCAATCGGCGCCAACACGCTCGGCCGTGATCTCGATGATGGGGTCGACTCCAGGACGCCGGAACTTCACGGCGTTGCTGAACAAGTTCTCGATGAGCTGACGAAGCAGGGTCGCGTCACCCAAGACGGACGGCAGGGCGTCAACACGAACGACGACGCCGGCAGCCCGTGTCGCTTTGTCCCAATCCTGCAGAAGGTGCGTCACGACCGCACCGAGATCGACCCAACCACGATGAGGATCGATGCGCCCGACACGCGAGAAGGTGAGCAGGTTGTCGATCAGCTGCTCCAGCCGGTTCGCGCCGCGAAGCGCGGCCTCGACGTAGAGGCGCGCGTCATCGTCGAGTTGGTCGGCCTTCGTGGCCTGCAGCAACTCGAGGAAGCCGGCGATCGTCACGAGGGGCGACTTCAGGTCGTGGGACGCGACGTACGCGAACTCCTCGAGCTCGCGGTTCGACCTCGACAGCTCGGCGTTGTCGTGTTCCACGCGGCCACGGATCTCAGTATTCGACGTCGAACGTTTCACCCGCTCGTCGCTCCCCCTGCCCAAGAGGACGGACATGCACCCATCGTCCCCAGATGGGATGGTGCGTCGTGAAAGAACGTACGCGATGTCGCCAGAGAGGACCATGGCCCGAAAGGACTGTTTGGAACCGCCCGATGTGTCTACTCCACGAGTCGTAGACCGTTGGGAGCGAGGGAGCGCTCCACATGCGCGAGGTCCACGACGAACTCGGTGCGGTAGGCGGGGAACACGTGCTCACTCATGAGCACCGGGTTACCGGCGCGATCGTTCGTGATCCGCGTGCACTGCAGGACGGGCGACCCGGCCGCGATCCCGAGCAGCTCCGCGTCGCCCTTCGTCGCTCCCCCCGCACCGATGGTCTGGGTCGCGCCGCCGAGTTCGACGTCGAGTAACTCGTAGAACGACGACCGCTCCACGTCGTCGAGCGAAAGGCCGCGACCGAGCTGCTCTGCGCACCACACCGTGACCCGGGCAAACGGCTCGTCGTTCGCGAGGTTGAGACGGCGTACCTCCAGCACGCGGCGAGTGTCGAGCACCCGCCGTACGCGCGGTGGCGCCGCCACGAACCCGAAGTCGAGGATCTGGCGCGCCGACGAGATACCGGCATCGGCGAGTTGCGCTTCGATCGTGCCGAGGCTCCCGAGCGTCTGGCGGAGAGGATCGAGCGCCGGCTGCCAGCCGAGGCCCTGGCGGGACGTGAGCAGGCCTTCGGTGCGCAGGAGCTCGAGCGCCTTGCGGACGGTGACGCGACTGGCCGCGTAGGCTGCGCCGAGTTCGGCCTCGCTGGGTAGGAGCTGCCCGTACTCACCCGCCGCCAGTTGGCGTCGGAGGTCCTCGGCGATTTCCTGGTAGCGGGCCGTTCTCACTTGTAGTAGACTTGTCTATTACAAGCTGAAAAGCAAGGAGCACCGCCATGCCCGCCTCAGGCGTCACTGCTGGAACACCCCTCTCGCTGGTGGAGCAGGTCTACGACCGCCTCGGCGACCGCGTCGCCCTCGGCCGCACCCGTCTCGGGCGGCCCCTCACCCTCGCCGAGAAGATCCTCGTCAACCACCTCCGCGACGCCCACAGCCAGGCGATGGAGCGCGGCCGCAGTTACGCCGACTTCGATCCTGACCGCGTGGCGATGCAGGACGCCACCGCGCAGATGGCGCTGTTGCAGTTCATGACCGCCGGTTTGCCCGAGGTCGCCGTGCCCTCGACGGTGCACTGCGATCACCTGATCCAGGCGAAGGTCGAAGCGAACATCGACCTGAAGTTCGCGCTCGACGTGAACTCCGAGGTGTACGACTTCCTGCGCTCGGTGTCGGCGAAGTACGGCATCGGCTTCTGGAAGCCGGGCTCGGGAATCATTCACCAGGTCGTGCTCGAGAACTACGCGTTCCCCGGCGGGATGATGATCGGCACCGACAGTCACACGCCCAACGCCGGCGGGCTCGGGATGGTGGCGATCGGTGTCGGGGGCGCGGACGCCGTCGACGTGATGACCGGGTTCCCGTTCAACGTGCGCTGGCCGACGCTCATCGGCGTGCACCTCACCGGCGAGCTGTCGGGGTGGAGCTCGCCGAAGGACGTGATCCTCAAGGTGGCCGAGATCCTCACCGTCAGCGGCGGCACGGGAGCGATCATCGAGTACTTCGGTCCGGGGGCCGACTCCATCACCGCCACCGGCAAGGGCACCATCTGCAACATGGGCGCCGAGATCGGCGCAACCACATCGCTGTTCCCTTACGACGCCAACATGGCCGCCTACTTGAAAGCAACGGGAAGAGAAGCGATCGCCGATGCGGCGACCGCGGTGGCGAATCACCTCCGCGCCGACCCGGAGATCGAGCTCGACCCCGAGCAGTTCTTCGACCGCGTCATCGAGATCGACCTGTCGACCCTGCTCCCACTCATCAACGGCCCCGACTCCCCCGATCTCGCACACGAGATCGCAGATGTCGGCGCGTGGGCCGAAGCCAACGGTGTGCCGAGCGACATCTCGTCCGCGCTCGTCGGCTCGTGCACCAACTCGTCGTACGAGGACATCACGCGCGCCGCCTCCATCGCGCGGCAAGCGTCCGCGAAAGGCCTGCGCGCAAAGGTGCAGCTGCTCATCACACCCGGATCGGAACAGGTCCGCGCCACCATCGAGCGCGACGGCCTACTCGCCGACCTCGAGGCCATCGGCGGAACCGTCCTGGCCAACGCGTGCGGGCCGTGCATCGGACAGTGGGATCGCACTGATCTCGATCCGAGCAAGGTGAACACGATCGTCAACAGCTACAACCGCAACTTCCCGAAGCGCAACGACGGCAACGCGAACACCAAGGCGTTCGTCACGTCGCCCGACATGGTGATCGCGTACGCGCTCGCGGGCACGCTGAACTTCAACCCGGTCACCGACGAGATCGACGGCGTCCGCCTGGAGCCGCCCGTCGGCGAGGACCTTCCGTCGCTCGGCTTCGACCCTGGAGAGTCCGGCTTCCAAGCCCCGCCACCCGATCCCTCCGAGAAGGCGGCGATCGAGATTCTTGTCTCGCCGACCTCCGAGCGGCTGCAGCTGCTCGAACCGTTCCCCGTGTGGGACGGCAACGACTACGTCGACCTTCCCGTGCTGATGAAGGCCAAGGGGAAGTGCACGACGGACCACATCTCGGCGGCTGGGCCGTGGCTGCGCTACCGCGGCCATCTCGAGAACATCTCCGGCAACCTCTTCCTCGGCGTGATCAACGCGTTCACCGGCGCGAGTGGCGAGGGCAAGGATCCTCTCGACGGGAGCACGCGGTCGTTCCCAGACATCGCCAAGCATCTCGCCGAGAGCGGTGTCCGCTGGTGTGCCGTCGGCGACGAGAACTACGGCGAGGGTTCGTCACGCGAGCACGCGGCGATGGAGCCGCGGTTCCGCAACGGGGTCGTGATCTTCGCCCGCAGCTTCGCCCGTATTCACGAGACGAACGCCAAGAAGCAGGGACTGTTGCCCCTGACGTTTGCCGACCGTGCGACGTACGACGCCATCGGCGAGGACGATCGCATCTCGGTACTCGGCCTCGGGTCGCTGGCGCCTGACACGCCGGTGCGGTGCCGCATCACGAAGCCAGACGGCTCGACGATCGACTTCGAGTGCGTGCACACGTTCAGCCCCGAGCAGATCGAGTGGTTCCACGCCGGTGGCGCGCTCAACATCATCCGGGCCAAGCAGACCGGCTAGCCGCGGGATGAGCGAGTCGCTGACGGTCGACGAGTTGTTCATCCTGCTCGAGCGGTGTCGCGACTTCTACGACTCGCTCGGCCCCGACGGCGATCCGTTGCCCGTCCTCGATCACAGCCTGCAGTGCGCGACGCTGCTCGCCGCGGAGTTTCCCGACGACGAGGAGTTGCAGGTCGCCGGGCTCGTCCACGATGTCGGGCACCGACTCTCCCCCGGCGCGTCCGAGGCGCACGGCATGATCGCGGCCGGCGCGGTGCGCGATCTGCTCGGGGAACGAGTCGCCGCGCTCGTGGAGTTGCACGTTCCCGCGAAGCGTTACCTCGTCACTGTCGAGCCGTCGTACCGCGATGGGCTGAGCGACGGCAGCAGCCTCAGCCTTGCTCGGCAAGGCGGCGAGTTGTCGCCCGAGGAGCAGCGGGTGCTGGAGGCGAATCCACATCTTTCCGACGCGCTCGCGCTGCGCCGCTGTGACGAGCGCGCCAAGGACCCCACCGCGATCGTCGATGGGCTCGAACGCTGGCGACCCACGCTTGAGAGGGTTGTCGAGCGCGTAGCGTCGGCCCGATGACCACACGCGTCGATCCACCGCTCACCGGGCTCAACGAGCGCGACATGTTGCGATCCTGGCTCGAGTACCACCGCGAGACGCTGGTGTTGAAGTGCGACGGGCTGACACCCGAGCAACTCGCCGACCGCTCCGTTCCACCGTCGTCGATGTCGCTCCTCGGGCTCATCCGCCACATGACCGAGGTCGAACGCAATTGGTTCCTGCGCATCCTCACGGGCGAGACCGCGCCACCCCTCTATTACAGCGACGACGACCCCGACGGAGACTTCGACACCCTCGACCCGTCGAAGTTCGACGACGAGATGGCGATGTTCTACGAGACGCTCGAGCGCTGTCGTGAGGCAGAGGCCGCGGTGGAATCGCTCGACGAGAATGGCGCCGTTGAACGATCAGGCGGCCGGGGGCCGGTCTCGCTGCGCTGGATCATGGTCCACATGATCGAGGAGTACGCCCGCCACAACGGCCACGCCGACCTGTTGCGCGAACGCATCGACGGCGTGACCGGCGACTGACGTTCGGACTCCGCGGGTTGGTGTGGGTCCACCGGGCGCGACACGGACGTGAACGACGCAGCAAGGACGACCGACGTCGGGGCGCGTCAACCTCAGGCCGACTGCTGGTCGAGGCGCGGGCTGCGGTCACCGCGGTGGTCGGCCGTGCCGCGAACTCTTGGCGCGTTTGACGACCGGATGTGTCGCAAACGGCGCCAATAGTCGTCGACCTCGAAGTCTTGGCGCGCTTGGCGACATTCCACGTCGCTCTGGGCCCACAAAGGCGCTCGGCGCGACCGCCCACCTCGACGCGCGCCGCCCGACGCCGTCGTCATCGCGCTGTTCACGATCCTGACCAGCGCCGCCCCGACCAATCGGCCGCCGGCGACCCCACACAAAGGTGAGGAGAACCTGATTTTCCGTTCAGTCGGAGCCGGGGCGGCGTTGCTTCTCGTCGGTCCGTTCCCCGTCGGCGGGGATCTTGCCGTGCGGGTAGGTCAGCGCGAGCTCTTCGTCCGTCGGCGTGCGCTTCTCGTGGGCTTCCGGCGGCAGAAGCTCGGCGATGGCGGCCATGATCCGCTTGGTGTCGGCATCCAGGCTCTTGCCCACGAGCTTCACGGGCTCACCCACGCGGATCGTCACCAGCGGCGGGTTCGTGACGTTGAGCATGTTCGGCAGCCGGCTGCTGCGCGGCCACACTCGTTCCGTCCCCCACAAGCCGACGGGAATGACCGGCGCACCGGACATCTGCGCGAGACGCGCCGCCCCCCACCGTCCCTGCAACACGGGCTCGAAGAACGCCGGCCCCCGCGGAATCGTGCCCTGCGGCATCATCGCCACGAGCTGACCGCCGCGTAGCGCGTCGGCTGCAGCCAGCAACGGCTCATCGGAGCCCGTACCGCGATCGACGCGGATGCCACCGAACGCCTTGGCCAGCTGCCCGACCACCGGAGCGTCGAACACTTCCTTCTTGCCGAGGAAGCGCACCGGACGGCCGTGCTGCGCGAGCGCAAGACCCATTGCCATCGGATCGAAGTAGCTCCGATGGTTGCCGACGACGATGCCGCTCCCGGTGTCCGGCAGGTTCTCCGTGCCACTGATGTCGAAGCGGGCGTATGGCACGAGCAGCGGATGCGCACCGGCCATCAAGACTTGCTGCGGCTCGATGCCGAGCACCTTCGGAATGCCGCTGGGCACGTCGAGGTGCAGCACGGGCCACCGTTGCACGAGAGCGCGCACCATCAACCGAGGATCAGGGTTCACCGCGTGTGGATGACCGACAGCGGACAGCAACGGCGCGTCGTACCAACTGTCCGAGTACGCGTACGAGTCGCTCATCGAGACGTCGTGCTCCGCGGCCCATTCCTTCACTGCGCGCAGCTTGCCCTTGCCCCACACGAACTCGCCGTTGATCGTGCCGTCGTACGCACCGTCGCGTTCGCCGTAGCGCGTCGCGATCACAGCATCGAGTCCGAGGGCGTCGGCCAGTGGCTTGATGAGGTCGTAGGGCGTGGTGGTTGCCAACACGACGTGGCGGCCGGCGGCATGGTGCTCGGCGATGAGCGGGCCGGCGAACGGCTGGACCGCGCCTGTCAATGTCTCGGCCGCGATGCGTCCGGCTTCCTGGGCCTCCGAGCGCGTCCAGCCCTTGGCGAACCGCGCCGCTTGGCGCGCGAGCTGCATCGTCGGTCGACTCTCGCCGACGATGTCGAAGATGCGGTACACGAGCCCTTCGCCCGGGATGTTCCGATCGCTCATCAGGCCGACCTTCTTCAGCGCGTCGCTGATGACGGGGCCACTCGCTCCCCGCAGCAACGTGCGATCGAGATCGAAGAACGCTGCCTCTCGACCCATGGGCTGCAACCTACTCCTGGAGAATTCAAGAGGGACCGGCCGGGGGGTGGCCGGTCCCTCTCATGTGCTCGAGCGGAACCCCCAGGGGGAGAGGCTTCAACGCTCGGCGTCTTTCTTCGGTCATCCTCCCCTGGCGCCTCCGATCTGTCCAACAGTTGTTGCCGATAGATGCCATCATGTCTGGCGATGGATCTCCGCCAGCTGGGCGCACTCGTGGCCGTCGCCGACCATCGGTCCTTCTCCGCCGCGGCCCGCGCCCTGCACACGGTGCAGTCGAATGTGTCGACCCACATCGCCCGGCTCGAGCGGGAGCTGGGGGTGACCCTCGTCGACCGGGCCACGGGCACGCTCACCGCGGAAGGAGAGGCGGTCGTGGGCCGCGCCCGCCGCATCCAGCTCGAACTCGAAGCGCTCGTCGCCGACGTCGCCGCAGTGAACAGCGAGATCACCGGTGTCGCTCGGATCGGCGTGATCGGGACCACGGCGCGGTGGCTCGTGCCGCCCCTGCTCGAAGCGATGGCCGCCGAGTATCCGCGGGTCCGCGTCGTGGTCGTCGATGCCACGACCACATCACTGCTGCCTCAGGTTCACAGCGGTCAACTCGACCTGTCGGTGCTCGCGCTCCCGGTGCACGATCCCGATGTCGATTCGGATCTCCTGTTCGAGGAGGAGCTGCTGGTGATCGCGCCGCTCGACCATCCGCTCGCGGCCGAAGACCGCGTGTCACTCGCACAGCTCGCCGAGCACGACCTCCTGCTGGAACCACCAGGAACCGCGTTTCGCGACGACCTCGATGCGCAGGCGAGCGAGGCCGGCGTGACGCTCACGACGAAGGCTGAGGTCGACGGCATGCGGCTCGTCGCATCACTCGCGTTCGAGGGATTCGGCGCCGCAGTGCTGCCGGCCTCTGCGGCACCGCGCGTCGACGGCGGCACATCCCGCACCTGGAAGGTCGTGCGCGTCGATGGGCTCACGCGTCGGTCCGTCGGACTCGTCCGCCGCCGGCGCGGGCTGCCGTCTGCACCCGCGCGAGCATTGACCGAGGTGTTGCGGCGCACGATTGCCGCAGAGGCGGAGCACCAGCCCGGCATCCACCTCGCATCGACCGGAGCATCGTGAGCACCACTGACCTTCCCATTCGTGCCGGCGTGCACGGCGCGGTCAGCGCGGGACGGGCTCGGCTCGGCGACCGCGACGTGGTGCTCGCGCGCTGTGACCCGACCGTTCGCCGCGGCGCGCTGACGCCCGAGGACGGGAAGACCTTGGCGGAGGCGGCGATGCACGCGCTCGAAGCTCGCTTGCCGCTCGTCGTGACGATCGCGTCGAGCGGGGCCGACGTCACCGAAGGTCTCGCCGCGAGCTTCGGCTGGGGTATCGCCGCCCGAGCAATCACCATCTGCTCTGGCGTGATCCCGGTGTTGATGGCCGCGCACGGTCCGGCCGTCTCGGGCCCTGCGCTCCTACTCGGGCTGGCCGATCACGTCGTGATGACGTCTGATGCGTACGCCTTTGTGAGCGGACCGCAGATGGTGCACCAGATCACCGGCATCGTCGTCGACACCGACGAGCTCGGCGGGGCGGGCGTGCACGCGTCGATGACCGGGTTGGCCGCGCTCGTCGTCGACGACCTCGACGCTGCGCTTGTCGCCATCGGCGACCTACTGGCGTTGTTCCCCTCACACGTCGACGAACTCCCGCCGCGGCTCGCGACGGACGATCCGGACGATCGGTCCACCCCCGAGCTCCGATCGCTGATCCCGACTTCGAGCACGGCCAGCTACGACGTGCGCGACGCCATCCGAGCGATCGTCGACGACGACTTCCTGCTCGAGCTGCGAGCGGCGTGGGCTCCGAACCTCGTCACGGCGTTCGCGACGGTGGCCGGCCGTCCGGTCGGCGTGGTCGCCAATCAGCCGCAGTCGATCGCCGGCACGCTCGACATCCCCGCCTCGCAGAAAGGGGCGCGCTTCGTTGCGTTCTGCGACGCGTTCAACATCCCGCTCCTGACACTGATCGATACGTCCGGGTTCTATCCCGGCAAGGACCTCGAGTGGCGCGGCATGATCCGCCACGGCGCCCAGCTCGCCTTTGCGTACGCGCGAGCGACCGTGCCGCGCATTGCCATCGTGCTGCGCAAGGCGTACGGCGGCGCGTACATCGTGATGGATTCGCGCGACATGGGCAGCGATCTGTACTTGGCGTGGCCGAGCGCAGAGGTGGCGGTGATGGGCGCCAAGGGCGCGGTCGAGATCCTGCATCGGAAGGCCACCACCGAGGAACGCGCCGAGCTCCAGCACGACTACGAAGTGCGACTCCTCAGTCCATGGCCCGCCGCCGAGCGCGGTTCGGTCGACGCAGTGATCGACCCGGCCGACACGCGCCGCGAAGTCGTGGCCGCGGTTCAGCTGCTCGAAGGCAAGCAGGAGCGGCTGCCGCCGAGACGGCACGACAACACGCCGCTGTAGACATCGACCACCGAGACCCAAAGGTAGGGTGACGACGATGTCGGGCGAGCTGGTCACCCGGACGGTGAACCTCGATCTCGGGAACGCCGCCGAGACGAACATGGTGGCCATCAATGCAGGCCACATCGCGTACGTGAAGCTGACCGGCTCCATGAACAGCATGCAGCGCAAAATGGAGATCTACATGGCCAACGGTGCTGTGATCTCGATGAACTTCGAGGAACCCGACCACGCCGAGAAGACATTCTCCGACGTGATCAACACCATCAACCGCACCATCCCCGACCACCTCACCTGAGGACCGAGCAGGAGCCGGACAGCTAGCCTCGTTGATCGATGTCTGAATCCATCACGATCACCGACAACCGCACTGGCGAGTCGATCGAGGTGCCCATCGTCGACGGGGGTGTCGACGCCACGGAGTGGCGCAAGCTGCTTCCGAACGTGTGGTTCTTCGACCCCGCGTTCATGACGACGGCGGCCTGCAGTAGCGCGATCACCGAGCTCGACGGCGACAACGGCATCTTGCGATACCGGGGCTACCCGATCGAGGAGCTCGCGGCGAACTCCACCTACATCGAGGTGGCGTATCTGCTGATCCACGGCGAACTGCCGACGCCAGCGCAGTTCGATGCCTGGAACCACGAGGTCACGTATCACACGTTCATCCACGAGAACATGCGCAAGCGGTTCATGGAGGGCTTCCACTACGACGCCCATCCGATGGGCATGCTCGTGGCGGCCATCGCCGCGCTGTCGACGTTCTACCCCGAGGCCAAGGCGATCGACGATCCGGAGATCCGCCACAAGCAGATCGTCCGGCTCATCGCGAAGATGCCGACGATCGCCGCGTGCGCTCACCGTTTCTATTCGGGCATGCCGTTCGTCTATCCCGACAACTCCAAGAAGTTCACGGAGAACTTCCTCAACATGATGTTCAACCCCGTCGAGTGGGTGGACTACGACAATCCCGTACTCGCCAAGGCGCTCGACACCTTGTTCATCCTGCACGCCGATCACGAGCAGAACTGCTCCACGACGGCGATGCGAGTCGTCGGCTCCTCGCATGCCGATCCGTACACCGCCACCTCGGCCGCGGCCGCGGCGCTGTACGGCCCGCGTCACGGCGGGGCCAACGAGCAAGTCGTGCGGATGCTCACCGAGATCGGCTCGATCGAGAACGTGCCGGATTTCGTGAAGTCCGTGAAGGAGGGCTCGGGCGGCCGCCTCCAGGGATTCGGTCACCGCGTCTACAAGAACTACGACCCGCGCGCCACGATCATCAAGCAGACGGCCGAAGAGGTGTTCGCCGTCACTGGGAAGAACCCGCTCCTCGACATCGCGCTGAAGCTCGAAGAGGTCGCGCTCAGCGACGAGTACTTCACGAGTCGGAAGCTGTACCCGAATGTCGACTTCTACTCCGGCCTCATCTACCAGGCGATGGCCTTCCCGATCGACATGTTCCCGGTGTTGTTCGCGATCCCGCGGACGTCGGGGTGGTTGGCGCACTGGGAGGAGCTGCTCGAGCAGGACTCGCGCATCTCCCGGCCTCGGCAGCTGTACGTCGGCAACGCCGAGCGCAAGTACGTCCCGATCGACCAGCGGAAGTAGATCCATTCCGGTGCACGCCGTCACGATCGTCGACGGCGCGCTCGAGTGGCGGGAACACCCGGATCCTGTACCCGGGAAAGGTGAACTGCTCGTCCGCGTCCACGCCGCCGGACTCAACAATGCGGACCTGATGCAGGTGGCCGGTTTCTATCCGGCGCCCCCCGGCAATCCGCAGGACATCCCCGGCATGGAGCTCGCCGGCGAGGTCGTCGGCATTGGTGACGGCGTGTATCGCTTCGCAGTCGGCGATCGCGTGATGGCCATCGTGGGTGGCGGAGCGCAGGCCGAGCTCGCGGTCGTGCACGAACGCACTGCCATTCAGGTGCCGGACCGGATGGAGTGGCCCGAAGCCGGCGGCTTTCCGGAAGCCTTCACGACCGCGCACGACGCGCTGTTCACGCAGTGCGGTCTGTCGCTCGGCGAGCGGACGTGCGTGCACGGCGCCGCGGGAGGGGTGGGCATCGCCGGCGTGCAACTCGCCCTCGCCGCGGGCGCGAGCGTGATCGCAACCGTGCGCAACGCCGGCCTTCGTGCGTCGGTGTCAGCATTCGGCGCGGAGGTCGTCGCCCCTGAGGACTTCGTGGCCCACGGCCCGTACGACGTGATCCTCGAGCTGATCGGTGCGCCGAACCTGCCAGGCGACGTCGAATCCCTGGCCACCGGTGGACGGATCGCCGTGATCGGCACCGGCGGCGGCGCGGCCGCCGAGCTGAACCTCCACGCGCTGATGGGCAAGCGCGGCCGCATCCACGGATCGACACTGCGCGCTCGCCCACTCGAGCAGAAGGCGTTGGCCGCGCAGCTCGTGGAGGCGCACGTGCTCCCGCACGTCGAACGCGGCACTGTCAAGGTGCCGGTGGCCGCCACCTACTCGATGCCCGAGGCGGCGAAGGCCTACGAACACTTCGCCGCCGGCGGCAAGCTCGGCAAGATCGTGGTGCTCAACTAGTCGGTGACGGCGGCTACCGATCGTTACAGCGCGAGGCGGAAGCCCAGCAGTTGCACGGAGGGATTCACGTCCCAGTCGAGTGACTCGTCGCGCTCGAAGCCGAGCTTTGCGTAGAGCGCATGTGCGCCAGTCATCCACGGTGTCGAGTGCAACACCAGGTCCGTCCGCCCCGCGGCCTTGGCGCGGTCGATGCACGCGCGTACGAGCGCGACACCCGCACCGGATCGCTGCGCGCTCCGATCGACAGCCAGCATGCGGATCGATGCCACACCGACCAGCCCGTACTCGGCGTACGGCGAGTCACCATCCGCGACGTACGTCACGCCGCCGAGGAGCCGTCCGTCGTCGTCAACGGCCACCAACACATCGGTCGACCGCGCCTCGGCGCGAGATCGCACATCGGCGAGCTCTTCCTCGTAGTCCGGCTCGTGCACATGCCCGTCGAGCGTGGTGTACGCATCGAGGGTCAAGGCACCGAGGCGCGCATACTCGTCCGGTTCGATCGGGCGGATCACCACGCGTTCTAGAGTGGCACGCCGATGGACTTCGCCCTGCCCGACGAGTTGCGCGCGCTCCAAGAGGAAGCCACCGAGGTCGCGTTGAAGGCCGCAGCGGCGCGCGACTTCCTCGAAGACTCGTGGATCGTCGGCCACGACGCGGCGTTCGCCAAGGAGCTCGGGACCCGCGGCTGGCTCGGCATGACCTGGCCTGTCGACGAGGGCGGCCACGGCCGCACCGTCCTCGAGCGCTTCGTCGTGTTCGAGGCCTTGATCGCCAACGGTGCGCCGGTCGCGGCCAGCTGGTTCGCCGACCGTCAGATGGGACCGACGCTCCTGCAATTCGGGACACCCGAGCAGCGGCGCCGATGGCTACCCGACATCGTCGCCGGCGAATCGATGTGGTGCATCGGCATGAGCGAGCCCGACGCCGGCAGCGACGTTGCCTCCCTGCGGACACGCGCGGTCCGCGACGGCGACTCGTGGATCGTCGACGGCCAGAAGGTCTGGACCAGCGGCGCCGTCTACTCCGACTGGTGTTATCTCGTCGCCCGCACGGACCCCAACGCGCCGAAGCATGCGGGGTTGTCCGAGCTCATCGTCGACATGCACTCCCCGGGCATCACCGTGAGCCCCATCCATGACATGACGTCGAGCCGCCACTTCTGCGAGGTGACGTTCGAGAACGTGCGCGTTCCCGCGGACCATCTGGTCGGCGAGGAGAACAACAGCTTCCGTCAGCTCATGCGTCAGCTCGAGCACGAGCGCGGCGGCATCGACCGGCTGGTGTCGAACTACGCGCTGTACCGCGACGTCATGGCGTCAGGGCTCGTCGACCGGAGCGATCTGGTGACCCGGCAGCGTGTCGCGGCGATCGAGACGAGTTATCGGATCGGCCGGCTGCTCGTGCTGCGCGAAACCCTGCGACAAGCGCCTGCGGGGTTCTCCGCGGCCACCAAGACGTTCGGCACCGAGTTCGAGCAACGGCTGGCGTCGTTCTGTGCGGAGGTGCTCGGTCCGCACGCGTTGTTGTGGGGTCCGGATCACGGGCTCGGCGGCCGGGCGGCGCGCGCTGTCTGTTACGCGCCCGCCTACACGATCATGGGCGGCACCGCCCAGATCCTGCGCAACATCCTCGGCGAACGGGTGCTCGGCCTCCCGCGCTAGGTCCTGACCCGACAGTCAAGTTACGTTTGGCGCCCATGACGATCGCCTCCACCACCGCCGGCAAGGTCCAGGGCCTCGAGAAGGACGGCGTGCTGCAGTTCCGCGGTATCCGCTTCGCGACGGCCAAGCGATTCCAACCGCCGCAGCCGGTCGAGCCGTGGCACGACGTGTACGACGCCACCTCGTTCGGTCCGATCCTGCCGCAGAACCCTTCCGGGCTCGAGTCGATGCTCGGCAAGTCCGACGCGACGCCGATGGTCGAAGACGCGTTGTTCCTCAACGTGTTCACGCCGGCAGCCGACGACCGCGCCCGGCCGGTGATGGTGTGGATCCACGGCGGTGCCTTCACCGCCGGTGCCGGGTCGATCCCCTGGTACAGCGGCACGAACCTCGCGAGCCGCGGCGATGTCGTGGTCGTCACCATCAACTACCGGCTTGGTGCCTTTGGCTTCCTGCAGCTCGACGAGGTGCTCGGGACTGGGTTCGAGGGATCGGGAAACAACGGGATCCGCGACCAGGTCGCGGCGATCAACTGGGTGCGCGACAACATCGCATCGTTCGGTGGCGATCCAGACAACATCACGCTGTTCGGCGAGTCGGCGGGAGGTATGAGCATTGCGACGCTGCTCGGCGTCCCCGGTGTCGCGCCGCTGATCCGCAACGCGATCCCGCAGAGCGGAGCGGCCGACGCGGTGAAGGACGTGAGCGGCGCCGGGCAGGTCACGACCGCGATGCTGGCCGACCTCGCCCTCAACCCTTCGAGCGCCGACGCATTGCTGGAGCTCCCCGTCGAACAGCTCCTGGCGTCGCAGGATGCGGTCACGCTGAAGTTGGCGGCGACCGGCGAACTGCGGCTTCCGTTCTCTCCCATCATCGACGGTGTCGTGCTGCCGAAGCATCCACGCGAGGCCGTTCGCGACGGCTCGGCGGCCAACGTGCACGTGCTGATCGGAACGACCAGCGAGGAATACAAACTGTTCAGCCTCATGGAACGCGCCCAGGGCCCGATGGCCGAGGAGCGTCTGTCGGGACGCGTTGCTCGAGTCGTGGGTCAAGATCGTGCCGCCGAGGTGATCGACTCGTACCGCGAGACGCGGCCAGGCGCCTCGGCCGACGACCTGTGGTGCGACTTCGCCACCGACTGGATCTTCCGCATTCCGGCGACGCGACTCGCCGAGGCGCAGTCGATCAACCAGCCCGACACGTACGCGTACTTGTTCACGTACAAGTCGACCGCCTTCAACGGCGCGCTCGGCGCGTGTCATGCGATCGATGTGCCGTTCGCCTTCGACAACCTCGATCGCCGTGGCGTCGACGTGCTCCTCGGCGGGCTCACCGACGACACGCACGCGCTCGCCACCGCGACGTCACGCTCCTGGCTGGCGATGGCACACAACGGTACCCCGCAGCACGACGGCATCCCGGAATGGCCGCGCTACTCCGCCGACCACCGAGCCGTGATGGAGCTGGGCATCACCCGGGACGTGCTGGACGACCCGGGTTCGGCCGACCGTCAGCTCTGGGCCTCGCTCCTCGACTGAGCCAGCAGACGGTCGACCTCGACTGAGGAGGGCAGCGAACTGAACGCGCCGGGACGCGTGACGGCACACGCGCCCGCAGCCGTCGCCCGCTGAAGGGCTTGGCCGAGCTTCCCGCCACCCGCGAGCGCGGCCGCGAACGCACCACAGAAGGCATCGCCCGCCGCGGTCGTGTCGACGACCGGAACCGCGAGTGCTGGTATCCGGCGCGACTCGCGGCCCGGAACGAGCACGAGTGCCCCGCGCTCGCCCCCGGTGATCACCGCGATGCCGTGATACGACACCTGCCCGACGCTGTCCGCCTCGGTCTCGTTGGCCACGAGACAGTCGACCAGACGCAGCAGCTCGTCCGTGAGGGCGCGCGCCGGTGCGGGATTCAAGATCGTCTTCACCCCGGCGGAGTGCGCCGCAGACATGGCGGCGGTCACGACGTCGAGCGGACACTCGAGCTGTGCGAGCAGGACGTCTGCGCCTTCGAGTGCGGCTGACGGGAATGACGTGCTCGCGTTGGCACCGGGAGCGACCACGATCGAGTTGCGGCCTTCGACGTCGACCGTGATGTGCGCACGCCCGGTGGGGAGCGCCGCGTTGCGCCGCACGAACCCCGCATCGATGCGCTCGTCGCTGAGCGCCTGCAGCAGCCGATCGCCATCCGTGTCCGCGCCGACGCACCCGACCATCACGACATCGGCCCCCATGCGGGCGGCTGTGACCGCCTGGTTGAAACCCTTGCCGCCGAGGTCGCTGGCCAAACCGGTCGCAATGATCGTCTCCCCGATCTCGGGAAACCGCTCGACGCTGATGGTGTGATCGACATTCAAACTGCCGACCACCACGATCCGCCCCATCAATCCGTAGCCCCTAAGTTGACGCCCATGGACGCCGCGAGTGTTGTCGATCGCGTGGCCCGTGTGTGGACGAACGATGCACTCCCGGCCATCACCGAGTACATCCGCATCCCGAACCGGTCCCCGTCGTTCGATCAGCAGTGGGCCGAGAACGGGCACATGGCCCGGGCCGTCGACCTCGTCAGCTCGTGGATGGCGGCGCGCCCGATCGAAGGACTGCGTGTGTCGGTGGAGCAGCTGGAAGGCCGCACGCCCGTGATCCTCGCCGAGGTTCCCGGTACGGCCGACGGCACCGTGCTGCTGTACGGCCACGTCGACAAGCAGCCGGAGATGTCCGGATGGCGCGAAGGGCTCGGACCGTGGGAGCCGGTGCTGGAAGGCGACCGCCTCTACGGGCGCGGCGCGGGAGACGACGGCTACGCCGCGTTCGCGGCCATGACTGCTATCGAGGCGGTTCAGGCGTCAGGGGGGGCGCACGCGCGGCTCATCGTCGTCATCGAAGCCAGCGAGGAGTCCGGGAGCCCCGACCTGCCCGCGTACATGGAGGCGCTCGCCGATCGCGTCGGAAGTCCCGACCTCGTCGTCTGCCTCGATTCGGGCTGCCCGACCTGGGACCGTCTCTGGTTGACCACATCGCTGCGTGGACTTCTTGCTCTCACCCTCACAGTACGGGTGCTCGACGAAGGCGTTCACTCGGGCGCGGCCGGCGGTGTCGTGCCGTCGACGTTCCGCATCCTGCGCTCACTGCTGACGCGTGTCGAGGACGAGACCACCGGCGAGATCCTCGTGCCGGAGCTGCACGTGGAGATGCCGGTCGATCGCGAGAAGGAGCTTGCGCAGACGTCGAGCGAACTCGGCACCGACATCTCTGAACGGTTCCCGTTCGTGTCGGGCGCGAGTGCGACGGTCGACGATCCGGTCGCCCAGATGATCGCCAAGACGTGGCAGCCAACGATGGAACTCATCGGCATCGATGGGGTGCCCTCGGTCGCTGATGGCGGCAACGTGTTGCGACCCTTCACACGCGCCCAGCTCTCGTTTCGGCTGCCACCGACGTGCGATTCCGAGCGCGCCCGCGACGCGCTCATCGAGGTACTGAGCGCCGACCCTCCCTACGGTGCGTCGATCGAGGCGGTGGTGCGCGAGCTCGCCGACGGGTGGAACGCGCCGCCGACCGCACCCTGGTTGGCGACGGCCATCGACGAGGCATCGATCGCGGGCTACGGCGCGCCCGCCCGCACCACCGGCGAAGGCGGCACGATCCCCTTCATGGCGATGCTCGGCAAGTCGTTCCCCGACGCGCAGTTCGTGATCACCGGCGTACTCGGCCCGGGAACGAACGCCCACGGGCCCAACGAGTTCCTGCACCTGCCGACGGCGCAGCACGTCACGGTGGCGGTCGCCCACCTCATCGACGCGCACGCGCGGCGATGACCGTGACCGTCACCCTCGCCGACGTCGAAGCCGCCGCTGCCGCGATCGCCGGCAGCGTCGTACGCACGCCGAGCAGCGTGTCGCAGACCTTGTCGGACCTGCTCGGCTGCACCGTGGTCGTCAAGTTCGAGAACCTCCAGTTCGTCGCGTCGTTCAAGGAGCGCGGCGCACGCAACAAGCTTCTCAGCCTCAGCGACGACGAACGCTCGCGCGGTGTGATCGCAGTGAGTGCTGGCAATCACGCGCAAGCCGTCGCGCGCCATGCGCGACTCCTCGGCATCGACGCCACCATCGTGATGCCGGAGACGACACCGTTCGTGAAGGTCGGACGGACTCGAGCGCTGGGCGGTCGCGTCGAACTGCACGGTGAAAGCGTGGCCGAGGCGATGACGTACTGCCAGGCCCTCGTCGAACGCGAGCACCGCACGTTCGTGCATCCGTTCGACGACCCGCACGTCGTCGCCGGGCAAGGGACGGTCGGGCTCGAACTGTTCGCCGACCATCCGGACCTCGACGCGGTGATCGTGCCTGTTGGCGGCGGCGGGCTCCTGGCCGGTATCGGCGTCGTGGCCCGCGCGATCGCTCCGCAGGTAGAGCTGTTCGGGGCCCAGACCGAGGGGTATCCGTCGATGGCGCGGGCGCTGGCCCACGACGATCGGCCAGTGACCGGCGGGCCGACGATGGCCGACGGCATCGCGGTGTCCCATGCGGGTGCGTTGACATCCGCACTCGTCGCCGAGGCAGGCGCGCAGATGCTCATGGTCAGCGAGCGTTCCATCGAGGACGGCGTGAACCACTTCCTCGAGATCGAGAAGGTGGTCGCCGAGGGCGCCGGCGCCGCCGGACTCGCGGCGGTCATCGAGCACCCCGAGCGCTTCGCAGGCAAGACCGTGGGTGTCGTGCTCACCGGCGGCAACATCGACCCGCGCCTGCTGTCGTCCGTGATCCTGCGGGGCCTCGTTCACGACGGCCGGCTCTCGCGGTTGCGGGTGTGGCTCGACGACCGCCCGGGCTCGCTGTCGCTCCTCACCGCGGTCGTCGGCGAGGCGGGTGGCAACATCGTCGAGGTGCATCACCAGCGATTGTTCGCATCGGCGCCGATCCGGAGCACCGAGGTCGAGTTGGCGATCGAGACGATGGATCGAGAGCACGCCGACACACTCGTCCGCGCGCTCGAAGCCAGGGGCTACCGCGTGTCCGTCGTCCCTATGGACACCGAGCCGACCTAGTAGGCGAGAAGCTCCTTCGCCTTCGCGGCGATGTCGTCGGCTTGCGGGAGAATGGCGTCTTCGAGCCTGGGCTCGTAGGCCACGTGACAGTCGAGCGCTCCGATGCGCACCACCGGTGCATCCAGTTCCGCGAAGCACTCCTGCGCGATCCATGCCGCGACTTCGCCACCGAAACCGCCGGTGCGGATGTCCTCGTGCACGACCATCACGCGGCCGGTCTTGGCGACCGACTCGGCCACGAGCTCCTGATCCCACGGCACGATGCAGCGAAGATCGATGATCTCGACCGACGCATCACCGAGCTGCGCCGCGGCCTGACGCGAGCGTTCGACCGTCGCGCCGTACGTGACGATCGTGAGATCCGCGCCCTCCTGGACGACCGTCCCCTTGCCGAGGGGCACGATGTAGTCGGGACCGGGATAGGGGTCCTTCGTGTACGCCTGCCGCAGCAGGTGCTTGTGCTCGAGGAACAACACCGGGTCTTCGCACCGGAACGCCGCCCGGAGCATGCCAGCCGCATCTCGCGCTCGCGACGGGAACATCACGATGAGGCCGGGCACGTGCGCGAAGATCGACTCGCCGCACTGGCTGTGCCAGATCGCGCCGCCCGTGAGGTAGCCACCGATCGCGACGCGCAGCACGACGGGACACGAGAACGCGCCGTTCGACCGCCAGCGGATCGTGGCCGCCTCCGTCTTGATCTGCGTCATCGCCGGCCAGATGTAGTCGAAGAACTGGATCTCCGGGCACGGGCGAAGGCCGCGCACGGCCTGCCCAACCGCCCGGCCCACGATGTTCGCTTCGGCCAGCGGCGTGTTGAAGCAGCGGGCGATGCCGAAGGTTCGTTGCAGGCCGGCCGTCGTGCCGAACACGCCGCCTTTGCCTTCCACTTGATCGATGAGCGCCTCCGGCGCGTCGGCCACGTCTTCGCCGAACACCCGGATGCGCTCGTCGGCGGCCATCAGCTCGTGCAACGTCCGGCGAATCGATTCGCCGAAGGCCACGACCTCGCCATCGCTGCCGGGATCGGACTCGTCGGGGATCGGCGGTCGCACGTACACGTGGTCGAGCACCGTCGCGGGATCGGGCCGCTCGGCCGCGAGTGCTTCTTTCGCCGCGGTCATCACGATGGTCTTCGCGTCGTCGCGGATCCGCTCGACGTCGTCGGGCGTGATCACGCCGCCCTTCACGAGCTCGTGTTCGAGCACGAGGATCGGATCGTGCGCGGCCTCGTCCGCGAGGTCTTCGGACGTGCGGTACTTCGACTGCGTGTCCGCGGCGGAGTGCGAGTACGGCCGCGTGACCTTGGCGTGGATGAGGCCCGGGCCTTCCCCGGCACGCACCCGCGCGACGGCGCGTGCGCCGAAGTGCCGCGCTTGGAAATAGTCCCGACCGTCGATCTTCGTGATCGCCAAGCCGCGAAAGCCGCGCACCATCTCCGAGATCGGCGCGGGCGATTGGTCTTCGGCGCGCACCGAGATCGCGTAGCCGTTGTCGGCCACCAGGTAGAGCACGGGAAGGTGCAACCGGCACGCCGTGTTCAGCGACTCCCAGAACTCGCCTTCGCTCGTCGAGCCCTCCCCCAGCGACACGTACGTGATCTCGTCGCCGTTGGCGTCGCACCCGGGCAGGTTGCGACCCTGGATGTACCGCGTCGCCTCGGCGCAGCCGACCGCCGACAGGCACTGCGACGCCGTGGCCGACGACTGGGTGACGATGTGCTTCTCGCGATGACCCCAGTGGCACGGCATCTGCCGGCCGCCGCTCGCGGGGTCTTCGGCTGAGCCGACGGCCTGCAACAAGATCTCGCGGGGCGTGACCCCGAGGCCGAGCACGAGCGACCGGTCGCGGTAGTACGGGAAGAACCAGTCGTAGCCGGCGCGCAGCGAATGGCTCAGCGCCAGCAGGAGCGCCTCATGACCCGCGCCGGAGATCTGGAAGAAGACCCGGCTCTGCTTCTGCAGGCTGATCTCTCGGTCGTCGAGCGCCCGGCTCACCAGCGCGAGGCGGTAGTCGTCGACGAGCTCCGCTTTCGAGAAACCTCGATACGTCAGCGCATCGTCGATCGTCACTGCCACCTCGGAGAGCCCCTTCCAACGACCGGCCCGATCGCACGGTAGCGCGCCGATTGTCAGCTTCGGTCGATGGGCACCGTGGGCGGAATCTGTCGCGGGCTGACGACATCGGGCGGCACGACGGGCCGCATCTGTCGGAGCACCTCGGCCACGACGGGCGACGGCTTCGGGGCGAGGTTCACGGCCGCGTCAGCGTCGAGCGGCGCGTTGAACGCGGGGATCGCCGCCTGCAGGTGAGCGATGCGCTCCTTGTCCAGCTCCGATTCGCGCAGGTACACGACGACGGCGCCGGTGGCGACGACGGCGCCCACGGCGGTCAACGCCACCGCGGTGGCGTCCTTCAATCCGGCGGCGATGACCACCAGAGCAATGTTCGTACCGACCGGTACCCACACGATGGTGGGGCGACGGTGTCGTCGTGGGTTCACGACTCTTCTCCTCACCCTTGTGTGGCGACGGACGGGTATCTCATCGGTCGCTGCCATGTTCCGCTTCAGCCGAAACGGGCCCATTTTGTGTACTGGTCTGCGGGCACTAGTCCCGGCGACTAGGCCGTCCGAGCTACTTAGAAAGTGGGCGTGTAACCGGTGGGTTCCAGGCCGAGCATCGGTGCCAGGCACTGGGTGACGGTGTTGTTCCGGTCGAAGTCCGTGTCTGGGGGCATGATCCCGTCGTCCACGAGCATCATCGCGATCCTCATCATGACCACGGAGAACCGGAAGCCGGCATAGATCTCGTACCACTCCACCTGATCAGCAGGGCGGCCGGTGGCCTGTTCCCACCGGGCGATGGTCTCCTCCCGGGACATGAATCCGGCGGGCTGCGGCATGGTCATGCCTTCGGTGAAGTGCCGGTCGAGGAACAGCCACCACGCCAAGTCCATCTGCGGATCGCCGAGCGACGCCATCTCCCAGTCGAGGACGGCGGCGGGCTGCAGGTCGTCGCCGAAGATCATGTTCGAGATCCTCGAGTCGCCCCACGACAGGCCGATGGGCTGCTCCCCTTTTGGCCGGTTCGCCTGCAGCCATTCCCACGCCGCCTCGGCGACGGGCTGCGGGCGTCCCTGCGCGGCCGACTCGAAGAACGACTCGTAGTAGGCGAGTTCCTCGTCGAGGCCGTGCCGCAAACGAGACGCGACGTCGCCGAGTACGTCCGCCGGATCGAGTTGGTGGATGCCGCACATCACGTCGAGCGCGGCGGTGTGCATCGTGCGGCGTCGATCCTCGGGCTCTTCGAGAATCCAGCCCTCGAGTGTGTACGGCGGGTTGTCTGTCGGCACACGTCCGGGAACGTGTCCCATGACGAAGAACTCCGACCCGAGCACGGACGTGTCGTGCTCCTGCCACAGCATCTCGGGCACCGGGATCGTCGTCTTTGCTGCGAGTGCCGCCATCAGATCGTGCTGGAGCCCGATGTCGTACTCGGGAAAGACGCCGGGGCGGGTCGGCTTCAGCCTGACGACGTAGCGCCGCTCGGTGGCCACACCATCGGCCTCGAACACGGCGGTGAACAGGAGCGTCTCGCTGGAGTACCCGGTGCCGCTCGGCGGCGTGAGATCAGTGATCGTCACCGCCGATGCGCCGACCCGAGCCGGCAACCAGTCAGACAGGCGAGCGCGCAGCGTGTCGGCGTCGAGCATGGGCGTTCGTCTTAGCAGGCCACGGTGAGGAATTGGGCGTAGAGCTCGCCGTACGCGGCTCGAGCGACAGCCTCGCGCTCGTCCAGCTCCTTCAGGCGGACGTCGACGGGTCCGACTTCCTCGGCGTGATCCAACAGCCAGGCGCGCTGGACGGCCACATCCTGGACCTCCCCCAGTGCGTCCTGCAGCTTCTTGAGCGGCTTGCGCAACGGGCGCCGGTCGTCGTCCATGAAGAGCTCGACGAGGTAGCGGAGCTCCTTCACCCGCTTGCGCAGGCCGTGTAGCTGGGTGGCATCGGCCTCCACTCCCGCAGTCTCCGCGGCCTGGAACACGCGTTGCTTCTGTGCGGCGATGCGCTCCTCGCTCGACACGCGCGTGTTGCCTCGCGGCAACGACGCAAGCGCGGTGTGCCACCGGGCCAGGAGCTTCTGCGTGTGCGGCGCGGCCAGGCTCGCGGACGCGTAGCGCCTCGCGGTGTCGTGGTAGCCAGCGAGCACGAGCCGCAACGGATCGTCGACGGGCAGCGAGGCCATCCACACCTCGTAGTCGCGCGCGCTGCTCGTGACGTCTTGCAAGCGCGAGAACTCGTCCTGGAAACGCCGGCGCTGTTTCTTGGACAGCAGCCCGCGACTGTGCTTGAGCCCCGACCGCGTACGGCGCACCGCCACACGAAGGTCGTGCAGTGCCTCAGGCTCCTCGCCGATCACGGCGGGCCCACGCTGCGCCTCGATTTCGCGCCGGAATCGGTCGAACGCCTCGACGAGCCGGTCGCTGTCCGTCTCGGGTACTCCTGTGACCAGCGCCATCGCGCGTGCGAGCGTAGCGACGAACAGCGGTAGACATCAGAGGTGCGCGAGGCCCCCGATCTCGTCGAGTTCCGCCCGGAGGACGCTGGCGAGGTCGTGGCCGCCATGACGAGGTTGTCCGATACGCAGAGCGGCTGGATCACATTGCAGCCCGGCGTCCGGCCCGACGACACCCCGCCTCCCCGATCGGTGTTCGGTGCGCTGTTCTCCGGCAGTGGTCCGCCGGTGCCGGTCTGCACGTGGGTCGCACCCGAGCCGGGCCAGAAGCCGCCGCACGCCGAGCTGGGCATCCTTCACCAGACAGGACCGAAGGCGGCTCGCCGGCTCGAGGAGATCGGCGTTGCGGTGCCCGACGAGTGGGTCGTGCTGTCCGACCATCCGCGCCGCGGCCTGGTGATCGCCGTGCATCCCGACAGCCCGCCGGAGGCCGCGCTCGACTGGCTCTTGCGCGCCGGGGCGGCCCTCAGCCGTGTTCCGCTGACGGGTGCATGGCAGGCTGCGGTGCATGGGCGCACGTAACTGGGACGACTTCGCACGCACGCTCGAGCAAGCGCTCGACATGCGCACCGGGGGACGGTTCCGCGAGCTCTTCGCTCCCGGTGCCCAGTTCTCCGATCCGGCCAACGCGCCGACCGACGATCTGCGGGACATCCAACTCCAGACGAAAGCCGTGATGCCGGACTGGCATCAGGAGGTCACGTCGATACGCGGAGGCGACGACTGGGCGTTCTTCGAGTGGATCGGCCACGCGACCTACGCCGCCCCTGGCGCAAACGGCCCGGGAAATGGCACCCCCATCACGATGCACGGTGCGACGATCATCGAGGTGAACGAGGACGGGCTGATCACGTCGTGGCGGGACTACCTCGATCGCAAAGAGCCCGAGCAGCAGATCAAAGCCGCCGTGCGGAGGGAACGTGGAGATAGCTGAGCACATCGCCGCGCTGCGCAACGACGGTGAGTTGTTCGCGAAAGCCGCCGCCGCTGTTGCGCCCGACGCGCCGATACCGACGTGTCCGGAATGGACGATGCGCGACCTCGTCGTGCACCAAGGACAAGTGCATCGGTGGGCGACGGCCAACGTGGCCCATCCTTCCAGTGAGCCGGCGGACGCGGCCGAGGTGATGGGACCGGAACCCGCCGATGCGATGCTCGTGGATTGGTTCCGCTACGGCCATCAAGGGTTGGTCGACGCGCTCGAGAGCGCCGAGCCCGACGTTGCCTGTTGGGCGTTCATGGCTGCGCCGTCGCCGCTCGCGTTCTGGGCGCGCCGGCAGTGCCACGAAACCGGGATGCATCGCGCAGATGCCGAGAGCGCGTCGGGTCCGATCTCTCCGTTCCCTGCCGACGTCGCCGTCGACGGCATCGACGAGTTGCTGCGGGCCTTCATCACCCGCCCGGGTGGCCGGCTGAAGTCCGAGCGCCCGCGCACCCTGCTGGCGCGCTCCACGGACACCGGCGACGACTGGCTCGTGCGCATCAGCAGCGACGACGTCGTGACGGACCGCGTGGCCGGCGCGGCGGACTGCACGGTGAGCGGCGCCGCCTCCGATCTGCACCTCTTCCTGTGGAATCGCATCGGTGCCGACGCCCTCGCGGTCGACGGCGATCGGTCGGTGCTCGATCTGTGGCGCGGGTCGGTCACGATTCGCTGGGGGCGCTGATCGCGCGTCGGTGCGGTCAGACTCCCGCTTGTTCGCCCGGGATGCCGTGATACGGCCGGCCCGCTTCCTCCCACTCCTGGTACATCACAAAGAACTCCGCGCCGAACGGATCTCCGCCCGTGAGCGGCATTGCGGCGCGCCGGATCGTCCAGTCGTGCGGTGCGAGCTCGCCGGCCCGCGCGAAATGTTTCGCCGCGACGGCGTCGTCGCCGGCACGGCGAGCGTGTGCCGCCACTCGGAAGTGCAGTCGAGCGAGCACCTCGTCGTCGCTGAGATCGTCAGTCTGTGCGCTCGCCGTTTCGGGTTCGGCGCCGTCGATCACCCACGCGCGAATGAGATCGAGATGCGGCTTCGACTCGATTCCGGTGAACGCGGTGACGGTGTCGGTCCCGAAGGCCACGCCGTTCGGCCGCACGATGCGGTCGTGTTCGTCGATCCAGATCACGGTCGGCACGTTGCTGATCGCGTACAGCTCGCTGACCGTGTGCTGTTGATCGATGAGGACGGGAAACTCGACCCCGTCGGTCCACGGTCGCACGTCGTCGACTGACTCGTCGATGGCAATGCCGATGACCGTGAAGCCCTTGTCCTCGAGCTCAGCGTGCAGGCCCTGCCACCCGGGCAGGTCGTAGCGGCAGCCTCACCAACTGGCCCAGGCGAACAGCAGCTTCTTCTGACCCGACCATTCGTCGAGCGAATGCATCTTGCCCTCGATGTCCGGCAAGGTGAACGCCGGCGCGTGACGGTCTTGCAGTGCTTGGCGCCGTTCCTCGCTCGGCAATGCGATGGCCATGACCCCGCCGTCGGGGTCGACCACGGCCGGGCGGCGCAGCGCGGCGGCGACGCCGACGAGATCGAGCTGATCGCCGGCGAACAGCGCGGCGCGATCGCGCACGGGGACGCACACGTCGTCTCGGCACAAACCTTCCGGCTTCAACTCCCAGCCGAGGGCAGCCGAGAGAGCACTCGGGTCGATGAGGACGCGAGCGCCGTCGATCACGCCGTCGACCTCGTGCTCCTGGTCGGTGATGACGGTGATCATCCGGTGCGAGCCATGTCTCGCTGCACGACGGGAAGCACGTCTTGCGCGAAGAGTCGCATGCTGGCTTCGGCGTCCTCGTACGGGAGCCCGGCGAAGCGGAACGCGCAGGTGACGTCGTGATCACCGATCACCTCGCGACGGGCGTGGAGCCGTTCGACGATCTGCTCGGGCGTGCCCCACACGTTCACGTCGAGGTACATCGCGCACAGCTTCTCGAGCCCGATGCCTTTCATCATCTCGACGGCGTTGCCGTAGGACTCGTACCCCTTGGCGTTCTTGAAGTGATCGCTCTCGAGCTCGTAGTGCTCCATCACGCTCGCGAGGTAGCCAGCGATGTGCTTCTGCGCCATGTCCTCCGCTCGTGCCGCGTCGCGGTCGCAGTACACGAAGTCGCAGATCACGGGTGGGCCCGGCTCGCGTCCGTGGTTGGCGACGAATCGCTCCTTGTACGTGTTGATCGACGCCGCCTGGTCGTCCCACGGTCGTTGACTGAAGGCCACCATGCGGGCACCGAGGTCGGCGGCTGCCAGCAGTGAGTCGGGCGACATCGCGACGCAATAGATGCGATCGTCGAAGGACCGCGCGGGCGCAGGCCGCAGCGGAATGCGCGGCTGAGGGAAATGCGGACCGTCACCCTCGATGAACCCGGTTGCAAGTGCGTCGAGAATCATCCGCGCGGACTCGTCGAATCGGTCTCGCGATTCGTCCATGTCGATGCCAAACCCCGCGTACTCGCGGCGGGCGAGACCCCTGCCCATACCGAACAGCACACGCCCGTCCGCGAGATGATCGAGCAGCGCAATCTTCTCGGCGACCCGCAGCGGATCGTTCCACGGCAGGATCACCGCGCCCGTGCCGAGCAGGATGCGTTTCGTCCGCGCCGCCAGGTGCGCGAGCACCACGGTGTTGTCGGGGCAGAACGAGTAGTCGTTGAAGTGGTGCTCCACCGACCACAGCGAGTGAAAGCCCAGCTCGTCGGCCAACACACCGAGGCGAACCTCGTCGCCCACCACCTCGCCGTCAGTGACGCTCGAGTCGTAGCCCCAGGACTGGAAGACCATCAGCACGCCACCACGCATGCGAAGACCTTACGGCAGGCGGCGCAACACCTTCAGGAGCCCGAGTCGCACCGGCGACTGGTGATGCGACCCCGGGCCGAGATGCTCGCGATGTTCGAGATACCAGTCGTACGACTCGACGATCATCGACGCGTTGGAGTGCTGCGGTTCCCATCCGAGCTCCGTGCGGGCCTTGGTCACGTCGAAATACAGCGACTCCGCGTACAAGAGCCAGTGATACGGAGCGAATGGCGCGAGCCCGACGGTCGCGAGCGCTCGCATCGCCACCTTTGCGGGTGCGGTCGGCAACGAGCGCACGGTCGATCCGGTGCCAGCGTGATCGACCAGCGCTTGGATCGTCTCGCGCATGGTGCCGAACTCGACCGCACCGACGTTGTACGTCGTCGGCCCTTCACGGTCGCCGGCGCGTAGACACGCATCGGCGAGATCGTCGGCGTGCACGAGTTGGTAGCGGTTGTCGCCCGATCCGAGCACGTAGACCGGCGCCCCGTCGGCGATGAAGTCGAAGAGGACGGCGAAGATGCCGAGGCGTCCGTGGCCGAGAATCGTTCGAGGACGCACGATCGTGACGTCGAGACCAGCGGCAACGGACTCGTGGCACAGCTGCTCGGCCCGCAGCTTGGCGCGCCCGTAGGCCTCGAGCGGCCGGCCCGCCGAGTCCTCGGTGACGGGGTTCGACTCTGGCACGCCGAACACGGCGCTGGACGACGTGTGCACGACCTTGGCCACTCGGGCATCGCGGGCCGCGACGAGCACGTTGGCGGTGCCCACGACGTTCACGGACTCGAACAGCTCGCGATCGCGGGCCAGGGGCACTTGCGCGACGTTGTGCAAGACGACGTCGACGCCGTCGCACGCCGCCCGGACGGTCGCTCGATCGCGGATGTCGCCGGCGACGTACTCGAGGTCGCCGTCACTCATCGTCGGCGGGTTGATGTCGAGAATGCGTACTTGATCCCCACGGGCCAGCGCTTGCTCGACCACCACCGACCCGAAGTAGCCGCTGCCCCCGGTGACGAGAATCGTGCGCCCCATCAGAACGCGTCTCCGTTCGCGCGCGACCAGCGAATCGCCTCACGCATCCCGTCGAACAGCGCGGTCGTCGGTTCGTAGCCGATCTCATCTCGCGCGCGCGAGATGTCGCACGCAATCGTGTGATTCAGCTCGCCCAGGACATGGACGGCCTGCACATAACGGCCGCGCGCTTGCACGAATCGGTCGACGCTCTCCGCCAATCGCGCGCCGATCCTCGGCATCGTCGGCGGCTTTCGGCTCGTCACCGGGAGACCCTCGGCCTCCAGCGCCCGTTTGATCGTGTCGAGAATCGTGCGCAACTCGTACGGCTCGGCATCGGCGATCCAATACGCCTTGCCTGGCGCGGTCGCCGCCACTTCGGCGCGGAGCATGCCGTGCACCAGGTTGCCGGTGAACACCATCGACCGCTGTTGTGTCCCGTCGCCGACCAACGGGAACCGTCCCTTGCTGATGGCCGCCAGGAACTGTGTCTGCCGGGCCGGTTGGTACGGGCCGTAGAACCACGGTGGCCGAACGATCACCGTCGCAAGGTCGCCGTGCTCGAAGCTGCGCTGCACGACCTGCTCGGCCTCGAGCTTCGACTGGCCGTAGCCGAGGTAGGGATCGAAGGGCGATTCCTCGGTGAACCGATCGGTTGGTCTGGCGTTCGTGCCGAAGGGCGAGTTCGACGACACGTGGATGAAGCGCACCGCAGTGGCGCGCCGGGCCCGGTCGAGCGCGAGCTGCGTACCCCCGACGTTGACGTCGAACAGCTCTCGCACCTTGGCCGTCGGATGGATCACACCTGCGGCGTGGAACACCGACGCCGGCCCGATGCCCTCGAACAGCCGGTCGAGCGCGGCGGGATCGCGCACGTCACCGACGATGGGCTCCACCGAAGGGCCGACGACGGAGAGCAGCGATGCATCGTCCGCCGTACGCACGAGGCAGCGCACGCGCTCGCGCGTCGGCGCGAGGGCGCGTACGAGGTTCTGGCCGAGCCAGCCGTTCGCGCCGGTGACGACGACCTCCGCTGGCACCGGCTGATCGTTCGCCGACATGACCGTGGCACGTTAGTGGCGGCTCCCCCACCGCCGATTGAGGGGCATCCCGGATGGTCGTTCGGGCTCCGAGGCCTCATCGTCGCAGCATGCACACCACCACCACGCGCTCCGACGAGGCCACACGGGTCGCGCTCGGAGTCCTCGGCGTCGCCCTGACCGGCTTCGGCATCCTCGGCTTCGTCACGAACTCCCCGAGCACCGTTTCGTACCTGTTCGGTGTGACGGCAGTTGCGGTCGTGCTCGGAGCGCACCTGCGCAGGGCGTTGCCCCCGGCGCTCACGCTGGCCCTCGCCGGCCTCGCCGTGGCCCACCTCGCGGGTGGATTGCTCAACGTCGGTGATGACGTGCTCTACAACGCCTACCTCGGGACGCCGGTCTTGCAGTACGACCACCTCGTCCACTCGTCCGGCGTGTTCATCGGCACGCTCGTGTTGTGGCATCTACTCATGCCGCGATCGGACGATCCCGTCGCGCGACGGGACATCGTCACGGTCTCCGTACTGGCCGGGCTCGGGCTCGGCGCCATCAACGAGACGGTCGAGTTCCTCACGACGATCGCCAACCATGGCGCTCACGTCGGCGGGTACAACAACACTGGCTGGGACCTCGTGTCGAACACGCTCGGCGCGCTGGCCGCCGCCCGCTGGTTGACCCGCTCGGGCAAGCAGGTCGAGCTCTGATGAGGTCGCGGTGGGTGGACGCGAGCGTCGTTGTGCTCGTCACCACGATCGTGGTCCTCGGCGCGATCACTCCCGGATACAGCCAGGCTCGCGACACAGTCAGCCGGATGGCGTCGCCCGGTCAGGCGTTTGCGCTGCTCGCCGCGCTGGGCTTCGTGTCGTACGGCGTACTCGTGCTGCTCGGGACGCGGTCGTTCCAGAGCCTGCTCGTTGCTCGGCTCACGGGCGTGTATGGAGTGACAGCGGTGATCGCAGGCCTCGCCCCGAAAGATCCTTCGGACGGAACGCACACACTCGCCAGCCAGATCCACGTCGATGCCACGATCATCGGCGGTATCGCGATCATCACGGCGATGACGATCGTCGGCGTTCGGTCGCCTCGACTCGCTGCGCGTCGCGGGTCGCTCCCGTGTGCCGTGCTCACCTGTGCGACGGCATTCGCCTTCAGGTACGCGTGGGGCTCACCGGTCTACGGCCTCGTCGAGCGAGCCATGCTGGCCCTCGCGATGGGATGGCTCGCGTGGATCGCCCGTGCCGACGCTCGTCAGTCGTTTGCGTCGCTGACGAACCCCGACCAGATCGAGACCCACTCCTTCCAGACCGCGGGTGGGTAGTCGTGGCCCATCCCCTCGATCTCGACGAAACGAGCGTTCGGGATGACTTCGGCGGTGTGCCGTCCGCCGCTCGGGTCGATGAGGGTGTCTCGGCTGCCATGGAGCACGAGCGCAGGGAGCCGCACGTTCCGCAGCCCTTCGTCGCGCGAGCCCCCGGCCATGACGGCTTGCATCTGCCGGCCGATGCCTTCAGGGCAGAAACAGCGGTCGTACGCGGCGGCCGCTCGCGCCCGGCTGACGTCGTCGTCGAGCCATTCCGGCTTCGACCCGTACACCTTCAGCGCAGCGACGTGACTCTCGATGTACTCGTCCCGCGACGTGGCCGGCGGTCCCGTCAGGAACGCAAGTGCCTCTGGCGTGCTGTCCCCGAACCCGGGCTCACCAGTGCGCGACATGACAGACGTCATCGTCAGCAAGCGATCGGCGTGATCGATCGCAAGCTGCTGCACGATCATCCCGCCCATCGACAGCCCCATCACATGTGCTCGGCCCACGCCTTCCGCGTCGACAACGGCGATGACGTCGTTGGCCATGTCGCTCGGCGTGTACGGCACGCCGTCGAGCTTGGACGACAGCCCGACATCACGGTTGTCGAGGCGGATGACCCGATAGCCCTCGCCGACGAAGAGCTCGCACCATTCGACGGGATAGTTGATGCATTGCGACCCGAGGCCGTTGATCAGGACGAGCGTCGGATCGCCAGGATCCCCGAACGACTCGTAGTAGATCTCGACATCACCGTTCTGCGCCGTAGCCATCCGCGCATCCTACGAAGGTGTCGTCGGTGGTGGGCGATGAGGGACTTGAACCCCCGGCCTCTTCCGTGTCGAGGAAGCGCTCTACCAGGCTGAGCCAATCGCCCCTGGGTGGGTCGCCAAGGCTAGCGCGGTCAGCAGGGCTTGTTCTGCGACAGCGCGGCCGGCAGGTTGTCGGCTTCGCACCAGGTGGGCGTGTCGCCCTGGTCGAGGATCTTGGCCGCGCCGGTGAAGTCGTTGTGGTGCACCCGGAGCTGATCCGAGTGTGACGCGTGGACCATCGTCATCGTCGTCGTCGGGACCGGCCGGACGATGTTGTCGTGAATCGAGATCTGCTTGGCCCCGACCAGCTCGAACGCCGCGAGCCACCCGGGCGTGAGCTTGAAGTCGTTGTAGGCGATGCTGATCGGACCGCGCAGTCCCGCCGCCGGCGTGGTGTTGTTCACGTACACCAGCGTGAGGCTCCGGCCAGTGACGGTGTTGTGCTCGGCGACGATGTTGCTCACCAATGTGCTCGGCCCCCAGCTCGCGAGCCATATCCACCGAGCGTTGCCCGACACGTTGTTGACGATGCGGACGTCGTCGACAACACCGGACGCCGAGTTTGGCTCGATGTCGAACATGCCCCACCTGACGTCGTCCATCGTGTTGCCGTCGATGAGGACGTGTGACGCCTTCGTGATGGCTATCCCCTGGCGACCGGTCGTCGTCATCCGGTTGTTGCGGATCGTCACGTTGCTGGAGTCGTTCTCGACCGTGACGAAGTCGCCCCACACTTTCGAGATCGTCGAGTCGACGATCATCACACCTGTCGATCCGTTCACCACGACGCCGGACTGCACCTCGTAGTTCGGGTTGTACTGCGCATCGACCAGGCTGGTGTACGGGTTGGCGCCGACGATCGTCATGCTCGACAGCATGATGTCGGTCGACTCCTTGATCCACCAATGGGCGCGGCGCCGCGGCCAGTTCGTATCGGTCACTCCGGTGGGCCGGGGTTGACCGGTCCCGTCGGTCTTCGCCATGAACGTGGCGCCATTCCCGAAGAACGTGAGGCGGTGGCGGCCAATGATCAAGAGGACGTTCTCGATCTCGTAACACGCGTTGGTGCCGAACTGCAGCACCGAGTTGTCTGGCACCGACGCGATCCACGCGAGCAGCGCGGGCGTCACGTCCGTCGAGCAGTCGCCGGCGATGCCCGCCGGCACCTTGTACGTCGACGGATTCAGGTTCGTCGTCGTGGTCGTCGTGGTCGTCGTGGTTGTGGTCCGTGGCGGCTTCGTCGTCGTCGTCCGCTTCGGGCGCGTCGTCGTGGATCGTCTGCCCACCTGGCTCGATGGCGCGGCACTTGCCGCGACGTTCACCGCGACGAACGGGGCCAGCACCACGAACGCCAGCACGACCACCCACAGGCTGCGGCGTCGATCGCGAGGCACTTGGAGAAGAGTACGGGTTTACAGATTCCCGCGGCGTTCTTGTTCTCGCTCGATCGCCTGGAAGAGCGCCTTGAAGTTGCCCTCGCCGAATCCTTTGGCCCCTTCGCGTTGGATGATCTCGAAGAACACCGTCGGCCGGTCGGTGAGCGTCTCCGTGAACACCTGCAAAAGGAACCCGTCCTGGTCACGGTCGACGAGGATGCCGAGCTCGGCCAGTCGCTCCCACGGCAACTCGGTTCCCATGTCGCCCATGCGCTCGCGGGCCTCGTCGTAGTACGTGACCGGCACATCGAGGAACCGCACCCCTCGGTCGCGTAACGCGCGCACCGAGGCGATGATGTCCGACGTGCGCAGCGCGATGTGTTGCACACCCGGTGAGCCGTAGTAGTCGAGGTACTCCTCGATCTGGCTCTTCCGGCGACCCGATGCCGGCTCGTTGATCGGCAGCACGATGCGGTCGTGATTCCACACCACGGTCGACATGAGCGCCGAGTACTCCGTCGAGATGGCCTCGTCACTGAAGTGCACCAGTTGGTCGAAGCCGAGCACCTTCTCGTAGTACTCGACCCACTCGTTCAGCGTGCCGAGTTCGACGTTCGCGACGACGTGGTCGATTCGCTCGATACCGACCGCGGCGCCCACCGGGTTCAGCAGCGGCGAACGCTCGAACTGCGGAGCAAACGGTCCCTCGTAACGCGAACGGTCGAGGAACGTGTGCACGGTCTCGCCGTAGGTGGCGATCGCCGCATGACGGATGGTGCCGTTGCCTGTCTCGTCGACGTCGTCGATCGGTGGGCGGAACGAGGTCGCGCCGCGAGCGAGCGCCGCGTCGTACGCGGCGTCGACGTCGTCGACGAGAAAGGCGATGTCGCGGATGCCGTCGCCGTGCATGCGCACGTGCTCCGCCACCGGCGAGTCCGGCGTGAGCCCACCCGTCACGAGAAAACGCACGTCGCCCTGCTGCAGCAAGTACGAGACGCGATCGCGTCGTCCGGTTTCCGGTCCGGCGTGGGCGACGGGCTCGAAGCCGAAGGCGGCGGCCAGGAAACCGGCGAACGCCCGGGCATTGCCCACCCACCACTCGAGATGATCAATGCCCCCGAGTCGGGGCGGCGCAACGATCGGTTGGGTAACGGTCATGAGCTCTCTCCGAGAGGGCGATCTGTACTGCGTAGTCAAGGCATCTCGGACCGATCCGTCAACGCTCTCGTACAGGCCTGGACACTTTGCCTACCGCCACGGCACCGCTGCAGTACGGTGCCACACATGTTGCCCACTGGGATCGACGACCTCGACGCCCGCCTCATCCTCACGCTCGCGGCGGCGCCCCGCGCCGGGATCATGGAGCTGGCCCGCCGGCTGAAAGTGGCGAGAGGAACGGTGCAAGCCCGCCTCGACAAGCTGCAAGACCGCGGGGTCATCACCGGGTTCGGCCCTGACCTCGACCTACGGGTGATCGGGTACAACGTCCTCGCGTTCGTCACCCTCGAGATCGCACAGGGGCGGCTCGTCGACGTGACCGCGCATCTCGCCGGTATCCCCGAGGTGCTCGAGGCCCACGCCACGACCGGTCCAGGCGACTTGCACTGCCGGGTCGTCGCGCGGACCAACGAGCATCTGCAGGACGTCATCAACGGAATCCTCGACGTGAACGGCATCATGCGCACGACGACGCAGATCGCATTGACCGAACAGCTCGGCCATCGCGTCCTGCCGCTCGTCGCGCAACTCGCCCCGTGACCACGCCGCTGCCGCGCGATCAGTTTCCCGTCGTCGAGCACTACCGGTACTTCGACCACGCGGGGATCTCGCCGATCCCTCGCGTCGCCGCAGACGCGGCACAGTGGGCGGTCGATCGCACGATGCTGCAGGGCAAGGTCGACTACGAGGAGCTCGAGGTGCGACAGGACGCCGCACGCGACGCAGCGGCTGCCCTCATGGGCGTCCCGACCAACGACGTTGCGTTCATCAAGAACACGGCGGAGGGAGTCGCGTTCGTCGCCTCGGGCTTGGAGTGGGCGCCCGGAGACCGCGTCGTCCTCCCCGATCACGAATTTCCGTCGAACGTCTATCCGTGGCTCGCGCTCCGCGACCTCGGGGTCGAGGTCGATCTCGTCCATCCGCTCGGGGATGGCGGCGCTCTCCCGATCGCCGAGTTCGAACGGGTGCTGGCGGCCGGGCCGCCACCGAAGGTCGTGGCCGTGAGCTGGGTGCAGTACGGCCGAGGGTGGAGGACGGACATCGCCGCGCTCGCCCGCGTGAGCCACGACGCCGGCGCGCTGCTCTGTGTCGACGCCATCCAGGGCTTGGGTCTGCTGCCCGCCGCCCTGGCCGATTGGAACGTCGACTTCGCGATGGCCGGGGGCTACAAGTGGCTCCTCGGTCCGGAGGGCGTCGGCGTGCTGTACGTCGCCGAGCACGCGCGCGATCGCCTGCGTCCGCTCGAGCCGGGGTGGGCGTCAGTGACTCATCGAGGCGACTACGAGAACCTCGAACTCGTGTGGGCCGACTCGGCGCGTCGCTTTGAATCGGGGTCGTTCAACATGATCGGCACGATGGCGCTCGGCGCGTCGTTGCAGTTGCTGCTCGAGGCCGGCGTCGACGCGATCTGGTCGCACGTCGACGGGCTCTGCGACCACTTGGTCGACGGGCTCGCGGGGATCGACGATGTGCGGGTGTTGTCAGACCGCTCGCCGGACGGACGGTCCGGGATCGTCACTTTTCTCATCGAAGGCGTGTCGACGAATGAGCTCGCAGCGCGATTGCGGAGCGAGAACTTCGTGTTCGGGTCACGCGGCGGCGGCATCCGCATCGCACCCCACGGCTACAACACGAGCGACGAGATCGACGCACTAGTCGCGGCGGCGGCCGACCAGCAGGATCGATAGACCGAAGGGCACCGAACCGCGCAGCGCGAGTCGACGTTCGAGTTTCGTCAACGCCGTCATCACCTTCGACACGAACGGACTCGTGTTCCCCACCTCTTCGTCGGTCTGCTTGACGAATCGCCGAAAGGGCGTCCGGCGGAGCAACGCCGCAGGCGGGACGAGGAACGAGTTGTAGTACGTCGTGTGGAGCACCTCGAAGCCCGCGGCCTCGACGACGGACCTGAGGCCGCCGACCCGGTAGCGACGACGGTGCGCCGCCCGCACATCGTGCTCGCTCCACAACCACTGGTACGCGGGCACCGTGAGCAACAGCAGGCCCTGCTGCGCAAGCACCCGCCGGTACTCGCGCAGACCCACGAGGTCGTCGTCGAGGTGCTCGACCACGTCCATGCTCGTCACGAGACCGCACGTCTCCGCTGCTACCGGCAGATCCTCGGCGAGCGCAATCTCCGTTCGGCCGCGCGCCGCGCGGCGTAACGCGTGGAAACTGAGATCCGTACCGACGACCGCGACACCGCTCACATTCTCGAGCATCTCCATGTTGTCGCCAGTGCCGCACCCGACGTCGAGCACGCGCCCGTCCGGTATGGCGAAACGGCGCAGCGTGTGGCGTACGAGCTCGCGGCGTCCCTCGTACCACCAATGGGTGCGGGCGTGCCGCGCCATCGTGTCGAAGTAGTCGGCGTCGGGCTGGTACTCGAGGTCGGGCATCACTCCGGCTTTCGGCCAATGACGAGGTGGTGAGGGTGGATCCGTCCGCGGTGCAGCGAACGATGTTCCACCAACAAGCCGGCAGCGGTCAGGCGCTCCTCCAACCGAGCAGGTGACAGAAAGCGCACCTTGCTCCCCTTCGTGATGCGCAGCACCTTCGTCGCCAGCACTTCCTGCCCTGCGGCCAGCCAGAATTTCCATCGTGGCCGGACGTCGACCTCCTTCAGCAGGAGCACGCCCCCGGGTGCGAGCGCGGCCGCGGCGGCGTCGACGACATCGAGGGCCTCGTCCTCACCGAGCAGATACAACACGTCGACGATGGCGATGGCATCCCACGCGCCGATCGGATGGTCGTGCGGCTCGACCTGGTCGAAGCGAACCGGGAGCCCGGCCGCGTCAGCCGCAGCTCGCGCGTGGAGCAGCTTGTCGCCGTCGACGTCGACGCCGGTGATCTCGCGCCCGGATGACGTGGATGCCAGGTAGAGGGACACCACTCCGTGGCCACAGCCGAAGTCGAGTACCCGGCCCGACGCCGGGGTCGCGTCCGCGATGGCCGCGACCGGGCACGATCGGAGACGCGCGGTGACGTGCAGGCGCTCGCCCCGCGGCGCAGCGGCGAACGCGGCCTGGACTCGTTGTCCGATCGCGTCGATCTTGCTCAGCGGGACACCGCCTGCAGCGCCGCGAACGAGCCGAGCGTGAAGCCGACGCGCTCGACGGCCGCCCGTGCTTCTGGCGCCGTCAGCGCATCGAGCTCATCACCCCACCGATAGCCCCACTCGTACCGGGCGAGGTCGGCGTCACCATGCTCCCCGGGATGGATCCCGATCTCCGCGCTCCGGGCGCCAGTGGCGGCCAGCTCTTCGATGACGTTGATCAACGTCGTCGTGCTGACGTCGCCCGCCTCGTCGAACCCGGCGAAGGCCGCCGGAGCGTGGAGGCCCGCCGATGATGCGCGCCGCTCGAGCCTCGTCGCCAGCGTGTTCACCACTCGCCCCTTCGGCGAACCCGCTCGCGAGCGTGTGACTCGCACGGCTGGCACCTGCCACCGCTCGGCCAAGCGGCACACGAGCGACGCGATCCGTGGCCAGAGGTGCAAGTGCTGGTGGGTGTCGAGGTGGGTGATGGGCCTGGCCCCCAGCGCTGCCCGGACCGCGTCGCGCTGCGCGGTGAACTCGCGCTCGATGTCGGCGATGTCGATGCGCCGGGCGGCCATGCGCGGCAGGAATTCGCGCCATGACGAAGGGAAGTGCCCGCTCCGGTCGACGAGTGTCGGGATCTCCTTCGCGGTCAGCAGCGGCGGGTCTTCGCCCACGACCGCAAGGTGTACGCCGACGCCCAAGTCGGATGTCTCCTCGAGCCAGGATGCGCATCGGTCGAACGCGGGCGCCACGGCCAGTGCTGACGTCGACGTGACGATCCCGTCCTTGTGGGCGCGGAGGATCGCGCGGCAGACGCCTTCGGTCAGTCCGTAGTCGTCCGCATTCACGATCAGTAGTCGCGGCGGCGCGGCGGCGCCCGTCACCGGTGGCGTAGCGCGCGGTCGGGCAAACGCTCCACCCTGCGCATCGACGGAAGGAGGCGAGACAGCTCCTTCACGATGTTCACGATGACCGCGGGCGAGGACAGTGTCGAGGTGCCTCTGTCGCGCGGGAAGTAGTCGACACCGAACTGGATGATGTGAAACCCGAGTCGCTGCGCCTTCGCGAGCAGCTCGACGTCGATGAGCGAGCCCTCACTCTCCAACTCGATGTGCTCGACCACGTTGCGGCGCACCAGCTTGAACGCGAAGTTCACGTCTCGTATCCGCAGGCCGAGGATGATCTTCACCAACGAGTTGTAGACGTAGGAGTACACCGCTCGCAGCGCGCCTTCGCCGGTGCGGTCGAAGCGATAGGCGCTCACGATGTCGGCGTCGTACACCCGCATCAGCCGAAGCGCCTTGCCCAGATCGGCGAGGTCGAACGGCATGTCGGCGTCGGTGTAGAGGATGAGGTCGCCGCGGGCTTCGTTCAGTCCGGTGCGGACGCTGCCCCCGAGTTTGCGGTTGTGTGCGTGGTGCACGACCCGCACTCGCGGGTCGGACGCCGCCAACTCGTCGGCGATCTTCCCGGTCGCGTCGGTGGACGCGTCGTCGACCAGGAGGATCTCGTAATCTCCGATGTCGCCCCCGGCGATCAGGTCCTTACCGGTCTCACGCGCCGCACCGACGGTGCGGTGGATCATCTCCTCTTCGTTCCACATCGGGAACATCAACGTGAGCGTGCCGAAGGTGGGCTCCATGGTCACGGCGAGGCTATCGATCCGTCATCAGGAGAGGTAGAACCCGCGCCCGAAGAACGACGCGAGCACCACGAGCAATGTTGCGCTGCTGAGCAGCACAGCTCGTCTCGGTCTCGGTCGATCGGCGAGCATCGCCCCTCCGACGGCGAAGACGGGGAACGCGCTGAGCAGATACCGGCCGAAGCCCTGCATGGTGCTCGTGCCGATCAGGGGGATGCCGATGATCACCGCGGTGTAGACGGCGTACGCCGCGCCGATGCGCCTGGCGACGTATGGAATCGCGATGATGAACAACAGGCACAGCAGCGCTTGCAACACGAGCCGGGCACCATACGAATGCTCACCGCGAATCACCTGCGCGAAGAACGAGTACTTGAACCAGGTCTTCGGCCCGGTCCCCTGGTTCCATCCCGGAGCGGCCTGCACCGTGTTGAATGCGATCGGGTCACCAACGCGGGCCCACAGGAACACTGAGTATGCGCCGATGCCAGCAACGCTCAGGAGGACTCCGCTGTCGCGGAGGCGCAGGCGCGAGCGATCGACCCGCCAACCCGACCAGAGGTGCCGGGGTCCGTCGTGCTCCGTGCGCACGACAGCGTGACGGCGCTCGATGACCAACGCGACGAGACCGATGATCGTGCCGATCCCGATGAGTCGCGTGGCTGACGCGCCGGCGCCGGCGAGCCCGGCGAGGATCGGTTTGTCGCGCTCGAGCAACGAGAACGCCGTGATCGTGAGCGCGATGAAGAAGACATCGCCGTAGGCGCTGCCGTACAGGAACCATGCGTACGGATACAGGGCGAACGCGAGCATCGCCGTCCGACGGGCGGCCGGCGTGAGTCGGCGGCCGCACCACATCCAGAACAGAAGGAACACTGCGAACCCGCACATGATCGTCGTCAACTCCGCGGCGAGCACGTAGTCGCTACCGGCGAAGCGGGCGACCTGATGGACGGCGAGCGGATAGCCGGGGAAGTACGCCACGGCCGACTGTTGACCGGCATCGAACGACGCAACCTGCGGCTTGTCGTATCCGTGCTCGGCGATCGAGACGTACCATCCGCTGTCGAACTGCATCCAGCCGCCGTAGAACGACACATCGCTGATGTCAGGCCCAGTTTGTGGCTTGTCAGGCTTCAGGTGGTTGTGCGACGTCTGCACGACGATCGCCAGGACTGATGCCACGATGACGAACAGCAACACCGGGAACCACCAGCCGTCGCGCGTCAGCTGACGCGCGTCCGAATCGACTGTCTCGACCGTCGTCACGATGACGCCGTCCTGGCCTGGAGCCCGGCCACCAGCAGACCCACACCGCCGACCGCGACGAGATAGAGGCCGACGCCGATCTGGGCGGAGACATCGCCGGCCGGAATGCCGAACTGCACCTCGATGTCGCGGGCCTTCGAGCCGGCGTCGACCATGTGCACGACGGCGATCACCAGGGTCACGCCTCCGGCGATCAGCAGGGCGATCTTGAGCCAGAGGTCACGGCGCCCCGACCACAAAGCGGCCGCGGCGAGCCCCGCCGCCGCCGCCGCGATCACGATGCTGCGGCCGTCGCCGCCGCGCCATCCGGTCTGCGCGCTGCCCGGTGGAGTGAAGCCCGAGATCCGAATACGCAGCCACACCTGGAACGCGCCCACGATCGCCAGCGCGGCCCCCATGATGCCGACGAAGGCGGCCTTGCGGTTCTCGAGCATCACGTGGCTCGAGGGCACGGCCACCGGCGCGGGCCCCGACTCCGACTCCGGGAGCTCGATGGTGACCGGCGCCGGAAGCGGGGCGCCGCAGCCTGCGCAGAAGAGCGCATCCGCGTCGCTGATCGTCCTCTGACAGTTCGGGCACTCCACCGCGCTCAATTCTGTCAAGCCTCAGTCCTCCGCCGCGAAACCTTGACGGACGGTGTTCTCGGTGATCGTGCGCGGGTCGAGGAACTGCAGGAGATAGTCGGGCCCTCCGGCCTTCGAACCGACACCGGACATGCCATACCCGCCAAAGGGCTGGCGCCCCACCACGGCGCCGGTGATTGCTCGGTTGATGTACAGGTTTCCAGCACGCACCTCGTTCGTCGCCCGGGCGATGTGGGCCGGTGAGCGGGAGAAGATGCCCGCCGTCAATGCGTAGTCCGTTGCGTTGGCCAGCGCGATCGCATGGTCGAAGTCGGTCGCCCGCATGATGGCAACGACCGGACCGAAAAGCTCGTCGCGGGCGACGGCGGCGAGATCGGGGCGTTGGACGTCGACTTCGACGAGCGTGGGGCCGATGAACCAGCCGGTCGTCGGGACGTCCTCGCGGTGCACGAGGATCCGTGCCTCCCGCCCCGCTTGTTCGATCGCCGCGGTGAGCCGAGTGTGCGAATCCGCGTCGATCACCGGTCCGACCCGTGCGGCCATGACACGTGGATGGTCGACCACCACTTCGCGGGCGGCATCGACCAGTCTTGCGACGAACGAGTCGTAGATGCGATCGGCGACGATCACACGCGATGCCGCAGAACACTTCTGCCCGGCGAAACCAAACGCCGAGTTGATCACCGCGGGCACGGCCTGATCGGGGTCCGCGTCGCTGTCGACGATGATCGCGTTCTTCCCTCCCATCTCCGCGACGACTCGCTTCACGTGACGCTGGCTCGGTCGATGCACGGCGGCGGTTTCGTTGATGTGCAACCCGACGGCCTTCGATCCGGTGAACACGATGATCGCGACATCGGGATGCTCGACGAGCCGAGCACCGACGTCCTCTCCGAGCCCCGGCAGGAACTGCACCGCGCCGGCGGGCGCGCCCGCGGCGCGCAACGCCTCGATCAAGCGCCATGCCGTGGCCGGCGTCTGCTCGGCCGGCTTCAAGATCACCGGGTTGCCGGCCACGAGCGCGGCGACGGTCATGCCGCACGGGATCGCGAGTGGAAAATTCCACGGCGCGATCACCGCGGCAATACCCTTTCCTTGGTACACGAGCCGGTTGCGCTCGCCGGGAGGCGATTGCACGCGCTCCGCTGACGACGCGTCGAGGCGCAACATCTCGCGGCCGTAGTACTCGCAGAAGTCGATCGCCTCGCACACATCGGCGTCGGCTTGGTCCCACGGCTTCCCCGCCTCGAACACCTCGAGTGCGGCAATCTCGTTGCGGCGTTCGCGCATCCAGGCCGCGGCGCGGAACAGCACCGCACACCGCTCGACGGTGGGCGTGCGACGCCAGCGGTCCGCTTCCGCGAGCGCGACGGCGATCGCCTTGTCGGCCTGGAGGGCGGTACAAGAGGCGCTGCGCGCGATCAGTCGATTGACATTGGCGGGATCGACGCTGTCGATCGTGCTGGGGGTGGAAACCAATTCGCCCGCGATCACCGCCGGCACGTCGATCGTGGGCGCGTCGCCCGCGGCGGCGATCGCCGCCCCAAACCGGGCCCGGCTGGGTGCTTGACGCCACTCGGTGACGGGTTCCGGCTCGTAGGGCGTCGGACGAGTGGGATCGGTGGTCGGACGCGGGGCGAGCGGCTCCAGCGCGGGTAGATGATCGACGACAGGCGGAGCCAGCAGTTCGTCGAGCGTTCGGCCTTCGGCGAAGCGGTGCCGAACGAAGCTCTCGTTGCTCGTGTTCTCCAGGAGCCGGCGCACGAGGTAGGCCATTCCTGGCACGAGCGCGCCGACGGGGGCATAAACACGAAGACGCATGCCCTTGCGCTTGACCGCACTCTGCATCGGCTCGGCCATCCCGTAGAGCATCTGGACTTCGAACCCGGTGTCGGGAATGCCCTTCGATCGCGCGTACGTGACTGCGTACGCAAGCGAGCGAAGGTTGTGCGTTCCGAACGCGGCACGTATCTCGCCGTGATGGTCGTGCAGGAGACGAACGCACCGCTCGTAGTTCGCGTCCGTTGCCTCCTTCCTCTCGTACACCGGCACCGGCCAGCCCTCGGCGCGTGCTTCGACGGTCTCCGTGTCCCAGTACGCGCCCTTCACCAGCCGCACGGTGATCGGACGGGCGCGTTGCGCCGACCACGCGATGAGCGACGCCAGATCGTCGCGGCTGTCTTTCAAGTACGCCTGCACCACGATCCCCGACTCGACGTGCGCAAACTCGTCCTCGCTCAAGAGTTCACGAAAGAGCTGCATCGTCAGGTCTTTGGCGTCGTAGTGCTCCATGTCGAAATGAATGAAGGCGCCGCGTTCGTGCGCGAGCCGCAGCAACGGTCGGATGCGGCGCTTCGCGAGCTCGATACCGACGTCGCGACCGAGCGGGTCGTAGTGCGACGCGAGCGCCGTCGGCTTGATGCTCACGTTCACCCGCGGGATGGAGCCGAGGTCGTCGCGCTCCAAGAGGTCGTCCGGCGCCCAGTGCTGGCTCGCGTCGCTGAGGACGGTCAGCAACTCGGCGACGCGCGACGCGTAGCGGTCGGCCTCCGCCTCGACGATCGTCTTCTCACCGAGCAGGTCGACGGTCGCCGCAGATCCGGCGCGCCACAGCTGGTGCAGACCTTGCACCGCTTCGTCGGGGGTCTCCCCCACGATGAACTGCTCGGCCATGCGCCGAATGTTCCGGCGAGCGACGCGGGCCTCCAGCGAGCGACCGAACGGCACGTGGTCGGCGAGCTCGACGCCCAGGTCGAGCATCTTGGGGATCTCGACGCCGTCGAAGTACTCGGCCAGGTGCCGTGCGACGTCGGCGTCGTCGGCGAGCGCGGGAAACACGTCGACGAAGCGGAACAGCTGCGTCTTGAACGCCGGCCGCGACATCGCCCAGTCGAGCATGCGCTCGCTCCACCACGACATGCGGAAGACCTTGGACTTCTGGTCGGAACCCAGCTCCGCCAGCTCTCGGGCGAGGGCAGAAGCGTCGCTGTCGAGCGACCGGGTCACGTTCGCGACGCTACTGGGACAATCCCATCAACCGAGTGACACCGTGATCGCGACCCGCGGTGTACCCGCCATCGACGGCGATGGCCTGTCCGGACACGAACGATGCGTCGCTCGACAGGAGGAACGCCGCCGAGGCCGCGATCTCGTCGGCCCGGCCGAGGCGGCGCAACGCGTGCTCCTCGATGCAGTCAGCCCGAGGACCCTCCATGCCGTCCATGCCGAAGATGGAGTCCGTCATCGGCGTGTCGATGAAGCCAGGACAGATCGCGTTGGCTCTGATGCCGCTCGGGCCATAGTCGATCGCCATGTTCTTCGTCAGAAGGACCACTCCCCCTTTGGACGCGTTGTACGCCGAGCCGCCGGCCGTGCCCTCGAGCCCTTCGACGCTCGCAAGGTTGACGAGCGACCCGCGCTCACCGTCGACGAGCGGTTGCTCGAGCATGCATCGCACCGCGTGCTTGCTGACGAAGAACGTGCCAGTGAGGTTCACGGAGATGACGCGGTGCCACTCTCCGGAATCGACCAGATGCACCGGTCCCCCGCCGGCCACCCCGGCGGCGTTGACGACGCCGTCGATGCGGCCGTGCTCGCTGACGATTTCGTCCATGAGCGCGCTCACGGCGGCTTCGTCGGTGATGTCGAGCGCGTGACCGTCGGCAGTGGCGGTGATGTCGGCGCCGACCGCGATTCCTCCGTCCTTGCGCACTCGCTCGACGGTCGCCTCGCCGATTCCCGACGCCGCCCCGGTCACCAGCACCACCTTGCCTGTGAGCATGGTCGTACTGTCTCACGATGCGATTCGCCCTGTTCTACGAAATCCCCGTGCCGCGCCCGTGGGGCCCTGACAGCGAGCGGCTCGCGTACCAGAACACGATCGAGCAAGCGGTTGCCGGCGAGCGTTTCGGATGGGACGCGTTCTGGACCGTGGAGCACCACTTCCTCGAGGAGTACTCGCATTGCTCGAACCCCGAGGTGCTCTACGGGGCGATCGCCGCGAAGACCGAGCGCATTCGACTCGGGTACGGCGTGCGGCTGATGCCCAAGCCCTACAACCATCCCGTGCGCACGGCCGAGTCGGTGGCGGTGCTCGATCTCATCTCCAACGGCCGCGTCGACTTCGGCACCGGACGTTCATCGACCCGCGCCGAGCTCGAGGGATTCGGCATCAACCCGCACGAGACGCGCGAGATGTGGCAGGAAGCCATCGAGCATGTCGTCGGATGTTGGACGAACGAGTACTACGAGTTCGCGGGGAAGCACTGGCAGCTCCCCAAGCGCCGCGTGCAGCCGAAGCCGCTGCAGCAACCCCATCCCCCGCTGTGGGGTGCGACATCGAGCGAGGACGGTCATCGCCAGATCGGTGACCTCGGCCTCGGGTTGTGCTCGTTCGCCGTCGGTCTACCGCCCGAGGAAGTGAAGAAGAAGATCGACATCTACCGCGAGGCCGTGCGCACGTGCTCGAAGCCGATCGGCAAGTACGTGCACGACGAAGCCGCCACGTTCACGATGACGATCTGCGCGCCCACGCGCGAGGAGGCGTGGACGAACGCGCGGGAGTCGTTCGAGTGGTATCCGGTGCACGGTGCCCGCCTCATCGCGTCGGTGGCGGAGTGGATGACCGAGAACAACCAGGACCTCGGCAACTACGCCTACGCCGGCGACATGAAGAACGTCGACGACCAGGGGATGCTGTCGTTGTTGTCGCTCGAGTACTTGACCGACAGCGGCGCGTGCGTGCTCGGGACGCCCGACGAGTGTGTCGAGATGTGTCAGAAGTACGTCGACGCGGGCGTCGACCTGCTCCTCTGTCTTGTGAACCCCTACAAGATCTCCCACGAGTCGGTCATGCAGACCATCGAGCTCATGGGCACCGAGGTCATCCCGAAGTTCCGCTGACTGCCTTCTGCTCGAG
>JBEEFW010000147.1:0-3155 GCA_041166385.1 Acidimicrobiaceae bacterium | reverse complement strand
TGTTGGCGCAGGCGCACTCGAGTCGCGGCAAGCGCCATGCCGAGAGCCTGACGCCCGCCATCGAGTTCGTGTGCAAGCAAGCGCGCGTCGACCTGCGCGAGATCAGCTGTGTCGCTGTCGATCTGGGTCCTGGGCTCTACACCGGGCTGCGCGTTGGCGTGGCGTCCGCGAAGGCGATGGCCCATGCGCTGCGCGTCCCGATGATCGGCATCCCGAGCCTCGACCTCCTTGCGCTGCCCGTGCGCTTCTCCTCGCGCCGCATCGTCGCCGCGATCGACGCGCGCCGCGGCGAGCTGTTCTACGCCTTCTACCGTCAGGTTCCTGGCGGCGTGCAGCGTCTGTCCGAGCATCACATCGGAACGCCAGACGACTTGGCGTCGGAACTATTGGCCTCGCGCGAAGAGTGTCTCCTCGTCGGCGATGGCGCCCTGCGCTACTCCGAGGCATTCGAAGGGCTCACCAAGGTCGAGGTCGCCGACCACGGCTTCGCCCACCCGTCGGCGTCGTCGCTGGTGCAACTGGCGCACGCGCAGGCGTTGCGCGAGCAATGGGTCCAGCCGTGGGATCTGCAACCGCTCTATTTGCGAATGCCGGATGCAGAGATCAATTGGACGACGCGAGAGGCGCGGTCCTGATGGCGGCGCGTGCGCTTCAGATCGATCCGCAGTCGCTCGAGGTTCGCATCACCGCGATGCGACGCCGCCATCTCCGCAGCGTGTTGCGCATCGAGAACGAGGTGTATCCGCGCCCGTGGTCGCTCGGCCTCTTCATGAGCGAGTTGGCCATTCGCACCGGACGGATCTACCTCGTGGCCCGCGTCGGCCCAACGGTCGTCGGCTACGCAGGACTGTTGTTCAGCATCGATGACGGTCATGTCACGACGATCGCCGTCGATCCGGCATGGCACCGCAGCAAGATCGGCTCGCGGCTCCTGCTGCACCTGCTGCGCACCGCGACGGTGAAAGGCGCCAAGAACTTCACGCTCGAGGTGCGAATGAGCAACGAAGGCGCGCAGGCGCTGTACCGAACGTTTGGCTTCGCTCCGGCGGGTGTCCGCAAGGGCTACTACGTCGAGACGAACGAAGACGCAATGATCATGTGGGCGCACGATGTCGACCAGGTCGAGTATCAAACCCGCCTGGACAACATCGAGCGATCGCTGCCCGGCATCACGATCCTGGACAACCTCGAATGACGAACGAACAAGTCACGATCCTCGGCATCGAGACGTCGTGCGACGAGACCGCGGCCGCGATCCTCACGTACAACGAAGGCAAGCCGCTCACCGTGCTCTCGTCCGTCGTTTCGAGCCAGGTCGACCTCCACGCCCGCTACGGGGGTGTCGTTCCGGAGATCGCCAGCCGCGCGCATGTCGAGTTGCTGACGCCAGTCATCGCGCAAGCGCTCGTCGAAGCCGGCGTCGACGACGACAAAGTCGACGCCGTCGCGGCCACGGTCGGCCCGGGCCTCGTCGGCTCGTTGCTCGTCGGCGTCAGCACCGCCAAGACCCTCGCGCTCGTATGGAATGTTCCGTTCGTCGGTGTGAACCATCTCGAGGCGCACCTCTACGCCGCGTTCCTCGAAGAGCCAGAGTTACAGCTGCCCGCGGTGGTGCTGCTCGTCTCCGGTGGTCACACGATGCTGGTGACGATGGAGGGGCACGGTCAGTACACGGTGCTCGGATCCACGATCGACGACGCCGCCGGCGAGGCGTTCGACAAGGTGGCCCGCTACCTCGGCCTCGGCTATCCCGGCGGCCCGGCCATCGATCGCCTCGCGATGGAAGGCGACCCCACCGCCATCCGATTCCCGCGAGCGATGCTCGAGCAGGGGTACGACTTCTCGTTCAGCGGGCTCAAGACCTCAGTCGTGAACTACGTCCGCAAGCATCCCGATGTGTCGACGGCGGATGTCTGCGCGTCCTTTCAGGAGGCGGTGGTCGACGTGCTCGTGGCCAAGGCGCGGCGGGCGGCGGCCGAGACGGGGGCCACCGCGCTGTGCCTGGGCGGGGGAGTGGCGGCCAACTCCCAGCTCCGCGAGCGGTTCCTGGACGCGTGCGTGGAAGACGGCCTCCACGGGTTCCTGCCCAGCCGGGCGATGTGCACCGACAACGCCGCGATGGTGGCCGCCGCCGGCTTCTGGCGCCTCCGCCACGACGGCCCCACCCCGCTGGATGCGGGCGCCGACCCGAATCTGGGTCTTCTCGGCTGACGGGAGTGCACGGAGAGGACGGTTGCGTCATGCGGGTGCGCTTCAGTCGTGACCAAGTTGGCAGTCTCCGGTTGAAAGTGCCAGCGACGGGGCGTAGGGTTAGCACTCGCCAATCGAGAGTGCTAGCAGCGCTCGCTCAGCAGAGCCTTACGGAGGACCAGCATGAACCTGCAGCCCCTCGACGACCGCATCGTCGTGAAGCCGAACGAGTCGGAGGAGAAGACGGCCAGTGGCCTCGTCATCCCCGACACCGCCAAGGAGAAGCCCCAGCAGGGCGAAGTCCTCGCCGTCGGCCCCGGTCGTCGCTCCGAGAACACCGGCGAGCTCATCCCGCTCGACGTGAAGACGGGCGACACGGTCGTCTACTCGAAGTACGGCGGCACGGAGATCACCGTCGACGGAGACGATCTGCTGATCCTCAACGGGCGTGACGTCCTTGCCATCGTGAAGAAGAAGTAGGGCCTGCATGGCGAAGCTCCTGAAATTCGACGAGGACGCCCGCCGCGCCCTCGAAGCCGGTGTCAACAAGCTCGCGAACTCCGTCCGCGTGACGCTCGGGCCGAAGGGCCGCAACGTCGTGCTCGAGAAGAAGTTCGGCGCGCCGACCATCACCAACGACGGCGTCTCCATCGCTCGTGAAGTCGAGCTCGACGACCCCTTCGAGAACATGGGCGCGCAGCTCGTGAAGGAAGTCGCGACCAAGACGAACGACATCGCCGGCGATGGCACCACGACCGCCACCGTCCTGGCGCAAGCGCTCGTGCACGAAGGCATGCGCAACGTGGCCGCAGGCGCGAGCCCCGAAGCGTTGAAGCGGGGCATCGACAAGGCCGTCGCCGCCGCCGTCGAGGCGATCAAGAAGCAGGCCAAGGAGATCGACGACAAGGCGGAGATCGCCCAGGTCGCGTCGATTTCCGCAGGCGACCTGTCCATCGGCGAGGTCA
>JBEEFW010000146.1:0-4021 GCA_041166385.1 Acidimicrobiaceae bacterium | reverse complement strand
ACCGTCGGGCGCCTGGGCAAACCGAGCGCCTTGCGCACTTGCGGTTCCAGCTCGACGACCCAGAAACCGCCCGATTGGCTGGCGAACCAGATTTGGCCCGTGCTGGGCACGTAGCGGATGTGACCCCACGCCTTGTCGAGGAGGACGTCGTCGCCCGGCGTCAGGAACGCACCGGGATTGAAATAGGCAACCTCTCGCGGATGGTATGGATCGCGGACGTCGACGACGCGCAGGCCCGCGTTCCACATCGACAGCATGGCGAACGTGGTGCGGGTCGGGTCATCCACATCGTGATAGTGGACGCTGGCGTTCACGCCATCGGCGACCTCCGTGGCGCAGTTCGCCGGCTCGTTGATCGCGAGCCTGAACTGGCTGACACGCATCTTCGGGTTCGCCGGGTCGGTGACGTCACTCAGCCACGGCTGCGCCGCCCCCGCGAACGGGTTCATTTCCTCGGGCACGCACCCCTTGGCGGCTGGCCCGACGATGCTCTCCTCCGAGTGGAGCGCGTACGTGCGGCCCCTGATCCGCGCGAGACGAATCGAGTGGCCTCGGCCTTCGACCTGGCTGAGCACAGTGGCCGGTCGCCCCGGCCACCCCGTGACGTCGACGATCGTGAAGTAGGAGTAGTTCGGCGTTTGCCCCCCGAGATACAGAGTGTTGCCGTCGGGACTCGTCATGATCTCGTGCGACAAGTACTTGCCGGGGAACGTGGGCGCGGGGATCTGGTCGTCGAGCTTGCCGAGGAACGTCGGATTCGCGAGATCGGTGATGTCGAGCACCTGTATCGGCAACGTCGCGTACACGCGGGTGCCGTCGGGCGAGAACGTGAGGTTGTGGATGTTCTCCGGGAACGTGAACGTCGATGCCAACTTCGGGTGCGCGCAATCACTGATGTCGTCGATGTCCATCGGTGCCGGCACTTGGATCGGGATCGCGCCGTAGCGGCCGGCAACGAGCACGGCGCGGTTGCCCACCTTCGTGGCGGCGATCGTCTCGAGGGTGAGGTCGGATCCGTTGCCGTGCAGTGTCGACACGAGCGTCGGCTGGCGCGGATCCGAGACGTCGACGACGGAGATGCCTTGGCCCGCGCTCGCGACATACGCGCAGTTACCCGCCCAGGCCATGTTGGCGTGACCACCGTGGCCTCCGAGATCGGTGTGGCCGACGAGCGCGACCCCGCAGTTGTAGCCCTGCATGGCGCGGCCCGAGAGCTGATCGGCTCGGGGCACGTCGCCTTGGAGGCCGGTCTCCGGGAGGTCGAGCCGTCCGCATCGAGGAGCGGCCGCGTTCGAACTCGTGACAGGGACGACGAGCAGGCCGACGACAAGCGCGACGACCACGACGAGCCCCCGAATCCCCCTCACCTGCTCTGGATTCGACGCCCGGACAGGCCCCGCCTGCCTAGGGTCGGCGGATGACGGAACCCCAGAGCTGGAAGGTCGGGTCGGCGTTGGTCACGGCCATCGTGGAGGCCGAGACCGCGAATGTTCCGCCGGAGTTCTTCTTCCCGGCCAGCACCGCGCCCGAGATCGCCGAGCACTCGTGGGCCATACCGATGTTCGCGTCGCCGGATGGAGCTCTGATCTTTCGAGTGCAGGCGTTTGTCCTCGAAATCGGCGGCCGCCGCATCCTCGTCGATCCTTGCGTCGGCAACGACAAGCACCGACTACTGCCGTTCTGGCACCTACAGCGCTACACGTTCCTCGACGACTTCCGGGCCGCGGGCTTCGACGTGAACACGATCGATCAGGTGATCCACACGCACCTGCACGCCGATCACGTCGGGTGGGACACCGTGTTGATCGATGGCGCGTGGGTTCCGACCTTTCCGGCCGCGCGTCACCTGTACACGCAGCGCGAGCTCGACTACCGGCACGCCTGCGACGCGGAGACGACGGAGGCGGTGTTCCGTGATTCGGTCGCGCCCATCTTCGACGCAGGGTTGGCCGACATCGTCGCGGAGGACGAGGCGCTCGGCGACGGGCTCAGGCTCTCGCCGACGACAGGTCACACGCCCGGCCACACGTCACTCTGGATCGAGTCCGACGGACATCGAGCGGTCATCACGGGCGACCTCATGCATCATCCGGTGCAATGTGCCCGGCCCGACTGGGCGGAGATCGGCGATTGGGATGCCGACATCGCGCGCGCGACGCGCCTGGCCTTCCTCGACAGGGTCGCCACCGACCACACGCTCATTTTCGGAACGCACTTCCCCACAGCGCCCGCCGGTCACGTCGTGGCCGCCGGTGACGCCTGGCGTTTCGAACCTGCATAACGACTGGAGTGCACCCGCATGACGGAATCGTCACGTCCGTGCACTCCAGTCGTCTCAGAGCGGGGCTCGTTCGGTTGGCGTCGCAGCTTCGAGCGCGTCTGGCGTCGTGAGGCCGAGGCCGACGACGAGCGATTCGAGCGCGACCGCCCAGCTGTCGTAGTACGGACGATCCGGATCCTGGGCGATGGCGTCGATCAGACGTGTCCGGAACTCGTCCCACGGCACGTCCAGTCGCTCGACGAGTGCCACCGCAAGCGCGAACGCACGTCCTTGCCAAGGCGCGGCGAAGACGAGCTCACCGTTGTCGCGCGGGAGCGCGCTGGCGCCGTCCATGAACGCAATCTCGTCCGGTAACGGACTGGTCACAGTCGCTGGACGCCGATCATCGAGTCGCGCGTCACCAGAGCGACGAGATCCTCCTCGACAAGTTCGTCGGTGCCAGCCGGCCGCTCGGGCAGCACCAGGTAGCGCACCTCCGCGCTCGAGTCCCACACGCGTATCTCGACCTCGTCGGGCAGCTCCGTTCCCATCTCAGCGAGCAACACTCGCGGTTCGCGCACAGCACGCGACCGGTAGGCCGGCGCCTTGTACCACTTCGGCGGGAGTCCGAGCGTGGGCCACGGGTAGCACGAGCACAACGTGCACACGACGAGGTTGTGCACGTTTCGGCTGTTCTCGACGACGACCATGTGTTCGCCCTCTGGGCCACCGAAGCCGAGCTCGGCGATGGCGGCGGTGCCGTCCTCGAGCAGTCGCTCCTTGTACTCGGGATCGATCCACGCGCGGGCGACGACCTTCGCCCCGTTGAGCGGGCCGAGGTTGTCCTCGAAATGCGACACGAGCTGATCGAGGAGTTCGGTGTCGAAGAAGCCCTGCTCGGTGAGTACGGCCTCGATGGCTGCGACCCGAGCCTCGATCGGCGCGAGCGGCTCGGGATGGTGATCATGGCCGTGGTCGTGATCGTGCGTCACGCGTCGTTCTCCAAGTAGCGCTCCCACAGGTCGACGTTGACCGTCGCGCCATCGGCGCCGCCCTCGCCCCAGAGCTCGCGCGGCTCGAAGCGAACCGAGTACGTCGGGTCGAGCACCTTGCCTCCGCCATGAGCCTCGAAGTCCGGCACGTGCTGCGCGCCATCGAGACGCGTCACCACGCCGCGCTTGCCCTGCACGTACCTCGGGGCGCGTGTGTGCCCCAACGGATGCCACTCGCGCACGCGCACGCGATCCCCTACCCGAAAACGAGGCTTCGTTCGGTCGGCTTCGGGCGTCGGCGGCGCGACACCTCGATCGGCCCGAGACAGTGGAAATCGACCACCGGCACGCGCATCGAGGTCTTCGTTCGTCGTGAGTCCGGCATCGGTGAGCAACGTGGCGACACCCGTGAGCCAATGCTCGTAGTACGACGACGAGAGGTAGTGCGCGGGATCCATCCGCTCGATGCTGTGCCGGAATGCCCCACCCGGGCTCAACGCCATCATCGTGGCCATGCTGACCCTGAACGCTCGCCGCTCCCAGTCCTCACCAAAGACGGGCTCGGTTGATGGCGCGTCGACGGACCCGAAGCCCTCGACTCCGCCCATGTCGTGAATGCCGTCCATCAAGCCAGTCCCAACATGTCCACCGAGCGCTCGCGCATCTCGATCTTGCGCACCTTCCCGGTGACAGTCATCGGGAACTCATCGGTGAGGTGGAGATAGCGCGGCACCTTGTAGTGCGCGAGCTTGCCCTGACAGTACGCACG